>CAZKKI010000038.1:0-46936 GCA_964553325.1 uncultured Melioribacteraceae bacterium | reverse complement strand
CAATCGAATCCGTTGATTTTTTCATCTTCCAAACGTTTGTACGTCCAATCGTTCAATTTCGGTTTTCCTATATCGTAATATGTAAAATCGGAAGACATAAAATTGCCTCCTTTTCCGCTCGATGTGATTCTTTTTACTCTGCGTAGTGCCGGTAGGTACAAATACCTTTCGTCGTCGCCATCGGAATGTTCTATTGTTAGAAATGCGATATTTTTTACATCGGGGGGAGCGATAAATCTCATCAGCATGTCGCTTTCGTTTTCATTGCGTTTCCGGCTGAACATCTTAATTTTCCTTACGCGTTTTTGACCTTGTGAGTTAATAAGGATTAACTCGACATCGCCTTGCATGTATTTCCATGTTGATTTATTCAAAGCTTTTTCCATTATCGACTTACCATCGGGTTCCTGTGCAATAATGTAACTGAAAGCGAAAATCAACGGAATAAGTAAAAACTTCGCGTACGACATTTTACTCGCTCCTTTTTTCTTTTAAAAATTTAGGTTTGAATGTTAAAAAGAATGACGGTAGAATTGCAATTGCACCGAAACAAGAAGTAAACATTGCGATTGTGATTAACAATCCCATATGTTTAACACCGTTAAAAGTGGAGAACATCATAATTGCAAAGCCAAGTCCTACGGTAACGGCGTTAATTACAATCGGAATACCGGCTTCAAAAATTGTTTTTCTAACGCTTTCTTCTTCGTTGTGCTCGGAAAGTCTGTATCTGTAACGGTGAATGAAGTGAACCGCATAATCGACTCCTACACCGATTGCAATGGAAGATGTAAGAGCCGTTACAATATTCAAATCGATTCCGAACCAACCCATATAACCGAAATTAAAAATCATTGCAAACAAAAGCGGAATTCCGTTCAGCAATCCCGTCCGCAATGAACGGAAAGCAATGGAAGTTACACCGATAACCAACAGAAGCGAAACAATAATGCTTTTAAATTGACCGCTCACAACCAAATCGTTAATTGCCAAAAACAATTCGGATGTTCCGGTTAATTCGATTTTTGCTTCGGGGAAATGAGTTTTAATGTAATTTCTCGTTTTACGGTCTATTTCCCGCAAAACATTTGACGATTCCGTATTGATGAATGCGTTAATTCTTGCCGTTTGATAATTATAATCGACTAAGTTGGAGAAATCTTCCGGTTTACCCGACATTTCGTACAATTGTAAATATTGCGCTACCAAATCTTTGCCGGCAACTTTAAATCTAATTTCTTTTTCAACCCATCTGCCGTTTTCTTCAACCCAATCGGTACCGGTTTCCCAAACCGTATCCGGCGGTACGATGTTGTAGCTTTCGGAATCGGCATGAAGTACTTTGTTCATTCTTTTAATAAAATCTACTAGTGAAAGGGTAGAGCCGACGTGTTCCATTGTTTTTAAGAAAGATTCCAGACTGTCTATTTTTCTTAAAATGGAAGGGTCCTTGATTGCGCCGGGCTCGTCGCCTTCCACTAGAATACTTAAAAAAGTTGTACCTGCAAAATGTTTGTTAATATGCTCGTAAGAAATTCGCGCCGGATGATTTTCGGGAAAATTGTTAATGGAATTGTTTTCCAAAACTATCTGTGGCCAACCGAGAATTGATAAAATTACGATAATTAAAATAAAACCAATTAAATATTTTCTTTTAGTGATAATAAATTCGGAATATGCAACTGCCAATTTCGAAAGAAATCCGTTTTTTCTTATCTTAATTTTTTTCGGTTTTTTCAGCAAAGATAAAGCGGCCGGAATGAACGTTAACGAAAATACCATTGCGGCTATAACACCGAAAGCCGTAAACTGACCTAACTGCCCGACTGATCCGATGTTTGATGTGTTTAACGCAAGAAATCCGAATGCCGTTGTAATTGAAGTTAAAATAACCGGCGAATTTAGTTCTTTCATGGTTTGCAAAACGGCGTCTTTCACCGAATCGATTTTTTTGATTAAATCATAATAACGATTAACAATGTGTATTCCGTCGGCAACCGCTATGGAAGCAAGAAGAATAGGCAGCATGTTAGTGCTGTGTGTAATCGGAATTCCGAGTAATGCCATTAGTCCGATTGTCCATATAACACTTATCAATACAACCGCAAGCGGAATAAGAACACCGCGTAAACTTCTGAACGACAACCAAAGTATTACTATAATTAATAAAATTACGAGAGGGAATAACAAACCCATATCCCTTGCCATACCGCGTGCAAGGTACAAGGTTAAAACCGGTTTCCCCGATGCAAAAATATGATAAGGGGAATCGAGAGAATCCAAATAATCCAAAATTCTCTTTGCGGCTTCTTCGGGTTTTATGTTTTTCTTAACGAAGACCATTATGCCTATCATTTTCCCGTCTTTGGAAATGATATTTTCGACGGGTAAATCGCTGTTGAATAATGTATGCTTATATTTTAATATATCAGTTTTGGTTACCGGCGGGGAAGTAAGTATTTCTTTTACTTCCATTCCTTCTTCGGTTCCACGGATGATTTTAATGTTTGTCGGACTCATCACCGAATAAACTTCCGGAAGGTTTTCCAATGTTTTGGTTAAATCGTACACGGTGGAAATAAATTTTACCGAAAACACCGAATCCGATTCCATTGCAATAAGAATAAAGTCTTTACTCGGAAATATTTTATTCATTTTATCATATAGAATTCTTGCCGGAATGTTTTTGGGCAAAGACGTTGTTATATCGGGATCCATTCTAATGTTTTTTATGTTGTAACCGAAAAACAAAGTAACGAGTAAAATCAACAATATGGTCAACTTGGGATAATTTGTAACTGTTTTTGTAAGTCCGAACATTATTCACCCGCCGATTTAATTCCGGTTAAAAATATTTCGTTAATTAGCCTTGCTCTCTTTTCAAGCTGTTTTTTGGTAGTTTGCGGATTTAAGAAAATCCCCATGCTCATTACCAAAGAACCGTAAATTTGAGTTAGTTCGTTCAAGGACAAATTTTTAATTAGTCTTTTGGTCTTTGCTTCTTTTAAAACCGACCCGATTATTCCGAGTTTTTTTGCAATTATAGGTTGAATTTTTCCGTAAACGATTTTTCTTAATGTCGGATGTGCCGACAAATAAATGTACAGATTAAAAAAGTTTCTGTTTTTCGAGAAAAAATCGGCACCCGTAAGCGTAATTGTTTCTATTTTTAATAGCGGATCCGATATTCCGGCCAAATTATTTTCGAGGGAGTTGAAGAATTCTTTCAATCCGTTTTCCAATACGGAAACCAAAAGCTTTTCTTTACTTGGGAAATAGTAATACAAAGTGGATTTTCCGAGTTCGGCTTCTTCCGCGATTAAATCCATGCTGGTATTGTGATAACCGAGTTTAGCAAAAGTTTCGGATGCCGCTCTAATAATTAAATCGATTCTTGCTTTTCGTTCGCGCTCTTTCCTTTGTGCAACCGACATATTTAAACTCTCTATTCTAATTTCGACTACTTAGTCGAAAAATATTATTTTTCCGAAATCTTGTCAAGTCGGAAATTTTGGAAGTACAAATAATTGAAATAAAAAAGGCGCCGCAAGATTGGCGCCTTCCCGAAATTAAGAGCGGAGGGTTAAAAGTATTTTATCGAATTTTTCAAGTTTACCCGGACTCAAAAAATAAGATTCACCGCCTTGCAGCAATACCATTTCAACAATATCGTCCACAACATCTTGATGATAATCGCTTTCTTCGTTTTCCGGTTTGTCGAAACGTATAAATAAATTGTTGTTGGTACTCCAACCTTCTGTTTTAAACTCGCGTTCCGTTAATAGGATTCTTGCCTCCTTCATGGCGGCTGCAGTCCATACTTCTTGCAATCCCGAGACGTAATTTAGAGCGTCAATATCTTTTTGAACACGTTTAAGAATTTCGTCTTCCCAAAGTGAAATAATTTCCCGAAGTTTTTCCTTGATTAATTTTTGTATTTCGGAAATTTTGAAATCATCGTAACTTCCTTCGATAACGGCTTTAATTTTACCGGGATTTTTCGTGTTGTTTCTAAAGTACGAAACGAGTTTAACATCGCCCATTACGATTAGCGAAGTGGTACGTTCCGAGTAGATTCTGAGAAAATGATCCAGATCTTTAACATACTGCGTCATCGCAACGGATTCTGTTTTTCCGGGATCGTAAGTTTTATATTTTTTCGATTCCAAATAATCGATCGCCCCGTCCGGAATATCGGGGTGAGAAATTTCTCGTAAATCGAAACCGAAACCGTTGAGGAATCTTGTTCTTTTTTTACTTAGGATTATAACGTCGTACTGAAAAGTACGGTTAACGGTCATTAATAAATCTCTGATTTCAAATGAATCGTCGACAATAGTTTTGGGATTAACTTCGAAAGGGAAATAAACTATTTCCCTCACTTTGGGTGAGACGAATATTCCCAATCCGTTAAAGTAATTTTCGTATTGAATGTCTTCTTCAACGTCTGTTAATATGTTTTCGAATTCGCCGATTACATTTTTATCGAATTTATTTTCCTCCAATAAATTCAATGCGTTTTTTATCTCCGTTTTAACGGCAATTCGAAGTTTTTCGTTATACGTAGTCGGATTATCGTTTTTAACGATAATTGAAATGCAAGGATGCTCTTTAACACGCAATAATTCGATTAATGTTTCCTGTAAGCGAGTCGGTTTATTTGCCAAATTTTTCATAGTTGTTTTCCTTTTTATGCTTCTATAAAAGTTTTAAGTTTTTTAATTTTAAATGATAGCATTACGTTAATTAATCCGGCCGTGAGGAACGATAGTCCCGTCCAAATAACTATGGTGAAAACACCGATTAACGGATTAAACAGAATGAAGAAAGCAAACAAAGTTGTTAATATTCCGCCGGTTAAAAGTATCCACCAATTCGGAATGTTGAACTTTTTAATATCGAGAGCAATTCCGATTAATGTTGTTCCTTTGAACATTAACCAAAAACTCATAAGGAACGGAAGTGTAACCATCGAAATTTCGGGGTGAAGTATTAACAAAATGCCTAAAAGAAAATCGATTATACCAATTGTCAAATACCATCCCCAACCACTTATGAAATCTTTGTTGCTAACGGAAAAGTAAATTTTCGTTATTCCGGCCAAAAAGAAAATAATGCCGAATAAAACACTTAAAGTTAAATAACTTGCCAACGGCGTAAGCAAAACCCACACACCCGTTACCAAGAATAAAATTCCGGTTATTAAAAATAACCACCAGTTTCGTACAAGTTCGCTCATATTTTCCTCATGTTTTTGTTTATTGAAATTTTCCGAGCGTATATACAGCGTATCGATAAAAAGGTTCCGGAATTTTGACCTAAATAGTAAAATAAAATTATTCGTTATTGTTTTCCATTAAACTTTCGGTGTTGGCAAGGATTTGTTTCGAAATTTGGAATTGAGAATAAGAGCTTTCTTTATCCAATTGGCCGACTAAATCTTCCCGGATTTTTACAGTGAGTTTAGCTAATTCTTCTGAGAGTAAATTTGTTTCTTGCTTTTCAAGTTTATGATCTTTAGTGGTTTTTATAAACAGATGAACGAATTTTTCGTACTGAATGAGTACCGCCGGACTGGCAACTATTGCAAGTTTGTGGGTCAGAAAGCGTAGACGGATCAAATCTTCATCCGAAGTTGAATTTTTCAGCATCACTTTTTCCAAATATTCCAAAAGTTGAGTGTAAATGTTTGTTTTCAACTCGAGGAATTTGATATTTTCTTCTTTCTTCAATTCGACTTCGGTTTGCTTGTTCAAGAGAATAGCGGTAATTAAAATCGTAACGATTGTTCCGAGTACGACCAAAACTATTTCTTGAGCAAAAGGTAAGTTATCCGTAATTTTATAGGAGTAACGCAAAAATGCATAACCGCCGACGAATAAAAGAGTGGCGATCAGCATATAAAGTAAATTTTCTTTCTTGATTTGTAGTAAGTGATTCATAAAATTCCCGGAGCTAAATAAAAACCAAAATTACAAAAAATAATTGATTAAGTTGGAATATGGATAAAAATATTATAATTGAAATACAATATTTCCGCGGTTGTCCCAATTCCGTTAAGGTTTTAAATATTCTTAAAGAGTTTGTAAAAGAATACGAAGGAAATTTGGTTTATCGTGAAAGATTAATCGAAACGGAGAAATCCGCTAAGGAGTTCGGTTTCAGAGGTTCGCCGACCATATTGATTAACGGAACGGATTTGGAAGACTTGCCGGTACCGGAAAACCCCGGTTTAACATGCCGCCTTTATAGAAACGGATTGCCGACGAAAGAGCAAATTCTGGCTAAAATCCGTAAACTGTAAAACCACCGTCCACGTCTATACATTGACCGGTAATAAAACCCGCGGCGGGTAGACATAAAAACGCTACGGTTGAGGCTACTTCTTCCGGTTTGCCAAGGCGTTTAAGCGGAGTGCGAGACAATACGTCGTTCAAATAAGTCTCATCTTCGAATAAATGTTCAACCATAGGTGTCCGGATGTACCAAGGCGCCACGGCATTTACTCGAATATTATCGGAAGCCCATTCAACCGCAATGTTGCGCGTAAATTGATCGATCGCGGCTTTGGTCATTCCGTAAATCACGCCTGTGCGCACATGGGTTTTTCCGGCAGATGAAGAAATGTTTACAACACAGCCGGCTCCGCTTTCTTTCAACAGGGGATAAGCAGCTTTTGTTATTTCGTACATCGAACGTAGATTCGTATTTACGATGTGCTCGAATTCATCGGAGGAATATTCGTTGAATTTTTTTCTGATATTCGTTCCGACGTTGTTAATTAGGATATCGAGCTTGTTCCATACGGAATTCAGTTTTTCAAATAATATTTTTCTTCCGGTTTCAGTTGAAACATCGACAGCACAACCGTAGGCTTCCGTACCTTTTAATTTCCATTTTTTTACTATTTCGTTAACGCCGGTTTCCGAACGGGCAACAATAAATACGTTTGCTCCGAAGTTTATTAATTCCTCGGCAATTGCAAGCCCGATTCCTTTCGTACCGCCAGTTATCAATGCGTTTTTTCCTTTAAGCGACCAACGGGTTTTAAAATCTTTTTCAGTCAATTTTTCTCCTTCGGTTAAATTGTTTCTTCTGTAAAGTCGTTTTCGTTTATTTCAAAAGCTTCGTCGGCATCCTCCCAGTTTTCCAAATTCAATGAAATTTGTTCAGTATCAATTTGCATCGAACGGGCAATGGAAATCGCATCCTCTTCATTTTTAGCTTCAACAATAAAAGAATTAAAAAATGAATAATAAATATTTACTTTGTACTTAGGCATTTTTCCTCCGATTAAAGATCCGTGTCTTTAAAATAAAAAAGCTCCGAATAAATCGGAGCTTTATTTTGGAGCAACAAATGAAACCGTTAAATTTCCGTTGACGGACGGGGCATTTGTTTGTGAACCAAATCGCCCGGTCTATCGAGCGGTAATGTATCCAGTTTATCGTATAGTCTTAAATCAATCCATCTGTAACCTTCGCCGAAAAGCGAATACCGTTTTTGTTTTAAAAGTTCGTCCAATGCGTTATTGGCATCCAGCGTAACGTTCGGCAATCCGGCCGAATTACGAATGAAATTAATATCCGATTCGGCATCGGCAAGATTTCCGGCACCGATGTTGGCTTCCGCACGCAAAAGAATCAATTCTTCGTTTCGCATAATCGGAAGGGGATCGGTATTACTGTTGAATATTGTAATAGCCAAATTGCTTGTCAAACCGTCGATTGTAGTCGGTTCGGAACGAACAAAAGTTTTTGAAGAAACCCTTGTATCGCCGGATTCCGCATCCGCAACAAACGAAGGATGGGCAAATAATTTGATGCTTGTTGCGTTGGGAACTTCGAAAATAGGATTAAGTTGATCTCCGACGCCCGTACCGTAATCCAGATAGACGCCTTTGGATAGAGGAGCACCCAAATCCAAAAACGATTGTGATAGCGCGGTTAAAGCGGTAGCGTAATCTTTTTGGTAGATTGCAACTCTGGCTTTCAAGCCTCTGTTGAATTTGGCAAATTCAGCGGGAGTGTTAAATTCCGCGAATCCGTTGGAAAGTTCGAAACTAAAGCTCGAACCCGCCGCGTCCAAATCGGCTTTCGCTTCATCGAGTAAAGAACTGATGTAATCCAATGCCGCTTCTCTCGATACAAAAGGTCCGGGGTTGTCTCCCGAAACGTCAATTCTAATTCCGTTGTCGTACGTCAGATTAAGATTTAACAAAAGTTGATAAGCTATAACGGTTTTTGCAAATCCGTTGGCGCCTTTGTCGTTTTGTTGAATCAGAAAGTTGCAGTTTCTAATTACTCTGTATCTCGAACCCCAAGGGCGCACTAACAAGAATCCAGAAGGATCGATTTGGGTTCCTTCTTTGCCCAATAATTCACCCGTGTAACGTGGATCCGAAGGTTCGAGGTAAAAAGCTTCTCGGCCAATTACCAACACGTCTCTTAAATAGAATTCGTGATCTATTCTCATTCCGGCTTCGATACCGGTAACGAGGGTTTGAACCGAAGTTTGTTCCAAGCTCGGTCCGTTAGGATCTACAAAATCCAATTCTTCGCAAGCAGTTGTTGTTAAGAAAACAATTGCGGCGAGTAGAAGTAAGATCTTGCTGCCTAAAATATTTCTAAAATTTATTTTTTTCATATTTCAATTTCTCCTTTTAATTAAAAACCTAACGAAATATCGAAGTAATAACTACGTGAAGACGGGAACGGCGTTACTTCAATCGATCTTCCGATTGCTTTGTTGCCGAAGTTACTTACTTCGGGATCGTAACTGGAATAATTGGTAATAGTAACCAAATTACGACCTGAAAGACCTAATCTGAGTTTTGTAAACAATCCGCCGAAAATATCTTGCACGGTTTGACGGGGGAAAGTATAACCGAGACTTACTTCTCTCAATTTCAAGTAAGTTCCGTCTTCAATTAATTGATGAGTTGTTTTTCCGAAAGCCGCAGCGCGCGCTTTGCCTTCGGGTGTATCCAAATCGGCTGTTGTGCCGAACAAATCGGATAATAATTTTGTTAGGTTAATAACATCTCCGCCTTGTTTCCAATCCCATAAAAATCCTAAATCGAAATTATTCCATCGCATATTGTTAACAAAAGACATTTGGAAATCGGGTGTTTCGTCTCCAAGTTGCTTGAGTTCTCCGTTTTCCAAACCGACAATTTGCGTGGCCGATTTTCCTTCTTCAATTCTGAATCGGCCGAGAATATCCGCAAATCCCAATGTATTGAACGCCGGTACGTCTAACTTTGTAATTGTCGATTGCGTTTTGTAGAAATTAACTTTGGTCGTCCAGCTGAAGTCTTTGGATTTGAATAAAGAGTAACCCAAAGAAACTTCAATGCCGGAAGTTTCCATTTCACCACCGTTTATAACTTCTTCGTCGTATCCGGTTGAAGGTGGTAACTCTCTGAATAAAATCAAATCGGAAACATTTCTTTTATAATAAGAAAATTCTATTGTTCCGTCGCCGTTGAACAGCGTGGCATCGAAACCTAATTCTATTTCGGAAGTTTTTTCCGGTTCGATGTTCGGATTTCCTTTTCTTGTTGAAACTATTAATCCGCCTCTACCGCTAATGTTTGCCGGAACAAAAGAGGAGTATTTCGCGCCCGGAATAGGAGAGTTACCCGTTTTTCCGTATGCGGTTCTGATTTTAAATTCAGGGAATACACCGCTTAAACCTTCCCAAAAATCAAATTTGGAAAGACGTACCGAAGCGGACGCTTTCGGGAACAAGAAGAATTTATCAACATCGCCGTTGGAACTGCTTGCATCGCCGCGGATACCAACTGTAAGAAAATATATATCTTCGATGTTAACTTCTTCTTGAGCATAAAAACCACGATCCCGCTGTATGAATCTGTCTTGTTGAACATCGACACTCGCCGCTTGGTCGATGTTTTCTTGACCGACAATCAAATCTTCGGCTACAGAAAGCGTATGATTGTAATCTTTATTTTCTATTTGGTAACCGACCGAAGTTCTGAAGTTAATGGTCGGTGTAAGGAAGAAGTTATGAGTTAAGTTCAAGTATAAGTTGTTGTTGTCCGAAACCGTCTCGCCTAAAATCGAAGTTCCGGGTTGACCGCTTGCTTTTTCAAATTGCAGTTCACGCGGGAAAACGGCTTTGTTAATTTGTGTGTAATGATCGATTCCGCCGACAACAATAAAGTCGAGAAGTTGTTTCTCGGTTTTCAATATGTTAAAGCGGACATTACCGGAAATTATTGTTCTGTTTACTGTTTCGTTGTTTGTCATTAAATCCCTTGTTTGAATCGGGTTTGATCCGACAAACGGATTTTCCGGATAAACACCGTTGACGGGTAACAAATTGAAAAAGCTGGGAGTTGAAGTTAATGCCAATCCGAAAGATGTGCCGCTGTTATCGTTATTGGTCAATCCGCGATCGGCACTTGAATGAATGTAATTGGCAAAAACTTTTACGTCAACTCTGTCGGAAATCAAATGACTTAAATTCAATCTGACCGATTGTTTTTGGTAACCGGTATTCTTTATTATGCCCTCATCGCTTCTTTGGTATAGCGACAAATAATATTTCGAAGTTTGACTTCCGCCTCCGAGACCGAGGGAAGTTTGATGGATAAATCCTTTTTGACCGTACATTTCTTCTTCATGATCGTAAGTTTTACCTTTGTTGAATTCTTCCAATCCACGCTGTCCGAAAGTTGCTAAAGCGGTTTCGGCGGTAAACTTTCTGCTTCCTAATTTTTTGGATAATTCGTTAAACCCGAACTGTTGTCGGAAGTTTAAAGTTGTTCTACCTGCCGTACCTTGCTTTGTTTTAATAATTACCACACCGTTGGAAGCTTTTGATCCGTAAATTGCAGCGGCACTTGAGCCTTTAAGGATTTCGATAGATTCGATATCTTCAGGTACCAAATCAGCTATTCTGTTTACGGGGTTATCTTGAAAATTAGCATTTCCACCTCCGGTGGCTTTTGTAACGGCATTAACACCCGATTGTGTAGCGGTATTGTCGAGAATTACACCGTCTAAAATGTAAAGCGGTTGGTTTTCCGCGTTAATTGTTGTAACGCCCCTAAGGTTAACCGAGATACCACCGCCGGGTGCACCCGAGTTTGCGGAAACGTTAACGCCCGCAAATTTTCCGTATAATTGTTGATCCAGTGTTTGGGTCGGAACTTCCGTCAATTCCTGAGCGGAAAGGGTTGCTACGGAATTCGCAAGGTTTTCCCTTTTTACCGATGATGCCAAACCGGAAATCACAACTTCCGAAGTCTTTAAAATGTCGGGTTCCAGTCCAACGGAAAGATTATACCGGCTTTGTTGTACCTCGATTGTAGCCGGTTTGTATCCGATGTAACTTACTACAATTGTTGCCGATTTAAAGTTCGGAAGGGAAATGTGAAATTTACCATCCATATCGGTTACGGTACCCAAGTTTGTACCTTTAATTGTTATGTTGGCGCCTAGCAGAGCTTCTCCTGTTTCTTTATCGAAAACCCGACCTTCGATTTCGAGTTTCTGAGCCTGTACAACGCCTAAGAATAATAAGAAAAAGATGACTACTGTTATAGTAGGTCTCATAGGCTTACACCTCCTTGATGGTTAAAGAATAAAAAGATAAAAAGTATTAATATGTGATTACGTTTCGTTATCATAATAGCCCTTGTTGATTTAAAATTTTGAATCGGCTAAAGATTAAATAGAAATAATCTTAATTAGCCAAAGGATAGACATTAATGGCATTAGTAGTATTTTGAGGAGAAAAACAGAAAGATTAACGACAGAAAATATGTGTTTTCTATTTGCCATGCACAAGATTAAGAAATCAGATAATAAAAGTCAATACTTTCTTTACATATATTTTAGAAAATATTTTGAAAACAAGCCGTTTTTACGCATAAAAAAGACATCATATTGCATAAATATCAAATTTTGGAATTCTACCGGATTATTTCTCAACTTTAATAAAATTCACATTTCCTCCGCCCGAAATGTTTACAAATATAAAATAAAATAAAGAAATTTAATATTTAACAAATGGCACAGCATTTGCAGATAAAAAGATGAATATATCTTATAAATAAAAACGGAGAGTAAAATGGCTCTTATCGCTATAATTGATGACGACAAAGACATTGTGGAAACTACCGGACTCGTTTTGAAATCAAAAGGTTTTGATGTAATTAGTGCGTATGATCCGGAAGAAGGGTATAAAATCGTTAAGGAAAAATCGCCCGACCTGATTATCCTTGACGTAATGATGGATGAACCCGACGACGGTTTCTTTCTCGCTCAAAAATTCAGAAGGGAAGGAATTACTACTCCGATATTAATGTACACTTCAATTTCAAAAGCGATTGGTATGGAATTCGGCAAAAGTGATATCGTACCGGTCGATGACTTTGTAGAAAAACCTATTTCACCCGAGGAATTGCTGGAAAAAGTTAACAAACTATTAAAAAGATAAGCGGAGTTTAAAATGTTTGTCGAGGAAAAATCAAATCTTATTGAAGAAATCGATAAGCTTGTTACTAAATATGGAAGAAACAGATCGGCTTTGTTACCAATTTTGCACGGGATACAAAAAAAATACCGCTATGTATCCGATTTTGCTCAGCAGGAAATAGCCAAAAGATTAAACATTCATCCCGTGGAAGTTTACAGCGTAATAACTTTTTATTCTTTCTTAAATAAGGAACCCAAAGGAAGAAACCTGGTCCGTATTTGTAAAAGTGTTGTGTGCGATATGAAAGGAAAAGATTCGATCGTTAAGGCTTTGGAGAGGGAGTTGGGAATTAAAATGGGTGAAACCACAAAGGACAAGAAAATAACTCTTGAATATTTAAATTGTTTGGGATTGTGCGATAAGAGTCCGGCTATGGCAATTAACGACAGAGTTTATACGAATCTTACACCTGAAAAAGCCGTGGAATTAATTAATAAAATTAAATAGGGGTTAAAATGGAAAACGGAAATACCAAACGTTCCGGTCCGGTACTCTTCTCAAAATACGAAAGGGGTTCGGCAATAAAAAAAGCTCTTTCGATGAGCAGAGAGGATATTTTATTCGAATTAAAAAATTCCGGATTAAAAGGCAGAGGAGGTGCCGGTTTCCCGACTTCCACTAAATGGATGTTAACCGCCGCAGCGATAAGCGATAAAAAATACTTGATATGTAACGCGGACGAAGGCGAACCCGGAACGTTCAAGGATAGAGTTTTATTAATCGAATATCCCGAATTGGTGTTCGATGCAATGGTTGTCGGAGGTTATACAATCGGTGCGGATGAAGGAATAGTTTATTTGAGGGGAGAATACGAATATTTGCTTGCTTCGCTTAACGATTATCTGAACGAAATGCGAAAAGATAATTTACTTGGCGAAAATATTTTGGGCAAAAAAGGTTTTAATTTCGATATCCGAATATTTTTGGGCGAAGGTTCATACGTGTGCGGCGAAGAAACCGCATTAATCGAATCGTTGGAAGGTCACCGCGGAGAAGCGAGGAACCGTCCGCCTTATCCGGTTAATACTGGTTTTATGGGGAAACCCACTTGCGTTAATAATGTTGAAACTCTTGCAACTATTTCTCACATAATTGTGAAAGGCTCGGATTGGTACAGAGAATTCGGAAGTAATAAATCGAAGGGAACAAAACTGTTTTCAATTTCCGGCGATTGCGAAAAACCCGGCGTGTACGAATTGGAATGGGGAACCAAAATATCCGATGTGCTAAAGCTTGTTGGCGCAAAAGATACAAAAGCGGTTCAAATCGGCGGAGCTTCCGGAATTTGCTTAAACAGTTCGCAATTCGATAGAACTTTGGCTTACGAAGATGTACCTACGGGCGGTTCGATAATAATTTTCAACAAAAATAGGGATATGCTTAAAGTACTTAAGAATTTCATGGAGTTTTTTGTAGAAGAATCGTGCGGGCAATGTACTCCTTGCAGAATAGGTAATGTGAAATTACTCGAAGGAATTAAAATGATTGAAGAAAACAAGTACACCTTTAAGTATATCAACAAACTGAAAGAGTTGGCTGAAACGATGAAAATTGCTTCCAAATGCGGTTTGGGGCAATCAAGCCCGAATCCGTTTTTATCTATTCTCGAAAATTTTAAAGAGGAAATTTTTAATTATGCCGGCGGAGGTGAATATGCGAAAAAATAATAACGGTCGTGCTCCCGAAAGTCAAAAGCCGTTAAAGATTAAAATAGCGGAAAATTTAAACGATTTGGGAGCGATGGTTAATATTGAAATTAACGAAAAGAAAGTTTCCGTTCCGCTCGGTACAACAATTTTGCAAGCGTGCAAAGAAAATCAAATCCATATTCCCACATTATGCCACCACGATGACTTATGTATTGCCGGCGTTTGCCGTGTTTGCGTGGTTGAAGTGGAAGGGATGCGTACGTTGCAAGCGGCTTGCTCTTTTCCTATTACAAATCCGATCAAAATTAAAACAACTTCACCGAGAGTAAGAAAAGCGCGTAAGCATGTTTTGGACTTACTTTTAAGCGAACATTACGGAGAATGTTACGCTTGCGTGCGTAATAACAATTGTGAATTACAAGCTCTTGCAAAAGAATACGGAGTCGATCATTATAATTTCGGGCATATAGAAAAACCGAAATTTCAAATAGATAACTCGTCTTACGCCGTAGTTCGCGATATGAATAAATGCGTTTTATGCAAACGTTGCGTTCGCACTTGTATAGATTTGCAAGAAGTCGGTGTTTTGGAAGCGGTGAATCGCGGTGATGAAACATTTGTTAGTACTTTCTACGATAAACCATTAGCCGATGTAATTTGTATTAATTGCGGTCAATGTATTAACAGGTGTCCGACCGGTGCATTAAGGGCAAACGATCCGCGAGATGAAATCTGGGCGGCAATAGACGATCCGACGAAACACGTAATAATCCAAACCGCACCTTCGCCCCGTGCGGCAATTGGTGAAGAATTCGGTTTGGAAGCCGGTCATTCGCTTACCGGCGAAATGAATACGGCGCTAAGGCGAATCGGATTCGACGCCGTATTCGATACGAACTTCGCTGCGGATTTAACAATTATGGAAGAAGGTACGGAACTGCTACTAAGACTTTATAAAGCGTTGGTAAAAGGGGAACCGAATGTCGCTATCCCTCAATTTACGTCCTGTTCCCCGGGTTGGGTTAAATATCTCGAACATTTTTATCCCGATTTTATCGATCATTTAAGTTCTGCAAAATCACCGCAACAAATGTTCGGTGCGTTGTTAAAAACATTTTACCCGAAAATAAAAAATATCGATCCCGCAAATATCGTTACTGTTGCGGTGATGCCTTGTGCTGCCAAAAAATTTGAATGTAACCGTCCGGAAATGAAAGATTCAGGTTATAAAGATATCGACTACGGTTTGACTACACGTGAATTGGCTCAAATGATAAAAGAAGCGGGAATTTATTTACCCGAACTTCCGAAATCCGGTTTCGACGATCCTTTTGGTGATGCAACGGGTGCCGGTTTGATATTCGGGGCAACGGGCGGAGTTATGGAAGCGGCTTTGCGTACTGTGTTGGAATTGGTTACCGGAGATAAAATAGAAAATATTTTTGAAAACGCCGAAATTAAAGCCGTCAGAGGTTTTGAAGGAATACGGTATGCCGAAATACCGATTACTAAAATCGGGCCTGTACCCGAATTGGTAACTCATTTGATACCGGATTTCGATTGGTTGAAAGGTGTAACATTAAAAGTTGCGGTTGCTCACGGCACGGCTAATGCAAAAAAAATTCTCGAAGATATTAAAAACGGAGGGAAGTTCTCAGAATGCCATTTCATAGAATTTATGGCATGCCCGGGTGGCTGTTTGGGCGGCGGCGGTCAACCTATCCCGACGAATGCCGAAATAAGAAGAAAGCGTGCCGAAGCGATTTATAAAGAAGAACGAACTCTCAATTACCGTAAATCGCATGAAAATCCCAAAATTATTAGATTATATAACGAATTTTTAACCGACGGACCTTGCGGTTCGGTTTCACATAAGTTGTTGCATACAACTTATACTAAGCGCGGCAGTTTTATAGTGTGATAGAATTCGGAGAGTAGAATGATCAGATTGGTGCCGGATTGGACGAAAGATTACGAAGAATTTTGGGAAGCGATAAAGAGAAGAAACTTGCTCTTTATAAAACTCCGTTATATTGCGGTTATAATGTTGCTTGTGTTTAATTATTCCGGCGAGTATTTTCTTGATTTGAAACTTAGTTCGCTTCAACATAGAATAATAGAAATAACAACATCGATTATTCTTTTTTACAATCTTATTTTTCATTTTATTCGCCCGAAACTAAAATCGGAAACAGGCAAGTTTAATCCCTTGCATCTTTCGCTTCTTCAAATTGTTTGCGATTTAACAACTTTAACGATTTTGGTCTACTTTACCGGTGGTGTGGAAAGTCCGTTGCGAACTTTTTATGTATTTCATATGATTATCGGTAGTTTGATTTTGCCGACATATATTATCTACACGATAGCCACTCTTTCGGTCGTGGTAATTTCGGCGATGTCTTTTTTGCAGTTTTACGATATCTTGCCTGCTTTCCCGATCGAAGGCTTATATAGTAGACCCGAATACGGAAATTTGACGTTTATTTTGGTTTTCTTGATCGATTTTACGTTATTAATTATGGTGAGCGTTTTCTTGGCAAATAAAATTGCTCACCAATTATACAAAAGAGAAAAGCAGTTGGTTGAAACTCTGGAAAAGTTGAATGTTGCGGAAAATAAAAAACAAAAATATATAATGGGCATTGTGCACGAAATCAAATCACCGATTGCCGCAACCAAATCCATTTTGGAAATAATCGAAAAAGGTTACTTGGGTGAAATTTCATCTCAAGTGAAAGAAAAAATCGAAAGGGCGAAAATTAGAACGGATGAAGCGCTCGGTATGATAAATACTGTTTTGCGAATTTCCAGGATGAGATTGCTTAATCAAAAAAGTTTCGATGTTGTTGATATTCACAAAATTTTGAAAAAGGTTATTGAGGGACATTCCGAAGTTGCCAAGTCGAAAAACATTAATATTAAATTAATCGAAAAGGGGAAGAAAAAGGAAAACGTTGAAGGCGACGAAACTTTGCTAGAACTTGTTTTTTCAAATATCATAGCTAATGCGTTAAAATATTCCGAAATAAACGGAAACATCGAGATGACAATTATGTACGGAAAAGAATCGCTGGAAATTCAGATTTGTGATGACGGAATAGGAATTCCGGCCGGAGAAATTGAGAAAATATTTGATTCGTATTACAGATCGACAAACATAAATAACCTGAAAGCCGAAGGGACCGGATTGGGTTTATCGTTAGTTAAAGAAATAATAGAACAACATAACGGTAAAATAAAAGCCAAAAGTCCTTCACCGTTGGGAAACGATAAACGACCCGGAACTTGTTTTAAAATTAAATTGCCTTATTCCCGTGGAAAATCCAAAATGGAAAAAGAGCCCCGTTTAACAATAAAAGGAGGCGTGTGATGAAATTTCTATTGAAAATAAATTTGTTTTTATTAATGCTGGCATTACCCGTAACGGCACAAACCGTGCTGAAAGGCATAGTAAAATCGAAGCAAACGGGTAAAGCCGTTCCGAATGTAAATATCGTTATTGAACCGTTGAAGGTCGGAACAATGAGCGATATAGACGGTAAGTTTGAATTTTATAATCTTCCTCCCGGTAAATTCAAATTCATATTCACTCATATCGGATATAAACCTTACGAACTTGTGGTGGATGCGGAAAAAGAAAAATATTTAACGGTTTATCTTAGCGAAACACCGGTACTATTACATGAAATTACTGTAACGAGTTCGCGTACTAAACATTTACTTAGTGAAGTCCCGTTACCGGTTGATGTGGTAACGGCAAAATCGATTGAGGACATGCCGTATTTCAGTCCGTCCGATGCAATGGATAATTTACCCGGTGTAAGTTTAATGCGCGACGGAGTCTGGGGAACGGCTGTTTCGGTAAGGGGAGTAAGCAAACAAAATTTGGTTTATTTAATTGACGGCGATAGAATTGAAACGGCAACGAATCATGCCGGTGGTTTATCGCTAATCGATATGTATGATGTTCGGCAAATAGAAATTATAAAGGGCGGAATCTCTTCTTTATATGGTAGCGGCGCTACAGGGGGAGTAATAAACATCAAAACGAAAATACCGGATTTTACTTCCCGTTTTTCGTTAAGCGGTTCAAGCGCAAGCGGATATAATTCGGTTAATAAAAATACATCGGCAAACGTTACGATATATGCAAGCGATAAAAATTGGTATTCGAAAATAAGCGGTTCAATTAGAAATGCCGACGATGCCAAAACCGCTTCGGGTAACTTGCTGAACAGCCGTTTCAAAGACAAAAGTGTTTCGGCGGTGCTGGGTTTGGCATTTTCGGATTATATAAAATCGGAAATTAAATATCAGAATTTCACGGCTAAAGATGTCGGGATTCCGGGCGGATCGCCTTTCCCCGATAACGCTTCGGTAAAATACACGCTTGCGAAGAGGGAATTATTCGAAGGAAAATTTGATTTCTCCAATCTTTCGAAAGAAATTAGTAACATTTCATTAAAGCTTTACCGTCAAATTATTCAAAGGGAAGTAGAGATAATTCCCAATCCGAAAGCGGTTGTAACGCCCGGAGCAACTCATACTACTAACGGGTTGTTGTTACAGACCAACGTAATTATTGATAAAAATAATTTGTTTATTGCAGGTCTGGATTTATGGGAAAGAAAATATGACGGTCACCGTGAAAAAGAGATTAAACCCTTAAACAAAATCATTGCAGATAAGCCGGTGGCGACTTCAACCTTCGGAAATTTGGGAATTTTCGCTCAAAATGAGATATCGCTTCTAAATAAAAAAATGAATTTAACTTTGAGCGGTAGATACGATTTCATAAACATTAAAAGCGAAGAAACCGATAATCCGCAATACATAATCGATAACGGAGTAAAAATCATTCCGCCTCCCAATCCCGATGCCTCGTTCGAAGCCGTAAAGGAAACAAATAAATCTTTTAGCGGAAGCATAGGAATGCTCTATCATTTTAACGAAAACGTTGATTTTACGTTTAACGGAGCGTATACTTTCCGTTCACCTTCGCTTGAAGAAAGATTTCAATACATCGATCTCGGAGCAATTGTTTATCTTGGAAATCCGGCGTTAAAACCCGAACGGGGAATTTTCTTCGATGCCGGGATTAGGTTAAAATTCAATAAATTTAGATTTAAAGGAAATATTTTCTTTAATAATTTTAACGATTTGGTTATAGATGATGTGTTAATTCCCGACAGTCTCTACAAAAAACAAAACGTCGGTAAGGCTCGTTTATATGGATTTGATACCAAATTCGAATACAACATTTTCGGTAAAACGGTACTGTATTCCAATTTGGCTTACGTAACGGGTAAAGATTTGAACAACGATACATATCTGCCTCAAATCGCACCGTTGAACGGAATGGCGGGAATAAGATTTAATTACGATGATTTTTTTACTACCGATTTTTCAATCAAGTTTGCAGCAGACCAAAAAAATGTTGCACCCAATGAAAAACAAACTCCAGGTTATGCCGTTTATGATTTGAGTATGAGCTTCGAACCGATAGAACTTGGTTTTGTAAAAATTGCCACCGTTTTGGGTGTCCAAAATTTATTCAACCGCTCTTACAGAAATCATTTAACATCGTACAGAGGAATGTTTTTCGAGGAGCCCGGCAGAAATATATTTGTAAAAGTTCGTATTTTGTGGTAAAAATTTGTTACCCGTTAACTGATAGGTTCTTGTAATGGATTGGTATGTTTGGGCTTTTCTTTCCGCAATTCTTTCTGCAGCCGCGGCGGTTGCGCAAAAACGTGTGCTGTTCGATTTCGAAGCTCTTAAGTTTTCCTTTTTACTTTCGATTTTCAATATGATTTTTGGAGTGATAATCTTTTCCGAATTTCTGTTTGTTAACATTAATGCAACCGCCTTGATAATCTTATACGGAAAATCAGTCCTTGGTGCTTTTGCGTTTTGGTGTGTGATGCTTGCAATAAAAAATATGGAAATAAGCGGAGCGTTACCGCTTATGGTTTTAACTCCCGGATTCGTAGCGGTGTTCGGTTTTTTATTGATTGGCGATTCAATTACAAGCTTAGAGATAGTCGGCTTGATTTTATTGTTAACCGGAACTTATATATTGGAATCGAAAAGCAACGGAAATTTGCTTAAACCCTTTCTTGTTTTTTACGAATCGAAGTATCATCATTACATTGTTTTCGCTCTAGTATTGTTTACTGCCACTTCAATAATTGATAGGTATCTGTTGCGCGATTTTAATTTTCATCCTAAAACGTTTGTTGTTTACCAGCAAATATTTCTAGCGGTCAACTTCTTTTTTATTTCGGTATTCGTGAACAAGGGGATAAAGGAAATTTTCAAACTTCCGGAAAAAAAATTTTTTATTTGGTTTGTTCTTATTTCGATTTTTACAATCGGATACAGATATACCCAAATTGAAGCGGTAAAACTTGCACCGGTTGCACTTGTACTGTCGGTAAAACGCCTTTCCGTTCTTTTCGCTTCTGTATACGGTGGTAAAATATTTTCCGAACATTATTTGTTGAGGAAAACAATAGCCGTTTTAATTATGCTTGCCGGAGCATATTTGGTTGTTAATTACTAACAGGAAGTCTTATGAAATAAATGCGGTTTCGCTTTGCGGTGTTCTGCAGTCCATATCCGTACCGCGCGCTCGATGATCGATTATTTCGGCACTAACTCCGGCGGTTCTTCCCAATAGGAAAATAATAAATCCGATATTTTGTAAATCATTTTCCGAAAGTTTCTTTTTAGTATAAGGTTTCCACATTAGCTTTAATGAAATAACGGCAATAACGGCATCGATGTTAACACAATAAACATTGTTGGAAACCCCAACTTTGTAAAGCTCTTCCACTAGTTCGTGATAAAAATCCCAAAATAAATTATTAATGTTTTTAGATTTTAAATATTTACGAATAAAATCTTCGCGCGGATCGATATTGACGCGTTTTCCTTTAAAAACCGGATGATTAATACACGGAATTCTTTTGTAATTGAGTTCACCCTTAAGTTTTGCAGTATTTTTATATTCGAGATAATCAACCGCCACTTTGTGTGAAATATTTTTCAAATCTATTTTTTCGTCGGGTTGACTTGGGTCTTTAATTTTTACTGATTCAAAAGAATCAATAAGAAATTGTATCGCTTCGTAACCGCTGCCGCCGTGCGCCAAACCGGTGTTGCTCAAATAACCGGTAAAAGCCGTGGAAATATTATTTCTGGCGCTAACGCTCTCTTTTGCTCCCTTTGCGCTTAATGTTCCGGGGCCGTTTGTTAAAGTTAAAGCAAGTAATGCATAGAATTCGATTAAAGATTCCTCGGTTGGTTTTTCGTTGAATAATGCTTGATAAACCGTTTCGGTAAAAGAATTTTCCAGCAAATCGAAATTTCTGTTTTCGAATAAGTTTTTTAAGAAAGAATTCGAGAAAAGAAAACCTGAATTTAAAACGGCGCTTTTTGCTATTATCGAAATATATTCAATCAATTCCACTGCGGTTTGTCTTGTGATTTTTTTCAAAACCAAAGATTTATAAGAAAATTCGAGCAATAAAGCGGCAAACAAAAACGCTTCGGGATGTTTTACTTTGTTGTTGGAATTAAACCTAAAAGCGAAATCGACAATGTTGGTTTTCTTAAAACAATTTTTAATTACGGCCGAAAGAAAATCCGCTAATTCCGATTTTTCCCCCGAACCGGTTTCGAACATTTTCTTTGCGGTCGTCTCGGTTTTTTCGTAATCGATTTCCGAATACAAATCCCTCAATTGAATTTCGGAAAACAGAGTGATTAATTTATCGGTGTATATTTTTATTTGGTCGAGTTTATTTATTCCATCGTTCAAAGCCAAAGCGGCTATTAGCGATTCGTTGGGCGTGGCGCCGTTATTTTTTGCGGTTTGTACTGCATGTAATTCTTGTTCCGTCGGTTTGGCAAAGTAATTCAGAATTATATTGGCTAACTTTAATTTATCTTTTTCAGGTTGTAGTTTAGTCAAGCTGAAAAATATATTGCTCTCGTAGGGAAATTCTATTAATTCGACAACCGGTATTCCGTGTAGCTCGGCAACGAATGTAGAAGGATTGATTCTGGATGCACCGGATTTATTCCGCATGTTTTCGCGTAAAAACGTAGCGCCCACTTGTTTGTTAATTTCCTCGATTTCTTTATTATACGGCGGAAGAGCTTCCACGACCGGAATTTGTAAATGTAACGGTAATTTAAGATCAAAATTATTTCCGAACCAAGGTTTTAAGCCGAGATTGCCAATCGGTTCGAAATCCGGTTTAATGCCGATTTTATTGAATACGGCTTTTACGGCAAGCGGAATATGCTGAATTGAGGCGACCCGCACGCCTTTTTCGCTTACGTTTTCGGGTTCGTCGGGATTAAAAACGGGAACCCCGAAATAATCATCGAACCATTTTTCCTTTGCTATGGCGTCATCGCCCTCACCGGCTAGTGCTCCGGCGTGACCGCAAGCGCGAGTTAAATTCGATTTCCATCTTCCGGTTACGCAAGCTATTATCGGTTTGTTAAAAGAAAATTTTCCCTCTTTAATCATATCGAGAGCTTGCTGTTCGTAATATCCGCCGGGTTCAACGTAAAGTACTGCGGCTTTTGTTCTGGGGTCGTTTTCCGCAGCATACAAAAACTCCGGTACCGCAAACTGGATTATCACGTCTTTACCGGAACTTATTATTGTCGATGTACCGAAGCCTGAGGTTTTCAAATATTCGGCAATTGTTGTACTGAAATTGCCCGAATTACTATGAATGGCAATCGAGCCTTTTATTAATGTTTCTTCCGGCCGGTCTCCGCCCAACGCTCCGCCTATTCGAATATGATTCCAAGAATCCGCAACACCCAAACAATTGGCTCCGAAAACATCGATTTCGTTTGCTTGTGCAATGGCGCGTATCAACCGTTGATCTTTAACGCTTAATTTTTCCGTTATGATTATTATTTTTTTTAATTTTTCGGCATTGTAATGACACAATTCGGTTACCGCATGAAATACCGCATCCGGCGGAAGGTAAATTACACCCGTGTCGAATTCGTGATTTTCAACCACTTCGGCTAATCTGCCGTAAACGGGAATTTCACCGATTTTAGTTTCTAATTTTCCTTTTCTGCCGTATTGAACCCCCGCTACAATATTACCGCCACTGTACTCGTGAGAAACCGGAGTAACGTTTCTGCTCTCGTTTCCTAAAATATTCATTACCACAACTTTTGAATCTTTCGTTGCAATTTCTTCAAGCGAATTAATTCCAACGAAGTAATCGAAAGGGTTGTTTTTAGTCATCTATTCTCCTTAAACTTTAACGGTTTGAATTTTATTTTCTTCCATCCAGTCGTCAATATCCTTTGCATATTGCACAACTTCAACCATCGAACTATCATATCCGAAAAATTTATACGGAATGCCCAGACTGTCCAAAATATCTCTGGCATAACCCATGCCTCTTATTAAGTTGGGGCCGCCTCTTCCCACAACAACGTAAATGTTCGGTTTCCCGTGTTGCGCAACATAGTTTTTCAACGCATCGAACATTGCTTTGAATGTTACGAAAATATCGGTGTTGTTTGCCTTTCCGCCGATAACCAACAAAACATTGCTTTGTTTAAGCCAATGCTTATAGACTATTTTTGCGATGTCGTACATTTTTTCGTACGGAGGATTACCGCCGAAATCGCTTGAAATGGTTGCCTTTTTACCGAGTGTTTCCGTGGCAGCGCTGTTAGCACCACCGCCGAACATAAAAGCTGTAACTGTTCCGTATGGATTTATAACAACAACATCGCTTTGTCCGCGGTATGTCCGCAATTGATTGATTTCTTCTTCGAATTGCGTCATATCCGTTTGAAAAATTTCAAGAGGCAAATTTAACCTTTGCCATTGGTTATTGTCGCGGTCGAATTGGGCTTTGAAATCGCACGCGTAAGGTATTAATCTGCCTTTTTCGGATTTAATTCTTATCGGGTTTATTTCCAACATCATAAAACCGAAGTCGTTGTAAAGATTCCACAGTTTCGGAAGTTGCTGAGCTAACGGGGAAACTATTTCGCGAGGAGCTTTCAATTCGGTAAGTGCATCTATAATATGATATGTTTTCAGTCCTGTGATCGGATCGAACGAACCCTCGTAAATTTGACCGGGCTCAAGTTCTTCAATATCAACTCCACCGTGGTGAGTAAGTGTAAAATTAACCTTTCTCGTTTTTGTGGAAACATGAAGGTTAAAATATATTTCGTATGAAGCCGGTATAAACTCTTCGAATGTTACGCCGTTTGCGGTTATTACTTTATCGTGAAACAAATGTTGAGCAAAATAAAGTTTTCTTTTCGCAGCCATTGCATCTATTGCGGAATCCACTATTTTCACCAAACCGGCTTTGCCTTTTTTACCTACACCACCGTAAAATACCGGTTTTACAACGCACTTACCTTCTTTTTGCATTAATTGCTCTACTTCTTCCAACGTGGCATCGGCATCTAGAATTTTCGGAGTTGGGAATTTTGCCGTGTCGAGAATTTGTTTGCCGAACTTCATGCCCGTTATCTGCATAAATCTCTCCCGAAATGATGAAAAAAAATATATATTAAAATGCGGTTTGTTTCGTAGAATTTCAGCAAGAGGAATAATTGCAAATAAAAATATTAAAAATTTTTTAGTATATAAAGTAAAATTCGATTTTATGAATTTAACACATTGAATAGAGAAATTGTAGGGAACGTAAAAATCAGTTTTGAATTTACATAAATTAACGAATTTATGAGATTATTCTTAAGGGTGAGAAAATGAAAAATACATTGTTGATATTTCTTTTGTCCGTGGTTTCGCTTTTTGCTCAGGAAAGATTGAAATTAATGACGTTTAACATTTACCACGGTGAAACTTTAGATGGTGAAATTAATACCGAAATTTTTGCGGAGATTATAAAAAGAGAAAATCCGGATGTTGTAGGATTGCAAGAAGTGGATTTTTATACAAATCGTTCCGGAAATATTGATATTGTATTGGAGTTGGCACGGAGAACCGGCATGGTTCCTCTTTTTGCGCGAGCGATGGAATACGGCGGGGGAGAATACGGTGTTGCGATTTTATCCCGTTATTCGATTATTAAATCAACAATTCATAAATTAAAAGAACTTGAAGGATATGAACCGAGAGTTGCACTGGAAGTTATTTTATCGGTGAAGAATGATACATTATCGTTTTTGATAACACATCTTGATTATCACCAAAACGATTCGTTAAGATTTTTACAAATAAATGACTTGATCGAAATTGCGAAAAATATAAAATACCCCTTGTTTTTACTCGGCGATTTGAATGATACACCGGAAAGCAGAGCGATAAAGCTGATAACTTCCGTGTTCGATATGGATTATCCTAATTTATTGTCTTTTCCATGTCCGCATCCAGAAAGAAAAATCGATTACATACTGAAAAGAACGAAAAAATGGAAGCTTGTACGCGAGCGGGTAATTAAATCCGATAAAGCATCGGATCATTGCGCCGTTTCCGCTGAGTTCGAGAAAATAATAATGAAATAGTATGGTTTTTGAAAATAAGTGTTAGTTAGTAGGCAAAACGGGGTAATTTATTGTTTTTCTAAAAATAGGAGCGGAGAGGGCGGGATTCGAACCCGCGGTACCGTAATCGGTACGGCAGTTTAGCAAACTGCTGGATTAAGCCACTCTCCCACCTCTCCAAAAAAAATAGAACGAATCCGGGATAACGGCAGTTTAGTCCGTCAAACGCCGGACTGGATTAAGCCACTCTCCCATATCTCAGAAATTATCAATATAACCCGCTATTCCGCTATAATCGGGTTACATTAAGTAAATTTTTATTACAAAATAGCTTACGAACAAAATTTATCAGAACGCCGAAATTTGAATCCAAAATATATGAATATATCTTTTAACTTCAAACAGTTTTACAATTTTACGTATCGAAATGTTTACTTCTTACTTAGCAGTTTGTCAAGTTTTCTTTTTAATCTGTCTTTGCATGGTTTTGCTTGTTCGTAAATTAGCTGAGCTTTCATAAAATCGCCAACCCGTATGTTTTGAATGTTTGTTTTGAGTAAAACATTCGGTCTGGAAAGTTTCAACTTTTCATTAATTAGCGAAATTTGCATAATTTGATAAGCGGAAAACAACAATTCGTACGCCGGTGGTATTTCATCTTCGTATTTAGCTTTAGGTGTTGTTACGTCGATTGCAATTGTTATATCTACTTCGTCTTTAATCAAATCGTATGGAAGCGGGTTAACCATGCCTCCGTCCATTAACAATTGGTTTTTCAATTTTACGGGAGCAAATAAACCGGGAATAGAATAACTTGCCCTTATAGATTCGAGTAAATTACCTTTCGATAATACGACTTCTTTTTTCTGCCAATAATCCGTTGCAACAATTTTAAGTGGAATTTTTAATTCGCGGAACGACTTAATTTTAATCTTTTCACCGATAAAATTAATAAATTTTTCGCCTTTAATAATTCCGCCGGATTTCAAAATGCTGGGATCGACAAAATCGAGCATCTTGCCCCAATCCGATTTTTTATGTATTTCCCAAAACTTACTGTTTTTCTGAAAAACTATTTCGTCAACAATTTCGCGCAATTCTTTTGCGGAAATTCCGGCTGCATAAAATGCTCCGATTATGGCACCGATACTGCATCCTGAAATAACGGAAGGTTTAACGCCCATTTCGTCAAAGGCTTCCAAAATTAGAATATGTGCAAGCCCGCGGGCACCGCCGGAACCAAGAGTTAATCCGATTTTCATTTTTTGTTTTCAGTCCCCGAACCGGATTTCTCCGATGACGAAACAGATTGTTCTTTCTGTTCGATTTGTTTCTTAATTGCTTTTTGTTCTTGTTTGTATTTCATTTTGATTCTAAAGATATAATAAACCGTAGCGAATATCCAGATGTGAACAAGAATCAAAATGCCGCCGCTAATTATTATCATCATCCATCTGTATGAATATTGTGCGCCTGTTTCCTGCCAGATATCTTTCAATGCCATATAATCGAGAAATAACCAGGTCAGCGACAGCAAAGACAATACAAAAAGAATCAAACCCGTATTTTTAAGTTTTTGTAAAAGCTTTTCCATTCTATTGCTCTACTTGGTAAACGGAATCTATAACGGTTCCGTCAACCCATTTAATAATGGCAACAACTTTATCTTTATTCAATTTCGGTTTTGCAGGTTTGCCGCCGCAAATTTTATTAACCTCTTCGTAAATTTCTTCAATCGGTCGGATAGGTAACGAAGAGTTTTTCGTGGCTTTAATTAAATCTTTTCTTCTCGGATTGATAGCTATTCCGCGTTCGGTTACAATGACGTCAATCAATTCACCGGGGCCAACGAGCGTTGTAACTTTATCGACGATTACCGGAATGCGGTCTCTAAAAGAGGGAATTGCTAAAATAGTGGTTTTTGCGAATAATGCGTTTTGCCATCCGCCGATTCCGTGCAGTAAATACCCGTCGGAGTGAGTAACAACATTACCGTTAAAGTTAATGTCCACTTCCGTAGCACCGAGCACCGCCGCATCGACCATCGAGGCAAAATTGCCTTTTCCGTGATAATTATAACTGGTAAACGGGCTGGTATTAACGTGGTTCGGATTTTCTCTCATCGAACGAACCCCTTCAAGATCGAAAGTCTGACCGTCCAAAATATAATCGGTTAAACCTTCTTCTAACATTTCAACTAAATATTTCGTACTTCCCCCACGAATAAATCTTGCTTTTACTCCTTTTTTCTTCATCCGTTCGCGTAAATAAACCGCAAACGCCAAATTTATTCCGCCCGCACCCGCTTGAAACGAAAATCCTTCTTTCATAATTCCCGCATCTTCGAAAAACTGTGCAATGTATTCGGCTATCAAAAGTCTGTCGGGACTTTTAGTAACTTGTGTGGTTCCGGAAACGATTTTTGTCGGATCGCCCAAAGAATCCACTTCCACAACGTAATCGACGTTGTTACCTTGAATTTGCCAAGGAATGCAAGGGAAGGGGACCAGATTATCGGTGGCGACAATTACGTTATCCGCGTAAATCGAATCGGCTAGAGCAAATCCGAGAAGCCCGCATGCGGTAGGACCTCTATCACCCGTAGCATTCCCAAACGGGTCGGCTGTAGGTGCGGCAATAACCGCAATATCTATGTGAACTTCACCATCTTGAATTGCTTGCCAGCGACCGCCATGAGATCTTAGAACTCCGGTTCCTTTCATTTTACCTTCGGAAGTATATCGTCCCAATGGTCCGTTCATGCTTCCTTCAATGTGGTGAATTGTGCCGTCATCCAAATATTTAATTAAATGTTGGTGTACGGGGAATGACGCGCTGGGGAACCAGCGTATATTTTTTACACCCATCGATTTAATCGTATCGAAAAGTAAGTTTGTAAGCGCATCGCCGTTACGCAAATGGTGATGCGTCGAAATTGTCATTCCGTCTTTCAATCCCGCTTTCTTCAGAGCTTCTTTCAAATTTTTCACAACTTTGTTTCCGTCGGGTGGATAATCCGCACAACTTCTGATTGGCGGAGCTGCTTTGTTTCCTTTAGGTTTATATTTCCCGACACCCATAAATGGAATTTGTTTTTGTCCGTTCACTACCGTCGGAACCAATCTACCGGCTGAGTTTTTTACTAGTTTCATAAAATTTTCATTGTTTGTTTGATGTATTTATTATTTAAATTGTTTAATTTTTGCATTGTTAGGTTATAATTTAAGTTTGCTGTCCGTATAGTTAATTAATTGATGAATAGGTTTTGGTAATTTTTTTAGTTCAGTCAAAATATACTCATGTTGCTCATTTATAATTAATTTTCCTTTTTTCGCTTTTTAATTCCAATCAAGTGATTCATACACAGAACCATAACCGTAACGATAAAACTTGATTTTATCTTTTTTCGAAAAACATCCGAATCCCACTGCAATATTTGCAGAAATTGAATCGATCGCCTTCATAAATTGTTTGCCAAAAGTATTTTTTTCAAAGACATTCCAATTCAAATATAATTTCCCAAACATAATTGCTAAGATTGTATGAAATTTTGTAATCTTCAATGTCATTCTATTTCAAACTATTTTATTTGAGATTCCATATTAATACAATAAACAAACAATAAAACAATTTAACAATAGTATAAAATTTATTTTCACACTTTCATCTCCCTTACCAATTCCATTACTCTTTCGGCTCTTTTTACAACGGGCGGATCGATCATTTTACTTCCAAGAGAAACCACTCCTAGACCTTTCTTTTTCGCTTCTTTGAAAGCTTCAATTATCTTTTTTGCCTTCTCTATTTCTGTTTGAGTTGGAGCGAAAGCCTCGTGTACGACTTTTATTTGTCTTGGATGAATACAACCTTTCCCTTCAAAACCCAGCGCTTTGGCTTCGATAACGCTTTCCCTTAAACCTTCCATATCCGTTACATCGGAAAATACGGTGTCGATTGCTTGAATGCGAGCTGCTTTAGCGGCATTAACCAGCATCGATCGGGCAAAGAAACTTTCCTTGCCTTCATTAGTACGTTGTGTACCGATATCGGCTGTGTAGTCTTCCAAACCGATTGCGAGCGCACAGTTATTTTTTGATGCGGTTGCAATTTCATAAGCTTTAATTATGCCAAGCGCACTTTCAATAATCGGCATGAAGTAAATTGTATTTTTTACGCCATGAAGTTTTTTTATTTCGTTTACTTTTTCTTCAACCGTTTTAACGTCATCGGCCGATTCACATTTAGGAATAAGAATTACATGCACATTATGGGGAACAACATACTGTAAATCATCCAAGCCGGCGGGGAGTTGGTTTATTCGTACCATTCTTTCCGCACCGTAAAAATCTATTGCACGTAAAGAATTGCGAACAAGCAATTGAGCCGCATCTTTTTCAAAGGGAGAAACGCTGTCTTCCAAATCCAGAATAATTCCGTCCGGCTTATGTAATCCGGCATTAGGGAAAAATTTAGGTTCGTTGCCCGGCAAATATAACCGGCTTCTACGCAACCTGTCTTTTTTGGTTTTATAGTTGTTGGCGGGATTAAAATCCGGTAAAAACTCTTTGTCGATTTCCGGGAACAATCTTTTAACCGCAAGTTCGAACCTGGCCATAATTGTAGATGGCAATGCTCCGTAATCTTCAATATAAATATCGGCATTTTTGATGCCGAAAAAATCGCACATATTCCGTATAGTTTCACGGATACTATCGCCGTACATTACGTTCACTTTGCTTTTCAGCGTAAGTTTTATTCCGCCGGATTTTTTCCCTTTCAACTCGATAAAACAATCGGAGCGGATTTTATCTCCTTGTTTTCCCGCTGTTGCAATTTTTGCGTTACCCATAAAAAACTCTTTAAATATTTTTAATTAAACAATTAACTTTTCCATAAATTCTTTTGCCGAAAATTGCTCGGCTGAAAAAATTGCGTCTTTCACATTTTTTTGTTTTTCATCGCTCATAAGGTGCGAAGCTAAAGCTTTAAATTTATTATCCAAATCTTCCATAGTCATCGGTTCGCGCGGATCACCTTTGGGATACTCGAGATATTCCGAATAGATTTTTCCGTCTTTAGTTTTTATTGTTGCGCGCGAAGGTTGTTTGGCAGGAAACATCTTTTCGAATTCTTCCGACGCTTCACCTTTGATTTTGTCGATTACTTCCCAAATCCTCGGATCTTTAAGTTTTTCGTCGGAGAATGTTTCCGTAGTTATTTTTTTATCCACAACGGCTGCAGCAATGCAATAGGGAAGCGAGTGATCGGCAGTTTCTCTCGATTCCGGTCTGTATTTGTGCGGATCGAACAGAATATCTACGGCTCGCGCAATAGTGGTAATTTTAATTTCTTCAATATCCTTGTAATCGATATTGTTTTTGGTCACCACTTTTAGCGTTGCGGTAATGTGGGTATGAGTTAACGCCTCGGTCGGAAAGGCTTTCATGCTGCATTCCAATATTTTGAAACTTTCACCGAGGTTTCCAACAAGTTTTTCGACGTCCCAAGTCCATTTTCCCAAACTCTGTCTGCCTTTCATTTCTATCGGGTCGGGTTTTTCTTCTTTTGCATCCCAACCCAAAAACGTATCCATAAAGCCTTCTTTTCCTTCGAAAACTTTTTCGGTTCCGGTATAACCCTTTTGAGCCATTAAAGCGGCAAAAACTCCCGATTGAACTGCCATCGGATCGACGGTGTTTTTCATCATCGTTAACTTGCCGGCTGTCGGGCAACCGATTGTATGGTTATGCGAACCGTTTATTCCGATTGCGTTAACCATTTGATCGACGGTTAAACCAAGCAATTTGCCGGCAACAATCGGGGAAACGAATTGTGTTAGTGTTGCATGATGCCATTTACGTTCACGAATTCCGGGTACTGCAAATTCGCACAAACGTTGTTCGAATTCGTATGCAAGCACAATTGCAACCATCACTTCTTTCATCGATGCGCCAACAAGTTCTCCCGTTGCAAGTGCCGCCGGAATCAAATCGGACGGATGAGAAGGATCTTCTTTCCAATAGATGTCGTTAAAATCGAGTGCTCTAATTGCAAGGGAATTAACCAAAGTTGCATTTACCGCGGGCATTTTGTCGCCAAAACCAATCAATGTGGCTTCTTCTTTTCCGCCCATTTCTTTATATAAATCTCGAATGATATTCACGTCTTTCGTATTGTATGCGCCATACGCACAACCGATTGAATCGTACAAATATCTTTTAACTTCGTGAATAACATTTTCGGGTAAATCTTCATATTTCAAGTTTACTGCGAATTCTGCTATTTGGCGGGCAATCGATTTTTCCATAACTTTCCTTTCTGTTAATTATTTAAACATCTTTTATAAATTTAATTAATTTTTCTTTTAACCCAATTTTCCAAACCTCCCAGAACAATTAATTCTTGAGCGGCAACTCCAACGGGTTCAATTTCGAATTTCTTTTCCCCGAAAGTTAAAACGGAGTTTACGAAATCAATTTCGGCCTCGGTTTTTGTATCGATTGTTAATTCTTGATCGCCGAATTCCGTTTTAAGGAAATCGATAAATTCCGGAACTTCAAGAACCAAAAAGCCGTTGTTAATGGCGTTGCGTTTATAAGTTGCACTTGCCGAGCCAACCACAACCAATTGGATTCCTTTATATTTCAGAGCGGTAGCGGCTTGCTCGCGCGAACTTCCAGTTCCGAAATTATATCCGCTTGCCAATATATCACCTTCTTTTGCGATTTCCTTAAATTTAACGTCGTAGTTTTCCATTACTACTTTTGCTTGGTCTTCCGGGGTAAAATCATCGATGTAAGTGTATTTACCGGGATAAATTCCATCTGTGTTCATGTTATCGGCCGGACAAAAAACAACATTACCTTTAATTAATTTCGGGAAGCCCTCTATAATTTCAACTTTTTCTTTCGGTCGTTCCGGTTTGGGATTTGCTTTAACCGTTCCTTTTACCGATTGATCGCCGTTGTCAAAATCGAATGTGATTTTTCCGGCAACGGCCGAAGCCGCAACAACGGCAGGCGAAGCCAAATAAGCTTCGGCATTGGGGGAACCCATTCTACCTTTGAAATTTCTGTTTGTAGCCGAAATCCCTACCTCGCCGTCTTCAAGCAATCCGGCGCCCAAACCGATACAAGGACCGCATCCCGGCGGAAGCGGGATGGCACCGGCGTTCAATAATGTTTGCCAATATCCCAGCTTTTCGGCTTCTTTTTGTACCTCGCTTGAAGCCGCTGCAATATAAAATTCAACACCTTCGGCAACTTTTTTGCCTTCAACCACTTTTGCAGCTTGTGCTATATCTTCAAGACGACTGTTAACACAAGAAACAAGATATGCTTTGTTTATTTTTACATCTTTGTTTTTAATCTCCGAGACGGGTGTCATAACCTTTACGGTATTAGGTCCGGATACATAAGGCTCGATTGTATTTAAGTCGATGGTTAATTCTTTCGCGTAGTATGCGTTTGCGTCGGGTCTCAGAAACGGGAGTTCGTTTATTAAGTTTTCCAAATGTTTTTCATTCAAACGGGGATGTTCACCGTTTCCATCTTCATCCGAGGGAACTCCGGCAAGTCCGCGTTTTTTTACGAATTCGATTCTGTTTTTCAACCAGTCGATTGTAATATCGTCGATTGGGAACAAACCTACAAGTGCACCCCACTCGGTCGTCATGTTTGCGATTGTCAATCTCTGATCGAGAGATAAATTTTTAATTCCCTCGCCGGTAAACTCGATTGCATGATTCAAAACTTCGTCGTGATTGAAATATCCGCACAGAGCAATAATAACGTCTTTACCGGTAACGCCTGGTTTTAAGCTACCGGTAAGTTCAACCTTCGCAACCGGTGGGATTTGCCACCAAGTACGCCCCGTTGCCCAAATAGCAGCGGCGTCAGTTCTGACGATTGGTGTGCCCAAACAACCGATTCCGCCGTACATGTTCGAATGGCTATCGGAAGCAACAACCATGGTTCCAGGCCATGCATATCCTTCTTCGACCATAATTTGGTGACCGATGCCTCGACCGGCTGGATAAAAATCACATCCCATTTCACGCGAGAAATTCTCGATTTTCAGATACTTTGCAATGTTCTTCTCGCTTTTGTCTTGAATGTTATGGTCGAGAGTGTGAACTACTTGTCTGGGATTTGCAAATTTTTTAGCCCCGATTTTTCTGAATTTCGGTATAACCGCGCCCGTATTGTCGTGCGTCATCACGTAAGCAGGTTGAATTGAAATATAATCGCCGCTGTGAATTTCTTTCCCTTCCGGAATATCAACGGCAAATTTCTGTGCAATTTTTTCAACTAAGTTTTGAGACATTGGGAACTCCTTAATAAATTTTTCTTCGATACCTGTTTTCAATATTTGTTTTTATTAACGGTCACGGGCAATTATTCCGTTTACAATTTTAACCTTTTAGCATCTTGAAACGGTTCGAACGAAACAAAATCGGCATGATGAACAATAATAGATTCAAGTGTTCTTTTGCCCACGTCGCCTTCTTTTGAATGCGTGGCAATTATATGTTGAACTTCCCAAGGTAAATCGAATTTTTCGGCTATTGAAACTCCGCTGAAAGGATGGCGAAGCAATTTTCCGTTTTTGCTTGTGCTTAATTTTCCGTTTTCATCAAATTCGTATTCAAGTAACTTCCCGACGTCTATCAAAACTGCGCCGGCAATTAAATAATCCATGTTAATTTGTATTTCATTACCGAAACTGTTTTGCATTTCTTCGGCTATTGCAATTGATAACCGCACGGCCGCGCGTTTGTGTTGCATAAATTTTATATCGTAGTTATCGATAAGCAATGAAAAGGGAATTCGCTCCAAGTCCTCGGCCGAAAGGACGCTGTTTTCAATCGCATATTGCCAGCATTTATAAACTTTTTCTTTAAGAGGTTCATCTTTAATCAACTCGATTTCGGGCCAAAGCCGTTTGAGTTCTTCGGTCATTTTTCGCTCCGTTATAAACTGTTTCTAAAAAAATAATTCGATAAATGTTTAGTGTCGAATATCGTAAATAAAATATTTTCCCCGATTATTTTAAACTGCGGAGAAAACCTTAATATCTTTAGTTTCCGGTTAACGATTATCCGGAAATTAAATGTAATTTTAATTGTTTAACTTTTTCACTTTTGGATAAGGTGTAATTTCAAAAAAACAACTCTTCGTATTCCGTAAATCATTCTAATCTGTTAACCGAGAGCCGACATCTTTTCGATGACCGCATCGGTCATTTCTTGAGTTGTGCACGCTCCTTTTTCAAAAACATCGGGTCCACCGCGCAGTTTAAGCATATCGTACGTTCTCACTTTTCCTTCTTTTATCACCGCTGCAATTGCATTTCTAATTTTCGTAGCCTTATCGTTTTCACCGATATGATCCAACATCATACAAGCGCTCAAGAACATTGCAATAGGATTAACGATTGACGGATTGAGTTCGGCATATTTCGGTGCGGAACCGTGAGTCGGTTCGAAAACAGCAACTTCTTTTCCGATATTGGCGCTGCAAGCGAACCCGAGTCCACCTACCAAACCTGCAAAACCGTCGCTTATAATATCGCCGAACATATTTTCGGCAACGATAACGCCGTAATCTTCAGGGTTTTTGGTTAACCACATCATTTGTGCATCGATGTTGGTTTCCCACAATTGAATATCGGGATAATCTTTAGCAACTTTTCTTGCTTCTTCCACCATCATACCCGAAGTCTCTCGTAAAACGTTCGGTTTTTCGCAAATGGTAACGCTTTTGTAACCGAATTTTTTCGCGTATTCGAAAGCTTCTTTCGCAATTCTGTGGCAAGCCGGTCTGGTTACTATTCTTGTAGAGATTGCCAAATCCTCACTCGGTACATCTGCAAATTTTTTCATTTTCGGATGTGTTTCCAATGCTTCGCGCACTACTGCCGGAGGGTTTGTCCATTCGACGCCGGCATACAATCCTTCCGTGTTTTGTCTGAAAACCACTGCATTAACATGAGGTTCTTCATAGCCGTCCAATGTCTTCCGTATAAAATTTAACGGGTTACCCTCGAAAGATTGACACGGACGAATACATATATCCAAATTGAAATGTTGTCTTAAACCGACAATCGGGCTGAAGTAAACATATCCTTTATCTCTTAATGCCGGATCCAATTCTTCCGCAGCGGCGTCTTTGGGTTTGCTTGTAATTGCACCGAACAAACCGATTTTATGTTCTTCGAGTAATTCTATTGTTCTTTGCGGCAATGCATTTCCTTCTTTTTGCCAAAATTCCCATCCGATATCTCCGTGAACGTAGTTTGCTTTGAAACCGGCCGCCTCCAAAACCCGTAAAGCTTCCGGTAATACAACTTTTCCGATACCGTCGCCCGGCATTGTTACGATTGTTCTCATTGTGATCCTTTCAATTTAGTTGGAAAAAGTAATGACGAAAATTAGATAGAGTTATCGATTTTAGCAAGAATTTTCGGTATTGTTTGTTATTTTAATATGACATTTCAAGTTGCAAGATCAAATTGTTATCCAAATTCGAAGGTAATTCGGAGTAACCGGAACCTATTGTTTCGTCGAACGGTTTGTATGTTTCGGAATATTTTAAAGATAATTCAAAGAAACTGAAAATTTTATATTTTACAAGAAAATACCATCTTATTCCTTTTCCAAAAAGAGCAGGATTGTAAAATACACCGCGAACGTTTTTCTCGAATTCGTACAATCGCGTGGCATAGGAATCCGTATTGAAAAATATTGCTCTTCCCGTTATTAAAAGTTTTTCGCAACAATTCCAGTTTAATTCTTGAAATAATAAATAACCGGTTTCGGTTTGCTCTTTTCGATAAAATTTTATTTCGTAACGGCTACGCGAGGAGAAAGTCCGTTTGCCTGTTGTAAATTCCAGTCGAAAAGAATTTGTAACTGTGTTCGCCGAGTAAGTTGAGTAATCTTCCGATTTTTCTTCCCGTTTGTAACGGAATTTAAACGAAGTTGACTTTATCCGTTTGGTTTGAAAATCGAGCATAAAATCATTACCGCTTGCCGGAAATAAATTAGAGTGTGTGGAAAACGGAAAGCGAAATAAATCGTAATATAAGTTCAACACACCATATTTGTTTTTCCAGCTAATTCCGGTATAAAAACCGGTTTCGTTTTGTGTGCGGTTGCTTTCCCCGAAACCGTTTGCGTTAAGGTTATAATAATTGCGCGGATAATTTCTGAACGATACAATCAACCGTAACTTTCTAGTCAAATTAAGTTTCAGATTAGCAATGGTGGCAAGCGAAACCGAATTATAAGCGGTTTCCATATTAAAAGAAATGATGTTCCAGTAAAAATCGACGGAGACGGAATGGAAACTAAAAGAATTGCCCGTTAAACCGTATTTCGATCTTTGTAAAAACGGTAAAGAGTATTTCAAATTATAAAAGAGGTAAGCAAGCGAAAGATTTTCGAACGGAACGATATGCAAAATTGCTCCGTAACTTTTTTCTTTTAGAATATCTTTTTTTAACAACTCCGGTTCGGTACGGTGATAGCCGCTTAAATTGAGTGAGGTTACAAAAGCGGAATCTTTGGAAAGTGATGCATCGGGTGAATTTTCGGAATAAAATAAAGATAACCGAAAAAAGTCAAAATTCAATGCGGAAGCGATTCCTCTGAAAAATCTGTTTTCGTCGCTGCTTGTATATTCTAAAATTCCACGCGAGCGTTTAATAACGGAACGTACTGCTTCGCTTCCTTTGGAAAATGCATAAGGGCTCCAAAGCGCCAGACCCTGTCCGAATTCTATTAAATAATCACCCAAAACAAGTTTCCGCAGGAAGTTAGTGCCGCGATAACTGAAATTAGCGGAATAAAAATCGGTAAAAGACTTTTCACCGGCGTCTTTTTCCGTTAGTAATGTAAAGCGGTATTTCCCGGAATAATTTAATTTCAAACGGTTGTAATTTTTTAATTTCGAGCCGGTAAATTTATTTTCCTTAAATCCTTTGCGGGTTTGTAAATCCGTTTGCAATCGTGTTCTAAATTCCGCCGCGAAAATTCTTTCCCGCTGTTTCGGAACCGATTTTTGCAAGGATTCTTTTACGGTAAGAAAAGGTTTTATATTTCTTGCCGTTTCCCGATTTAGCCAATCGAGTTTATCGAGAAAATCGAGAGAAGAGATTTTATTTTTTGCCCTAACGGTTTGAACCAATTTTTCCGCGTCGGGAAAATCCAAAAACGGAATTTTCATTAAGTCGTTAACCGTAGCCGTATTTAGATTGATCGGATTATCAAGCAAATATTCGAACAAGGTGTAAATTTGAGAAGATTCCACGTTTTCATTCGTTTTTTCGATAAAATTGTCAACAAGTTCGTCAATTGATAAAAGGGAATCCGATTGCGAATAAATTGTTTGAAAAAATAACAATGAAAAGAAAAAGCAAAATTTTTTCATTGTGAATCGAATAAATATTGTTTTATGGCTACGGTTCTGTTTTCGAATCCGCTAAACTGTAAAGTTAGTCCGAACTGATGAGTTAATCCAAGTTCCGAATGATTTTCGACGGCATAATCCATTTGAAAAATCGAGTAGTTAATTCCTACTCCCGCTGAGTAAACTTGAGGATAATTCCCGGCACCGAAACGCAGAGCGATAAATTTTACAGGTAAAAATTCGGCTCCGAACCTTACGGAAAGATTGTAACCAAGTTCTTTTAACAACGCCAAATTCAATGATGCGTAATCAAGCACATCGAAAGTTAAACCCGTTTTTAAAACTACGGGAATTTGGTCTTTACTGTTTCCGTAAGTGGAACGGAGTAAATTTTCAATTGCGAAACCGGCACGCAAATTCCGGGTGAGATAAGAAATTCCACCCAGAATAATGTTGAATGCATTTGCAGACCCGTAATTTTCTATTTTCAGATTTTGATAAACGAATGTAATCCCGAGAAAATAATCACCGAAAAATCTTTCTGCATAACTTATTGCAAATTTATTTTCTCTGAAAAGCCGGAAACCGAACGTAGAAAACCCGATTCCGAAATTTCCTATGCCGGTATGTTCCGAATAAACGGCGTTCGCCGTGGCAAGTTCTTTTAAACCGTAAGGAGAAGGGGAATAGTAAATGCTGAACTCACGCCAGCCAAGTTGTGCGGTTCCGGCAGGATTATCGAAAATTCCGAAAGCGTCGTTGCTTTGTGCCACTGTTGAGTTACATAATGCGGATTGTTTTGCACCGGATAAATTCTGCCCGGAAACATTGCATATACAAAAAACGGAGAGAATAAAAATCAAAAGAAAAGCTTTAATTATCGAAAAATGATTTTTAATAATATAGTTAAGATTACAACACAGCATAATATTTAAATATAAACCAACGCAAATAAAAAGTCAAAACATTTAAATAAAAAATATATTTACCGAGGAACAAAACAAGTCCGTTAGCCATATAAGATAAGGAATCACAATTTTGCGGCTGTGAATAAATTTGAATAATACGGATGAAATCTTTATCTTATTATAATCGAAAACAATAGAGACTCATCATATGAAATACTTATTATTTGCGATAACAATTTTATTATTTACGGAAATTTCCGTTGCACAAGAGTTAAACGCAAGGGTTTTTGTTAATTATGAAAAACTGGAAACCGCTTCCAAAGAGCGTTTGGAAGATTTTGCAAAGGTTATTGAAGATTATTTGAACCAAAATAAGTTTACCGGCGACGCTTGGGAAGGTGATCCGATTGATTGCAGCTTTAATATCTTTTTTACAAGCGGTACATCGGATTTGAATTACAGTGCACAAGTGGTGATTACAAGTCAACGACCGATTTATAAAACCAATCGAAATTCGTTGATGTTGCGAATCCAAGACAGTAAATGGAAATTTAATTACGAACAAAATCAAATTTTGTATTTCGATCCGACGGTTTTTGATCCGCTAACAAGCTTCCTCGATTTTTATGCTTATTTAATAATCGGCTTCGATATGGATTCGTATGAACCGTTGGGAGGTTCGGATTATTTCGCTAAAGCTTACGAGATTGCGGTGCTCGGTTCCGGATCGAATGCGGACGGTTGGCAATTGAACAGTTCAACGTACAATAGGCGTGCTTTGGTCGAGGATTTAAGAGATTCCGATTTGCAGCGTTTCAGAGAAGATTATTTCGATTATCATTATAACGGTCTTGACGAATTTTTTACCGATAAAGAAAAGGCTCAGCAGAATATCGCAAAATTGGTTTTACATTTGGATGAGGATTTGGATAAAATCAATCGGCGCAGCGTATTATTACGTGTCTTTTTCAATGCAAAGCATGCGGAAATAGCAAATTACTTGAAAGATTATCCGGATAAAAACATTTTCAAAATTTTGAAGAAAATCGATCCGCCTCACATTTCCACTTATGATAAGATTTTGTTAGGGGAAGAGTAAAAAAGGACATACTGAAATTGTGAGAAATATTATTAAAGATAAGTTTGAGGAATTGAAAAAAAATTGTAAAGAACTTAAGGTAGAAAAAGTTTACGTATAATTTATCGGGGGAAAAATTTCAATGAATGTAAAAAGAAAAATGTGTTAAGAAGGGTGGTGGAGCGCCAAATAAAATATTAAAGATTCAACCAAATATTAATATTAAAAACGCTCGTCAATAGCCGATACAAGAAATTGGGTTTTTCACGGTTATGATAAAGTAGATGACATGATTATCTGGAGAATGGTTGTCTCAAATACATTTCACTGTAAAATGTATTTGAGAGATTTTTGGTTGATTAAGTCTTAAATATAAAAGGTTATCACGGAACCTTCCGGGATAACCTTAAAATGCATTAAATGCTTAATTATTTTACAATTTCTTTTTGATAAACACGATATTTTTTATATAAAGTTCCGTTCATTACTTTTGCACCGCGGTTCATCATTTCGTTATCTTCCAGTATCCAACTTGCCTCACCGAGAAGAATTCCTATTTTTTCCGCACGTTTTGCTATTTCGTAATAGAAAACTGCATCCAGACCACGTTTTTGATATTCCGGAATTATTCCCAGAGTAATTATCCGTGCCCATTTAATTTGTTTTCTTTTGGTGTAAAGTTTAATAAAATTAAACGGGAAAAGACGTCCGTTCATCTCTTTGAAAATCTGGTTATAATCGAGCATAACCAACGCAAAACCAACCGGTTTGCCGTCGATTTCGCCGAACAACACGATTGAAGGCTCGATCAGCGGTTTCAAGTCGCTTGCAAGAGCGTCGATTTCTTCGTCCGTCATCGGGATAAAACCCCAATTAGGCGCCCATGCTTTATTATAAATATATTTTACAATCTCCAATTCTTTTTTGAAGTTTTTCATATCCACTTCGCGGATTTTTATACCGGAACGTTTCCGCGCAATTTCCGAAACGCGCAACAGCTTTTCGGATTTCATAATTTTATCGTTTTCGATTTTCCAAGCATACAAGTCTTTGATTTTCTTAAATCCGTAATTTTCAATTAAATCCATATAATATTTCGGATTGTAAGTCATCATCAATCTGGGAGAATCATCAAAACCTTCTATTAATAAAGCGTATTCGTCGTTACTTGAAGGATTTGCCGGTCCGCGAATGGCATCAAGTCCTTGATCTTTGCACCATTTTTCTGCCGTTTCGAATAATTTGTTAGCTACATCCTGATCGTTAATCGATTCGAAAAATCCGAAAAACCCGATATTTTCGTTATGTACTTCGTTGTGAACATCATTGCGGATAGCCGCAATTCTCCCGAGTACTTCTCCGTTTTTCTCGGCGAGGAACATTTCCATATCCGCTCTTTTAAAAAACGGATTTTTCTTTTTGTCCAATATTTTCTTTTTTTCGATAAAAAGAGGCGGCACCCAATAAGGATCGTTTTTGTAAACTTTCCACGGGAATTTCAAAAAAGTTTTAAAATCCTTTTTCGATTTAACGGGTCTTACCGTAATTTCACTCATTTCCTACCTCTGGAATTTTATATTAAACCAAGTTCTTTTCCAACTTTCTTGAACGTATCAATTATGTAATCGAGATGTTCTTCTTTGTGGGTGGACATGTAACTCGTTCGCATCATTTGTCTGCCTTGCGGAACACCGGGCGGAATAAATACATTGACAAAAACGCCTTCGTCGTAAAGTCTTCGCCACATGGTTAGCGCAACTTCGTCGCTACCGCCGACTAAAACGGGAACAATTCCGGTTCTGCCGTCGATTACCGTAAATCCGGCTTCTTTTAAGCCAGACCGGACTCTTTCGGCATTGTTGATTAGTTGCGTAACTCTTTCCGGTTCTTGTTCCAAAATTTCCAACGCCGCCATTGCCGCTGCAACCGAAGAAGGAGTAGGTGACGCACTGAAAATCAATGCAGGTGCATGATGTTTAATATAATCGATAACTTTAGCTTCACCGGCAACAAAACCGCCGAGCGATGCAAAAGTTTTACTAAAAGTTCCCATGGTTAAATCAACTTCGTCAACCAAATCGAATTCACTTGCCGTTCCTCTTCCGCCTTTGCCGATTACGCCTACGGCGTGTGCATCGTCTATTAAAATTCGTGCGTTATTTTCTTTTGCGAGTTCAACCAAACGGGGCAAATCAACAATTTCGCCGCCGGTACTGAAAACGCCGTCGCTTACTATTAATTTAGCCGCTTCTTTCGGAATTTTATTTAATACTCTTTCCAAATCATCCATGTTGTTGTGTTTATAACGCAATAAATCCACCGTAGCGCCACGTGCAATTAAATTTCCGGCAACTATACAAGCGTGGTTATCTTTATCCGAAACGATATATTCTCCGCGGTGAACAAGAGTGGGTATTATTCCTTGTGCAGTTTGGTAGCCGGTGCTGAAGAGTAAAACAGCTTCTTTACCGAGAAATTTTGCAAGTTTTTCTTCAAATTCGATGTGTAAATCCAATGTTCCCGTTAAATACCTCGAACCCGAACATCCGGTTCCGTACTTTTCTATTGCTTTAATTGCAGCTTCTTTTACTCTCGGATCGGATGTTAGTCCCAAATAATTATTGGAACCGGCCATTATAATTTTTCTTCCTTCTATAGATACGACGGGTCCTTCGTTCTCTTCTATTGCTCTAAAATATGGATAAACACCTTGGGATTTTACTTCATCGGCACGTGTAAAGTCATAGCATTTTTTAAATAAATCCAATTGGTTCCTCCGTTTTATGGTAATTTAATTGTTCTTTTTTGTTATTTTTCGATTTGTTTGTGAAATCGAATTTCTAAAGTATAATCTTATTCTCATAAAATCAAATTTAGGGGAAAAATGTCTGAAAAAGAAATCGCAGTTGTAACTGGTGGAACCGGATTTGTGGGGAGTCATCTTGTCGATTTATTGTTGGAAAAGAATTATGACGTACGATGTATAGTCAGAAAAACCAGTAATCTCAGATGGTTGGAAAACAAAAATGTTAAGATTTTTGATTCCGGTTTATTCGATAAGGAAAAATTAAAAGACATATTAAAAGATGCGAATTATTTATACCATATCGCCGGAGTCGTAAAAGCAAAAACAAAAGAGGGATATTACAAAGGAAATGTTGAAACGACAAAAAATTTACTCGAGGTTGTTGCCGAGGTAAATCCGGACATAAAAAAAATAGTTGTAATGAGCAGTTTAACCGCTTGTGGTCCGGCAAAAGACGGTACGCCATGCACGGAAGATACGGAACCCCATCCGATTACAACTTACGGTCGAAGTAAACTTGAACAAGAAAAATTAACTCGAAAGTTTATGGATAAACTGCCAATAACAATTACGCGTGCACCCGGCGTTTACGGTGAGCGTGACACGGAAATTTATTTAATGTTTAAAACTTATAAGCAAGGTTTAATGACTATTGTCGGCTTCGATAAAAAACTGGTGAGTTTAATTCATGTTGCCGATTTGGTAAAAGGAATTTATCAGGCAGGAATAAGTGAAAAATCAGCCGGGGAAATTTATTTTATCAGTTCAGAAGAATATTACGATTGGGATAGAATAAGCGAAGGAATAAAGCAAGCGATGGGGAAAGGTGCAATTAAAATAAGATTGCCGCATTTTCTTGTGTACACGGTTGCGGCTTTTGCCCAATTCTTTGCTATGTTTTCAAACAAACCGGCTACGTTTAATTTGGAGAAGGCTCGGGATTTCGTACAAAAATATTGGATTTGCGATGTTTCTAAAGCCAAAAGGGATTTGGATTACCGTCAAGAAATATCTTTGGAAGACGGTTTGAAACGTACGATAGATTGGTACAAACGTGAAAAATGGCTGTAGGGGATTTTCTTTTCGGAATAAAGCAGATGTGAATCGCAAATCTTACAATCGGAGTTACCGAAATTATTAGCCGAATATTCCAAAATACCTTTACCCGTTAATGTTTGAACCAATTCGCATTCAAAATTCTTAGGCATATTTTGGAAAAGATATACGGATACAATTTTATTTGAGGTTTTAGTCGTAATATGATCGATATGCCAGTTGATTATTTTTTCTTTCTTTAGATGTCTTAAAATTCTACTGCGGAAATTTTTCTGTGCACTCCCGACGTAATAATAAAATCCTTTTTTAAAAAGAAAATTCGAGAAAGTTTTGGTGGAAATCGTGAAATCTTTTTCGGCGTTAATTTCGAGAATATAAATGCCTTTATCGCGGTTAGTTATTTTTAGCACCTTCGGCAATCCAGGTTCTGATTCCTTGAATTTGATTTTCGTTCAAAGGTGTAACGGGCGCTTCAATTGGAGGCATTAGCTTTGCACCGTTTCCTTCAATTGCCCAAACAAGAATACTGTTATCGGGCAAGCCCGGGGAAACGATCAAACTGCTTGCTGTTGTGTTTGCATAGGAGGTTAAACTTAAATCCCCGGCTCTTGTGTTGTCGTCATGGCAGCCGCTCGATGTACATTTTACGTTAAACAAAGGCTGAATATGTTGACTGTAACTAACATTTTTAGACGGAATAACTATGTTATCGATATTTTGGTTTGTTATTGTATCGTCGCAAGAAGATAATATGATTCCAATCCAAATAATAAAAGTTATAAATAAAACAACTTTTGACAATCTCATAGTTTCCATAGAAAATTTGTTGAAAATTTATAATTTAGTTATACTTAAATTCACGTTGAATAAAAATATGGAAAAAAAGTTATGAAAAAAATACAATTATTTTTCTCGGTTCTCTTTGTATTTATTTTTATCTCGGTAAACGGACAAGAAGATTTATTACAATCCGGTCCGATGCTCGGTTATTCTACAATGCGTGAAGTTCTTATTTGGGCACAAACCAAAAAGTCGGCCGATGTAAAAGTTGTTTATTGGCATATCTACGATAAAAAGAACAAACATGAAACGAATACTGTAAGAACAAACAAAAAAAATGCATATGTTGCCAAACTTATAGCGGATGAAGTTGAACCCGGCACGACGTATGAATATGAATTACTAATTAACGGAAAGGCTGTCGATAAACCTTATCCGTTGAGATTTAAAACCCAAAAGCTATGGCAGTGGAGGGAAGATCCGCCAAACTTTTCTTTTGCTACCGGCAGCGGTGCTTTTATAAACGAAAAACAATATGACAGACCCGGAAAACCGTACGGCGGCGATTATGAAATATTCTTAAGTATTAACGATAAAAACCCGGATTTCATGGTTTGGCTCGGTGATAATTTTTATTTACGGGAAGTCGATTGGAACTCGAGAACCGGTATTTTAAAAAGATTTACTCACGGCAGGTCTTTACCCGAATTACAACCGCTATTAGGTTCAACACATCATTATGCAATTTGGGACGACCATGATTTCGGACCGAATAACAGCGATAGGGGATTTTGGAATAAAGAAACAACTTTGGAAGCTTTTAAACTTTTCTGGGGAAATCCTTCTTACGGCATAAACGGAAAACCCGGAACTACAACAATGTTCACTTGGGGCGATGTTGATTTCTTTTTGCTCGATAACAGATATTACAGAAGTCCCGATAGAAGAAAATTCGGTAAAAGGCAAATACTCGGAGACGAACAAATTGAATGGTTAATCGATAACCTCGCAACGAGCCGTGCACCATTTAAAATTATTGTAATTGGAGGTCAAGTCCTAAATCCTACGCCGAATGAAGAAAATTATTCCGGTTATCCGGTTGAGAAAACAAAGTTACTTAAGTTAATTGAGCAAGAAAGAATTAATGGTGTGATATTTTTAACGGGTGATGTACACAGAACGGAAATTTCCAAATTGGAAAGAAGGGGTACATATCCGTTATACGATTTTACAATTTCGCCTTTTACATCCGGACCAACCTCGTTCAAAAATGCACCGAACCGTTTAAGAATAGATGGTACTTTGGTGGAAAAAAGAAATTTTGCGATTTTCGAAGTTACGGGTCCGAGAAAAAACAGAAACCTAACATGTACGGTTTACGATAAAGACGGGAACAAAATCTTTTCTTATACGCTAAACGAAAACGAATTGCGAAATTAAATAAAATTGACAATTGAATTTAAGTTATATAAATTTACCAACCGAATTTAAAATATTGGGGCTATAGCTCAGTTGGGAGAGCGTTTGACTGGCAGTCAAAAGGTCGGCGGTTCGAGCCCGCCTAGCTCCACGATTTCAATTCTTGTCTACAATCCGGATTCACAATGCATTTTATTTTTAAAATTTACTTGCGAAAGCTAAAAAAATTTGTTATTTATAGTTAGTGAATATTCACTCACTTTTATAACGGTTATTGAAACAAGGATAATTTGGTAAGGGTAAAGATGATTGAAGAAAAAAAGATAAAGCTTTGGTATCGACCGGTTGTTATACTTTTGATATTGATTTTGGGAAATAATATAATACGACCCCAATCGCTGGCATATAATCCGATTTACTATTCGGAAAGTTTTTACTACTTACCACACAATTCGGTTAAAAAACAGAAAAAAGAAAAAAATTATTGGTTGCCGGCTGTTGAAGTAATTGGGTTAAATTTAACAGTTTTATTTTATAATAATTATCAGTTACTTCTATAAGTGAAGCTTCATCACAATAATCGTTATCACAGCCCTTTAAAATGCCATTTTCTATACTAAATTGTATATTATCATAAATTTCTTCAGTTGGATAAATTTGTTTATCTGTAGCAATAAGATTTGTATTTACTGAACTTTCGTCTATAGTTTCATTATCATCAACAGTATAAAAAGTTTTACATGCTAACATTTCTCTTGTAAAATCTTTTTGTTTCTCTTTATCAACTATTACTTTTA
>CAZKKI010000037.1:0-10906 GCA_964553325.1 uncultured Melioribacteraceae bacterium | reverse complement strand
TCCAAGATTAGATAAATAAGCTTTATACCTTTTAATAACAAGTGGAAATTGGACATCAAATACATTTAAGTCTTCCGGTAATTTATCAAAACTTTCTTTGTAACCCCATTTATTTCCAATTGCAGTAACATACATAACTTGGAAATAGCCATAAGACGCTAAAATTCTAGTCTGTGCTATCATATTTTTCATACCCTTAGTGTGGTTTTTATCTTTAAACTCAAATTCATCTCTTAAATACTTTATCATTAATTTATTTGTTGTATCTGCTCGTTCAGACGATGTTGTTAGTTTTTTATATTTATTTCCTTTTTTCTTTTACCAAAATATTTCGTTTTATCAGGCTGGATTTTATATTCACGTTAATTTCTGCTTGTCCGTATAAATTTAAATTGTTTAATACAAATAAAATGAAAAATAATATTAACGCAAATATATATTACCTTACGTTTAACTTTTCTTTTTAAGTCAGTTTGTTTATAAATTGTATTAAGTTTTTGTTTTAATATTATTTTGAGGTTTATCAGGATAGGTTTCCAACCGCAAATGGACTTTTTCAAGTTGATAATTAATTAGACTACCCAATCTCTGTAACCGAAAATACAAATACACTTATGCATTGGCCAATAGTCCGCTTTCATTCGGCAACGGACGGGTAAAACGTTTTTCCGCTTAATTTTATAAATCTTATAACAAACAATACAGCTGCAAGCGTTAAACCTATTAACAATCCCATCCAAATGCCCGGAACCCCGAAACCAGCCATGAAACCGAGTAAATACCCACTTGGAATACCGATGATCCAATAAGAAAAAATCGTTACGTACAAAGGTACTTTAACGTCGGTTAATCCTCTTAAAATACCGGAACCTACGGCTTGAAGACCATCCGATAACTGAAAAATTGCCGCAACGATTAACAATTGAGAAGCTATTTCAATAACATTCGGGTTTGAGATATAAAGCGTTGGTAAAAATCGGTTTAACGATATAAAAATTATAGCCGACACACTCATAAATATTACACCGAGCGATAAAGCGCTTAATCCCGCTCTTTTAATTTGTTTAAAATCCTTCCGCCCAAGCGCATTGCCAACCCTAATTGTTCCCGCCGTTGAAATACCGAGGATAATCATATAAGAAATTGAAGCAAGACTGATAGCTATTTGATGTGCCGCAAGTTGCTCGCTTCCCAACCACCCGATCATTACAGCGGAAAATGCAAATGCACCTACTTCCATCATATACATTAATCCGCTTGGGAACCCTATTCGAATTATTTTTATTATTAAATCGGGATTCAGCTTTCCCAAAAATTTTGCAGGTAAATAATTTTTTACTTCGTGCGAATAAAAAGCGTAAAAAATAACGGACATCATAATAAATAAACGCGTAATTAATGTTGCATAACCCGCGCCGTCCAGGCCAAGCGCCGGAACTCCGAATTTACCGAAAATCAAAATCCAATTACCGATGGCATTAACAACATTTGCGATAATTGCAATATACATTGTGGGCTTGGTTATAGATAATCCTTCGATAAATTGCCGGAACGTTTGAAAAATCAAAAAAGGAATTATGGAATATGCCAATATTTTCATATACGATTGAGCCAACACTTCTACTTCGTTTTGTTGTCCGAGATAAGGAAGGGAATAAGATAAAAAGTAAATAATTAATGTTAAAATGATTGCCAATATTAAGTTTACATAAAGTGAGTTTAATAATATCGATTTACATTTACCGGCTTCTTCCGAACTTTTTGCGATCGATACCAAAGGCGTGACAGCCATCGACATACCTATACCGAGAACAATTACTAAAAAAAATATTCCGTTAACCAACGAGGCGGCTGCCAACGCCGAAGCACTTACATGCCCGACCATCAAACTATCAACAACCCCGAGCATGATGTGACCCAATTGCCCAAGGCTAACGGGCCAACTTAATTTCAGAGTTTCTATTAATTCGTTTTTGTTCGTATAAAGCATAAATCAATGTTTTCCTAAAACCAAAATAAAATTATTTTCTTTGGCTGTAACAATTTAACTTAGTAAATTTGATTTTCATAATTTAAGTAAATTCAACCGAGGAAAGTATATGAAAATCAAACTTATTTTAGTCTTTATCCTGATATCAACACTTGTTTCCTGCCAAAACAAACAAACGGAAAGAAAGAGAATTGAGAAATCCGATATTAAAACGCTAATCGATTCTGTAAGTTACAGTTTCGGTTTGGATATCGGAGATAAACTGAAAGCACAAAAAGTGGAAATTAATCCCGATATTCTTTTACAAGGGATTTTAGACGCTACGAACGGTAACGAAGAGTTACTTACACCTGAAGATGTTCGGGGAGCCGTAGAGCGTTACAGAAAAATATTGATAAAAAAAATGCAAGAAGAGAGAGAACAACTTGCGGAAAAAAATAAAATCGAAGGTGAAAAGTTTTTCGAAGAAAATAAGAAGAAAGAAGGCGTTATAACTTTACCAAGCGGTTTACAATACAAAGTTCTTAAATCCGGAAACGGCAAATCACCCAAAAAAACGGATAAAGTGGAAGTGCATTACATCGGAAAATACATTGACGGAACCGAATTCGATAATTCATATAAGCGCGGCAAACCATTTGTTACATCGGTAACCGGCGTAATTAAAGGGTGGACGGAAATTTTACAATTAATGAAAGAAGGCGATAAATGGGAAGTTTACATTCCCGCCGATTTGGCATACGGCGCTCGCGGCAGCGGTAGAATTGAACCGAACAAAACCCTTATTTTTGAAATTGAATTATTAAAAGTTAAATAATGTTTTTTAGGGAACGGCAACGGGTCGTTCCCTTTTCTCCTTAATTAAATTCCCCGTCTTTTCTTTTGATTTTTATCCTCTTTTTTTATTAAATTGAAAAATCGCAAATAAGGAGGAACTATGAAAAAAATCACTTCTCTTTTTTTAACCGCAGTATTAATTCCCTTTCAGCTATTTGCACAATCCGAAGATTCTTTCACCCGTATTTTTGAAATTCCCGTACCGGCAATAGAAAATACCGGCTTCGGTGAATTTATTAGCGGTGTAGATTTCGACGGCGATGGAGATATTGAAATTTATGCCGTAAATAACATGCTCGATCAAGGTGGAGCGGAGTTGACTCCAAGGATTTATAAATTCGAAAAACATGGCGATGCTTGGGATTCCGTGTGGAGCGAGCAAGAAAGAAACATAGCACAACAAAACAGTTGGGCGCCAATCACTTGGGGCGATTGGGATAAAGACGGAAAACCTGAAATTGTTTGGGGACCGGCTAACTACTTTAACGGAGATAACGGGCCTAATCTTAACCCACCGCGAATCGTTGTATATGAATATCAAGGAAACGGCACGGATAAAATGGGTGCACAAGGATTCGGTTTCGAAACTCCAAATGCCGAATGGACGATTACGGATAAAGACGAATTCGAACTGCGTCCGTTTCGTTGGGTTTTACAAGATTTTGATAACGACGGCGATATCGAATTAATTTTCGCCGAACGAAGAGACAGTCTTCGTTTCGGAGTTGTTTCGGTAAGCGATATACCGGATAACGGAGACGGCAGCGAAGTTTGGACATTGGAGGCTTCTGGAAGCGGCTGGAATATGAACCCTTCCAGAATATACGATATGGGAGTTATGAGAAATAAAATCTATTTAATTCACGAAGACGGAAGTGTTTCCGTAGTCAAATATGAAAACGGAACATATACGTTACTGGGAAATTTTGCAAATAAAGTTCCGGGCGGTTCATGGAAATCCGCTTCAGTGGTCGATATCGATAATAACGGCGAAGAAGAAATAATCGTCGGCGGATGGTCTAAAGGCTTTAATAAAATATATGTGCTGCAAGAAGACGGCGACAGCCTTCAATCGTATACTGTTGCCGATTTGGCACCGTTAATTGGACCCGACGGTAGAATAAACGGCGGACACGATGCCTACGGCGATATTGACGGAGATGGCAACATGGACTTTGTTTTCGGAACAAGAGCCGCAACACCGGATGCGGCAATTATCCGCATTGAATTTCAAGGCGGCGACGTAACCCAACCTCAAAGTTATGTCGCGCAGGTTATCGATTCACTTTTTCCCGGTACCGGCGTTAACAGATATGATATTTTAAACATCTCCAATATAGATGATGATCCGGATCTCGAGGTTTTATATACCGACGGGAATCAAGTGGGCAGAATTCCGATTATAATTTTAGATGTGCAAAAAGCCGTGAGCGTAAGAGAGCATGGTATCCCGGTTGATTTCGAGCTGAATCAAAATTACCCGAACCCGTTTAATCCAACAACAACTATCGCTTTTGCATTACCGAAAGAATCGACGGTTTCCTTAAAAATATACAATGTGCTCGGTGAGTTGGTCGCATTGTTAATCGATAACAAAACATTTTACCCGGGAAAATATTCAATTACTTTCGATGCTTCGGAACTAACAAGCGGAACTTATATTTATACTTTGGAATCTAACGGGAAAAGACTTTCCAAAAAAATGATTCTTCAAAAATAAATTTAGCCGGGGAATAATTCCCCGGTTCTTTCTAATTTAATTATAGATACACAATGAATGAATTAATGAAACGAGAGCATAAAGATTTCTATAAAAAAATAAGAGCAGAAATAAAAAATTGGCTGAAAACAAAAACAGGCAAAGAAAATAAATGGGCTGACTATCTCCTTTTAGCGCCGGATTTATTTCATCTACTAGCCAAACTTTTAATCGATCCTGAAGTGCCCTCGGAGAAAAAAATAAAACTTCTCGCAGCAGTTGTTTATTTCATTTCCCCTATCGACTTTGTTCCGGAAGCCGTTTTAGGCCCGGTTGGATATTTGGACGATATTGCCATTGCGGCTTATACCTTAAACGATTTAATTAATTCGATTGATCCTCAAATAATTCGAAGAAATTGGGCCGGCGAGGAAGATATTCTTCTTCTTGTAAAAAATATTTTAATTAATGCGAACGAAATGGTTGGCAGCGGAACTTGGGAAAAAATAAAATCCCGTTTTTTTAAGTAAACTTTTTCTCGAAAACAACTGTAAATTTGCTTCCCTTCCCCACTTTGCTTTTAACTTCAACTTTACAATCATTAAGTTTCGCAAATTCATTTACAATAGCCAAACCTAAACCGGCACCCTCGTATCTTCTTGTATATCCGATTTCTTCTTGCGAAAAGATTTCAAATAAATCTTCCAAATATTCTTTTGAAATACCTTTTCCGGTATCTTCCACAACAACGGTTAAATGTCCGGTTCTGTTTTTCTTTAAAACCACATTTACAAAGCCCGCATCGGTAAATTTGATTGCGTTATCTATTAAGTTTTGAAAGAGAAGATTTATCGTATATTCATCGGCTAAAACAATACAGTGTTTTACTTTATTTTCAAACTTCAGCTCGAGATTTTTGCTTCGTGCGAACGTTTCGAATTCCTTCATTAATTTTTTCAGAAGTTTTTCAAGGTTAATAGTTGTTTTGGAAATGCTGAATTCACCCGAATCGAGCAAAGACATATTAACAACGTTATCAAGAGTTCTTATTATTCTTTCTCCGGCGCTTTGCATACTCGAGAATATAAATTTATAATCGTCATCCACTTTCTCATAAAACATTTCTTTTAAAATCGAATTATAATTGAAAATGGTATTTAACGGAGTTCTTACTTCATGTGAAATTTGCGAAAGGAAAGCCGATTTTAATTTATCCGATTCCTCCGCTTCCGTTTTTGCTTTTTTTAACTCTTCGTGCAATTTTGCGTTTCGAATTGCTATAGCCGCTTGGCTGGCAAGAATTTCGAACATTGATGTTACTTCTTTAAGATTAACATTGTTGAGCGATTTACTATCTACGTAGATAACGCCGATTTTTTTATTATCCGCAATTAACGGCGAACAAAAAATAGTTTGTAACGCTAATCTTAAAATACTTTTGCTGGGATGATTGTCCACATCACTCTGAGCACCTTCGATGAACCTTGAGCGGCCGCTTAAAAATACATCTTCCACAACAGTAGTGCTGATGTTAAAAAAGTGCTCCGGTAATTCTCTGCCCTCGCTATCGAGTCCCAATCTGTATTTAAGTTCTTTGTCATCATTTTCTAATACTATAAATCCCCTTTCCGAATTGGTTAATTTAATCGAATATTTCAGAACAGATCTTAAAACGTCGTCCAAAACAAGCGAGCTGTTTATTTTTTTTAAGAGGTCCAGAATTAAATCCAAATGCTGAACTTTTTTGTTAACTTCCGCATCGGAACTTAAACCTTTCGAGGAAATATTTTTACGGAGTTCGGAAAGTTTCATAATTTGTCCGGTTAAGATAATTTTGATAAAATTTCTTCTATTTTAGCTACCGATTGCATCGCACCGATTTCCTTTTTTATTTTCAATGCTTCGGAGTAATAATATTTGGCTTCGCTTTTTTTCTTCCATGCTTGATAAAGCACACCGAGTTCGTATAATGTTTCTGCCAAGTTCAATTTACTTTCCATGTCTTTATTAATTCGCATACTGGTTGTTAAAAACTTTTCCGCTTTAGAAAATTTCGATTTTTTCCGCTCAATTATTCCTCGAATTTTATACAAATCGGCTCGAGTAAGTGTATCGTTAATTTTATTACTTATTTGCATCGATTTATCGACGTACGAAATAGATAAACTAAGATCGTTCATTTCGGCAAGAACATGCGCCTTTTCTGAAAAGGATATATTAAGCGTTTGTATATCTTCCGAATTTGTTGCAATCATAATAGCATTATCGTAATAATTTAACGCAATGTTATAGTTGTTTTTTAACTTATTTATTAATCCGAAGTTATGATTACTGCGCGCTAATAATTCGTTATCGCCGAATTGTTCAAAAATAGCCGTAGCACGGTTCATTTGAGCAAATGCACTGTCCAACTCTTCTTTAATCATTTCCAACGTTCCGATATTAAAATGAATTTTGGCGTACAAATACTTTTCCTTTTCTTCGTCTATTATTTCCAAGCTATCATAAAAATAATTTTTTGCTTTTTTCAAATCTCCTTTTTCACCGTAAATTATTCCCATTAAGTTTGTGCAGGATGAAACACCGGAATTATATTTTTCTTTTTGAAAAATGTCTTTTGCGGTTTCGAGAAATTGCAAACTTTTATCCCAAATTGCTTGGTCATAGTAAATAACGCCGAGCAAGTAATAAGCATTTGCAACAAAATCGGGATATTCATTTTTCGATTCCAATTCGTTTATAAAATAATAAAATATATTTTCGGCAACATTATAATTACCCATTTTCCGAAGTTCATCGCCCATAACAAGAAGAAAATCCCAATATTTACTACCGCTTAAGTTTTTTCTCGCTTGAGTGATTAATAAATCCACTAAAAGTCTAAACTGGGCGGCAATGTAATACGGGTCGTTTGTTAAATTTTCTTTATTTATCGATTTGCCGAAAATAAACGAAAAATTTTTTTCTATTACTTCGATATTTTGTCGAGGAATAAAGTTATTAATACTTTCGCCTAAATATTCGTTAATTATTTTATCTAGATTTTGTAAGAGTTTGGTTTCCATTCACCTTCACAACAAATTCAACTTTTCTTGAATAAAGCGTTCTGATGTAAGAATTCTTATTAAAAACAATACTTTTATTTTTAATATAATAAAAATCTCCCGAATTATCAGATATTCGGATATTCAAGTAGAGTTAAAAATATTGCAAAAGAAAAACAAACGTCGAATAGTTTTTAGCTTTTCAACAATTTATATGAAATAAACCATTCGAAATAAGAATTATTCTCATTCCATGCCTTCGCCACACCAAAGGAAAGAGTAGATTCCAAATTAAACCAATGCTTAAATAAGAAATTAATTTGAGCTCCCACGTTAATCCATTTTTTAGCCCAATTCGAACGAACCAATAAACTATGAGTGTAAATAGAAAAATCGACGTGACTTAAATATTGTTGTAAAAATGAAATGTTAGAGAAACGTATGGGAGGGAAATTATTTTCGAACATAATTTTGACAAAACGGTCGGCACTCAAACTATATATCGGAATACCTGGGAATCTGAAAACCTTCCGATATTGTTTAACATTTACATTTTCCAAAGTTCTGTTACCGAAGCCTCCGAAATAAAATCTCGATTGAATTAATTTCGGATTATCGTGGTGATAGCCGGCTCCGATTTTAAATCTGAAAGTATTATGTTTGGCAAACATCGGCTCGAGATGCTCCCATTCCAAATAAGTTTGCGCGGAATATTGCGGATCATTCGGATCGGATGCAAAACCTCTAAGCGTAAATGTTACAATATCCCCCTTTTCGTAATCGGAACTACCGATACTTCTTCGTAAATATTTAGAAGTAATTATGGTTTGTCCCACCATAAAATCCGGCTCCGAAACTCGCACAAGGTTATCGTTAATATATTCTACTCCGTGGTATAAATCCAATTGGGTTTTTTGTATTAATTTCCGGGGGACATCATAAATCCAATAATATTTGTATCCAAGCCGTAGCTTGCTCCCAATCATCCCTCTTTTTCTGGAATTGAATAAGTCGTAAAAGTCGGGAGCATTGTGCTCCAATCCGATACTTAGCTTTTGTTTATAGTTATAACTTAACCTAAAATGGAATTTCGGTGCTACGGGATTTTCGTTAAAGGGTGAATATCCTACTTCCACCTGAAAATCGTGATATATTAAAGGATCCGTTATATGGGTGTAAAACCCTAAAACTTTTTGTGTTTGAAAACCGCTAATCATGGGGATAAAAGATAGTATATCCAAATTGCTTAAAGCCGAATACTCTTCCGGTTCTTTTTCGATAGTATTTTCGTGTTGCGGTGTTTCTACATTCCAATCGGCCAAATATTCATTTTTATCGAAGATATTCTGTCCAAGGTAACTTATTGCAGGAACAAACCGCGTTGTTTTATTCTTAATTACTACCGGACGAAAACCTTTGGTACTGAATTCAAAAACGAACAAAGAATCTTCATTGAGATAAACAGGTCTGAACAATCCCGTTAGCGTATTGCTTAAAATCGAGATTTTATTGGATTCCAAATTAAACCGGAAAATGTTGGATACTCCGTTTGCGTAAGCATTCCAATACAAGTTTTTACCTTTATCATCCCATGAGGGATTTTCGGGTGTACCAACTGATGTAACCCTGAAAAACTTAAGTTTTCCGGTATTTTTAACTTCACTCGTGTTTAACAAAATTATTGATTGAGTTCCATCGGTTTCATGTAAGACGCAAGCCAACAGATTGCCGTCCGGACTAATACTTAAGCCGGAAAGTTCAATACCGGCGTTCAAAACTGCTAAAGTTCTGATTTTATTAAACGGATATTTGGTTACAACTATTGAATTTTCACCGTTATTATGTCTTATTCCCCAAAGTTCGTCACTTATTTCGGAAAAAGTCAAATCCCCGATTCTTTGATTATGAAAAATCTCCGTAGCCGAATTGTTTTTTAAGTCCAACGCCCAAATATCTCTGTACAATCTGTTGTTATTCGTTGTATAAAAGAGTATCTCCCGTTTACCATCGTACGCCGTGGAAGAAACGCTTAACATGCTCGGTGCAGCAATATCATGCAATAATCGATACTGCCCTGTTTTCATATCGAGTTCTGCAATTTCAGCAAGTTGATGGGAACGGTGAAATCCGAAATATAATTTACTTCTCTTTTTGTCGTAAAACGGTTTTGTGACCCAGCCGAAATTATCCGCTGTTATTCTTCGTACAGACGTAACGGGAAACTGTCTGAGTTTTTTAATATTTTTTTCTTGAAAATTCTTCTCAAAAGATGTGAAATTTTTCCAAGCGAGTTCGAACGTTATACCGAAAATATTTTCAAATTTATCTTGAAAATCGGAATAGAAATCGTTCTCATTAATCTTGTACCAGGAAATCAGTTTATCGGGTCCGTACTGCAAAGCAAGATAAGCGGTAAATCTCGCTCCGTACAAATAAAACAAATTTTCCAATAAAAACGAGTTGTGAGTATAAATTGCATCAAGCTCAACAATATCTGGAATTTTTTCGTTTTCCAAAGTAAGTGTGCGGAAATACATTTCATCGAAATTACCTAATATTCTTCCATATCCACCGCTTAACCACGTTTCCAGAAAAACAGCTATTCCTTCTTGTTGCCATCTTGGTGTGTAGCGACTGAAATTGGTCAGTAAACTGAAAAATGTTGAGATAGGGTGTTTTCTTTCCGGCGGTACTTTCGAAAATATCGAGCGGCTAAATGCTTCGGCTTTTGAAGCCTGATCGTTTACTATTATATGAACCAATTCGTGATTTAACAACCATTGAATTCTTTCGGTATAAGGGAAATTTTCGTATAAATTTTCAAATGGTTCAATTACAATAGAAATAAAATTTTCAGGTACGGTTGTCGCCCTTCCGTAACCGTAATCGGCAAAATCATTCGTATTGATTACGATTTTACCTTTAGGATGATAATGAAATATTTGGCTTAGGCGGGTAAGTGTTCTTTCGGCCGAAAATAAAATATGATCAACCAAATGTTCGTGATTTGTCCGGTAAATAATTGTGAAATTTTTGCTTTCCTTTTGCAACCATTCCCCTTCACTTAAACCGTTAGTGGGAATGATAAGCGAAACAATAAAAGCAACAAATGCTATTTTTAAAATTTTATATTTTTCTTTTATAATATACACAACTCAATCTATTCGTTTTTAAAATTTATAAACCTCCCCAGCTTAATGCTGAAAGGAGGTTTATGGAAGGAAGAATTCGATAAGTTGTTTATCTTGTCCAACCGTATCGACTACCTAAATCTTCAAGTTGTGCGTTCGATCTTGTCCAACCGTATCTGCTGCCCAAATCTTCGAGCTGTGCGTT
>CAZKKI010000036.1:0-34357 GCA_964553325.1 uncultured Melioribacteraceae bacterium | reverse complement strand
TTTTCTTACATTTGATTTCAAATTATCATATTCTTTATATTTATGAAAATAAATTTGGTACTTTTTAATATATTATTAATTGCCTTTAATGTATTTGCTCAAAATTATTCGGCCGATTTTGCATTGTACGATCCTTCTTATGAAAACGACGGTGTATGGGAAGAAGAGGTTAAAGCATTAAAAGCAATGTTTGTTACTTATGGCTGGACTTACCAGGTTGTAGATCATGTAGATATTAACTCTGGAATTTTGGGCAGCGGAAGTGATAGGAAATATAAGGCATTAATAGCTCCGGGCGGATACGCTTATTTCCGGGAAATTGCGGTAACTCCAACCGGCGAAGATAATATCAGAAGTTTTGTAACTAGCGGGGGTAATTTTGTCGGTTTTTGCGCCGGTGCATATTGGGCGGCCGATACTTTAAGCTGGGCCGAATTTGCAACCGGTAACGGCGGTTCGTACAATCAACCGGGCGATTATGTTGATTACGATTACAATCTTAATCTGTTCGACGGTGTGGCAAAGGGTCCTTTCGGATGGGAACCATGGGAAAACGGAACGAATCCCAGTCTACAAAAAGTTAGCATTAATACGATAAATAGTACTATGCAAACTATCGGTATGCCGGATACGACCCGTTTTTTTTATTACGGCGGGCCGGTATTTACAAATATAAAGTCACAATTGCTTAACTACGAAGTATGGGCACGGGCTGTTGCTCCTAACGGTATTCAGGGTGATGCTTCAACCGGTAACGGCGAACCGACAATAATCAAATTTAATTACGGGAACGGAAATGTCGTTTTATTTTCTTACCATCCAGAAGTTCTAATAAATTCAGAAGTTGACAATTTGTATCTTTCCGAATATTTTGATGAAAACAGTATTTCGTGGGAAACCGGAAATCAGAGTTTCGAAGAAATAAATTTGGATAGCTGGAATATTGTACATGCGGCGCTACAGATTGCTGCAAATCAACAAATTACGCAATTAACCTCGTTACCGTTAATTGTTAAATCAAGTGTATTTTTAGAAGGTCCTTACCAATCATCCGGTATGAAAACGGTTTTGCTTAGAGATAACTTAATTCCCCGAAATCAACCGTACGGTTCGGCTCCTTGGAATTACAACGGAAGTGAGTATGCAAGCGAGTTTTTTAACAACATTGTCGATTGGGTTTTGATTGAGTTGTACACTTCACCCGATAAAAATTCAAAAGTAGCAACCCGTGCAGCGTTTCTGAATAATGATGGCTACTTTGTAGATTTGGATAGTTTAAGCGGCGTCAGATTTAATGATTTACCTTCTGCAAATTATTACATAAAAATAATTCATCGTACTCATTTGGATGTATTATCGGCAAATACAATTTCAATTCCAAATAATGTGGTTTACGATTTTTCAATCTCCGATTCACAATTTTACGGAAACGGTGCTGCAGTTGAATTGGAGAGCGGTGTGTGGGGAATGTGGTGCGGAGACGTGGACGGTTCGGGTGTTATTGACGCGAGCGATAGAAATTCGACATGGAACGATAGAAATAAAACCGGTTACCAAAATAGTGATGTGGATTTGAGCGGTGTTGTGGATGCGGGCGACAGAAATAAGACTTGGAATAACCGAAATCATTCTACTTCTTTTTAAAATAAATTTTAATGTAACATGAAGATGTTAAAATTCTTTTTAATCGTTTTTGCGGTTATTCAAATTAATTTATATGCTCAAACCGGAACGGTAACCGAACAAATAAAGGTGAACCAACTGGGGTATTTGCCAAATGCGAAAAAAATTGCCGTGCTTTCGAATCCTAAAAACGGTTATAATTCCGATATTACATTCTCACCCGGAAACACTTACCAAATTAGAAAGGTGTCTGATAATTCGGTTGTTTATTCTGGAGGAATAACCGCTTGGAATAACGGACAAACACATCAACAATCGGGCGATCAAGTATGGTGGTTCGATTTTTCTTCTGTATCTACCGAAGGCGAATATTATGTTTATGATCAAACCAATGATGTATCTTCGTATAGCTTTGAGATTAATGCGAATGTATATAAAGATTTATTAAAGCAAGTAATGAGAACATTTTACTATCAACGGTGCGGAACACCGAAAGCAGCACCGTATGCGGAAAGTAATTGGGTTGACGGTAATTCATGTCACTTGGGAACCGAGCAAGATTCCGATTGCAGATGGGTCTTAGATACAAGCCCTTCTACGTCGAAAGATTTATCCGGCGGGTGGCATGATGCGGGGGACTATAACAAATACACAAATACGGCCGATAATGCGATTCACGATTTGCTATCGGCTTACGAAGAGGAGCCGGCTGCATGGGATGACGATTACGACATACCAGAATCCGGGAACGGTATTCCCGATATTATCGACGAAATAAAATGGGAACTCGATTGGTTACTAAAAATGCAATTGGACGACGGCTCGGTGTTACACAAAGTTTCGGCTACTACTTGGGGTAGTGCAAGCCCCCCGAGCGCCGATACGGAAATGAGACGTTATGCTGAAGCTACTTCCTCCGCTACGGTTTCAACATGCGGTGCTTTTGCGCATGCGGCTATCGTTTTTAAAACAATAAATAATTCATCACTTCAATCATACGCAACAACATTGAAAAATAAAGCCGTAGCCGCTTGGAATTGGTTGGAAGCTAATCCGGATAAAATACCTTCAAATTATAATAATCAAGGTTTTGTTAATCCCGCTACCGAGGATGAACCGTACGATCAATATGCAAATAGACTTCTTTCTGCATGTTATCTTTTTTATTTAACCGGCGAAACAAAATACAGAGACTACGTTGATGCACATTATACCGAATTAAGAATGTTTACCGAAGATTATCTTAATCCTTATGATGTTCCGTATCAAGACGCTTTGTTATATTATACGAAAACGCCGGGCGCAACAACAACGGTTGTAAACAATATTTTAAGTACGTACGAAAGGCAAGTAAAAGGTTGGCTCGATTATCATACGTTTAACGTAGATGCTTACAGAGCGTATTTACCCAATGATGAGTATGATTGGGGAAGTAATCACATTAAAAGCGATCAAGCAAGTTTGTATACCAGCGCAATTTTTTATGAAATAGATCAAGCAAATAAAAATGATTATTACGATGCCGCAATAAGCATAATACATTATATGTTCGGTGTAAATCCGACCGGATATGCATATTTAACCAATTTGGCGAATTACGGTTTTGAAAACTCCGTTAACGAGGTTTACCACGAATGGTTCGGAGACGGAACGGATTGGGATAATGCTCAAACCTCGTTGTACGGTCCCGCGCCGGCAATTTTAACGGGCGGACCGAATAAAAACTATCAACCCGATGCGGATTATACGGGACCGCCGATCGAACCGCCGCAAAATCAACCTCCTCAAAAATCATATAAAGATTGGAATACGAGTTATCCTGAAAATTCATGGGAAGTTACGGAAAATGCAATTTACTATGAGAGCGCATTTGCAAGGTTGCTTTCAAAGTTTGTATTTGATGCGGAGAGCTCCATATTATTAAAGGTTAAAGTATTTTTGGAAGGCCCGTACAACACTAATTCCGATTTAATGGGTACAAATATAAATGCCGATATTCCGCTTACTTCTCCGTATTCAGAAGATCCGAGGACGGTAACTTCAATTCCTACCGATATAGTTGATTGGGTTTTAATTCAATTGAGAAATACTCCGTCCGGTACTACGGTTGTCTCAAAAAGTGTATTTTTGCACAAAGACGGTCGTTTGGTTAACGATGACGGAAATACGGATGAAATTGTATTGGATGCACCCGAAGGAAATTATTATATTATTATTAATCATCGAAATCATTTAAATATTATGAGCTCAACTACAGCTTCGTTAAATAGTGTAACGGCAACTTTATATGATTTTACAACCTCGGATTCGCAGTTTTACGGAACCGGCGGCGCAGTTGAATTGGAAACCGGCGTGTGGGGAATGTGGAGCGGAGACGCGGACGGTTCGGATGTTATTGATGCGAGCGATAGAAATTCGACATGGAACGATAGAAATAAAACCGGTTACGAGAACATTGATGTTGATTTGAGCGGTGTTGTGGATGCAGGCGACCGCAATAAAACATGGAATAATAGAAATAACAATTCGCAAGTTCCATAATTTGGTAGAAAAATGAAAATTAAACAAATTATAATATCTCTGCTGTTTTTTGCTTTTTCAATAAATGCACAAAATAAAATCTCGGTTCCTTTGAAAAATATTTTAAATCAAACCGAGGGGAATAAGAAAATATTAATTTGGATTTATTTTCGGGACAAAGGTCCCGATATAAGCAAATATTTCACAGAACCGGAATCAGTGGTTTCAAAAAAATCTTTGAAGAGGCGCGCCAAAGTATTACCGGAAAACAAACTTATCGATTTTACAGATATTCCGGTAAATCCTCTTTATATTCAAAAATTACATAATCTAAATATTGAAATTAAGCATAAATCGAAATGGTTGAATGCCGTAAGTTGTTATGTAACTAAGAAACAAATCAAGATGTTGGAAAAATTGGATTTTGTGACTAATCTGGATATTGTGAGAAAATATAAAAAACGGGAAGGAAGAAAACCTTATTATGATAAAAAAAGCGGCATGAACGAAAATCCGCAGAGCGTAACGACTATATACAATTACGGTCAATCGTTTACACAACTCGATTTAATGAATGTACCGCAAGTTCACGATGAAGGTTTTACCGGTCATGGAATTTTAATCTGTTTAATGGATTCCGGATTTGATAGACTTTCCACACACGAAGTTTTTCAAAATATGGATGTGGTTGCAACTTGGGATTTTGTAAACAACGATGCGGATGTAGAAAACGGATCGGATTCAGGTAACGGTTCGCACGGAACGGGTACGCTTTCCTTAATCGGTGGATTTAAAGAAGGCGAACTTATCGGAACATCTTTCGGCGCTAGTTACTTGTTGGCTAAAACCGAAAACACCGAATCGGAAACCACTGTTGAAGAAGATAATTGGATTGCCGCTTCGGAATGGGCCGATAGCATTGGGGCAGACCTTTTCTCAACTTCTCTCGGATATCTCGGATTTGATGACGGAACGGGTTACGACTGGACCGATATGGATGGCAATACGGCCAAAATTACCATAGCGGCGGATCTCGCGGTTAAAAAAGGTATTGTCGTGTTTAATTCGGCCGGTAACGAAGGTTATAATTCGACGCACAATACTTTAATGGCTCCGGCGGATGGTGATAGTGTTTTCGCAATAGGTGCGGTGGATGCCAATAAAGTTCGGGTAAGTTTCAGCAGTGTAGGGAATACGATTGACGGAAGAATTAAACCGGATTTCATGGCTATGGGTTCCGGAACGTATGCTGCAGGCAACAGTTCGGATAACAGTTACCGAAGTTTCAGCGGAACTTCAGCCGCTTGTCCTTTGGCTGCCGGGGTTGGCGCGTTAATGCTTGAAAAAAACTACTATTTAACTCCAATGGAAATTAGGGATATTTTAAGGGCAACGTCCGATCATTCCGCTAATCCCGATAGACTCTACGGCTGGGGCGTAATTGATGCTTCCGCGGCTATGGATCAAATACCAATGCTGAAATTAAAAGTGAAAATTTTTTTGGAAGGACCGTATGATAATATAAATGATAATATGCACACACAGATTAATTCTCTTATCCCAACGACAGCTCCTTATGCGGAAAATCCGAGAAGAATTGTTTCCGTTCCGAATAATGTTGTCGATTGGGTTTTGGTTGAATTGAAAGAGCATCCCGATAGTTCCGCTAAAGTATCCCGAAGTGTGTTTTTACGTAACGACGGTTACCTTGTAAGCGACGACGGAACTACCGATAATATCGAGCTTGGAGCACCGGCTGGAAATTATTTTATAATTATCAAGCATAGAAACCATTTGGCGGTTATGAGCGGTAATACGGTTTCTTTAAATACTTCGGCTATAACAACGTACGATTTTACAACTTCCGCTTCACAGTTTTACGGAACAGGCGGCGCGGTTGAATTGGAGAGCGGTGTTTGGGGAATGTGGAGCGGCGATACCGACGGTTCCGGTGTTGTAGACGCAACCGATAGAAATTCGACATGGAACGATAGAAATAAAAGCGGTTATGAAAACAGCGATGTGGATTTGAACGGTATTGTGGATGCGAGCGACAGAAATATCACCTGGAACAACAGAAATAAAAGTTCACAAATTCCTTAATAGTAAAAGGCATTTATCGATTAAATTAAGGAGATGAAAATGATTAAATATATTTTGACATTTATCCTAATATTTGATTCATTTTTATTTTCACAAACAACCCACAACTGGATTAGAACAAACCCCGGTGGAGGCGGTGCGTTTAATTGCGTTAAAGCCGGTCCAACGGGAATTATTATGGTAGGAAGCGACTTAAGCGGTTACTATAGAAGTACGGATAACGGTGCGACTTGGCATCCGATAGGTGAAAAGCAAGGGTTAAACACAACTCATGCAATATCCATCGGTTTCGATCCGAATAATGCAAATAATGTTTTGGCGGGAACGGACGAGGGGATTTACAAAAGTACGGACGGCGGAGCTACGTTCACCTCCCATACATTGACTAGCGGTTATATTACGGATATCGAATATGCGAAAAGTAATTCCTCCGTTGTTTACGCTTCGTATCAACCCGCACATAATGTTACCATTGGTTCGATATATAAAAGCACAGATGGAGGGAACAGTTGGACGAAAGTAAGCGGAAATTTTAATAATCGATATATTCTTAAAATAGTTGTAGATCCTACCGACCAGAACACAATATACTTTTTAACAGGGAAAGGAAGATATGATGGAGTTTGCGGACCGGCGGAAGTTTATAAAAGTACGAACGGTGGAGCAAGCTTTACAAAAATTTCTACCGGTTTGGGCGAAGTTATGGATTTTGCTATCGATCCGATTGATACCGAAATAATGTATCTTACCACAATGAATGCTAATTGTAACGCACAATATTATTGGACGGACTTAAACGGTAGCTTTTACAAAAGTACGAATTACGGTGCAACATGGACGCAGTTGGTCGATACGTTAACGGGATTAATATGGATTAACCACAATAATCCTTCGATTATTAGATTGATCGATGTTCGTGAACCGTATCCTTGGACGGATTACCGGAGTTCCGGAACATTCGAATCGACAGATTACGGTGTAACATGGACTAAAATCGGGTTTGTGGATGATTGGGATTGCGGTTACCAAAAACGAAACGGTGTTTGTACAGATGAATCGATTTTTTGGTCTTACGGCGATGCATTTGAGGGTATTGCCAAAACTTTAGGACGGGATATGTCGGATCCAAATAAATTATATTGGATTACTTCTCAATTTGTATATGTTACGGAAGACGGAGGTGTAAATTTCAATAATTTATACACAAATGAAATTTCTACAGATAAATGGCAATCAACCGGTATAGATAACATTACAATGTACGACATTAAAATCAGTGAAGCTAATCCGGATGTCGTGTATCTTGGCTTTTTCGATATCGGATTATGGAAAAGTACGAACAACGGTGAATCTTGGCAATCGTGCAACGAAAAAAAATATACCGGCGGTTGGGAAGGTTTCGGCGGCAATACTTATGCCTTTGTCCCCGATCCGGATACCGAAGAACTCATTTGGGCAGCTATGCAAGGGAATTTTGAAGATACTACATTTATGGTGAGGAGTAATTCATACGGCGATGTAGGTTCTTGGACTTTAATTCACAACGGGTTACCCCTAAATGCTACTGCTCAATTTTCAGGTCTTTCGGTTAGCAAACAAAGTCCCGTCAATAACAGAACACTATTTGTTTGTGTCGATGGAGATGTATATAGAAGTACTGATCACGGTAACAACTGGAGTAAAGTATTAACAAACGGTGGAATGAGAATAACTGCAGTTGATAATTTCAACGGTTCTATCGTTTATGCGGGCGGTGAAAACGGAATTTTCCGATCGTTGGACGGTGGAAATACGTGGACGGATGTAAGCCTTGCATCAATGAAGGGAACCGCCGGAACAGAAAATTGGGATGTCGATTACAAAGGTATTTGGGATATTGAAACCGATCCGGTTAATTCGGGAAGAGTTTACGTTGTCGCTTTCGGCAACGGTGATACAAAGGGAGTATACAAAAGCGATGATAACGGAAGTACTTGGACGGAATTAAAATCGGGAAGATATTTAAGAAGTATTTCCGTTTCACCGGCAAATCCCGAGGTAATGTATTTAACTTCGTCGAGCGTTTACGTGGACGGCAACTACGATCAAACAGCCGACGACGGAATATTTTATTCTTCCGACGGAGGTGCAAATTGGGAAAAAGTTAGTAGCGATATGGTTTGGGAGTTCGGAATCCCGGTTGCAATTAATACAAAAAGCGAACCTTGGGTTTTTGTCGGTTCACCCGGAACCGGTTTTCAAAAGGCTTTGCTCCCTTCGGTTAAGTTACAAACCAAAATATTTTTGGAAGGACCTTATCAAACTGGTAATAACTCTATGAATACAAACATTAATTCTTCCATACCTTTACAAGCTCCGTATTCGGAAAACCCCCGAGCGGTCGATAACATTCCCCCGAATGTAGTTGATTGGGTAGTGGTTGAATTGAGAAGATCGCCAAACGGTGATGCTGTTGTTTCCAAAAGCGTATTTTTGCACAAAGACGGTAGGATTGTTGCCGACGACGGCGTTACCGGTGAAATCGAATTGGTTGCACCCGAAGGAAATTATTATATCGTAATTAAGCACAGAAACCATCTCGCCGTAATGAGCGCGGCAACGGTTGCGTTAAACCGTGCGTCTTCTATTATGTACGATTTCACGACCTCCGCTTCGCAATTTTACGGAACCGGCGGAGCGGCTGAATTGGAAAACGGTGTTTGGGGAATGTGGAGCGGTGATGCCGACGGTTCAGGCGTGGTTGATGCCGGAGATAGAAATTCAACGTGGAACGACAGAAATAAATCCGGTTACGAAAACAGTGATGTGGATTTAAGCGGTGTTGTTGATGCGGGCGACAGAAACAAAGCGTGGAACAATAGAAATAACAGTTCAAAAGTACCGTAAATTTAATTACAAAGTTGTTTTTTTATGTTTACAAAACTATTTGTTAAAAAAATACGAAATGGGTCGTTATGAAGATCATAAAATTAATTTTTATTTATATTATTTAATATAATATGATAATAAGCAAAAAAAATATACTCACATATTTTCTTTTTTTTCTATTATTTTCAAACAGTTTATCACAGACATCTGGATGGATATCAAAAGGAATAGGAGCTGGTGGCGGGTTATTTGTTCCTTCCATTAGTCCTCATAACCATAATGAATATTTTGTTCCAACCGATATGGGAGCAATGTTTCATACTACAAACAAAGGGGAGGTTTGGAATATAATTCATTTTAATCAAATGATACCCTCAATTACAGCTGCTGTTCAGTTTACATCTGATGTTGACATTTTATATGGAATACGTAATTGGGATAATCCGGAACCAACAAAAAGTACAGATGGTGGTTTAACTTGGAATCCTTTACCAACAGACCCTACCAATCAAGAAGCATTTTATATTTTTGCAGATGAATCTCAAACGGGAAGAATAATTGTTTCGGATTATTTTAATATTTACTTCAGCAATGATGGTGGAAATTCATTTACTAATATTTATTCCACTTCAGATGGAGATGGTGTACACATTGGCGGAGCCTTTTGGGATGGGGACATAATTTTAATCGGCACGAATTTCGGAATTTTAGAATCAACTGACAATGGAAATAATTTTTCAATTATTTCGAATCTTTCTTTACCGGCTGATGAAGAAATATCTTCTTTTACGGCAGCAAAAGAAAACGGGACTATCAGATTATTTTGTGTAACATTACATTCCAATGATGTTTATGCGGGTGTTACCGGTGCTGATTTTCGTGGTTTCAAAGGTATTTACAAAGTGGATTATGCTTTGGGAAACAATTGGACTAAAATCTCAAACGGTTTAGCAAATAATTTAAAATTCTTTTTCATTGCTTCTGCAAATAACAACATTAATACTGTTTACATTGGCGGTGGCGATGTTGATACTTATTTCCCGATAGTTTATAAGACAACGGATGCAGGTAATACTTGGAACGAGAATTTTAAAACTCAAAATAACCAGAACATTTATACGGGCTGGAGCGGTTATCAAGGAGATTTCAATTGGTGGTACGGTGAATATGTTTTAGGGCTTGATGTTGCTTCCGATAACCCTGATGTAGCGTTAATAACGGATCTTGGTTTTGTTCATTCAACTCACGATGGAGGAACAACTTGGTATCAAAATTATGTTGACCCCAATGATCAAAACCCAATGGGCCAACCAACGCCTAAAGGGAAATATTATCACGGCGTTGGAATTGAAAATACAAGTGGGTGGTGGTTAACTTGGATGGATCAAAATAATATCTTTGCAAGTTTAACCGATATCACTGCTATCCGAAGTACCGATGGTGGCAATTCATGGTCAAAAGATTACAATAATTTAAGTATCAATACGGTTTACATGGCTTTGAAACATCCAACTAACGGTAAACTTTATGTTGCCACTTCGAATATTCACGATATGTATCAAGAAACAAGACTTGAAGATAATCCAATTGATAATGGCGAAGGCGACATAAGAGTTTCATCCAACAACGGAAAAGATTGGCAAGTTGTACATGATTTTGGAATGCCGGTAGTGTGGATAGCTTTTCATCCCAACAATCCTAATAAAATGTATGCAAGTGTTGTGCATAGTACCAATGGCGGAATTTTTCGTTGCGATAATATTGAAACTAATCCTAACAATTGGGTGAAACTTGCGGCGCCACCAAGAACCGAAGGGCATCCGTACAACATTAGAATATTAAATGATGGAACCTTGGTTGTATCTTACTCGGGAAGGATAGATACGGCTACGGATAATTTCACTCAAAGTTCTGGTGTGTTTATTAGTACGGATGATGGTTTAACTTGGCAAGATAGAACCCATAACGATATGAAATATTGGACGAAAGATATTATAATAGATCCTTCCGACGTTAATCAAAATACTTGGTACGCATCTGTGCATAGCGGTTGGGGTGGACAAGCAAATGATCTTGGCGGGCTTTACAAATCCACAGATAGAGGTTTAACTTGGACGAAGATTTTGGATTTATACAGAGTTGAATCTTGTTCCATAAATCCTAACAATCACGATGAAATGGTAGTAACAACATATAAATCAGGACTTTGGACTACACAAAATCTTCAATCCCAAACTCCGGAGTTTTCACTGGTTGAATCATATCCTTTTCAACATCCGATGCGAATTTTTTACGATCCGTTCAATTCGGAAAAAATATGGATTACTAGTTTTGGTAATGGAATTAAAGTTGGGAATGTTTCTGAATTGAATAATAACGAAATACTTTTGAAGATAAAAATATTTCTTGAAGGTTCTTACAATATAAGTTCGAATTTAATGGGGACGAACATAAATACCGATATCCCGTTTACGTCTCCTTATTCTGAAGATCCGCGAAATGTAAGTACAATACCGACCGATGTGGTTGATTGGGTTTTACTTCAATTGCGAAATACGGTTTCAGGTAGCACAATAGTTTCAAAAAGTGTTTTTTTACATAAAGATGGTCGCTTGGTTAACGACGACGGAAGCACAGACGAAATAGCATTGAACGCTTCGGAAGGAGATTACTATATTGTTATAAAGCATCGAAATCACTTAAAAGTAATGAGCTCTACGGCAGTTACGTTAAATTCTACGACGGCAACTTTGTACGATTTCACAACCTCCGCCTCGCAATTTTACGGAACAGGCGGAGCGGTTGAATTGGAAAACGGTGTTTGGGGAATGTGGAGCGGTGATGCCGACGGTTCAGGCGTTGTTGATGCCGGAGATAGAAATTCAACGTGGAACGACAGAAATAAATCCGGTTACGAAAACAGTGATGTGGATTTAAGCGGTGTTGTTGATGCGGGCGACAGAAACAAAGCGTGGAACAATAGAAACCGTGCGTCGACTGTGCCGTAAGGAAACTAATTCGCAAAAATTTTATAAATTGAATTTCAAAATAAATTAAACTTGGATAAACGATAATGAATTTCCCTAAACCTTTTTACAGATGGCGTCCGCATCCTTGGCACGGATTGGAAGTAGGTAAAGAACCACCGATATTTGTCAATGCTTACATCGAAATTACACCGTTCGATTTGGTGAAATACGAAGTTGATAAAACAACCGGATATTTAAGAGTCGATAGACCACAAAGAACCTCTTCGCAACCACCCTCGCTTTACGGATTTATTCCGCGCACTTTTTGCGGGGAGCGGGTAGGCGCTTTGTCGCCCAAAGCAAAAAAAGGTGATAACGACCCTCTTGATATTTGCGTTATAAGTGAAAGACCCATTACAAAATCGGAAGTGATTTTACACGCGAAAGTTATCGGCGGATTTCAAATGGTCGATCATTATGAAGCCGACGATAAAATTATTGCAGTTCTGGAAAACGATAACATTTGGGGAAAAGCTCAAGATTTAAAAGATTTGCCTGATGTTTTGGTTGAAAGACTTCAGCATTACTTTTTAACTTACAAACTTATTCACGGCGAGGAAAATTTAACCTCGATTGAGTTGGTTTACGATAAGGCACACGCCGCCAAAGTAGTAGAAGCTTCAATCAAAGATTATCACGATAATTTCGGCGAATGATTACGTGACGGATTGATCTCTGTCTTCAAATTCACATTCGCCTTTTTCAACGTGACCTTTGTATTTCTTATCCAAAGTTTCTTTGTAATGTGTTTCCAAAGAACGGCACAACTTCGGTATTCTCAACCATCTGCCTTTTTCGTCCAAACAATATTTTTTGTCGAGTTGAACTTCGTCTTCGAGATATACACCGTAAAGCTCGACCTCGTCCGGCGAAATTTTGTTCTTGTCGAGAAATAGAACCAATCCGCAAATAGTGTCGCTGTAATAATGATTGCAAATTTCCTTATCGCCTGCTAAAGGATATACTTTTGCGTGATACGTGTAAGGTAAAGATTTGTCGTATTTGGAACGGGGTCCGATTATTTTTTCCGCTACTCCCATTGCAACCTCCTGTTTGTTGTTCAAATTGATGGAGGACATATTTATAACAACGTAAAAGAGTTTTTGTTCTTAAAATATATATTAAAAACTCTAAACTTCTTTGGGAAACGCGGAATAAGGAATAGATAATTTCATTTATAATAAAAGATAGTTTTCTCTAAAAGTCAACAAAAAAATATCAATTATTCAAAGCAACAAAAATTGACAATTTTATATTTTTCCTATTTCTTTTCGATAATTACGTATAGATTTTTTGATTTTTTAACTAATGCCGAGAAAGTAAATTATTACTTTATTCTAATATATTACTTGAAATTATTCTTGTAACTCCTTAAGTTGCAAGGAAATTCTAAAAATTTGGAGTAAAATTGAAAAAGCGGATTGTAACCGGTTTTATTTTTATATCTTTATTTGTTTTTTCGTGCGGAACAGTACAGAAAACCACACGGTACGAAGAGCAAAAAGTCACTCAACCGGATACGACCCAGCAGGTATCCGAAACATCCGCAATTATAAGTGAAAAATTGGAAGAAGCCCGCCAGATGTATTTAACCGCCCTTACAAACAAAGATTTGGGTAATACCGAAAAAACAATATTCGCATTCGATTCAGCTTTAACGATTATCAACGGATTAAGTTATTTCCCCGATATTGAGAACAGTGAAGAATACACGGAACTTGAAAATTCAATAGTTGAAGATTATCAACAGTATATAAAATCACTTAAAGAATTACCCGACAACGTTCCAACTTTTGCTTTGGAAGAATGGTTGAATAACAATATTCCCGAAATGCAACCGGAAGAAGAGAAAATAGCCGAGGAAGAAGCCGAAAATGCCGAAGATGTTATTGTAATAGGAGATTTCCCGCTCGAAGTGAACAGGTTTGTTGAACAATATATCGAATATTTTACCGGAAAAGGACGCAGACACATGGAAATTTGGCTCGAGCGGACGGGGAAGTATTTCCCCATGATGGCTAAAATTTTTGCCGAAGAAAAAGTGCCGCAGCAGCTGATTTTTCTTAGCTTGATGGAAAGCGGTTTGAAACCGCATGCCCGTTCTTGGGCAAGAGCCGTGGGTTTGTGGCAGTTTGTAAAAGGTACGGCGAGATTGTACGATTTGAATATTAATTTTTATGTTGACGAAAGAAGGGATCCGGAAAAATCGACACGTGCGGCAGCGAGGCATTTGAGAGACTTGTATATGTCGTTGGAAGATTGGTATTTGGCTATTGCGGCTTACAATACCGGGGAAGGCAGAGTTAAGCGGGCAATAAGCAGAGCCGGATCGAAAAGTTTTTGGAAAATAAGAAGATTTTTACCCCGCGAAACAAGAAACTACGTTCCGCAATATATTGCTGTAACTTTAATCGCCAGCCAACCGGAAAAATTCGGTTTTGAAAATATCGTATATCATAAACCGATTGAATATAAAACTTATACTATTAACGAAGCAATCGACTTGAACGTTCTGGCAAAGTGCGCCGGGATTTCGTTAAAAGAACTAAAGGAACTGAATCCCGATTTAATTCAATACTGTACACCGCCCAATTTACCCGGAGGTTACCAACTTAAAATTCCTGTTAATTCCTACGACGCCTTTGTTGAAAATTTGCAAAGTATTCCGGACGAAGCCAAACTCCCGTATGTGCTTCACAGAGTAAAACGCGGTGAAACCCTTTCGGGAATTGCTCATAAGTACAAAGTAAGTTTACGGCATTTGGCAAGAATAAACAACATTTCGACCCGTTCGAGAATATATCCCGGTGTGAATTTGAAAATCCCGATCTCCAATTTCTCGCCGAATTCTTTAGTACTGAGCGCGGAAGTTACTCGAACCGAGGAAGAAGACAATTTCGATCCGAAAGAAGCTCCTTATAAATTGGTGATTGACGAATCGAAAAGTGAAAACGATTATCTGAAAATCTATCAACAGGATTTAAACGATAACTCTAAAATCATAATCCCGAAAGACAAAGATCTTGTGGAATACACGGTAAAACGCGGCGATAATTTGGTGGATATTGCCACTTTGTTCGACGTTAGAGTATTCGACATTCGAAACTGGAATAATTTACCGTACACAACATCAATACATGCCGGACAAAAGCTGAAAATTTACGTTCCTCAAGGCAAAAAGGAAGTTTATGCGGCAATCGATAAGATGAACAGAAACCAGAAAATGCGGAAGCTGTATGAAAACTTGGGTGATACGTGGATTGAACATAGAATTAGAAGAGGTGAAACGCTTTCAACGATTGCCAGAAAATACGGAGTTAGTGTACGGCAATTAAAACGTTGGAACGGTCTTAGAACCAGTAGAATTTACAAAGGTAAAAAACTCAGAATTTATACGGGCAAACCCGGAACGGATTATGTTTATACAGCAAGTAATTCATCGCCCAAGCGAAAGAAAAATGTAATCAGATATAGAATTAAAAAAGGTGATTCGCTTTCGGAAATTGCGGAAAAATACAGGGTTACAACCGCTCAACTTAGAAAGTGGAACAGACTTAGATCAAACAGAATATATGCGGGCAAACTGCTTAAAATTTATACGAACGGTTCTTATTCTAGCGGAACCGCTTCCGGTAAAAAAACTTATGTTGTTAAGAGAGGCGACACTCTCGGTAAGATTGCCGAAAAGTTCAAAGTTAAAATCAGTGATTTGAAAAAATGGAACGGTTTAAAATCGAATAAAATCATTGCCGGTTCGGTATTGAAGGTTTCTCCCGTTTCCGGTTCCAAAAAGTCTGTTGCAAGTGCTAGCAAAACAAGTAACAATACGAATAAGAAAGTAATTTCGTATAAAATAAAAAGAAACGATACACTCGGAAAAATTGCCAGAAAGTTTAAAGTTAAAGTATCGGATTTGCGTAAATGGAATAAAATTCGTGGAAACAAAATTATTGCCGGTCAAAAATTAAAAATTTATAAATCCGAAAAGAAACATCTTACGAATAAAAAAGGTAAAACTAAGAGGAAAATCCATTTGGTTAAAAAAGGCGAAGCTCTTTGGACAATAGCAAATCTTTACGGCGTTGACGTTTCGGATATTAAAAGTTGGAATAATTTGGTTGGTAATAAAATTAAAGCCGGACAAAAATTAGTTATATTGAATTAATCGGACGCTTTATTTAATTTTACAATACTGTTTTTACCGTTAGGGGTGTTCCGAGAGAAATCGGGACTGAGAGAATACCCTTGAAACCTGATCTGGGTAATACCAGCGTAGGGAAACGGTGTGGAAATAAGATTAAGTGTTTCAACCGTTTCCTTACGAAACGGTTTTTTAATTTAATGGAAAGGGACGTACCATGAAACGCTTAATCTTATTACTCGTTTTTTTTGCACTTCAAATAAACGCACAAACAATCAAAATTACCGGAAAGGTTATTGACGACCAGACCGGCGAACCGCTTTTCTTGGCGAATGTATTCCTTGAAAATACACTCATCGGTACTACAACCGACAGGGATGGAAATTTTTATTTTGAAATCGATCCCGGAAAAGTAAAAAACAAAATTCTGGTAATCAGTTATTTGGGGTTTAATTCCCTTCGCGTTCCGGTTTCTGAATTTAAATCGGGCGAGACAAAAATATTCAGATTAAAACGCAGTTTATTGAAAAGTCAAACTGTGCTTGTGGAAGGAACGATAGGGAAAAGAGGTTCTTCGCCGGTTGCGTTTTCGAAAATTAACAGAAAAGAAATTGACGAAACTTATGTAAATCAAGATTTACCGGAATTCCTTTCGTATTTACCTTCGACAACATTCTATTCCGAAGGCGGAAGCGGAATCGGTTATAATTATTTGAGCATTAGAGGATTCGATCAAAGAAGAATTTCCGTATCTGTAAACGGAATTCCGCAAAACGACCCCGAAGATCATAACGTTTATTGGTTGGATATGCCCGATTTGCTGGAAAGCACGGAGTTGGTTCAAGTGCAACGCGGTGCGGGCGGCGGAGTGATCGGTTATCCCGCAATCGGCGGATCGATTAATATTATTACGTCCGTATTTTCTTACAGACCTATGTTCGATCTTTCGGCAACGCTCGGGAGCTACAACACGAGAAAATACAGCGCTTCTTTTTCAAGCGGACTAATTAATAAAAAGTATTCGGTTTACGTCAAACTTTCCAAAATTTTAAGTAGCGGATACAGAAATTTAAGTTGGGTTAATTTTAACAGTTACCACGTTTCCGCCGTGCGCTACGATGAAAACTTAACTACACAAATCAATTTTTACGGGGGACCGATTTCCGACGGTTTAACTTACACCGGTTTGCCGAAGTTCACAATTAAAGATAAAGAGTTAAGAAGAGAAAATCTCTCTTATTGGGAAGCTGATGATAATCAATATTTTTATAAAGTTTACAGAAAACCCGTGGAAATAGAAAACTTTTCCCAACCTCATTTCGAATTGCTAAACGATTTAAAAATTAACGATAACATTACGCTGAACTCGGCTTTGTTTTTAGTTATCGGAAAAGGATTTTTCGATTACGACGGTTCTTGGTCGATTTATTACGACGATTTTTTCAGGTTGAGGGCTAACGGATACGATTCCACCGCAAACCCGACGAACGCTTTGATTCGTGCTATGGTCGAAAATACCCAATGGGGCTGGATTCCGCGCCTGAGCGTTAAACACGATAACGGAAATTTGATTTTGGGCGGTGAGTTCAGAAAACACGAATCAATTCACTGGGGAAGTATAAACTATGCTGAAAATATTCCCAAAGGAGTTCCGGCCGATTATAAATTTTATTACTATCAAGGCGGAAAAGATATTATCAATTTCTTCGTAAATGAAAATTATAATTTTAACGAAAGATTGAGTTTATTGAGCGAAGTTCAAATCGCTTATCACAAGTATAAATTTTTTAATGAAAAATATGCCGGTAACGAATTTACAGTTGACGGTTTGTTTGTCAATCCGCGAATAGGATTTAATTATAAATTTAATCCCGGTTTTAGCTCTTATGTTTCCTTTGCAAGGGTCACTCGTGAACCACGACTAAAAAATTATTACGATGCCGGTGAATCCAATCTCGGCGAAGTTCCCCAATTCAAATTAAATCCCGACGGGACGTATAATTTCGATGAACCGCTTGTCAAACCTGAAACAATGAACGACTTGGAAGCAGGAATTAATATTTCCGGAACTAACTACAATCTCGGATTGAACACTTTCTTTATGCATTTTAACAACGAAATAGTAAAGAAAGGACAAGTAGATAGATTCGGGCAACCCGTTACGGGAAACATGGAGCGAACAATCCATACCGGTGTGGAATTTACTGCGAATTATAAATATTCTCCGAATTTAGAATTGATTTTAAACGGTTCGTACAGTAAAAATTATATCCGGACCGGAGAGACGTTTATAAAATATAAAAATCAAAATGGTGAGAAGGTTGTTACGGCGCTCGATTTATCCGGTAATCGTATTAGCGGTTTTCCGGATTTGACTTTTAACGCAATATTAAAAATCAGAATTAAAAAATTCCAAACTCAAATTTTTGCCAAATATGTCGGTTCGTTTTATTCCGATAATTTCGACGAGAACTTGAGTGAATATCTGGCAAAATATCCGTCGTTTGTTTCATATTCCGATAATAAAGTTGAACCCTATTTTGTATTTAATCTACACGCCGCATACGAAGTTGAATTGAATTCTTTTCTTAAGAAGTTAAAAATATTTCTCCAAGTAAATAATATTTTTGATAATTTGTATGCTGCATACGCAATTGGCGGAGAGTTTTTCCCGGCTGCAGAAAGAAATTTCTTGGCCGGAATAAAGTTAGGACTTTAACTACTTCGAATAAACATGAGGAAATAATGAAAAAATGTATAATTGTTGCAAACGGCTCTCCGCCGAGAAGGTCCGATATTGCATACCTCAAAATAAGATGCTATAAAACTTTAATAGCAGCGGACGGTGGCGCAAATTCACTTTACGATATGAATATTGTTCCCGATTATATCATCGGCGATATGGATTCAATTAGCGACGAAGCGCTTGCAAAATTCAAGAATGTATCCGAAGTTATTCCCGTTAAGAGGCAAACCGATACCGACGTGGAAAAGTGTTTGAAATTCGCAATCAAAAAGAAATTCACTCATGCGGTATTATTGGGTGCAACCGGTAATCGTCTTGATCATTCTTTCTGTAATCTCGGAATCGTTTTAAAATATTACGATAAAATTCATGTTGCGGTTATACACGAAAGGTCTTATCTCACCGCTTATACCGGTAACGTTAAATTAAAAACAAATCCCGGTGAAATAATTTCCGTTTACGGATTTGATGAAAAAACAAAAATTACGTCGAAAGGCTTGAAGTATAAATTACGTAACGAACCGTTGCCTTTCGGTAAAAAGGAAAGTACGAGCAATGTTGCTACGGGTGATTCGGTGGAATTAAAAATTACGGGCGGAAAAGTATTTGTTATTCGCACTATCGAAGCCGTTAAAGCGAATGATTACATTTGATTTTTGGGATATTGCGGTTTTAATTTTATTTTTTGCCTCCGTTCTTTTAATCGGTTTTTGGGCGAAAAGGGAAGAACCGAGTTCGGCGGCGGATTATTTATTATCCGGTCGAAAAGTCGGTTTGTTCCTATTTGTTCTTACTAACGTATCCACTTGGTACGGTGGAATTTTGGGTGTCGGCGAATTTACCTACCGTTACGGAATCGTCAGCTGGTTCACGCAAGGTTTTCCTTATTATGTTTTTGCGATTTTATTTGCGGTTTTTTTCGCTAAGCGAGTCCGCGAATCCGAACTTTATACAATCCCCGACAAATTGGAAAAGGTTTACGGCCGGAAAACGGGTTTGCTTTCCGCCGTTATAATATTTCTCTTAGTAACTCCGGCGCCGTATATTTTAATGATTGCCAATTTACTTGCGCTGATTTTTAACATACCTATTTTGTATGCAATTATTTTAGGTGTTTTGCTTTCATCGGTTTATTTATTTAAAGGCGGTTATAAATCCGATATATACACGGACGCATTGGAATTTTTTGTAATGTTTGCCGGTTTTATAATTATTTTTACGGCGGCACAAACGGATTTGGGAGGATTCGAGTATATTAAACAAAACGTTCCTCAATCTCATCTTTCTTTAACGGGAAATACTTCCGTAACCTTTATTATTGTTTGGTTCTTAATTGCCTTGTGGACGTTTACCGATCCGGGGTTCCATCAGAGATGTTATGCCGCTAAAAACGGTAAAGTTGCAATGTACGGGTTAATTATTTCCGTATTTTTTTGGGCGGCGTTCGATTTTCTTACAACGGCTACAGGTTTATACGGTAAAGCCGCATTACCGGATTTGGAAAACCCGATATACACTTTTCCGTTACTGGCTGAAAAATTGTTGTCGCCCGGAATAAAAGGGATATTTTATGCGGCGTTGTTCGCCACTATTTTATCGACATTAAACAGTTTTTTATTCTTAAGCGCTACAACTTTCGGAAGGGATTTTATTTTTAAATTCAAGAGTAATGCCGGTGAGAAAGAATTGGTTAAATACACAAAATTCGGTTTGCTCTTAACCGTAATAATTTCCGTCCCTTTAGCTTATTTCGTTCAATCCATAATACAATTGTGGTATTTAATCGGGAGCATACTCATTCCCGGTGTAATTTTATTGATAGTGGGAGCATATTACCGGAAGTTTGCGGTGAATGAAAAATATGCGGTTGCAGAGATTATTGTGGGTGTTTTGGGCAGTTTAGCATGGTTTTTTATTAGGGAGCAACTACCGGAAGAAAGTACTTTCGTTTTTTTGGAGCCGATGATTGTAGGTCTGGCGGGAGCATTGCTGGTTCATTTAGCGGGATTGAAAAAAAGAACGGTTAGTATTTAAAAATAAAAAACCCAACGTTAAGTTGGGCTATTTTGTACCGAAGGCCGGACTCGAACCGGCACGTCTTTGCAGACACATGATTTTGAGTCATGCGCGTCTACCAGTTCCGCCACTTCGGCAACCAAATTTTTAAGAACGGTAATTAATAAATCGAGTGTGTAAAATTATATTTAATTTTGCTTACATTCAAGAGTGAAATCAAAATAAAATCATCGTATTCGGTTTATTTTACATCTTAAACAAATTTGGGTTTCACAAAGGAAAATACGCTGATTATTTATTTCATCAAAATCATTTTTTTCACTTCGCTTAAATTTCCTGCCGTTAATTTATAGAAATATATTCCGCTCGGTAACCCTTTCCCAACAGAGTTTGCATCGAAAATCACCTCATAATTTCCGGGTGTTTGTTTTTCATTCACTAACGTCACAACTTCGTGTCCCAATACGTCGTAAATTACCAAGGTTACGTTTACATTGAAAGTATTATCACCTTTTCCTTTCGGTATTGTATAATTTATTACGGTTGCCGGATTAAACGGGTTGGGATAATTTTGGTCTAATTCGAACCTCAAAATATTTTGATTGTTATCAGTTATTCCAGTTACGGCAGGTGTTACAAAACGTCTGAATTCTGAAACAGGGCCGAGATAAGTATCCGTCATACTAAAAACCCGCCAGTAATGACTTTTGTTTGGTTCAAGTGTATCAGAAATATAGCTTGTAGCTGTAATTGTATCGATGTCGTATAAAATATGGGAGGTTTGAAACAAGGGGGAACGCGAAATTTGCAGCCTGTATTTTGTAGCACCTTTTACAGGTAACCATACGAATTCCGGTGTAAGTGAAATACTATCGGGATTCATTTCCGGGGAAACAAGTATTGGAGCTTCAATTGAGGAAATAAAATGCCCGGTTTGGGAAAATCCGCTTTCGTTGCCACCGTTGTTGGCATTTACCCTCCAATAAAAATCAATGCTACCGAGTTCCAAATTTCTTAATTGATGAAAATTAAAACCCACTTGTTTTTCGATAAAAATCGAATCAAAAGATTCCGATTTGGAAATTTGTAATGTGTACATAACTGCACCGTCTACCGGTTCCCATTTCAAAGTATCGAGATTTAAAATTCCCACTTCACCGTTTTGGGGATAAGTTAAAACCGGAACGTTAGGTACCTCGTTTGTAAAACCCGTTTTGGTAATGAACATCTCAATTTTTTCGATCGGATTATCATTCGCGTCTCGCGGTACGAGAGAAATGAAATCGACTACGTCCATTCCTTCCAAAACTTGACCGTAAGCGGTGTAGTTCCAATCAAGGAAACTGTTATCGTCTAAGTTAATGTAAAATTGTGAATTTGCACTGTTTATGTCTTCATCCCTTGCAGCTCCTATAATTCCTCTTTGGTGTGAGATCCCGGAAAATTCGGCAGGAATAGTTGCTTGTGTTGAATCACCCTCGCCCCAAGTATCGCGCGGACCGTGTTTGGAATTGGGATCGCCGCCTTGTATTACGAAATCCGGAATCACCCTGTGAAATGCGGTTGAATCGTAAAATTTAATATTAACAAGACTGTCGAAATAAGCCGAATGTAAAGGTGCTATTGCGGGGAACAATTCAATCGTAATCACGCCGAGCAAAGTATCCGCCCTAAATGTTCTTATTTCATATTGGGGTTTACCGGTTTGAGCAATTACCGAAGTAATTGTTACAAAACCAAATAACAAAACAAATAAAAATTCTGTTTTCTTTTTCATTTGATTAAATCCTATTTATAATTTTTTCAATTGTTCACAGGGAAAAATTAAGCAAATATTCTTTGAAATTTAATTTACATATTTATGGAAAACTTTCAAAAAGTTAAACTCGACGTAAGAATATTTCATTATGGAAGTTACAAAGAATAAAAATATTGGGAGTTATGCTTGTTTTTACCGCGGTTTGTTTGTCTAAATCTTATAATTGTAAGTACGGTGTGGCGTTTTTTGAAGGGGTGTTTTTAGGGGACGCAAATTTAGCGCCCCTCAAGAACCATAATAAATTTAATTGCCTTTTTTCTTTGCTATTTTCGCCCATGTGTCTCTTAACGAAACCGTTCTGTTAAATACGGGTTTATCTTTCGTCGAATATTTGGAATCCAAATAAAAATATCCCGTTCGCTCGAACTGATAATGTTTTTCTAGCGTTGCTTCGGCAAGACTCGGTTCAACTTTGCAACCGTTTAATATTTCAAGTGAATTCGGATTAATAAATTCCTTGAAATCCTTTTCTTTATCACCGGCCGGATTTTCAACGCTGAATAATCTGTCGTACAATCTAACTTCAGCGTCTATTGCATGTTTGGCGGAAACCCAATGTATTGTTCCTTTAACTTTTTTATTGCTTTTTCCGCTTCCGCTTTTTGTATCCGGATCGTATGTGCATTTTAATTCGATTACGTTACCGCTTTCGTCTTTAATCACTTCTTCGCATTTGATTATGTACGCGTAACGTAAACGTACTTCTCTTCCCGGAGCGAGTCTGTAAAATTTTTTGTGCGGTTCTTCTTGAAAGTCACCTTCTTCGATATAAATTTCGTTGGAGAAGGGGATTTTTCTTTTCCCGTAAGATTCATCTTCGGGATTGTTTATTGCATCCAGCCATTCGGTTTTATCTTCCGTGAAGTTTGTAATAGTGATTTTTAATGGTCGCAAAACAGCCATTACCCGCCAAGCGCGTTTATTCAAATCATCACGAACGCTATGTTCCAAAAGAGCAATGTCAATAATTCCATCGCGTTTAGCTACGCCGATTCTATCGGCAAAATTTCTGATTGATTCCGGTGTGTAACCTCTTCTGCGCATACCCGAAATTGTAGGCATTCTCGGATCGTCCCAACCGTCCACATAATTGTTTTCCACTAATTCGAGCAACTTCCGTTTACTCATTACCGTGTAATTCAAATTTAACCGGGCGAATTCGATTTGTCTCGGATGATGAATTCCCAGTTCATCGAGGAACCAATTATAAAGCGGTCTGTGATTTTCGAACTCGAGCGTACAAATTGAATGCGAAATTCCCTCGATCGAATCGGACTGGCCGTGCGCCCAATCGTACATAGGATAAATACACCATTTGTCGCCCGTGCGGTGATGGTGTGCGTGTTTGATACGGTACATTACGGGATCGCGCAAATTCATATTCGGAGAAGTCATATCGATTTTTGCACGGAGTACGTGTTCACCGTCCTTGAATTCACCCGCACGCATCCGCTCGAATAAATCCAAATTTTCTTCGACGGTACGGTTTCTGTAGGGACTTTCTTTACCCGGAGTTGTTGGCGTACCGCGATATTTACTGATTTCTTCAGCGCTTAAGCTATCGACATAAGCCTTACCTTTTTTAATTAATTTTACGGCATATTCGTATAACTGTTCGAAATAATCGGATGCGTAATAAAGCCGGTCGCCCCAATCGAAGCCTAACCATTTTATATCTTCGATAATGGATTTAACGTAAATATCTTCTTCTTTTTCCGGATTAGTATCGTCGAACCGGAGATTGCAAAGTCCGCCGTAATCTTCCGCAAGTCCGAAATTCAAACAAATCGATTTTGCATGCCCGATGTGCAAAAAACCGTTCGGCTCGGGCGGAAACCGGGTATGAACTTTTTTATATCGTCCGGATTTTAGGTCTTCGTCGATTATTTCCGTAATGAAATTTGAATATTTTTTCTCTTTGTTTTCCATAATTTATTTTTCTTGTTTTTCGATTTTTATTTTTTGTAAAGCGATTTTGATTCGCTCAATCGATTCTTCCTTGCCGAGAATATAAATTAAATCGAAAATACCCGGACCTTGTCCGACGCCCGATAAAGCCAAACGAACTGGATGAATCAATTTCCCGACACCGATCTCAAGCGATTCGGCTAAACCGCGCATTGCTTTTTCAAAATCTTCTTTAGTCGGATTCTCCAATTTTTCGAATTCCGAAATTAATTTTTCGAGTAACTGCGGTGTATCTTCTTTCCATCGTTTTTTGATAATTTTTTCATCGTAACTTGCGGGTCTTTCGAAAAAGTAAAAACTTTTTTCCACAATGTCTTTCACAAAAGTAATTCGTTCGTGCATTGCTTCTATTACGAGTTTAAGATATTCGTCGTCGTACGAATTACCGGCGTATTTTGATTTTGCCAATTCATCTTTTAACATCGGAAGTAGTTCATCTACGCTTTTCCGGCGGATGTGTTCGCCGTTTAACCAATTCAATTTTTCGATATTGAAAACGGCGCCGGCTTTGTTTACGCGCTCAAGTGAAAACTTTTCGATTAGTTCTTCGATTTCAAAAAACTCTTGATCGTCTCCGGCATTCCAACCGAGCAAAGCAACGAAATTAATTAATGCTTCCTTCAAATAACCTTTGGCCCGGTAATCTTCAACCGCTACATCGCCTTGGCGTTTGCTAAGTTTGGATTTATCCGGGTTCAACAATAACGGCAGATGTGCAAAAACCGGTTTTTCCCAACCGAGAAAATCGTAAAGCAAAATATGTTTCGGTGTAGAGGAAAGCCATTCTTCACCGCGGATTACATGGGTGATTTTCATCAGATGATCATCCACAACGTTTGCCAAATGATAAGTAGGGTAACCGTCGCTTTTAATTAAAATCTGGTCGTCGATGTTATCGGTATTAAATTCCACGTTACCCCGTACTACATCCTCGATTTTTACAATTTGACCGGGTTCAACGTTTAGTCGTATCACATAACTTTCTCCGGCGGAAAGTTTTTGTTTTATTTCTTCTTCGGTAAGATGCAAACAATGCTTGTCGTATTTAACTTGAGGAAGTTTCAACCGTTGCTGCTCTTCGCGAAGTTTTTGTAGTCTTTCCGGACTGCAAAAACAACGATACGCTTTCCCTTTTTCCACCAATTCGTCGGCATATTTGTGATAAATATTCAAACGTTCCGATTGGAAATAAGGACCGTATTCTCCACCTACGTGCGGACCCTCGTCGAATTTAAGTCCCGCCCAATCGAGCGTATCGATTAAATTTTCGACCGCACCTTCAACATATCTGTTACGGTCGGTGTCTTCAATTCTTAAAACAATTTCGCCGCCTTTGTTTTTAGCGAACAAATAATTGTACAATGCAGTTCGTAATCCGCCAACGTGCAAGTAACCCGTCGGACTCGGTGCAAAACGTACTCTCGGAGTAGGATTAATCATAGCGCTCAAATTTTGTTAAAAATGAATCACAAATATAAGAAATCGTTTTAACTAAAAGAATCTGAAGAGAGGAATAACCGGATTTATCCGGCAGCGGTTTTAGTATAATATTTGATTTTTTCTATGAATTCCTTACTATCGAGAGGTTTCGGAAGGTAGTCTGTTGCACCGGCTTCCAAGCATTTTTCGCGGTCGCCTTTCATTGCGAATGCCGTTATCGAAATTATAGGAGTTTCGCGGTATTCGGGAATTTCCCTAATCCTTTCGATTGCTTCGAATCCGTTCATTACCGGCATTTGCATATCCATCAGAATCAAATCCACTTTTTCTTTTTGAACGTAATCGAGAGCTTCCTGACCGTTTTCCACAACCACCACGTTTTTGAAGTTGTTTCGCTTCAGCAAACGTGTTACGATAATTTGCGAATGTTTGTAATCTTCCGCCAAAAGAATTTTAACGCCGGAATCACCGACTTTGCTTTCGGCAGGCGGCGCGGTTCGATCTATCATATTCTTAATCGCGGTTTCCAAGTCTTTAATGCCGGTTGTTTTTTTACTAAGAAGGTGATTGAACAAGCCCTCGACGTTTTTAAGTTCCTCTTGATAATCTTCTTTACCGGTATAGATAATTATCGGCAGTTCCGAAAATTTAGATTCCGATTTTATAAGTTTAATTAATTCGTATCCATTTAATTTAGGCATGTCCAAATCGATTATGGCAAGATCCAAATTCATATTGGAAATTAAATCCATCACTTTGTCGGAACGGAATTCCGCTATTGCATTAAATCCGGCGGTTTCGATTGCCTGTTTAACCAAATTTAGAGTCGGTATATCGTCGTCAACGCATAAAACGTTCGAATCTTTGCTCAGTTTGTAGCTTGTAAGAATTTCAACAAGATTGTTGTAATTAATCGGTTTCGTAAGGTATTCTATTGCACCGAGCACAACGGCTTCTTCGTTTTCGGGTTCAACCGAACAAACAATTACCGGTAAAGTTTTCGCTTTTTCGTGTTTCTTGATTTTCCGTAAAAGTTCAACGCTGTTTTCGTCCTTTTGTTCAACATCAAGAATTATTGCCAGAAAATTATCGTCGTTTAACTTTCTAAAAATTTCGGAAGGGGAGTTAACCGAAACCGGTTTGTAGTTCCATTTTTCCAGATATTTATTCAACAATGTTGAAGTTGCGTAATCGTTCCCGATAACCAAAACTTTTCTTTCGTCGTTTTTTGAAACTTCCTTCGCCTCTTTTACTTTTTCGTCTCCGCTTAAATTTTTCACCGAAAGCAAAATCGAATAACCGGAATATTCGTCTTTTTTAATTTTAAGTTCCGAAGAAATCTCTTTCAAATATTTGTTACTCAATAAATACATTGGGATATTGGATTTAACCGAACCGTTATCGGTATCCAATAACGAGTAGGGATTAAGCAAATATTGTAATATTTTGGGATTATCGACCGTATGAAGTCTAAAATCCAAATCGATATTGCCGTTATTTTCAGATGCAATTATTTTGGAAATTCGTATTTCGTTTTCCGCAAGAAAAGTTAAAATGGATTTAATTAAATGCTTGAGCTTCGGCTCGTCGGAATTTATTTTCAAATTTTCGTTGCTTGTATTGACTGATATTTCCAATCCGAGATTGCTTAGCGCTTCCGTAAGCAGATTTTTTAATTCTATTCCTGTAATTTCGTTTTTCGAAGCGCCTGCCGACTCAATCCGGTTCAATGTTTTCAAATGGTTTACTTCGTTGAGCAATATTCTCGTAATCGATTTGATTTCACTTATATAATTTTGCTGGTTGCTTTGCAATTCGGTATTAAGTACGATAGAGGAATTTCCGAGAACAGTGTTAAGCCGAGAAATTAAATTATCAAGCGATTTTTCTAGCACTTTTGAAAAATGTTTACCCGAAAGAAAGGAAATATTATTTCTTGCCGAAAACCATAACTCGAGATAGTTCGATACGATTCCGGCAATACCTTTTAAGGCATCGTTGTCTATTTCGGTGAAATGGACTTTACGCGTTAATTTCATCAATATGTTTTTACCGGTGCCGGTTTTGAAAAGAACGCAACACTCGAACGAAGGGGAATCCGATAATTTTTCGTTGCAATTGAAATCGGAATTCAAATTAATATAGCTAACGGACGATGTATCTTCGCAAACTTTACAATCGTAATAATTTCCTTCCGTAAATTCTTCACCGGCATAAGACGATTTCCCGAGCAAGTAGAGTTTTCCGGAATCTTGGATATCGAAAATTAAAACTTCCTTGAAGTCAAATTCGATTACTAAAAAATTGGAAAGCTCGCCGGGAAAACTGTCTTTTCCTTCTTTAGCTTTGTTCAGCAGCGAAGAATGTTTATTTAAAATATCTAACTTTAACCCGTGAAGCATATCGACCTTTTGCTTTTCTAATTATTTATCTTCGTCAAAATAGAAGAAAAATTAAGAAGAATTCAACAATTACCGTAAAAATTACATTTTTACATGTAATAATTACTCATCAATAAAATATTATTTAATTCTAATAATGTATTTAATAATATTAAGTGTCTTGATTCGAGATTAAAACATACTAAAATGAGAAAAACACCGATACGTAACGACCGGAAAACAATATACTATTTTAATAAAAAATATATTCTTCACATTTTATTTTAACAAAGATTAATAAAAATATTATTATTTCCTAAAACTTCCGCAATTTTTAACGATAATTACGCAGCGCAAAAATTCTCCTTAAAGAAGTACCCAGAGATAAAAGTTTCATTATTACACAATTTGGCACAATTTATGTGATTTAAATCACACTTTTATGAACAAACATTCGGGTACTGGAATGAGAGAAAATCATATAACGGATTTTAACGGAAAGAATCTTAATTCAAATCAGATTGATATTGAAGAACAAGTTAAACAAATAAAAGCGGCGGAATTGAAAAAAATTTCACCGTTAGTTTTTGTAAAACCAGCCGTAATTTCGTTTTTCGCACTAATAGTAACGTTTTTCCTCGATATTTCGAAAGTACCGTTTTTAGGTGAAATCTCAATCGATTTGGCGAAAAGTATTTATCCTGAATGGAACCCGGCAAATCAATCCATTGTACCTTTGCAATTTTGGTGGCTACCGCCGGCGGCATTTGTTTTATTTATGTTGATTGCGTTTAAGACGTATAGCGATTTAAGAAAATTGGTTATAGACGACACACCGCACGAAAACACCGAAAGGGTAATTTCATCGGCAATGAGTTTGATCGATGGAATTGCAACCGCATTACCGTTAATAGGTGCGGCTATCTTATTGGTTAGCATTAAACTCGGTCCGGAAATTTTCCTCGGCATTTCCGTTCCGTTTGAAATTAAAGCGTTGATTGTTTTGGCAATAGCAAAACTTTTCGAGCCCGTGTTGGATACAATGGGTGAACAGTTCCAAAAGATTTTGAACAGAGCGGCAAATTTGCGCGATTCGTATTACCCGAAACAACAACTCGAAGAAATTAAAAAGCTTGTAGGCTATCTCGAAAATCGCGAAAAATATTCTTTCGGTAATGCTCCGAAATTATCGAGCGATGAATTAAAAGCGTATAAAGAAAACTTGCTCGAAGTTCAAAAAATCAGTTTCGAGACTTACCAAAATTTCAAAGCAATTAACCAAGTGCTTGAAAGAATGAGACTTCTTCTTAAAAACAATCAAGAACATATGAAAGATTTGGACGAATTGAGTAAATCGATTGATTCGATGGCAATGCATCTCAATCACGAGCATGTAAGTAAATCGCTCGACAATTTAAACTCAATCGTTAATAAAAAAGGGTAACCGTTATGGTAAGAAGAAGCCGGGATTCGAAATTTGTAATTTATCAAGTGCTCTACATCTTCGTGATAACGGTTTTGGCGCTGAAGGGTGCGGAACTGAATTTGGGAGAAGTTGTACGGAAAGACAAAGTAGTCGATAAAAGCATCAGAGATTCTTTAATTGCAATAGTCGATTCGCTTTCGGCTCAAGGGTTGAAATTTAACATCGAGATAGACACGAACGTTGTTACTGAAAACTTGGAGCTAAAGAAAAAACTTACAAAATTGAGCAAAAAAATTGCCAGTCTGAATCATAAAATAGAAGAAATTCCGTTACCCGAAAAGCCGGAGCCTGAAAAGCCGGTTGAAGATAAAACGCTCAGGTTTCCGTTTGTTAAAAGTTTAACTTTTCTGAAATATGCTACGAACACAGCCGAGAACAGGGGAGATTTCCCGGTAGAAATTTATTCGCCGGAAAATCCGGAAAATCCGCTTGTTGTTGTTCCGCCGAAATCCTCGAAAGAATTTGAAGTTGGCGGGGAAGACGAATTAATAGTGAAATTCGGAAATCAAAAAGCAAAAGTTCCGGTAAAAGAAAATCTGCCACCCGAAATTACAATCAAGAAAGTTACAACGAAAATGGATAAATCGGATATTTACGTAAAAGATTTGCAGCGAACCACTTGCTTTACCGTTACCATTTCGGATGAAAGATTGGAGCAAATTAAAGTTAAATATTCCGGTCCCATAAGCGTTTCGAAACCGTACAAAGATAAAAAAGGAAATTTGGTTTACAACGTTTCGCTTAAACTTGCCAATACCGAAAGCAGGTTCGACGATTGGCTCGAACGAAACGAAAATTTGGAGGAACCCGACGGCAGATACAAAGTTAATTTCTTTTTTGTGGCTTACGATACAAAATCGAAGCAAAAGGTTCAGGTAGGGGATTCGTTTTATTTCACAGATTTTGCTAAATAAACAGGAAGTATTATGAAACTCAAATTCTCATTATTGTTCTTTTTTGTTTTTCTGTTTTACGCCGGATTGAACCTTTTGGCGCAAGACGAAGAAAAGATTGTTTATTATCAAATGGAGCCGTTGGACGACAGTCTTTTCATCAAAATTCAAGAGGAAATGTTTATCGATCCGCCGGATCCGAAAGCGGAAATAATTGTGGATTTGCGCGATCCGAACAATCAAACTTTAATGATTAAAGGTTCGCTTTATCCGTTGCTGGCTTTATCGCCCGAAACAAGAGCAAAAGTTATAATGTATCCGTTTAAAATCGATTTGATGAACGATGTAACTTTCACGTCCGTTTTCACAAGCGTGTTTGAAAAAATGAAATTTAAAAAGATAGTGGAACCGCCCACCAAAACACAAATAAGTTCGAACACATCGTACATTAATCCGTATTTGCAATTATTCGGAGGCGAGCGGTTCGGAATTCCGATTAAAAAAGATATCGGAATATCGTTCGGTTTGGGCACGCCTTACTCGGGTCCGCTCGAAACCGGATTTATCGAGGCGAATTTTCATATTCTCGGATTCCGCGTTGGAATGTTCGCCAACATTCAGGCATTCACTCTTTTAAAAGACAATAACAATTTTAACAATCTTTACACAACGCAAGGTATGCAGTTTGCTTATGTTCTGCCCTTCGGTAACTTTTTTGAAATAAGTTATCAGAAGATATCGAGGGAATTTACGGATGAAGAAGTACAAACGCTGCGGGACGAATACGGATTACCGGATTTGAATTACTATCCGAAGTTAACGCAAGGTTCATATTTGAATTGGGAATTCAGATACCCGATTAAAGTCTTCGGTGCCACAAGAGGGAAATTTTACGTTGCGAAGTATATGAATGAATGGCATTTCGGTTACACGGGTAGGGAGTTGTCGTTAGCCGGAAGTACTTTCGATTTAAGAATCGATGCGATGCCTTCATCACCGGATAGAAATCCGCAGTACGTACTCGATATCGTTGTTCAGAAGATATTGGAATCGTGGGGCTTCAGTGCATTTGCCTTGGGTCCGAGCGCAATATTTTCAAAAACGGAGAGCGGAAGTTTCGGGGTAACCTCGATGTTTGTGAACTTACGTTTGAAGGTGGGAACTTCCCTTTAACAAAGGAAAGAACTTTAGCATATCTGTCTCCATCGATTAAGCCGGGCTGAAATTAGTTTTTTGGTCCGGCTTTTTGAATTTTACCAACAAGCTTTCTTTTATCGTTTAGTTAAGAGCGCTGTTAGTTTACCGAATTGAGATATTTTGCTTTCGCTTATTGATTCGCAAACTATAATAACTTCCTTTTCAACATATCGGATTTCCGGCATAAATAACAATTGTAACATTTTATCGGATTATTACGAACCGCCCGTTTTCATTTACTTGAATAGTGAAATTTATTTTATATGTTAAAGTATCTTTGCCTTTTACGGGGAACTCGAGCCATTCCGTATCGTATCGCAAATCGGTAAAAACGAATTCATTTTTAAGTGAATCGTAGGAAAAGGGAAGTCCGTCTCCGGAAGAATGCGTTCTGCTTATTTTAAATTCGTTGTTCCCGTAATTGTAATGTAAAAGTATTGTTTCGATAGGCTTTCCTTCCGGCGAAAACGTTGCGGCGCGTATTTCACCGGAATATTTATTGTGCAAAATTACGATAACGTATTTGCCGGTTATTTTCAACACGTCCGATTTTGTTAGCGGTTCGTAATCACTTAAATCGATTTCTCCTTTCTCCGCTTCGTCCGATGCGATTTCGGAAAGATTTCCTCCGAGCGGATTAATTTTAATTTTTAATGCGGGATTTAATTTGAGACTATCAATGCGACCGGTTTGCAATCGTTTAATTACCTTTAAAAAATCCGAACCGGAATTTTCAGCTGTTGCATGGGCGCCGGAACTTCCCAAGCTTTTGGAGCCGTTTTGCATGCAACCGGTAAAAGCCGATAACAATGTTAAAGTTAGGATTATTAATACTGTTCTCATTTTTATCCGACGGTATTAAAAATTAAAATTTGATATAGGTAATTTGGTATAACAAGCAAATATTTTACGTGAATATTTTAATTAAAATATAAATTAATAAAATACCGATAAATAAATTAATATGGTATTCCGTCCCAGATTTCTATATCGTCTACCCATTGATATTTTGGATTGGCGTCTCCGTAAATTTGAGTCAGAATTATAAAATCAATCGGTTTTGAATTTCTGGTAGTCGGTCCGTAATGTTCTCCGACCAATTCGCCGTTTATTTTCCAAAAAACTTTTCCGTCGGCTCCGTCGCTCCAGTGCCAATAGAATTCGGTTAAAAACCATTCGTTTCCCCGGACGGGAATAGAGGTATTGTCGATTTCCCAAACAGGATGTTGGGGGTCTTTATCTCCTTGAAAATGCCAATACGGTTTCCCGTTTTTATCCGTATAGATGAATGCAATCAATCTGAAACCATCGCCGGAGGCATAATCTTTTGTTTTGTATTCAAAAAGCGCTCGCCACTTGTCTTTTTGATGTAAGCTGACGGTATCTATTTTCATCCGGTATCTTATGTACAAATCTTTGGTTCCATCCGTAATGTTTAAAATTTCATACGGACATTGGGTATAGTCACGGTATTCGTAATTCTCTTGCTGGAACAATGCTTTAGTGGGTTTTCCGTTATAACCTGTTACCGTTTGAATTTCCGCGTTAACCGCTTTGTGATTATCGTCCGCAATAAAGTGAAGTGCGCTTTCGCTTGCTCCCAAGATATTAATCGGCCAATCGAATCCGGTTTCAAGGTCGGTTCCTTTAATAAATCTGTAATCTTCGTAATTTTCGTATACCGTCGGATCGATGTAAACGTTATTTTCGAAGCCTGACTTGAACAACAACACGGGACCGGTTTCCGGTTCTACCGCTGTTTCTTTTTCGCATGAGTAAAGTAGAGGAATGATTACAAGTATCAATAATTTAATGCGTGTTTTCATTTTTCAGACGTTCGGTTTTTGGTAGGGCGAATATAAACATTATATCGGAAGATGGAAAGTTATTATTTGGCTGTTTTCAGTTGGCAGTTTGCAGTTGGCAGTCCGCAGTTGGCAGTTGGCAATGTTCAAAAATAATTTAGTAATTTAACAGCACAACAATTTCTAATGAACATTATCCGGTTCCTGTTAACCGTTATTTCCGGTCTTGCGGGTTATTCGATTTTAAATTCTTTCAATGCCGGAAGAGCTTTATTGTTGAAGTCAAATAGCGCTTGATTTTCCCATGGAGAAGCGTCCGTAG
>CAZKKI010000035.1:0-4035 GCA_964553325.1 uncultured Melioribacteraceae bacterium | reverse complement strand
CTTTACTAACGTCAAGCTTAACACCATATTGAGAGCCATCACCAAAAAATTTTTCAATATATTCGGATTTATAATTGGTAGCTAAAAAAATTTCATTAAACCCGTACTTCCGTAAATGTTCAATTTGAATTTCAAGAACCGATTTTTCACCAATAGGTAATAGTGGTTTTGGAATAACTTCGGTAAAAGGTCTTAGCCTCGAACCTAACCCTCCTGCTAAAATTACCGCTTTCATGATTCCCCATAAAATTTATTATACCAATCAATGAATATACTAATTCCTTCTTTAATAGAAATATTCGGACTATAGTTTGTTATTTTAGTCAAGTCAGAAACATCGGCGAATGTACTCTCGACATCACCAGGCTGCATAGGCAAAAATTCAATAACAGCTTTTTTCCCTAATGCTTTTTCAATTTCATGCACAAATTCCATTAAATCGACAGGGCGACTATTACCTATATTAAAAACTCTATACGGAGCAACCGAATATGACGAAGGGGCATTTAATCCATCCCAATCAGAATTTCCTCTGGGAATTCTATCAATTAGAGCAACTATCCCGTTTACAATATCATCAATATATGTAAAATCTCTTTTCATTTTACCGTTATTGAAAACCTTTATCGGTTCACCATTTTTAATGGCTTTCACAAAAAGGAAAAGTGCCATATCGGGCCTCCCCCAAGGTCCGTAAACCGTAAAGAAACGCAAACCAGTTGTCGGTAAATTAAATAAGTAACTGTAAGAGTGAGCCATTAATTCGTTCGATTTTTTAGTTGCCGCATAAATACTTATCGGATGATCCACGCAATGTTCCGTAGAAAAGGGTTGCTTTTTATTTAATCCGTAAACACTCGAACTGCTAGCATAAATCAAGTGTCTGACCTTATTATGTCTTGAACACTCAAGAATATTCAAAAAACCCACCACGTTACTTTCCACGTAAGAATGAGGGTTTTCCAACGAATATCTAACTCCCGCCTGTGCAGCCAAGTTTATGACATAATCGAATTTTTCTTTTTCAAACAGTTTTTCCAAATTTAATTTATCGGTCAAATCAAGTTTAATAAAAGAATAATTATTAAACTTGTTACTTTTTATCAATTTATTGTATTTGATTTGATTTTTTTGAATACCTGCTTCATTCAAACGCGCATATTTCAAATTCACATCATAATAATCATTAATATTGTCAAGTCCGATAATTTCAAAATCCTTTTCCGCTAACCTATTAGCAAGATGAAAACCTATAAAACCAGCAGTTCCTGTAATTAAAATTCTTTTCATTTTTCCTCAAATTTGATTTTATCTATAAATTTTACTTTACCACGGTCTAAAAATTACGCCTTTCTCGTACAAACGATTTTTGAGCATATTTACAGATTCTTTTATATCAATCTTACCCGGAACGCGTAAGTCTATGGCGATGTCGGTCGTTAAATCTTCGCCAACCCAGACGGTTTCGATTTTTTCCGGATTTACAATGGTTTTAATAATTTCCAAATCGTCTTGCGACAACTCTCTTGCTGTAACAATCAAAATTGTGCCCGAATCAAGCATAATGTGAGCAATTTCGGCAAGTCTTCTTAAATGCTCTTCTTTCCCGTCTTCGCTTTTTACCAAATCCGCATCCACACCGTATTTAACATTCCCTATTCCAAGGAAATAAACTACTTTCCCGTCTTCAAACAATCTGGCTTCAAGTTCTTTTGCAACTTCTTTTTTACCGACGTTCCGCGGTCCAGTTATTAAAATAAGCGTGGATTTCTGATTATATTTTTCCGCTCTCCTTTCCGGAGCAATAATCGATTTTTCCCATTTGTAATTTCTGATAATTACGCTATCGCGAATTTCGCTGAACTTATCTTCAACGACGCCCGTTACTATTCCGCCTCCCGAGATTTCATATTCGTCAACAATTACAAAGCGACTTGTGGTAGCAACATTTTCGGATTTATCGAACGCAATCGCTTTGTTGAGTTGCAAGGTCACTTCGGCAACATCGTGTCTTCCAACAAAATTTTGTTTTTCGTTAGCATCAAGCGAAGCGGCGTTTAACACTTTATGAATTTCAACAAGTTTGCACCCTACTTTTGCCGTTCCAAGTTTCAAAAAGTAGTCTTTCTCGGGCAAAAAAGGTTTTCGTCCGAGCCAAAACAAATTAGCGCGTATTTTTTTACCGACTTCGGGCTTCAACTCGCCCCCTTTTGTCGCTATTTCCCCACGTGTAATATAAATTTGCTCGTCAAGAGTAAAACCCACCGCCTCGCCGACAGCCACCGAGTTAATCGGCGGAGTATTAAAACCTTCGAACGTTTTTACTTTACTTCTTTTTCCCGAAGGATAAAAAACAACTTCGTCTCCCACTTTTAACGTCCCGGCTTCCACCGTGCCGGCAACTATTCGACGACTATCTCCCATATTGGTAAATTTGTAAACGTCTTGCACGGGCATTCTAAATGGTTTGTCAATTGCAGGTTTTTCCTTTTCGAAATTATCCAAAACTTCAAGAACCGTTTCGCCGTTATACCATGCAATGTTTTCGGTAAGTTTGGCTATTCCGTCTCCTTCACGCCCGCTAACCGGAATATAGGTTTTCGCTTTAACTCCGATTTCTTTCAAAAATTCGGTGTATTCATCAACGATATTTGTGAAAACGCTTTCCGAATAATCTACCAAATCCATTTTGTTTACGAGAACCGCAATTTGCTTTATTCCGAGCATGGAAAGCATGTAACCGTGCCTTCTCGAATTTTCCTTTACGCCTTCGTTTGCATCTATTACAAGCAATGCGGCTTCGGCTCTTGCCGCGCCCGAAACCATATTTTTTAAGAATTCAATATGTCCCGGCGCGTCAATAATAATGTAATCTCTCTTTTCGGTTTTGAAAAACACTCTTGCTGAATCAATGGTAATTCCTTGCGCTTGTTCGTCTTTCAAAGCATCAAGTAAAAATGCGTACTCGAACGGACGCGCATTTATTTCACATTGTTTTTTAACGAATTCCAATTTACCTTCGGGCAAAGAACCCGTATCCGCCAACAATCGCCCGATAATTGTGCTTTTACCGTGGTCAACATGTCCCGCTATTACAATGTTCATTTGAATTCGCGAATTTTCAGACTCAGTCATTTGCAAATTATTTTTCTTATTGTGTAAATCTTTTGATTGAGCGTTCATAGTTTCTTTTCTTTTAATGATTGATTGGATGAATGGTTGATTGGTTGAATGATTCGTTAGTGTTCTTTCATCCTATTCAATATTATTATATGTTTCTACAATTTCTTTAACTAAATAATCATTTTTCCAATCTATTTTTTCTTTAAGTTGATTTATTTGCACTTTATTATAATTTATAAGCTTATTTTCCAATGAAAAGTGTTTTCTATCATATTCATCAAACCATCTTTCGTCTATATCTCCAGAAGAAAATAAAGCAAAAATCTGACTATAATTTTCAGCAAGCGATGATAGCGCAATACTATTAAATTGTATATTCTCCTTTAAATATCTCCTCGAGTAATCCTCTGCAATATTAGAACTAACTGAAAGTATCGAGTCCTCGATTTGAGCTTTTATCTTAAACGGCACATTTTCTAAACTCTTTAGTTTCTTTCTTGTAAACACAAAAAGCTCTATCGCCTCTTTCCAAACCTCTAATTTTCTATAACCGCGATTAATATTTTTATTTCTATTTATGACTTTCTCATTCACCCAATCACCCATTCAATCATTCAATCATTCAACCAATCATCCAATCCTTAAATCACTCCCATCTCATCTCTTCTATCTTCTTGCTCCTTGCTCCTCGCTACTAAATTTCATCACATATATCCACCTCGACGAAGAGTTTCAAGTCCTCCGCCGTCATCTTTATCCTGCGCTCTACCTGAACGTTCCGCAATATTTTTCAGTTTACCGGTTTTCAATTCTTCTATTATTTCGTCAACATTCCGCGCGTCGGATTCAATCGGGAACGTACACGGATAACAACCAAGTGAACGGTAACGTTTGCCATCGCCTTGATTATAA
>CAZKKI010000034.1:0-69806 GCA_964553325.1 uncultured Melioribacteraceae bacterium | reverse complement strand
TCAAAGCCGATAAGACAAGCTTTATTAATTCGGATATATTTTATTCTATAAACAAAGGTAATTTCAACTATAATAGGTTAAATTTGAACGAGAATCTGAATTTAGAATTGCAGAAAAATTTCAAATTTATCGGCGGATACAGGTTCTTCCGGTTTGATCAAGATGAATTTATGATTAAACAACATTCGGCAGACGGAAGATTTGAACATAAATTATATAAGAGTTTAAGAACTTTTATTTATTATGAGTATATTAATTCAAATCAATACTTTACGGATGAAATTACGAATACGGGTGGAATAGGTATATTTTATACCAAAAAAATACCAACAGGCAAATTTAATCTTTCTTACGAGTTCAAAAAAAGAAGTTTTGATAAAAACAGTGCATCCCCGCCAATTAAAATATTTAACGAGCAACATGTTATAAGTGATGATTTAGTGGTGTTGTTGGAAAAACCTTATGTGAGAAGGAATTCCATTGTAGTTAAGGATGAAACCGGAACTATAATTTACAGGGAAAATTTGGACTACGTTATTTTCGAGAGGAATAACTTTGTTGAAATTCAAAGAATTCCGGGTGGATTAATTAGTAACGGTGATGTAATTAATGTTGATTACATTGCAGATGCTCAACCTGCTTATGAATACAATGTTGATATTCAGTCGTTTTCAACCAGATTGGATGTTCTGAACAATCTTTTGGAAATATACTACAGATTTTCCAATAATGATTACAATAACATAATCGGAAGAAATCCTGCGGTATTAAAATCGTTTTCACAAAGAATTTACGGAGCTAAAATATATTATAATTTTTTTTCCGTCGGAGTGGAGTATGATAATTACAGAAGCAACATTGTCCCTTATAAAGCTATGAAATATTATTTAACTCTTAGCACCAGATTGGGTGATAATATCAACTGCTCTCTTAGCGGGAATCAAAAATATTTTGAATTGACTGATGATAATCAAAAACAAGAATTCAGTGACTTGAACGGAAGGTTGTTATATTCAATTGATAATAAAACTAGTATTAGTATGGACTTAAACTATCGTTTCCAGAAAGGAAAGGGATTAGATCTTAATTTGACGGTTTTTAAAGTTGAACTGTCGTCTCGTTATAGAGAAATCTATTTTGACATCGGATTGGAAGGATACAATAGAAATTACATTTCGGAAAAATTAAAATATCTTGGTGCTTATTTAAGAATATCGAGAAAATTTTAAGGGGGAAGAAATGCGGGTTTTATTAATATTAATATTGTTTTTGTTATCAGGTTTAACTACCACGATATATTCGCAAACCGCAGAAAAATCAAACTCTTGTGCTGTTAAAGATTGTCACGATGCTTATTTTCAAAAATCTCTGGTTCATTCTCCTGCAGAAGAGGACTGTGAATCGTGTCACGATAGGATAAGTTCAAAAGAACATCCCGATAGCGATGGTCCCGAATTTGAATTGATCGATACCGGATCAGATTTATGTGAGTCTTGTCATGATATCGAAATAACAAAAAAAATTGTGCACGAACCTTTCGCCGAAGGAGGTTGTCTGGATTGTCATTCACCGCATAGTTCTAATACTATCGCTTTATTAAGGGGAAATACGCAAAGAGATGTTTGTAAAAAATGTCATGAACTTGAAGTTGCGGAAAATCATTATGAGCACGGTCCTTTTGTCAGTAATCAATGTGCTGGTTGTCATTCCGGACATCAAACGGATTATGTAGGGTTGGTTTTGATGACAGTACCGTCACTTTGTTTTCAGTGTCATGAGGAGAGGGAAGAAGATCTTAATCTGGAAACGGTTCATCCCGCTTTTGAAGATAATTGTTTGGATTGCCATGCACCGCATACCGCACCGGCTCCGGCAATGTTACTGACAGATGGCAACGAACTTTGTTTTAAGTGCCATGATGATTTCCCAAGTGAAATAAAAGTGGCTAAAACAGTCCATAAACCGGTTGAGGAGAAAGGACAATGTATAATGTGCCATTCACCACATGCCAGTGAGTTGAACAATCTTTTGGTTGAAAAAGAACCGATTGTGTGTTTTCAATGCCATAGTGAGAATACGGAAAAAAAGGAGAAATTTATAGATATCAAATCGTTAATGGAGAAAAAATATTTACATAAACCGTTAACCGACGGAGATTGTGAAGACTGTCATCTACCTCATTTTTCATCAAATTATAATTTATTGGTTGCAGCGTTTCCAAAGGGAAATTATACTAAGCCCAAAATTGAGTCATATGCCCTTTGTTTTAAATGTCATGATGACGAAATGCTTAAATATAAAGAAACCGTTTCATTAACAAATTTTAGAGATGGTTCTAGAAACCTACATTATGTTCATGTTATGAAGAAAAAATCGATTAGTTGTCAAACGTGCCATGATATGCACGGAGCCGACAATGAACATCTTATCGGAAATTATGTTTATTACGGTAAGTGGAAAATGCCAATAGGTTATAAGGTAACTGATAGCGGGGGCTCGTGTTTGCCGGGATGCCATGTGCAACTTGCGTACGACAGAGAAAAATAATAACTAATGAGGTTGAATATGAATAGCGGAATACAAAAAATACAAATTTATACTTTGGTTGTTTTGCATTGCTTTTTATTTTATATATTAAGCACAACTCTATTAAAAGCGGATATTAAAAACAGCCATCATGATTTTAGCGGTGCAAGTTGGAGCGAAGGGGAAATATGCAAACCTTGTCATATTCCGCATAATGCGAATACAGAGGTGAACGACTCTCCTCTGTGGAATCACGAATTATCAACCGCTACGTACAATGTTTACTCAAGTAGTACGTTGGATGCATTTCCCGGCCAACCGTCGGGTAAATCGAAATTGTGCTTGTCTTGTCACGACGGAACGGTTGCAATTGAAAATCACAGTGGAAATACGGGCGGAACCCGTTACGCCGGTTTCGGAAATGTAGGAACCAGTTTAACTGATGATCATCCGATTTCGTTTGTATATGATTCCGATTTAGCATCTCGCGATGGTGGCTTATACGATCCGACCGTTACAATGTCGGGATTAGGTGGCACTATTGCGGAAGATTTATTGGATAACGGAAGAAATCTTGAGTGTTCAACTTGTCACGATGTTCACGTTGCAAGAAATACTCAAGGTTGTAGCGGTTGCCATTTTGTACACGGACAAACTACCCGAACTTTATCGTTGAGAATAGATAATCAAGGAAGTGCTTTATGTTTAACGTGTCACAAAAAATGATTTTTCGTTTAATTTTTCTTCTAATTATCGTTCATTATAATAATTTCAACTCTTCGATTTAAAGCCCTACCGTACTCCAATTCGTTATCGGCTACCGGATTTAGGTAACTCATTCCTTTTACTCCGAATCTCGTTTTCTCCAACCCGTTTTCAATAAAATATTTTAGCACGGCTCTGGCTCTTTTGACCGAAAGAACGTAATTTGATTCGTAAGATCGGTAATTATCCGTGTAACCGTAAATTTCACATTTTAAATTCGGATTATCTCTTAAATAATTAATGAAATTATTAAGTTTTTCTTTTTCGAATGTAGGTATTACCGGACTGTTCGGGGCGAATTTATTTATAATTAATTTTTTGTAATGCTTAAGTGATAAATTTTCCGGGCATCCGAATTTATTCACTTTTATATCTCGAGGGGTTGCCGGACATTTATCGCGATAGTCGGGAACGCCGTCTTTATCGGTATCAACAGAGCAGCCGGTTGAGTTTACTTTTGTACCCGCAGGTGTATCAGGACATTCATCAAGGTAATCCGGGACACCGTCTTTATCTTCATCGCTCGGGCATCCGGTTTCGTCAACATTGATTTCTTTGGGTGTGTGCGGACACTTATCAATGCTATCGGGGATGCCGTCTTCGTCCTTATCGACGGGGCATCCGTTATCGTCGACAACTATTAATGGTGGAGTATCCGGACAAATATCTTTATTATCCGGAACCCCGTCTTTATCATTATCGGACGGACAACCGAATTCATCAACTTTTACATTAACTGGTGTATTCGGACACAAATCATCCGAATCGTCAACTCCATCGCCATCACTATCTTTTGCATTTAAAAAATAATAACTTATTCCAAAATTGTAGGTTAAATAATAATCATTGTTATCGTTGATCCAAATTCCGTCTAAGTTGTCGCTTAAATTATAATTCAGTGATACTCCCGTGTTAAAACTTAAATGATCAATTACTAAAAATCTTAAACCTATTTCCGCATTGTAATTTAAATCGTGGTTTACTAATTTGTTTTTAGTAAATGATGAAATATCCGAGTTGTTTTCATCTTCCGGATCGTAAACAACGTAAGAAATTCCTAAAAAAAGATACGGATGAATAATTTCGTTTAGCATATACGTATAAGAATATCCGCCGCCGATTTGGTAAATTCGTGTTCTGAGTGTTTTTAAATTTGCTATTGGCTCGGAGGAATTTACACCTCCTGTGGCTCCCAGATATATCAATCCACCGTACAAACGTAATCCGAAAGTTCCTTTGGAATTCGAGTGAAAGAAAAAATCAACTAAAGTTTTGCCGTGAAAATCGGTGGAACTTTTATTAAAATCGGTATAACTGCCGGTTATTCCTCCTTCCAAAGTTATTCCAACCGCATTGGAAAAGGAGTGGACAAATATTCGCTCTTTCTGAGCAAAGGTATAATTAAACACACTCGTAAAAAAAACGATTATAATAAGCGGTTTAGTCATTTTTGATTCATGTAAATCTGTTTCCGGATTAACTTGTGCATAGCTGTTAATTAATTGAAGTAAAAATCTTTGTCAATGTTTTAGAACACTAAAATAATAAATTAAAAGATTATAACACCTTTTGCTGTATGGAAAAAAAAGTTAAAATATTATTGTTGTTTTTATATCTACCGATGCTTTGCACTGCGCAGATGGAAGGATTTCATTCGAATTTAAAGAAGAATTGTAAATTTTGTCACGTAGAGGATTCGAATTCGAGTACAAATTTCAACTTGGTTTGGCAGCAATCAACAAAAAATATTTTTTATACACCATACAAAAGCTCCACTCTCGATGCCGATGTATCGCAACCTGTTGGCTCTTCGAAATTGTGTTTAAGTTGTCACGACGGTATTTTGGCTTTCGACAACAGTGGTTTTCACAGATTGGAGCCTAACCAGATCTTGGGTACGGATTTAACGGATAGTCATCCGGTTTCGTTCAGGTACGATAGCTTTTTGGCAATGAAAGACCGCGGCTTATTCGATCCTGTAACTACTCCTTCAGGACTCGGCGGAACGATCGATTCGGATATGTTGGTGAATGGAAATTTGGAATGTATTTCATGTCACGATATTCACGGGTTCAGCAATGTTGATAAGTATTTGATTAAGTCGAACCGTAAAAGCCGATTATGCTTAACGTGTCATAACAAGTAGTTCTCGGCCACTTTGTTAAAGTTTGAAATCTGTTCTTTTTCCCACTTTTTGTTTTTACCCAATTCTTTCGACATAATTTCAGCTACGATCGGTGCAGATTCAATACTGGCTTTTGCATTTAAGAACAATGCCCTGCGTCGCCGTGCGAGAAAGTCTTCAACCGTTCTTGCCATTTCGTATTTTACCGCCCAAATTATCTCGCCTTTGTGGACTGGCAAATCGGGGTGAATAAAATCGTACAGGTTGTTCTCGTTACAAACTATTTGTACGCTCACGGCATCGGATCCGTACATATCGAAGTTCGGTAATTCGGATTTTTCCAAAGTATAACCGTGGATTTTCAAATTTTCGGTAATTGATTTTTGGTAATTCAATCCTCCCAGTTCAATTGCATGTTCCAAAGTATCTTCCGCCATTTTTCTGAATGTCGTCCATTTCCCGCCGGCAATTGTAATAAGTCCGCCGCGAGAAATATTAATTGTATGCTCGCGTGAAATAGCGGCGGTATTTTCTGTATTGCCAGAACGAACAAGCGGGCGCAATCCTGAGAATACGCTTAAAATATCGGAAGGAGACGGATCGTTTGTTAAGTATCGTGCAATGTGCTTTAGAAGAAAATCGATTTCATCCGCCGAAGCTTTCGGTTCAAGTTCGGGTTGCTCAACCGGAATATCGGTGGTTCCGACAATTACCTTGCCGTGCCACGGAATAGCAAAAAGAACCCGCCCGTCGTCCGTATTCGGAACCATGATGGCAGTATCTCCGGATAAAAACGATTTATCTAAAACGATGTGAGTGCCGCGACTCGGTTCAATCAATTCCGGTTCAGCCGGATTTTCTTTTTTTCGAATTTCATCGGAAAAAATTCCGGTTGCGTTAATTACCACTTTGGATTTTATTTCGTGAGTTTTTCCGGTTTCCTCATCCTCCGCAATAATACCGGCAATTAAACCGTTTACTTTCAGAAACTCAACCATTCTAAAGTAATTAACAACGGTTGCACCATGTTCAACCGCAGTTTGAAGAATATTGATAAGCAATCTTGCATCGTCGAATTGACCGTCGAAATATATAATTCCGCCTCTAAGTCCTTCTGTTTCGATTGTTGGTATTAACGAAACGGTTTCTTCCACCGAAAGTAATCGCGAATCTCCAAATCCGTATTTGCCGGCCATCATATCGTAAAGTTTTAGTCCGACGCCGTAAAACGTTCCTTCCCACCAATCGTAACGCGGAACCACGAACTTCAAATTGCTTACAAGATGAGGAGCATTTTTATACAGAATCCCTCTTTCTTTAAGTGCTTCCATAACAAGAGAAAAGTTTCCTTGTTGTAAATATCTTACTCCGCCGTGAATAAGTTTTGTGCTTCTGCTCGAAGTTGCTTTCCCGAAGTCGTGTTGTTCTACCAATAATGTTTTATAACCGCGCGAAGCGGAATCGAGTGCGATACCGGCACCGGTTGCTCCTCCGCCGATGATAACAACATCCCATTCGGCTTTTTCAGCCGAAATACGGTTAATCATTTCTTCTCTTTTGAAATTCATTTTTTCCCGAATAATGTTTTAATATAGTTAACTTTTTCCCGAATCCATTTTTCAAGTTTTCCTTTCTCCGGTTGCATGAATTGATTAATAGCAAAAGCCAGTTCGGGCGTTCTTAAATAACCGAAAGATTTGTGCGGGTTCGGATCACCGTTCATTTCGTAGTTGTTTTTAACCGGTTGACCTTGTGGTCGAATTCCTTTTTTGTTCGGTTCGAAAATTTTTTCGAGTTCGTAGTTTACGGCAAGTTTGTCATCCGGATCGGCGAAGTTAAACCAAGCGTTGGTTATCGAATCGGGAGTTTTCAGCTTTCCCGTTTTTGTATTTTTGATTTTTTCAATTATAAAAGGCACGCCGAGAGGAGAACCGATGGTAACGAAAGTATTAATTGTAATTCCGCTTTTGTTTTCCGATAAAACATCAAACGCAATTATTGAGCCCATCGAATGGGCGATTAAAAGGATTTTTTTGTTTTTGTGTTGTTTTAATATTGTTTCAAGTCGGTTTTTAATTACATCCTTTGCCGCAAGTTCCGAAGTTTCATCGAGAAAAGGTTTGCCGTTAAGATAAATATCCAACTCGGAGAAAAAATTTTTAATAACCCAATCGGTAACTGACGGGAAATTTTCGTGAAGCTTTTTATTAAATATCAAATCGTTAAATTTATCGGATATTTTTTGAATCATCGAATCTTCTTGCGATTGCGCGTGAATATTGGAAGCGGGGATATATTTTTCTTTTATGAAGTAATCGGAATCGCTGTCTGTTTCATCCGGATCGAGCGGGCGGTCGTTTAAGATATCCGCCCAATAAACCATTTCGAAATCGAATTTTGGATAGCCGGTAATTTCCGTTAATCCTTCCGTAATAGCCAATCGCCACCACTCTTCCAAAAGTATTGCCGGCGGCTTGTTCCCGAGTCCGTGAATTCCGATTATAATTTTGTCTTTTTTCATCCGGTATTAAGCTGTTGTGATAACCAATGTGCTTTGTCGGATGTAACCCCGTCTATTCCCCAGTCCCGTAATTCCTTGGCGCGTTTAACGTCGTTTACCGTCCAACAATACAGTTTCAAATTTGCTTTGTGTATTTCATCGATTACGGATTTTGAATTAATCATTTTTTCGTCGAAATCAAGTCCGTCCAAACCCGCAACTTTGCAGCGTTCAATAATTTTTGTCAAATTCTTTTTGAATATCGGAATTTTATCGTCTACAATCCAATACATTTCGAATTCGGGCAACAACGATTTTAAGTGCATTAACAATTTATAATTAAAAGAAATAAATTTTACATAAACCGGATTCACATTTTCTCTTTCGCAAAACGATTTAATAACATCCGCGGTATTTTCTCTGCTTTTGATTTCAACAAATAGATATTTGTTTCGGGGCATACCGGCAATTATGTTTCTAAGCAGGGGAATTCCTTCGCCTTCGAAGCTTTTTTCCTTGAAACCTCCGACGTCCAATTTTTTCAAAACGGAATAATTTTCGTCTTTTACGGTAAAGTTTTCGCCGCTTGTGCGCAATGTTGTTTTATCGTGAATAACGACTATTCTGTCGTCTTTTGACAATCGCACATCAATTTCTACTGCATCGTCGTTTCTTTCCCATGCAAGATTTACCGAAGCCAAAGTGTTTTCCGGTGCGTCGAAAGATTCGCCTCTGTGAGCGATGACCAAAAAATTATTCTTCATTTTTTGTTATGCGGAAAGATGTTTTTTACATTTTAACGTAAAGTTAATAAAAAAGAATTTTAAGTTTTGCACGGAAGTTACAAAGTGGAATTTATTTTTCGATTTGTTGTCGGAGTATTTTCCGTTTTCCGGCGGGATATATTTTTATCGGATAAATTTCTCAACATAAATATTAATGCGGAAATTCTTTGTTCCAAAAGTTTGTTTCTTTTACGGAGAAATTGAATTTTACTTTTTAATTCGCGCGATTCGTTAAGAAATTTTGAAATATCCGTGGCGTGATTAATTAAGGTTGTGTTGTGGTTTTTATCGATGATATATCCGCGTACGATAAAACCGAAAATAAAAGAAAATATTATGCTTAAAATAATGTAAAACATCGGTTTGTTTAACCCGAGAATCTTATAAACATTTATTTATTAAAATTTTATGAATATAAACCGTTATTTCAAGGCAAAAATTATTCGCTTAATTCAATTAACGCCGCTTTTACATTGGCTTTAAGCGCTCCTTTCCAAAGGGCTTTCATGTTTTCGAAACCGGGAACGGTTTGTAAATTCATTATTTCCTCATCGGTTTTACCGGCGTTTTTCAATTTGCCGACCGTTTCCATAAGAGCTTCGATGTAATTACGCATGTTTATCAAATCGGTTTTATTGCCGTATACCTTTTCCGGAGAATAAGAATGTCCGAAGATGAAAAGGGAATCGTCATCGAAATGATTAAGTGCGTTGTTCAGAAAATTTATCCAACCTCTGAGCGAAGCTTCGTCTTCCTTGTTTACCCACGGATACACTCCGTTGAATACCAAATCGCCCATATGCACCACATTCGAGTTAACGAAATGGAAAATTGCATCTCCGCCGGTATGGGCGGGAACCAAATGGTACGCGAAAAGATTTTCGTTGCCTATATTAAGCGACCAGCTTTTCTCGAATGTTACATTTGCATAAACCTTGTTTTCATCCAATTCAGTACCCGTGTTTCTAATTTTTTGTAACCTTACACAGTTCTCGTTTGCTACGATTGATTTGGAAAATTTTCCCAAATACGAATTACCTGCAGTGTGATCCCGGTGATGATGTGTGTTAAAAAGAATATCGATTTTGCCGGTAGAGAGTTTTTGTAATTCTTCGTAAAACACTTTAGCGGTATCGGGAAATTGTGCATCGATAACAATGACCGCATCTTTATTGGCGAGCCAACCGATAGTTCCACCTTGATTTACGTAAATACCGATTCCGTTACGTAACTCCTTAAATGTGTAAGATTTTTCTTCGGATAAACCGAAAATTTTATTTACTTGAAAAGAAACACCCGCACCGATGATAAACGCCGATTTAATAAATTCTTTTCTGTTCATTTTATCCTCTAATGTGATTGGTTATTAAAATACCAAATAATTAATTTATATGCGATAGCATGTCCGGTTAATCCGTTTATTTTGTAAAAGCGGAAAAGAAAAGAAGAGAGACGGAAAAAATATATTTAATAATAAAATAACAAAAATCGGATACAGTTTCGTGAAATAGATCTTTCCGAATAGAAAATAAAGGGAATAAAATTCGTAAAGTAAATCCGGGTTTTACCGGACGATTTTTTTTAGTATATGAATAAATTCCTTTTCGAGTTCCTTACCTTTGTTGCGTGCATACCAAAGGTGAAGTTTTTTGTTGAACTCATCTTTTGTATAACCTTGGGCTTTTAAATCCCTGACCAACTTTTGGGCTTTTTGAGGACGCGGACCCCAACGAAATAACTCGTTGCCGTTTTTATCGAATCCCACGATTTTCGGTATGCTCAACGGCGAGTCGTTTCCGAAGTAATCTTTTAACGCATTTACATTATCGTCGCGTAAAATAATTTTTACATCGATGTTCCGTGTCTGTTCTGTATATTTTATTAAATAAGGTAAATTTTGTGCCGAATCACCGCACCAATCTTCCGTAAAAATTAACCAAGTTTGTTTTTCGCCGATTGAGTTAAATAGTTCGAGTAGCTCGTCGTTCGGCTTATAAGTTTTTGCAATACGAAGACTTCTTACCAAATTTATTTTTTTATACTCGAATAATCTTTTTTCCGCCTCGTCAAGTTCCGTTTCTTTCATTTCTTCGATGCTTTGTTTCGAATATTCGAGAAAATCATTGTAATCGTATATTTCGGTGAGTTTATGTTTCCCCAGACTATAATTCAATTCTTCTCCTCATAAATTTTACCGACTTGGATAGGAAACTTACTAAAAAATATTTTTTTAGAATGTAAAATATCTTACACGAACAAATTTATTGTGACGGGGAATGTTTTATTTCTCAGATTAACTAAAAAAGAAAGTCCCCGTTTTACTCGGGGACTGATTATTATTTTTACGGAAAGTAAAAACGAATAATATTAATGGTGATGACCGCCGGCACCGTGAACGTGACCGTGAGCCAGTTCTTCTTCGGTTGCGTCTCTTATATCGGCAACGGAAACATCGAAAGTCAAGGCTTCACCTGCTAACGGATGATTTGCATCTATCGTAATGTTATCGCCTTCAACTTTAGTAACAACAATAATTTGAGGGTGATCGCCCATTTGAGCTTGGAATTGCATTCCGGGTTTAATTTCTTCAACATCAACAAAAGCTTCGCGCGGAATAACTTGAATAAGTGCTTCGTTTCTTTCGCCGTAAGCTTCTTCGGGTGGAATCGTAACGGTAAATTGATCGCCGACTTCTTTACCTTCCAAGGCTTTTTCAAGTCCGGGAATAATATTTCCTGCACCTTGCAAGTATGCTAAAGGTTCGCGACCTTCCGAGCTATCCAATACTTCGCCGGCGGAATTTGTTAATTTGTAGTGGATTTGTACCACTTTGTTACTTGTTACGGGCATTTAAGCCTCCTTTTTGTGTTTTTGTACTTCTGATTTTGTTTATAATGTCATCTTCAAGTTCGGAAATTACCACCTCGAAATGAATTTTGAGGATTGGAAAATCATTATTTGTGTGGTAAAATGACAATAAATTTTAATTCGATATTAAATATATGAAAAACTTTTCGTGTTAATCAATTTTTCAGGTCTAAATTCGTAAATATTTTCAATTTTTATTAAATCTATCAAAATTATATTTGGCAAAATTTTGCTAATCATTTTTCGAAAGGGGACGAATTCGGCTCAAATTTTAGTAGTGTTATGAAAACATATCATATCAATTGTTTAACGCATAAAAAGCGATGTGATCTGTATCACATTGAAATACTTTTCCCGAAAATGTCTCACGTGTTTTAAAATGATTCACCATCTCAATTTTCAAATCTAAATTTGAGACACGCAAAATTATTAGAATGTGCGAAAACAGCCTATTTTCGCAAATTTTTGTTGTGGCACAACAATTGGATAGTAAGGGGAAACAAACAACAAAGGGAAAGAAAATGAATCATTTTGAACTTAATACCGACAACCGAGGAATCAACAAATTAAATCACAACTTATATAAAACTGCAGACGGTGAAATTTATTATCACAGAATTAAGTTTAATCCCGAAGACGAAGAAATAATTTCCCAAGTTAACCCCGACGTGGTTTGGGCTTTAGGTTTCGATGAAGAATTAATTAAAAAACACTATTTGAAAAGCAGACATTGGTTGTTAAGAGATTTGAAAGATGCTGTATAATTAACTTTTTTACGTTTCTCCTTGTTGAAAACCCGGTTAACTTTTTTAGTAATCGGGTTTTTTTATATCTTCCCGAATGCATCTTTTTTCAACCAACCTACTTTTCCGTCGGAAAGTTTTATTTTAGCCCAATCTTTCAGTTCGTCTTCGATTTTAAATTTTATGCCTTCATGTATAACAAAAGCATCATTGCTGTTTTCATCCGGCGAAACCTTAACCGCTTGCACCTGTTCGGTTAAAACTCCATAGTGCGATGAAGTTTCCCGGTTAATCCGCGCAAAAAGCATTACGGCGGTTAAAATTAATACGGCTAGACTAAAACTACCGAGTAAGAACGCTTGTTTTTGAATTTGTGCTTTTTTCGAAAGGAAAAACAATCCGATTGAAAATAAGAAGAGCAAATAAAAAATCAGCACAATTGTTGCCCAACTTGTAATCGAAAGCGAAGCGACCAAAACATTCCACCATTCGATAAAAAAGAGTTGCGGAACCTCTTGAATTCTATCGACCGTGCGGGCTTTGGCGATTTTCAGATTGTATTGGATGTCGCTATCGTCCGGGGCAAGTTTCAAGGCTTTTTCGAAATATAAAATTGCATAACCTAATTTACCCAATCTGAAGTAAGCGTTTCCCAAGTTGTAATAAAGTTCGGGTCCAACATAATCGTTATCGATAATTTGATTGTAAAGCTTTATTGCCTCTTCGTATTTTTCTTGTTGGTACAAATTGTTTGCTTTGTTCATCAATTCTTCAACTTCCCCCGAGGCAAAAGCGAAGGAAACAATAATTAACCACCAAACCGTAATCAAACCGAATTTTTTAATCATAAATTCTATCTTGCCTTTTTTCTGTTGGAAATCGAATTTTGAAGTTCGTTAATTATTTCAAGTGTTTTATTGTACAATCTTTCTTCCGATTCTCTTGTTTGAGCATTAGGTGCAAAGCGCGCAAGTTCGCATTTCTCGAATACGTCTTTTATTTCGCCGATTATATTTTCGGCAACGCCCAACTGTTTTAATTTGTTCAACGCTTTTTCTTTTGTGAATTCGGCTTTGGATATGTTCAATTTATCTTCCAAATAACCGAGCAGCGAATGGTACAAACCTTCGTAATAAGCCGATTTATTACCTTCCTGAAGTGCGTTGTGAGCTTCTTTTAATTTCTGTTTGGCTTTTTTCTCGGCTCTTTGGAAACGGAGCAAACTTACATCGCCCGAAAGTTTATTTTGATATTTGTAATAACCGATTACGCCGGCTAAAATTATCAGCGGAAAAATTGTTGCGAACCAAAACCAATTACTGAGAATTTTAAGATCGCTTTTTTTCCGCAAGTTAAATGTGGTTTTAATGAACCGTATATCTTTACTCAATAGTTTAACGTCTTCTTTCGAATAACCGCTGACAAGAGGAGTATAATCGTTCTCACCTTTTTCAACAGTAATCTTAAATTCCGGCGTTTTAATGGTTTCGTATTTTTTCTTTCGTAAATCGAAATAAGTAAATTCAATTGGCGGTATCGTTTTTTCGCCCGGGATTCGGGGAACAATTAAATATTCCGCCATTTTTCTTCCAGAGACTATGTTTTTTCTTTTAATCGACTGAGTAATTTTAGGTTGATATTTTTCCATTCCCGGCGGAAGTTTTACTTCGGGTATTTCCAACAGTGCAATGTTGCCTCTTCCCGAAACTTTAACACGGAGCGTAATCGATTCGTTAACTTTAACGTTTTGTTTATCAACACTTGCCGAAATATCGAAAACGCCTACGGCGCCACGGAACGAATCGGGTTTGTTTTCCTCGGGTAAAGGTTTTACTCTTACGCGGATTGTATTTGATTTTGCAAAGAAATCGATGGTTTTCGTCCGCCCGAAAAACGAATCGTTGAAAAAGTCGTCGAAAATATCGACGCTGCGCTTCTTTTTAACAATAACCGGAATTTTAAGTTCGAACGGAGTAACGGTAAGTTCCCCGCTTTTGGTAGGGAAAAGCGCCACTTTTTTTATCACCGCCGCTTTGTATCTTTTCCCTTTGTACATTTCGTATTTGAAATTAATTGTTTGCGAGCTTTCCAATTCTTCCGCCCAAAATCCTTTGTATTTGGGAAGTTTGGAAATTTGCGGGGAAGCGATGTTCAATCGGGTGAACAATTTATATGTAACCGTTAATTGCTCGCCTTGAATTACTCTTCGTTTATCGGGAATTGCTAAAATAAAGACGTTTTGCTTGAGTTCCTCTTCGGAGATACCGGCCGAAGTAGGAATTTTTTTGCCGGCGGTTTCTTTTACTACGTTGATTGTAATGGGCTTGGTTTTCAAAATTTTGCCGCGGTACGTTACTTCGGCACTGCCGATTTCAACCTTGCCTATTTTAGTCGGTTTTAGAACAAAAGAATAAGTAAGCGAATGTGAAACTTGTCCGTTTATTATTCTCATGCTTCTCGATTCGTTCGGTCCGCTTACGACAATTAATCCGTTAAAAGACGGCGGTGTAAAAGATTTCAGTTCGTTTACGTTTCCTTCTTCGAATGCAAAATCGACTTGAAAATATTCGTTTAACCCGACGGTTGTTTTATCTACCGTGGCGTTGAATTTTTGCGCGTACGTATTTGCATGGAAAAATATCAGAAACAATGCCGCTAAATATGTTATCAGTCCGTTTTTTTTCATATTACCAATCTTTTTCGGTTGTTCGTTTTTTGCCTTTTCGTTTTCTAATCTGTTTTTGAATTTCGGCTTCGTTATTTTTTAATGCATCCAAAATTCTTTTGGCTTCTTCTTTGGAAATTTCGCTTTGTTGCGGTTTTTGTTGCTGTTTCTGTTTTTGTTCGTCTTCTTTTTTAGGTTTATCTTCTTCGTTTTGTTTATTCTTTTCTTTTTGATCTTTATTTTTGTTTTCGTCGTTTTTGTTATCGCCTTTGTCTTTATTGTCTTTGTTGTTTTGTTGGTTTTTCTGCTGTTGATTTTGTTGGTTTTGGTTTTGTTGTTGTTTTAGCATTTTAAGTGCATAAGACAAATTATATTTAGCATCCATGTCATTTGGATTAAGTTGCAGCGAATTCTTATATGCCGCAATGCTTTCTTCGTATTTTTTAGCTTTCAACAAAGAATTACCCAAGTTGTAAAAAACTCCGGCTTGTGTTTTTCGATCTTTGACGAATTCGTTCGATTTTTTGAAAACTTTTGCGGCTTCCTCGTATCTTTTTTGTTTGTATAAAGCGTCGCCCAAATTGAAATATCCTTCGAAAGATTTGTCGTCGTTCTCAACGGCTTTACGGAAATCCACTTCCGCCTCGGCGTATTGTTTCTTCTCGTATTTTTCAACACCGTCGTTTATTAAACTACGCGTACTTTGAGCGAATAGGTTTAGCGCCGAAAGCAGAATAACAATCGTTACAAAATAAATATGTTTCCCAACTTGTTTCATAATGAATTCAATCGTACTTAATTATTTACAAAGATATCAAATATTTGTTTCCCTTTCGAGTTTCATCAGTAATTTCGATTTTTTCTCCGAGATAAAAAATTCGATTATTAATAATAACAAAGCGGGAATTAATAAATAATAAAACCTGTCTTCGTAGTCCGTAATTTTCGAAGTTCCGAATTCCGTTCCTTCGTAACTCGATAAATCTTTGTAAACGGATTCGAGCGCATCGTCGGTGTTTGTTGCTCTGTAATATTTCCCACCGGCTTTGCTGGTAATTTCTTGCAATGTTTCTTCGTCCAGTTTGGTTAAAACCACTTTACCGTTTTTGTCTTTTTTATAACCAATTCTAACCCCGTTTCTGTTGTAAATCGGTATCGGAACTCCGGCAGGCGAACCCAAACCGATTGCGTAGATACTTACGTTTTTCTCTTTTGCTTGTTCAATAGCTTTATCCAAATCGCCTTCGTGGTCTTCGCCGTCGGTAATTATAACAATTGCTTTTTTTGTTTCTTCGTCTTTTTTGAACGATTTAAGTGCCAATTCAATTGCCGGACCAATAGCAGTTCCGGGTTGCGGAACGGAGGAATAATCGACTGCATTTAGAAACAGATTTGCCGCCGAGTAATCGGTAGTAAGCGGAAATTGAACATAAGCTTCGCCGGCAAAAACTATTAAACCGATTCTGTCTCCTTGCAACCGTTGAATGAGTTTTGCTATATCGTGCTTTGCTTTTTCCAACCTGCTCGGTTTTATATCTTCGGCTTTCATACTTTGGGAAACATCGAGCAAAATGTAAACGTCGATGCCCACGTGTTTGATTTCTTCTATCTTACTTCCCACTTGCGGATTAGCCAATGCGATGATTACGAAAACGATTGCGAGAAAAACCATTGTGAATTTAATTAAAGGTTTAACTTTGCTTTTCATAGGGAAAAGCAAAGTATGTAATTTTTTATCGGCAAATTTTTGAAGCAACAATTTTCTTTTATGCTGACTGTACCAAAAAAGTGCAATCAGCAACGGTGTGAAATATAAAACGGTCAAATATTCCGGATGTGCGAATCGTAACATAATTTAAGGTAACCTTCTCAAATAAGTTTTTGATAAACCGAATTCGATTAAAATAAAAATTAATCCCAGTGCAGCCCATTTGTAAAACAATTCGCTTGCATGTTTGTACGAAGTTACTTCAATGCGCGATTTTTCCATTTTGTCTATTTCTTCGTAAATCTGTTCCAACTTTTTCTTATCGGTGGCTCGGAAATATTTTCCGCCGGTAATCTTGGAAACTTGTTTTAGAATGTCTTCGTCTATTTCAACTGGAATGTTCGTGTATCGTTTCCCGAAAGGGGTTTGATACGGAAAAGGGGCGGTACCGATTGTGCCCACACCGATAGAATAAATTCTGATTCCGAATTTTTTTGCGATTTGCGCGGCGGTAACCGGATCGATTTCGCCGCTGTTGTTTACTCCGTCGGTCAATAAAATAATAACTTTACTTTTCGATTTGCTGTTTTTCAATCGGTTAACACCGTTTGCAATTGCCGTTCCGATTGCCGTTCCGTCTTGAATAATTCCGCTTTTTACTTCTTTCAATAAAGAACGGAGAACCGAATAATCGATTGTGAGGGGGCATTGTGTAAAACTTTTACTTTGAAAAACCACAAGTCCGATTTTATCGTTTGTTCTTCCTTTTATAAAATTATCGATTACTTCTTTAGCCGCTTCCAACCGGTTCGGTTTGAAGTCTTCCGCCAGCATACTTCCCGAAATATCCAGAAGGATCGCTATATCGATTCCTTCCGTATAAATTTTTTCGCCCGAAGTAAATGATTGAGGTCGGGCAAGCGCAATAATTAAAAATCCTGTCCCGAAAACTCTGAACGCCGCGGGTAAATGTCTTAATCTTTCTCTTAACGTTGCCGAGATTCCCTTAAAAATTTTTAATGAGGAAAAAATTATATCGGGACTTTTAATCTGGTTTTTCTTCCAATACCAGAAAAGCATGAGCGGTAGAAGAAGCAACAGATATAAAACATACGGATAAGCGAATTCAACGTTACCGAACATATTCGACCTCCCCGATTTTTCTTTCTTCCGAAGCGGGGCGAGTTCTTTCGATTATCATGTACGCTTGTTTCATCATCTCTTCGTTGATAGACGGCATGGGAATAAATTTGGCAAATTTTACCAAATCGGCATTTCTGAAAAACTCTTCAGTAATCTTAATTACCGGCGGACTGTCCATCACCCGATTGATTACTTGCATAATTTCGCTCGATGTCATTTCCATTGCAGGAAAGTGATACCGTTCTTCAAAATAACGGCGGATAATACCGGTTAGCTCCGAATGATATTCTTTTACTTTACCCTGCTGCCACAGTTTTTTCTCTTCAAGTTCGCCGAGTTGTTTTAATGCCAATTTATAAGGCGTTAATATTATTTCTTCTTCAGTAATTTGTTGCGGACTTTGTTTTTTGAAATATTTGGTGTAAATGTAATATGCTATTAATAACGCCAATAAAATCAGTACTAAAATCAATAAATACAAAAGCCAGCTGATTTCTATTTTTATTGGAGGCTTTATGTCTTTTATTTCTTTTTTCAGGTCAACATCCAGAGTGTGAATGGAAATTTTCACGGGATTCGATTTGACCTTTTTCGGTGTGTTCCCGTTTTGTTCGAAATATTCTATTTCTATTTGCGGAATGTTTATTGAAACCGAATCGTAACCGGAAAGAATGTAACGGTGAACTTCCGTAATTTCGTTACCGGTTTCGAATTTTTCCGTCGGCAGTTCTTTTAGAAATACAAGCGAACCGAGATTTTTTTCCAACGGGGGAATTTTGATTTCAACGGATTTATCGTGAGTAATTTTAAGTTGATAATTTATATAATCGCCTACAAGATAATCGGTCGTATCCGTAGAAGCTTCAACAGATACGGGTTGGGCATCAAGCGAAATTAATCCCGCAATAAACAGAAACAATATTAAAATTTTCCTTACCATCTTTTCTCGCGCAAATGGAAAAATTCAACCAACGGTTTAATGTATGAAGTATCGGTGTTAATCATTATCGTATCCAACCGGCTTGAAACGAAAACCGATTTTCGCCGTTCTTCATAATTGTTAATTTTTTGTATAAAGTTTTCCCTAACGGTTTTGTTGCTTGTATCAACGTAACGAACCTCTCCGGTTTCGGCATCTCTGAATTTCACCAAACCGGCGTCAATTAAATCTTGTTCGCGCGGGTCGCGTAATACGATTCCAATCAAATCATGTTTTTTCCCCGCTATTCTCAAAATCTTTTCGTAACCGCTATCGAAAAAATCCGATAACAGAAACGCGATACTTTTTTTCTTAATAGTATGATTGAAATATTCGAGTGCGCCTTTGATATCGGTTTTATTGCCTTCCGGTTCAAAAGAAAGAACTTCGCGAATGATTCTTAAAACGTGACTTCTTCCTTTTCTGGGCGGGACAAATTTTTCAATGTTTTCGGTAAAAAGAATCAATCCTACCTTGTCGTTGTTTTTCATTGCCGAGAATGCCAGAATTGCGGTAAGCTCGGCTGCAATTTGTTGTTTTGTTTTATCCAAACTTCCGAAAACCATCGAACCGCTCATATCGACCAAAAGCATAACGGTAAGTTCACGTTCTTCTTCGAAAATTTTTACATACGGATGCCCGAACCTTGCAGTAACGTTCCAATCTATTGTTCTGATATCGTCGCCTATTTGGTATTCCCGCACTTCGGAAAATTCCATTCCGCGTCCTTTGAAAACGGAATGGTATTCGCCCGAAAAAACTTCGTTTACCAAACCTCTGGTTTTAATTTCGATTTGGCGGACTTGTTTCAGCAATTCTTTAGTTGTAAGCATAGGCAAGTTTTACGGCACTTCCACTTTGTTTAAAATTTGCTCGATTATTTTTTCCGAATCGATTTCTTCCGCTTCGGCTTCGTATGTAACGGCAATTCTATGACGCATTACGTCCATACAAATTGCTCTTACGTCTTCGGGAATTACGTAACCGCGTCTGTTAATAAACGCCATTGCACGGGCGCCCAAAGCAAGATTTATTGTAGCTCTCGGAGATGCCCCGTAGCTAATCAAATCCGTTAAATCGGCAAGTCCGAATTGATTCGGTTCCCTTGTAGCCATAACTATATCGAGAATGTACTGATCGATCTTTTCATCGACATAAATTTCTTGAATTAACTTACGCGCATCCAAAATTTGTTTCGGGGAAATTACCGGTTTCGCTTCGGGAAAAGTTCCGCGAACGTTTTGATGCATAATTTTCAGTTCTTCGTCCCTAGAAGGATATGTGATTTTTACTTTTAGCATGAATCTATCGACTTGAGCTTCGGGAAGAGGGTAAGTTCCTTCTTGCTCAATCGGGTTTTGGGTAGCAAGTACCAGAAAAGGTTCTTCCAGTTTGAAGGTTGAAGGACCGATTGTAACCTGCCGTTCTTGCATTGCTTCGAGCAAAGCGCTTTGCACTTTTGCCGGGGCGCGGTTAATTTCATCCGCTAATATGAAATTTGAGAAAATAGGACCTTTTTTAATTGAAAAATTTCCTTCTTTTTGATTGTATATCATTGTTCCGATTAAATCCGCAGGCAACAAATCCGGTGTGAATTGAATTCTCTGGAATTTCGCCTTCATCGATGACGAGAGAGATTTGATAGCAAGGGTTTTGGCAAGACCCGGAACACCTTCGAGCAAAATGTGCCCGTTTGCAAGGAGTCCGATTACCAACCGCTCAACCATTTCTTTCTGACCGACAATGACTTTCCCGATTTCGTTGAAAAGAACATCGATAAATTCGCTTTCTTTTTTAATTTTTTCATTAAGTTCTGTAATTTCCAAAGCGTTCCCCTCGTTTTATTTAAAAGAAAAACCAATTGATTTTGTACCGCAGCAATATCTTTTTTGTTTCAAACGCTGCGGATTACGGTAAAAATTAGTCCAAATATTAATTCGAAATAACTTATAAATATAATAAAAATAATAGTTTGAGTGAGGGAAAAGGAAAATATACGATAGAATAAATTGAGGCGTAAATCAATTTGAAGCCGGATTTTTTGGTAAAACGGAACGAATATTATAAATGATATTTCGGTTGTATTTTCCGATATAAAAGATTGGCGACATTTAAAATTTTTGAAAAAACAACCTTTGCGCTTTGGTTTAAAGTTTCATTGTGTCCGTTGCGTATGTATTTTCCGTTTCGTAAACCCAAACACGTATTTCATTAATGTTTTCGGGCAGTCCGGCGTTTCTTATTTTTTCCAAAAAGTAACCGCACATGTTTTCCGCCGTGGTTTGAAAAGGAACGATTACCGCTTTCGAGTTTAACTTTTCCAGTACGTCGATTAATTCTTTGTCTTTTTCGTAAACCATAACGGAGTGATCAAGATTTTCAACTATCGGTCCTACGATTTCTTTTACATCGTAATAATCGAGTACCATACCGTTTTCGTCCAATGTTCCTTCAAACTCTACCGTTAATTTATAAGAATGTCCATGAAGATTTTTACATTTACCTTTGTGGAAGGGCAATCTGTGACCCATTTCCCATTTGAAATCTTTTGCAATTTTCATACGCCTTTTGTCTCCGGTTTCCAAATATATTTATGTAATTGCGGTTGAAATCTTACTTTTAATTTATCTTCCAAAATCCAATTTACAAGTTCTACCGGTTCAAGTTCCCCGAAAACCACGGAGAACAACACCGTTAATTTATCTTGTAAATTATATTTTTTCAAAATCAATTTAGCCCAATCGTAATCTTCCCTGTTCCCGATAACAAATTTCACTTCGTCCTCCGATTTAAGAAAATCAATGTTTTCGTAAAGGTTCTTTTTCATCATATTGCTTGAAGGACATTTTAAATCCATTACGATTTTAACTCTTTTGTCCACATCTTTTATCGGCAAACTTCCACCGGTTTCCAGCATCACATCGAAACCTTCGTTGCACAATCGTTTCATCAAATCCAACGATTCTTTTTGAACAAGCGGTTCGCCGCCGGTTATTTCCACAAGATTACAATCGTATTTTTTCACCTCGTTAATTATTTCCTCGATGGATTTCTCTTCTCCTTCGTAAAATGCGTATTCGGTATCGCAATACGAGCAACGCAAGTTGCAGTAGGTTAATCGAACAAATACGCAAGGCAAGCCCGTCAACGAACTTTCGCCTTGAATCGAATAATATATTTCATTTACTTTGATCACTTTTACCTTAAAAAAATTGAGCCCGAAAAATATTAAAATATAAGAAGATTGAAAAACAAATTATCGGTCTCCGGTTAATCTTGTTTTTCGTAAAAATTAAAAGTTACCGATGAAGGATACTTTTCCGTATGATAAACTCTGTGAACCGCTTTTCGGAAGTCCCGTTCGTCCGCATTGTAAATATCCGTAAACGTTTGCGGATTTCTATCGAACAAAGGGAACCAACTGCTTTGTACTTGAACCATTATTTTGTGTCCTTTCTTGAACGTGTGCATAACATCGGGCAGTACGAAAGACACTTTTGTAATTTTACCGGGTTCAAACGGTTCGGGATTTTCAAAACTGTTTCGGAATTTCCCTCTCATTATTTCGGCACGGATTAGCATTTGATAGTTTCCCATCTCAACGGTTTTATTATTTTTCTTTTTATCTTTTTCATACTCCGGAAAAACGTCTATTACTTTAACAATCCAATCCGCATCCGTTCCGCTTGTGGAAACATACAAATCGGCGTAAATAGGTCCGGCGATTGTTATATCGCTTTCCAAAGTGTCTGTTTCGTAACTTAAAACGTCGGTCCGGGTTGAAGCAAAACGCTGATCTTCCACAACGTAGGTTCTGTTGTAAAATTTCCTCGAATCCAGTACGGCAGAAGTGTACGGGACAGGATGCATCGGATCGCTAATAAATTCATCGAAGTCAATTCGGTTTTCCGCCGGCAATGTAAATTCCAATCCGGAATTGTCATCAAAGAATAAAGTTCTTTCGGTTACGTTTTCGGGAGGCCATTTATCGAATTTATGCCATTTGTTGTTTCCCGTTTCGAAGATTAAAGCTTCCGGTAAGTTAAGCTTGCCTTTGTCTTTCAAAAAGTAATTGAAAAACGGAAGCTCCACGTTTTTGCGGTAAAACTCGCTTGTGTTTTGTCCGAATTCCATTTCACCGAAACTTGATACATTGCCTCTTCCCCAAGCGCCGTGCGGCCAAGGTCCCATTACCAAAATATTGAAAATCCCGGGATTTTTCTTTTCGATTTCCTCATAAGTATGTAGAGCACCGAACAAATCTTCGCCGTCGAACCAACCGCCGACAGTCATTACAGCGGGTTTAACGTTGTAAAAATGTTGTAAAGTACTTTTTGCTTGCCAGAATTCATTATATATTCCGTTTGCAGTTGCTTGGTTCCAAAACTCGATTTTATTTTTCAAATACAACTTATTTGCGTTTTTAACCGGTCCCATATTTAAGAAAAAAGTATAAGCATCGGGTGAAGGATATTGAACCGGTCGGGGCCATTTTGTAGTAAGTGAATCGCGGGGTAAACCGAACACTTTGAAAAAATTAAATGCCATCATCAAAGAAAAAGCGCCGTTATGATGCATATCGTCGCCGATAAACCAGTCGGATATCGGTGCTTGAGGTGAAACGGCTTTAATTGCCGGATGGCCCGACATAGCCGCCATTGCCGCATAAAATCCGGGATAGGAGATTCCCCATACTCCCACTCGCCCGTTATTGTGCGGAATGTTATTGATTAACCATTCTACCGTATCGTATGTATCCGAAGCTTCGTCGATATCCGTACTGTCTTTTTTATCGGGAATGAACGGTCGCATATCGACGAATTTTCCCTCCGACATAAAACGCCCGCGCACGTCTTGCAAAACAATGATGTAATTTTCGTTGGTAAAGTGTTTATAAATTTTAGCATAACGGCTGAATTTATTTTTACCGTAAGGAGCGCAACTGTACGGTGTACGCCAAATTATTATAGGATGATTTTCCGTTGTGTCTTTCGGAGAAAAAACGGCGGTGTAAAGTCTTACACCGTCGCGCATTTTTATTCTGTATTCGTTTTTTTCATATCTGTTTTCGATCCCCTCATCGTTTTGCGCAAAGAGAACGGATAGAGAAATTAATATCAATGCAAAATAAATTTTTATTTTATTCAATTTTTCAACCCTGTTTTTCGCAAAAGATAGATGTAAAATACGAAATATACTCTTTAAGAGCTATAAACTTTGGTATTCGGAAACGATTAACGAATTTTTTACTTGTAAAATTTTCGCACGATTTTTTTATCTTTATCGAAAACAAATAGGAGGTACGAATGAAAAACAAAATAGATTCAGAAGTGGAATTAAACAACGGCGTGAAAATGCCATGGCTCGGATTGGGAACATGGCAAGCCGCCGACGGGCCCGAAGTGGAATCGGCGGTTAAATACGCATTGGAAACGGGCTACAGGCATATCGATACGGCAGCGGTTTATGCTAACGAACGGGGAGTAGGCAAAGCCGTAAAAGAAAGCGGATTGCCGAGGGAAGAAATTTTTATTACGTCGAAAGTCTGGAATTCGGATCAAGGATTCGAATCGACTTTAAGAGCGTATGAACATAGTTTGAGATTGTTGAATACCGAATATCTGGATTTATATTTAATTCACTGGCCGGTTAAAGGAAAATATACCGAAACTTGGAAAGCTCTGGAAAAGATTTATAACGAGGGAAGAGTTAAAGCTATCGGAGTAAGTAATTTTCACATTCACCACCTCGAAGATTTACTGAGAGAAGCCGAAATCGTTCCGATGGTTAACCAAGTCGAGTTCCACCCGTATTTGCAACAAAACGAATTAAGAAAATATTGCGAAGAACATTTAATCCGTTTCGAAGCGTGGAGTCCGTTGATGCAAGGGCATTTCAAAAATATTCCGGTAATAAAATCGATTGCCGAAAAATACGGTAAAACCGAAGCACAAATAATCTTACGCTGGGATATTCAAAACGGTGTTATTACAATTCCAAAATCCGTACGGAGGGAAAGAATTAAAGAAAATTCCGGAATATTCGATTTCGAGCTTACGGCGGAAGACGTAAACGAAATCAATGCGCTTGACCGTAACAAAAGATTCGGTCCCGATCCGGACAATTTTAATTTTTAACCGTTGTATATAGGAAAGTCAGCCCAAGTAAAAATGTCTTGTTAAACGGCGAATAAGACGATTACGGAATACGCCGTGAAGTTATGCGTAATAAGATGCGTTCTCGCCCGATAATCTTTAAGGTAATAAAAATCAAATAAAAAGAATATCGAAATTTAAATTTCTTTTGTCAACTCGGAGAATTTTTTATAAGGTATAGCGATTAAACTCTCCGCAACGAACGCTCCGTTTTCCAAACTGATAAGCGACACTTTGGCTGCCGTTTCAACATCGGGCGCTTCGTAAATATCCATAAAATCGTATTTACCCAAAAGTGCATAATGGGAAATGAATTTAACATCCGGGCACTTGGCTTTAACTTGTTCGAGCCACATTCTGCCAAGTTCGGGTCTCGCTTTAACTTTGGTTAAACTTTCTGGCGATAATTTGGTTAAGAGAATGAAAGTTTGCATATTTCCTCCCGCATTGTGGTTTGAATTTATTATTATTTTTTTCTACCACCTTAACCGGAAAGGAAAAAACGAAACAGCTAACAAATTATAACGGAGTTCTCCGCATCCGGGAAATACGTCGGTACGTGCTTATCGGCTTCTTCGTCGTTAAACCATGCCTCGCCGTCTAACAAATATCTGAATTGGTACTCTTTTCCCTTTAAGAGGTTTATGGTCGTAACAAAAGAGTTATCTTTTTTCAATTTTTTCATTGGATTTGCATGCGGGTCCCAATTGTTAAAATCACCTACAACACTTGCTTCTTTAAATTGTTTGGAAATTTCCGGGGGAATCTTAAAAGTAACTTTGCATTCCGGTTTTGTTTTTAAGTATTGTTTTTTAATCGACATTTTTACTACCTTTTTAATTAATATAATGTAAAATTACATATTTATTTTTAATAAATATCAACAATTCACACTTCTTTTAAAAAATAATTTTTGCAATGTTCCCGCCTTTTACGTCAGGAAAGTAGAATCCGGAGGGCGCTGTAAAAAAGATAAAAACTTATTCCTATTAAAATAATTCCAAGTGATTTGAACAAAACGTTAAGAAATTCCACTTTGATTTTGTTTCTGTATTTAATTAACAATTTTGTAAGAATGAAAAGCCATAAGAATCCGCCGATCGCTAACGCAGCACCGTAAACCAAACTTAAACCGAATGTGTAAGAAGAACGTTCTGCCTCGCCGTTTTGGTGATTTTGCATTAAGTTGTATGTCGAGTCGATTGATTCGAAATTTTTTAACTCTGTTCCCGTTATTTGCTGAATTGAGTTTACGTTCTCTTCAAGAAGAATATCCAAACCGCCGGTATTCAATCCAACGGACGAAGCGAATGAGAGAACCAGAAACGAAGAAGTTAAAATCCCGAAAAACAAAGACGGATTGGTTAGATTGATTATTATTCCCGTTCGCATTCCGCCTTGTTTATCGACTTTTTTCCCGTCTATGAGCTTTTCCCCCTTTTCGATTTCTTCGAAAGTTATTTTCGTTTTGAATACTTTAACACCGACGAAAAACAAAAAGACCGAGCCTACAATAAGTAGATACGGAATAAGCGGACTGTAAAGCGAAAACAGCAGTGCGATACCGTTAACCGAAATTACGACATAAAAAAACTCGACGATGGATGCACCTAATGCGGTTCGAACACAAAAAAGATAATTTCCTTTCAATGCATTCGATGTAATAAGAATGCTTATCGGTCCCGCAATTGGCATTGCAAAAATAAAACCTGCCGTAAAACCGATTAACAAAACCGTTATAAAACTTTCGAGCATAAAACCCGCGGATACTTTTAATTTGGTTGCGTAAAAATAAATAATTCCACGTGAAAAACCGTTAGTTATACAAATTTTATAGGCGAGTGGTTTGATTAAAATTTTCGTGCGACGACCAGAGGTTTTTTTACTGTTTCCATTACCGTTGAATTCGTGTTTAATGCTTCGAGGAGAACGATATAAATTCCTATTCGCAAGGGATTTCCATTATCGTCCAGTCCGTCGAAAATAATTTCACCCTTTGCGCCGGTGGGTTTGTTATTAACAATGGTTCTTACTTTTCTGCCTTTGCTGTCGAAGATTCTAACTCTAATTTGCATTACGGTTTGGGTTAAATTATACGAAATTACCGTAAAATCTTCGAAGCCGTCGTTATCGGGCGAAAAGGGATTCGGTGAAACTTCCATTTTTGAAGAAGTTGAAACGCTGCCCGTGAAAATCGAGTTTTGTTTTAACGGCGAACCTCCCTCGGGAAATACACAGGTGCTCCAGTTCGAAGGATCATTGGAATTTACAAACGGATTAATCCTTTCAAGTGAATTATTTTTTGTGATTGTAATTTGGGAATTGTGCCAATCGGAATTGTAGCTTATCGAATCTATCGTATTTCCGAAAATATCGGAGATTACTATTTCGTCGGTTGAATTGGATAAATTAAGCGAAGCGGAATTCAATACTGTAATGTTTTCCGAATTTGCGAGATAAGGAAAATCCGCAAAAACGGAGGAATCCGAAGCGACTAAGAAATACTCGCCTTTTGGTAAAATTTTACTACCGAAACTTAAGGGGAAAGTTTTTCCCGAACCTTCTTCGAAAAGCCAGCCTCCCAATTCAACCGGATTGCCGGAAATGTTAAGTAATTCAAAATATTCGCTTTTTCCTTCATCGGGTTCGAACATAATTTCATTTATGATCACCGTGTTGCGCGAATACGGGTTGGCAGTTCCCAAAGAATTCGGTTTTCCCAAAGTATTGCCCGAATCGCTTAAAGAAAAAGCCCAATTGCCGCTATCGGTAAAAACTTTATACGAAATTCTTTCAAGCGAAATACCTGGAGTTGTTCTCCACGAAAAATTGTAATTCATGCTGTCGATTACCGCCCCGCGAAAGTCGAAAATCTTTATGCTGTCCTTTCTATCGTTTAATTTTCCGAAATTTACTTGGAACAGATTCGGAATACCGCCGAAAATTTCCGAACTTGTATCTTTCGTTACAATGAAAAAACCGTACGGTTCGATAAATTTATCTTCGTAAGAGATGACGGAAGATACATTTCGATTAAAATTTTCACTTACCGACCAAGCTCTGATATTTACCGGATTCTGCGAATTGTTGTAAAATTCAATCCATTCCGGTTGATTCTCTTCCGTATTAAACATTATCTCGGAAATTAAAACGGAGTGTTTTTTGTAGCCAGTAACAAATAATTTTTTGAAACCGTTATTTAAAATGTCTTCGTCTTCGGGATAATTTATTTCGGCTTTAACAAAAAGAGAATCTTGGATTATTATTGCGGTGTTTGTTTTAATGCTAATCGAATCGAATGCATTTAATTCGGGAAAATCGAGCTCTTCCACGAAATCGAGCGGTTCGGATTTTCCGGCGAAAATATTGACGGAAAAATTTCCGGTGGATTTGTTTCCGCGGTTTTGAATTTGCACAATTATTTTTATTTCGTCGTTTTCCACGGGAAACTCGGGTGATATTCGCAGACCGGCAATCGTTAAATCGCGTTCTTTGGGTGTTTGTGAATTTATTCTTCCGGGCGTACTTTGCTCAAGATCAACCGAAGGTAACCAATTATCCGGATTGTTGGAAGGGAAATCGGGCTTAACTCTTTCCAACGAATATCCTTTTTTACTTGGGAAATTAAAATCGTAAAAAACGGAATCGATTGTAACGCCTCTGTTATCTCTAAGTACGATTCCGTCGTTGTCGTTATTTAAATTGGCAAAGTTCAGTTCGATTACTGGTGCGGGAATTATACCGTGAAAATTGTAAATTGATGAACTTTTGGATATAACCAAATAAGAATCCGGCGGAAACAAATAATGCTCGCCTATTTCCTTAAAAACGGGTGTTGTTAAAACATCCGAAACGTTCCAATTAAACAAATCGATTTCTTGGCCGGAATTGTTGTACAGTTCAATCCATTCGGGTTCACCGTTTTCGGGCAAATACATGATTTCGTTTATTATTATTGCTTGTGGTCTCACACCGATTTGCAAAACCTTATAAAGCGAATCGTTATATTGATTTTGATCGTTTTCGGCTATCGCTTTTACCGCATAACCGGAGCTGTTTATTAAATCGGTTATTTCAAATGTAAATTGATGAGTCAACGAGTCGCCGCCTTCCAAGTTTAATTCTTCTGAAGATTCGATTTCATTTTCGGCAAGTGAATCGAGGTTTGAATCTTCGAACAATTTCAAATGAAATGAAAGAGATTGTTTGCCGGCATTCTTAACTTTTGCGGAAATAATAACCGTGTCGTGAAGAAACGGAAACGGTGGTGAAAAAATTATGTCGGCTATTTCGATGTCGTAATCTTTCGGAGTAACGGAATTTATAAAACCCGGAGTGGCGCCAGTCGGATTAACCGATTCTTTCCAATTTGCGGAATCAATCGAACTCAGATTCGCTTCGATTCTTTCAAGCGATTTTCCGGTCGAACCGCCCCAAGTACTTTTGTATTCCAGACTGTCGATGATTCTGCCGAGAGAATCGGTAATGACGATTTCGTCTCCGGAATTATTTAGACTCGGTAAATTAACTACGATTACTCTGGAATTTATTTCAAAGAATTGATTAATCGATTCGTTTTCGCTTAGGATTAAAAATTCGTTTGGCAGAACAAAAAACTCGTCGCCGGAAACTTTATTTTCGCTGCTTTTATCTTTAATCTTCCAATTCGCTATATTGATGTTTTTACCGGTACGGTTATATATTTCAATCCATTCGGGTTTGCCGCTTTCGGGTTTATACATTATTTCGTTTATAACGATATCGTTATAATTTGCAGCCGGTTCGGTTACCGTAAATTCGATTGATTTTTTATTGTTAAATTCATTTTCATCGCCGGGCAAAAAAACTTCAACAATAATCCGCTTTTCTCCGGCAGCTGCATTTTCCAAAACAGCTTGTATTTTAACGGTATCGGCAGGAAGCAAATTATTTATTAGTTCCGAAAAAAATTCTTCGCCGGATTGTGCAACGGAATCCAAATTGAAATCGTCGAAAAACTTTACTTCGGCAGTTTGAATTATATCGATACCGAGATTTGCGACGTTAGCTTGAATGACAATATCGTCACCGGGTATCGGGATTTTCGGATCGATTGAAATTTCGGTAACCGAAGCATCCGAATTTACGGGGGAAACCGAGTTTTTGCTTCCCGGCGTACCGTTTTCGATTAAAGCATTAGCCCAGTTTGCAGGATTGTTATCGGAATTTAAGATTATCTTTTCATCCGATATCCCGCTCGAGTTATCGGCCGAGTAAGTATAAAAGGTTAGTGTATCACCAAATGCATTCAGTAAATAAACTGTTCTGTCACTTGAGTTTGACATTCCGGTAGAGCCGAACGCATTGTTATCGATTTTCATAACCAAAGCGCCGGTTGGAATGGTTGAATTGTAAATACCGTTCAGAAAATCGTAGTCGCCTTCAAAAATAACGGCAAATTTTCCGGGTTGAAGAACCGAATCGCCGTTTGCCGGAACTATTAAATCGGGAGACGAAGTTTGGTATTGAATTAACAAACCTTTCACACTAACGGGCTCGTTTTCTACCGGATTGTATAACTCTATAAATTCACCGTTCGAAAAAGAAGGCTTAAACATAATTTCGGAAAGAATTAAGTTTTGTTCGGGTTGACCTAAAAGGGGAATTGTTAAAACAAAAAACAAACCGAATTTCAACGGATTCATTTTCGATTTGATTTAAAAGTGTTCTAAAACAATTTGATGATATAATTTAACTTTTATCTAAATAAATATCAACAACCTATGCTTTAAAAATATTTAATACCGGAATAAGAAAGGAAATAAGATTGCATGTTTCCGAATCTGTTGTGAGTGTTATAAATCGAATAGGATAATTTAGGATTAGATTAAGTTTACGCAGACCGGTTAATTGCGTTTTCCCTCGATGAATTTTACGAGTTTTCTAAAAGTATCGATTTCCTTGCTCGACAAATCTTTTATTGCGATTTCGAAAGTATTGTTTAACCAACGGGTGTTTAAGTTTTTAACCGCCAATTCTATTTCGTCGGCGTATTTTTCTTCGTCCGAAAGAAATTTTTCACCAAGTTCAACGGCGGCTTTAATGTTGATTGTGGGATGTAAATTCGAGTTGTTGGCTATGTCGATTAAGTTTTTGAAAAAGTCCGGATAGAAAATGCACAGTTCGATTAGCTGATAACCCGCTTCTTTAAGTTCTTTTGTAAGTCTGTTTAGCTTAAGTTGTTTATCCGTAGCGATATCCAACAATACTTTGTATTCTTTTTTAGCGTCTTCTTTGTTTTCGGTAGCGTTGCTGTAAGCTCTGTTTAATGCAATGGTTATTGAATCGGATAATAACGCTTTTGCTTTTTTAACGATATCGAGCGGATGTTGAATCGAGTTTTTGATAACGGCTAAAATTTCTTTGTATTTACCTTCAACCGCCAGTTCTTCCAAATCCTCTTCGGATATGGTTTTGTGTTTTGTTCTGATAGAAGCCCAGCCGGAGTTTGCAACCGGAGCCGCTTTCCGTTTTTGTCTTTTTACTTCGTCTACTATTTGTTTTGCTTCGGGGTCTTTTCTGAAAATTTTGATATCGTTGTAAGCAAGCTTTTCGATGATTGTACCGTAGTATTTTTTATCGACTTTGAATGTTATAACAAATTCGTCCCCCAGTTTGCCTTTTTTATATTTGTAAATTTCAAATTCGGAGAAATTCTTTTTAAAAATAGAGATAATCGAACGAAGAGTTTGTTCTTCTTTTTCTTTAATTACGATGGTTATCTCTTTCAGCATAAAACTAATTTTCAGTTAGTTAAATTTATCGGGTAAACAATATAATAATTTTTTTTCGATGGAAGAAAATACTAAATAAAATGATTTGAAGTTTGGCGGGCGGAATATTTACTGGTTAACCGATTTTAATTCGGCCAGTTCGTTATCCGTGAATGCCTTTTCCAAATCAATCAAAACGATTAGTCTGTCTTCCAATTTGGCTACGGCGTTAAATATAGCCGAATTTTCCCCGGTAATAATTTTGGGAGGCGGTTCGGTTATCGAGGCCGGAATTCTTAACACTTCGTTTACTTTATCGACTATAAAACCGATTTTAGAATCATTGAGTTCGACGACGATTATTCTTGTTTCGCTGTCGTTTTCTTTCGGCGGTATTCCCAATTTTGTTCTTAAATCAACAATCGGTAAAACCGTTCCTCTTAAATTAATAATACCTTTTACATAGTAAGGTGCGTTGGGTAGTTGAGTAATTTCCAGTTGTTTGTTTATTTCTTGGACTTTAAGAATATCAATAGCGTATTCTTCCTCCCCTATTTCGAAAGTAACCAATTGTAAAATGTCGTTAAGTTTTCCGGTCTGTTTGCTTATTGTTTCCATAGTCCTTATGCGTTTTCTTGTTCCTCAACCAATATTTTTTCCAAATCCAAAAGGATTAGAAGTCTGTTCTCCAATTTTGCGACCGCAGTAATAAAATTAGCATTAACGTCGCCCACCATCGATGGAGGTGGTTCGATTATGCTTTGGGGAATTCTTAAAACTTCGCTTACTTCGTCGACAATAAAACCGATTGTATTTTCCTCGATTTCCACTACAATAATTCTGGAATCCTGATCCGCTTCTTTTTCTTTGAGGCCCAATCTGCGCCTTAAATCTATTACGGGAATAATTCTTCCCCTTAAGTTAATGACACCTTTAACATATTCGGGAGTGTTGGGCACTTTCGTCATCATAATCATTTTAATGATTTCTTGAACTTTCAGAATATCGACGGCGAATTCCTCTTCACCGATTTTAAAACCGACAAGCTGCAAAAGTTCGTCGGTCAATACGTTTTGGTCTTGTTCTTTTTCCATAAACCACCTTTCGTTTAAGAAACCGTTTCCGGGTTTTCGGAATATTGTGAATTCTGATTAGTATAATCGAAAGTAGCGGCCGAATTTAAAGTTTTTCCGGTATTTTTTGTTGAACCATGAATTTTGAAGTTTTCGAGTAGTGCTTCCAGGTTTGTAGTCAATCTGTTCAAATCCTCAGCTGCTTCGGCCATTTGAGCGGAACCGGCACTCGATTCGGCGGTTACTTTGCTAATCAATTCGATATTTTCACTGATTTGAGCGAAGGTAGTGGATTGCTCTTCACTTGTTGCAGCGATATTATTTATCATTTCTACAATATGATTTATCGAATTCACAATTTCGTTAATCGCATTTCCCGCTTCGTTAGCGAGCATTTTACCCGATTGAGCTTCTTTAGTACCGTATTCAATCGATTCCACGGTATTTTTCATTTCATTTTGAACCGCATAAATCATTTCGGATATTTCTTTTGTTGCGCTGGTTGTTCTTTCCGCAAGTTTTTTTACTTCATCGGCAACAACGGCAAAACCTCTGCCGTGTTCACCGGCTCTTGCCGCTTCAATTGCGGCGTTCAAAGCAAGAAGGTTGGTTTGATCGGCTATATCGTTAATTACTTTTACTATTTCGCCTATTTTTTCATTGCTATTACTTAATTTTTGCACATTTTCGGCTGCTTTCATTACTAAATCGGCAATACTTTCCATTTTGTTGACGGTTTCAACAACCTTTTCCCCGCCGTTTTGGGCAAGGGATTTTATTTCTTCGGATGAGTGAGCCACGGCACTTGTGTTTTTGGACGATTCGCTGATGGTATAATTCATTTCTTCAACGGCGCTGGCAATTTCCATTGTTTGAGCATTTTGCTCTTGAGCGCCGGAAGACAGTTCTTCGGCAATTGAGGATATTTCAGCACTTGCGCTTGCCGTGGCATGTGTTGCTTCAGAAACTTTATTAATCATATGCCTAATTTTATTCACAGCGGAATTAAATCCCTTAAATAATTTACTTATGTCGTCGTCTTTATCAGGTGGAGTAACTTGTACCGTTAAATCACCTTTGGAAAATTTTTCCATTGCTTCCAAAATTATTTTGGTGTTTTCCGCTAAATAATCTTGAATTTCTTTTATGTTATTTATATCAACCATATATTCTAACGCACCGTTAATCTGCCCGTTCTCGGATTTTGTCGGTGTTCCAGAATACATTATAGAAGTTGTGCGCCCGTTAGCTCTCGAAACCGTTTGTCCTTGAGTAATGCAATCTTCCGTCATGGCACGTTGGACTTCACAGTCGCCCGATGTACAGTGATCGGTTTTAAATAAATCATAACATTTTTTATTAATTATAGCCTTTTCATCAATATTCAAAAAAGCAGCTGTTGCTTTATTGGCATATTTTATATTGTGCTCTTTGTCTATGGCAACTACCGGCGAAGGTAAATTGCTAAGGAAAAAGAGTTGCTGTTTAATTTTGTAAGCTGAACTTTTGAGAGCATCGATGAGTACTTTGATTTCATCGTTTTTATCGTACTCAATATTTCCGTCGAATTTTTCGTTGCTGATATTTTCAGCAAACTCTCCGGCTTTTTTTAATGGGGTTATCACGGACTTTTTCATATAAAAATAAACTAATGCAGATGCAAATAGCGCAAAAAGCAATGCCAAGAGTAATATCTCTATTAACTTTTCACTTAACGATTTGAACGTAGCCGTTTCATCCGAAAACAAACTGACAAACCCGACTTCATAACCTTTGTAGTCTTTTAAAGGTACGGTTGATGCCGCTATTTCAATATCGCCTAGTGAAAGAAATTCAAGTTTGTTATTCGGTTCGTATTCTTTTAAAGTAGCCTGAGCAAAGCTATCGGAAAAATTGTAAAAAATTATATCCCCCTTAACTAAGTCGGTATTTTTATTTTCAAATCGTCTTGCTTTCTTAAAAACTTCTTTTTTTATACCGATTGCATAATGCAAGTTGGATATTTCCGCAATTTCATTGAGAATCTTTATAAGGCTTGTCCCGAATTCAACACTACCGACGTGTTCCCCCTTATAAAAGACAGGATATACTATTCGTAATCCGGGCCCGCCCCGCCCGACTTCGATACCCACAACTTTCTTTTTATTGTTGTTTACATCGAGTACGGTTTTCCGGAATGCAGATAAATCATCTCCGAATTTATTCGGTTTGTGCAACCTTAAGAACGAAGTGGCGGGAGGTAAATGAAATTGGAACTGAGCAATTTTATATTGAGGTTTTAACTTGCTTTGATAGATATCAAGAAGTTCTTGTTTCAATGAATCTCTTTTTCTTTCGGCAAACAGTCTGGTTATTTTGTTGTTATTTAAAAGTAGATCCATGCTCATTTCCATGTCATTTTTAACAAGATTTATCTGTTGATTAAATAGCTCGTCAAAAGAATGAATCTTTTGAGAAATTTGATTGTTCGCTTGCTTCGTTACCGAATTATAATAAAACAAGGCAAAAAACATTGAACTGCCCATAAAACTGCTTGCAATAATTAAAAGCAATTTAAATTGAATGGAATGGATTTTAAATTTCATTATTATCACTTATTTATTTAAAGTTTAATTCTTTTTAAAATTATCGAAAGTTAGTTTTGAAAATTTAGCCGGAGATTTTTTTTTGAAATAAGATACTTTTGTAGTATTTTAGCGAATGAATTTTTGACGACAGGTGAATAATGATAAAAGATTTCGTTTTAGTCCCGTACCCCCTCATCAATCAATTCGAAAATCAGCAAAAGTTTTATTTAGTAAAAAGAGGAGAATTCTGATGGGCTGGCTTACTACAAGCTTAAATCGTTCTATTGGTAAAAAATTTGTGATGGCCCTTACCGGAAGTTTGTTAATGTTGTTCTTGATAATTCATTTGGTAGGTAATTTAACGCTTTACGGTGGGCGAGAAGCATTTAACGGTTATGTTGAAACCCTCGAGGTTGTGAAACCGGTAGTTCGTGTAATCGAACTTATCTTGGCTTTGATTTTCATTTTTCACATTTTCAACGGTATAAGGCTTTGGTGGGAAAACAAAAAAGCTAATCCGGGAAAATATGTAGTTAACGCTAATAAAGAAATCACAACGTTTTCTTCACGAACCACAATTGTAACGGGAAGCGTAATATTCATCTTTTTGGTTATGCACCTTTCCACTTTTTGGTATCAATTTAATGTATCAGGGCATCCCGAAACCGGTTCTTTCGAGTTTTACGATATCGTAACATATTGGTTCAATCAACCGGTTTATTCTATTTTATATATAGTTGCGGTTTTACTCCTTGGTTTTCACCTTAATCATGGTTTTCAAAGTGCATTCCAAACATTCGGATGGAATAACAAAAGATATTTTCCTGTAATTAAATTAATCGGAACCGTTTACGCAATAGTTATCAGTTTAGGGTTTGCCTCTATCCCACTTTACTTTTTATTAACGGGAGGTAGATAAAATGAAATTAGAATCAAAAGTTCCCGAAGGAAATATAGCCGAAAAATGGAACAATCATAAGTTCAGCATGAAGCTGGTAAATCCCGCTAACAAAAGAAAATACGATTTGATTGTAGTGGGAACCGGTTTGGCGGGCGCTTCCGCAGCCGCTACGTTAGGCGAATTGGGTTATAAAGTGAAAGTATTCACTTATCACGATTCAAGTAGAAGAGCGCATTCGATTGCGGCACAAGGCGGAATTAATGCTGCGAAAAATTATCAAAACGACGGGGATTCGGTTTACAGATTGTTTTACGATACGGTAAAAGGCGGCGACTTCCGTTCGCGCGAAGCAAATGTTTACCGACTTGCCGAAGTATCCAATAATATTATCGATCAATGTGTTGCACAAGGTGTACCGTTTGCAAGGGAATACGGCGGACTTCTTGCAAACCGTTCGTTCGGCGGTGCGCAAGTATCCCGAACTTTTTATGCGCGAGGTGAAACGGGTCAACAGTTGTTGCTCGGTGCCTACAGCTCGCTTAACAGGCAAATTAAAAACGGAAACGTAACCGTTTATCATCGGCGTGAAATGTTGGATTTGGTTTTGGTGAACGGAAGGGCACAAGGAATTGTTGTGCGGAACTTGTTGACCGGTGAAATCGAAAGATATTCGGCACAAGCGGTTATTTTGGCAACCGGCGGTTACTCGAACGTTTATTTTCTGTCCACAAACGCAATGAATTCGAATGCAACGGCAGCATGGCGGGCGCATAAGCGAGGCGCTTTGTTTGCAAATCCTTCTTTTACTCAAATTCATCCCACTTGCCTGCCTGTTCACGGCGAAGGTCAATCCAAATTGGTATTGATGAGCGAAAGCTTACGAAACGACGGAAGAATTTGGGTGCCGAAAAAAGCGGGCGATAACAGACCACCGAACGAAATTCCGGAAGAAGACAGAGATTATTATTTGGAAAGAAAATATCCGGCGTTCGGTAATTTGGTACCGCGGGATGTTGCCTCGAGAAATGCCAAATATGTTTGCGACGAAGGACGCGGCATTAACGGGGAAAGAGCGGTTTATCTCGATTTTTCCGATGCAATTAAACGAGTAGGTAAAAAAGTTATTGAAGAGAAATACGGTAATCTGTTCGAAATGTACGAAAATATTACCGGCGAAAATCCGTATGAAGTACCGATGAAAATTTACCCCGCACCTCATTACACAATGGGCGGTTTGTGGGTCGATTACAACTTGATGAGCAACATCCCGGGCTTGTTCGTACTTGGCGAAGCCAATTTCTCCGATCACGGAGCGAATAGATTGGGCGCCAGCGCTTTGATGCAAGGTTTAGCCGACGGTTATTTCGTTATTCCTTATACGATCGGAAATTACCTAGCTTCGGAAAAACCGGAAAAAGTTGATACCGACAGAGCCGAATTCAAAGAAGTTGAGGATAACGTAAAAGAAGGAATCGCAAAACTGTTATCGATCGACGGTAAACAAACGGTAGATGAAATACATAAACGTTTGGGGCACTTGCTCATGGATAAAGTGGGAATGTCCCGAAACGAAAAAGGTCTTAAAGAGGTAATCGAAGAAATCAGACAATTGAGAGAAGAATTTTGGAACGACGTTAAAGTGGTGGGAACCGGAGAGGAATTAAATCAAACTTTGGAAAGAGCCGGCAGAGTTGCCGATTTTCTCGAATTAGGCGAATTAATGGCTGTTGATGCGCTTAACAGAAACGAATCGTGCGGCGCTCACTTCCGTGAAGAATATCAAACGGAAGAAGGCGAAGCTTTGAGAAACGACGAAGAATATGCGTACGTTGCCGCTTGGGAGTTTAAAAAATTAGGAGAATGGGAATTACATAAAGAAGACCTTAAATTCGAATATGTAAAACTAGCCACTAGGAGTTATAAATAATGGGTGGAGAAAAGTTAAATCTGACGTTGAAAATATGGAGACAGAATTCTCCGAACGATAAGGGGCAATTTGAAGAATTTAAAGTTTCAATTTCTCCCGATGCCTCGATTCTTGAAATGCTGGACGAATTGAACAACGATTTGGAAAGGGAAGGGAAACGCCCCGTCGCATTCGAAAGCGATTGCCGCGAAGGTATTTGCGGAACTTGCGGAATTGTAATTAACGGTCATCCGCACGGACCTTTACCTAAAACGGCAACATGCCAGTTGCACATGAGGAATTTCAAAGACGGAGATGTTATTTATTTGGAACCGTTCCGAGCGGCGGCTTTCCCGATTATACGGGATTTGATTGTTGACCGGTCGGCGTTCGATAAAATTCAACAAGCCGGAGCATACGTTTCGTTTAATACCGGCGGTGCCCCGGATGCTAACACAATACCGATTCCCAAAGATGTTGCTGCTGCCGCGTTGGATGCGGCCGAATGCATAGGATGCGGAGCGTGCGTTGCTGCTTGCAAAAATTCTTCGGCAATGTTGTTCGTCGGTGCGAAAGTATCGCAATATGCTCTCCTCCCTCAAGGTCAACCCGAAAGATATAAAAGAGTTCAAACAATGGTTGCCGCTATGGATGAAGCGGGATTCGGAAGTTGTACCAACACTTACGCTTGCGAAGCCGAATGCCCGAAAGGTATTTCGATTACTAATATAGCCAGAATGAACAGGGATTTTATTAAAGCCAAGTTTGTTGAACAGGAAGTGGATATTTGATTTTTATTAAATAAAATTGACGGGAAAAGAACAATCGGTAACGGTTGTTCTTTTTTTTTATTTATTCGATCGCTTTTTTCTGTTTTTTATTATACTTCTTAAAAAATCTACAATGTAAAACAAAACAAATCCTTCGAAAGCCGTTTTTACGTCTTCAATTCCCATTTGGAAAGTGTAAACTTCCGTTAAAGCGTAATAAAAAAGTCGGTAAAGCAGCAAGAAGGTGAAAATTACCGCAAAACCGAACAGTCCGGTTTGAAAGCAATCGGTAAGAATTTTGTAAGTTAATTTTTTCCCGCCGGTATTTGTTTGAAGTGCTGCGTTTAACATTTGGTGCTCCGATATATTTTACTCGATATAAGAAGAATGGGGGTTTAAAAATCAATGATTTTAATCACAAATTACTTTTTGGAAATATAAGTAGGAAAAAGCGGTTGGAATTTAAAAATCGGAATAATCCGGAATAGAAAATCCGGCGTTAATTTATCATTTCCACCGTAACTTTACTTTCGGTAATCCTGATAAAATTTAGTTAACTTGATTTTTGCTAACAATTGAACGGTAAAGAAGAATGTTCCGACAAGCAAAGTTAAAACCAACTCTTGAGTACCGATTAATAAATTGTAGTCTTCAACAATTCGCAAAGCGAACATTTTAATTACAAGCATGGTGGAAAGAAAAATTATTGCTCCAATTATGCCGTGAGCAATTGGCGATAAAAGTAAATTTTTTACGTCGTTAACAAAAGCTTTTTTATTTGCTTTCGTTACGGTTTGTTTTAATATTATTTTTTCCATTGTTGTTGACCTATAAACAGTTAATTAATTTTTCACTTCCAATAAACAACTTTTCCCTTTGTTTGTCTGTGATGACGGATAAATATTGTTTGTTTTCAGCCGAAATTATAAGTTTTTTGTGACGTGGATTACAGATTTGCGGTTAATTGACGGGTAAAATAAAAAAAAGGACTTAAACCGAAATTCGGTTTAAGTCCCGGTATTTGTTCATTACTTCTTAGTTGAGGAAAATTTTCTTATCAATCAACGAAGGAGCGTAATGGTTTTTCTTTAATTCTTTGTTTCTTTTTTCCAAAGTTTCTATTCGTTTTTCCAGACCGTCCAATTTTCTGTGAAGCGTATTGTTTCTGTTGTACATTATCTTCGCAATTTTTTCCATTGTGGTTTCGATATTAAACGGTTTGAGAATGTAATCCGAAATACCGAGCGAAAGAACCTTTTTAAGCGCCAACTTTTCGTTTATGGCGGTAATCATAATTACCGGTATATCGTGGAAATCCTTTTTGTAACGGATTTCCTTCAGAAATTCGTATCCGTCCATTTGCGGCATCATATAATCCAAAATTATGAAATCGGGTTTATGAATTTGAATCATTTTAAGAGCTTCAAGACCGTCGTTAGCTGTATAAACTTTGCAATAAAACTTCCTTGTTAATATTTTTTTCAACAAAATCCTTGTTCCGCTGTTGTCTTCTACAAGTAATACGTTAAACATTTTATTTTCCTCATTTTTTGTTGATTAAACGGAATACGGTTTTCCGAAAAGGAACAAATACCTTAATCCGAACGATAAAAATCCCCCCATTACCGAAAGAATGATTTCGGGCGCTTGTATGGATTTTTTAACAAAATTTAATGCAAGCAACAAGTTATTTGAAACGCCGGTGTAACTTTGTTGCGTAATAATTTCATAGCCGATTATTTTACTTAAAACCAAAATTGCGAACGTGAAAACAAAACCAGAAATCCACGCAAAACTTAAGCTGAAAACGTTTTTGTTTACAACCTGGTTTTTTCTTTTCGTCATGTTTTGAAATCTTCTTTTCATTTCTTGTTCGATATAATTATTTCTGTTTTCGGTAGCAAATTAGCAGAAACAGGTTTCCCGATGCTGTGAGGTAACACACATTTTAAGGAAAATTCTCAAAATGAGTGATTTGGTTTAGGATTTACATCATAAAAAACGGTGTTTCGTCACAAAGCCCGGCGTTTCAAAAATACCGGGCTTTTAAAATAGAAAGGATGTGATTGTTTCTACTTCAAAAAAATCATTTTCTTGACATCCGAAAAATCTCCCACCGTTAGTTTGTAAAAATATATTCCTCCCGGAATTTCACCTTGAAGGGAGGTGGCGTTAAAATTAACTTCGTAATTGCCGGGCGATTGTTTTTCATCGACGAGTGTTGTTACTTCGCGACCTAAAACATCGTAAACTTTTAAAGTAACCGGAAACCCGCTGCTTGTTTGTTTGGCATTTGAAATGGAAGGGTTGTGCGAAATCGTGTATTTTATCGTCGTGCTCGGATTGAACGGGTTTGGGTAATTTTGGTAAAGTTCAAATTGTAAGAGGGCCGGCGTTTCGGTTTTTATACCCGTTAACAAATCGTTTTGCAATATTGTTAAACCGTCGTAGTTTACCGAATAGATTTTGTTGCCACTTACAAATATTTTAAAAGACCCGCCCGTAATTTGATAATAACCTATTTCAACGGGTGACGATATGTTGGAAATATCCAGAATCCTAACGCCGAAGCCGGCGTCGGCAAGGTATGCGAAATTGTTTTCGACAATAACTTGTCTAATGCTCGAATTCTCAAATTTCAATTGAGTAATTTGGTTGATTGAGCTCAAGTCGCTTCCATCCAGAATTAATAAACCGTTTGTGTGGTCGGCCAGTAAAATGTAATTATCTTTGAGGAATACATCAAAGCAATATTCCGGCGTATCGAAATATCCCACTTGTACGGGGTCATCCAACTTTGAAACATCGGCAATTCTTAAACCATACAAACCGTAAGCCAAATAAGCGTGATTATCTTTTACGAAAACGGCTAATGCTTCACCGTCGGGTTCGAAGAATCCGATTTCCCCGATACTGTTCAAATTGCTGATGTTTAATGTTAATAATCCTTCAGTTTGAGCCGCTACGTAAGCAACATTTCCTTCAACTTGGATATCTAAACAATAATCTTCGTATCGGCTAATTACTTTTGGCGCCGAAACATCCGAAACGTCTAAAATTCTTAAATCCGGAACCGATGAACCGACGAATAGATGATTGCCCTCGATTTCAATTGAAACGGGTTGGAATTCATCGGTTGAGTAATAGCTTCCGGCTTCCGTAATTGAAGAAGGATCCGAAACATCTAGAATTTTAATTTCACCGTAACTGCTAAAGTCGTTACTTTCGGTTAAAAATGCATAATTGCCCGAAGCGGTTACGTTTGTGAGGTAACGGCCCTGGTACTCGCCTAACAACGTTAAATTTTGGGAAGTTTGGGCGGAAAGAGTGATTGAAAGCAGTAAAACGATTACCGCATATTTCATCTCTCACCTCTCAATATTGAAATGAATGAATCTATTAGAATATTACTATTTTCGTGAGAGACCGTTTTTTTAATCCGGTTGAATATATAATAAAATCGGATAAATATGTCAAGAAAAAACAAGGGTTTTTGATGCAATGGAATTATTTTTTGTACTTTACCCGAGTACCATTGTTAGTTTGCAAAAAACCGTTTGGTAATTCACTTAAAACGGAGTTGGTATTAAACACGACTTCACAGTTGCCTCGCGGTAGTTTTTCGACCCGTGAACCATTTTCAGACATAAATCTCAAATTAATTCCATAAATACCGTAAAAATCGCTGTTTTTGTTTATATCATCGATTTTTTAAAAAATTATCTGTTGGCATTATTATTGGAATTAACTAAAAAAGCGTAGCATGACTTAAAAAACTTAAGGCATTTTCGATAGTAATATCATTAAAACGTCGAAGTCGCCTTTAAAATGCTCCGCTGAAAGGTGCAAAAGGGGATCCCAAATTATTGTAAAACTATTGGGAGCAAAAGGAATGGAATTATATTACGAAACTTCTCTTTCGGCTTACATTCTAATTAGAGAGGTAAGCAAAGAACTGGATATTCACGAATCGCCGGAGGAAAGTAAAAAAAACGGGAACGCAAAAAGGATAATTAACGAATGTTACCGTAAAATTGAGAAGCGGTATCCCGACAAAAATGATCAGGAGAAGTTAAAAAAATATATTTCCAACATTTTTTCGCATTAATTAAAATCGTAAACAAGCGGTTTTTGGCGTATTTAATAATGTTGGTGACGTAAATCAATTTGCCGATGCATTTTGATTTAAATCATTTTTTCTTTTAACGGAATCATTTATTTGGAAAGTGATAAATTCGATGTTTTCAACCGGCGCAAATGAGTAATTTGAAATCTTTAAAAGTTATACCGAGAAAAAAGCTCTTCAAAACGAACCGCACGGATTCGCGAAAAATTAATGTGAAACCCGAAGATACGATACCTCCTCAACCGGAAGACAATCTTGATTCCGGTGTAACCGAAGAAGAGTTCTTTTCATTTTTAACGCACAATATAAAAAATCCTTTCGGCACTTTGCTGGGTTTCGCCGAAATGTTGGAAATGGATTTCGACATGATGGATGAAGACGAAAAGAAATTTTTCGTAAAGCAAATCAATTCTACGGCAAAGAATCTGTACGACGCTTTCGAAAATTTTGTGAACTGGACATTTTTAAGCAACGGTAATTACGAATTGGAATTCGAACAGGTTGATTTGTACGATTTTGTTTTGGAAGAAGTGCAAAATGCAAAGAATAAAGCCTCCAAGAAAAATGTGAACATAACGGTTGAAAAATTCGGCGAAGAAATTAAAGTAAACGCCAACAGGAATCTTCTTTCGCTCGCGTTGAAAAATTTACTTGAAAATGCGATTAAATATTCTCCCGAAAATTCATGCGTAAAAGTAAAGTTCACTACGGATTTTAATTTCGTTTCGGTGCATATTAAAGATAAAGGCGAAGGTATCGATTCATCGGTGAATTTGCTGGATTACGAAGGAATTGTAAAAACCATTAACCAAAATAAAGAAAAGTCGGTTGGATTGGGATTAATCCTATCCAACAAAATCATAAAAGTCCATAACGGAAATTTATGGTATAACAGTACACCGGAAGGAAGTACGTTTTCATTTTCTCTTCCGAAATTAAAATAGGAAGTCGGAGAATTTATGGAAAACATTACATTCGAGAAAGCCAACGAAATTGCTCAGACTTATTTCAAATTGTTAATTGAACGATACAAACAACAAGGATACCGAGTGGAAATTATAGGCGAAGAAAACGAAGAAGATTGTGAACATCCGTCGTTTTATTTGAGATTTACAAACGCTAAAAACGATTGCAAACTTTATAAAATTATACCGTACAACTGAAATTCTTTCAGTTCAACCGCTGCAAGCGGAAGTTTGAGGTTTGTCTTTAATTCATTGGATACCGAACGCCTGCAAAACAAATAACCATAACACGGGAATAAATTTTTATGGATTTAGTGCACATCTCAAATTAATATCCCGCTGTGAACCACCTTAAATTTAGAGTTGTACAATATGAAGTTAGTAAGTACATTTAGACATTTATAAAATGTATTTTGAATTTTAATTATAAAAACACTCGTAATTTGGCTTCCGCCAAAAATCCCATACGAATAGTATTAATATGAAAAGAACAACATCAATATTCTTTTATTTTGTGCTTGATGATTTATTTGCACAAAACGCCGATTGGCAATTATTCACAAATTCCGAAATTGGTATAATAAGTCAAGTTCGATTACCCGTATTATTTTCTATTATTTGTATTGATTGCTTTGTTGTAATTATGTTTTTAAGGGCAAGATTTAAATTGTAATCCCAAAAATCCATAACTGAAACGAAATACGTAGAACTTAAAAATGTTAAGGTAAAAAGTCATTTAATTCATTCCTATTATATTAGCTTGATTTGTAAATCTACATTGCAGTTTTCATTTTATTTATTTACCATTATTTTTAATTCGATAAACTATTCCCTTGTAAATTTAACGCGTTTTCCGGTTGCGGAACCGAATCTTTATTTTTTTATTTCCTTTTAACAAAATAGTTACGTTTATCCGCTAAATTTCTTAAATTTAACAACCGAATGTTCCAAAGCATTTTATAAAATCTATTTTAATTATTCTAGCTGAGGACTCCCATGTTGGAAAAGGAAATCAAATTCATACATGATTTCAGTAATAATTATATAAGGGAATTAGGTCTTTATTTTACCGTCGACGAATTAAAAAGCAAAGAGCTTCATCCTTCGTTAATACGGTATATTTCAGCCGAAGTTGATTACAGGATTTTTCAAGATAGACGTAACTTACTTAAAAACTCCGCTTTCGATTATTCGGGCGAGAAGATCAACGAATATTTTAACCTTATCAAAAAAGAAATAAAACGTTCCAAAAGGTTTTCCGCCAATCAAATCGACGAGTTGCTTTATCAGGCGGTCGAATTCAACGCAAATTTTTTAATGCGACCAAAGAAAACGTTAATCACTTTTTTCTTCGGATCTATCGATATTTTAACTACCGTTGAAATAAAACAACTTCTGAATTATTTATACTATTACAAATTTCTCGTCAAGATTATAAAATCGTATTTCAAAGAAAAAAACCTGATTACGATAAGCAAATCGGAATTCGAAAAACTGCTCGAAAAAATCGATGCGATAGGAATAGAAACACATCTGGATGAGTTGTTGGAAACAGCCGTGAACTCAATGACCGATTTTTTCAATATCGGGATGTTGCCGAAAGAAAAAATCCCGCTTGTGGCAATCGACGAATATCTTGCTGAGAAAAATTTAACCGCACACCGTAAAAAATTACGGGAAACTTTTCACGGCGACGTTAAACAGTCGGTTCTGAGCAAAGATGTTATAAACGCTCTCAAGTCCGTTGTGCCCGAACAAGTCGAATCCATCGGAATTATCGACGAGTTCGATGAAGACGAATTGGTTTTGGAAAAAGTGGAAGACGAAACCGCACAGCCTGCGGAAGACGTTGCAAAGGAAGAAACCTCCGCCGGTGCCGAACATTCAGTTGAAGAAAATTTAGATGAAACTCCGGTCGGCGAAACCGTAGAACCCCGGGATGAACCGACGACTGAAACAGAACATGAGACCGTTATCGAAAGCGAACCGGCAACGGAAGAAGAACTTACCGAGCCGTTGCAAGATGATTTTACCGACGGTATCGAAAATGAAGAAATTCTTTCCGAAGAGCCCGTAGCGACTATTGGCGAATCAACCGCGGAGTACGAAGACGATTTGACGGAAAAAATTCCACCTGAATCGGACGAAACTACAAGCGAGGAAACGGTAACCGAATCGTTCGAGGATAAAACAATCGAACCCGAACAAGATATTCTCGCTATAAAAGAAGAGCTTGAAGAAAGAAAAGTGGAATTAAAAGATTTCATGGATGAAACCATGGATGAAACCGGAGAAGAAAATTTACAAAGCGAATACGAAGCCTCTTCGGTGATTGATGAAATCGAAAGCAAAATTGAGGAATTGACCGATAAAACATTTGAACCCGAAGAATTTAACGGGCCCGAACAAAGTCTGACTTCCGAATTGACCCAAGAAGCGGATAGAACATTAAACGATTTGGTAGATGCCGATCTTTCCGAAACCGGCATGGAAAAGAAAATTCCCCAAGAGGAAATTTTAAAAACGGAATTTCCCGGCGAACCTCCCGAAACCGAAGGTGAAACGGCTGCGGTGACTGCCGTTGAGGAAGAAAAAGCTGAAACTCCGGAAACGCAACGGGAAGAAACCGTAAGTGAAGAAGAAAAGCTTATTTTCTCAGAGTTCGATGATTATTTTTCACAAAAAGTTCAAAGCATTTCTTCCGGAAATATCGGTTTCGAAATTAAGGATTACACCAGCGAATTGGATTTTTACGTAAAACCGCTCGATAAAGAAAACCTCGAGAGAATGCTTGAACATTCGAATGTGTACGACAGTGATTACATGGTGGAAAAAATCAATCTGGCCGAATTCTTAAGTGCAGAAAGTGAAATTCCCGATATAAGCGGAGAAATTGCAGGTGAAACCGAAGAAGAAACCGCAGCGGAAGAATCGGGTATGGAAAATATTGTTGACGAAGAGATTCCGCCGGCACAGGAAACTTCTATTGAAACACCTCAACCCGAAATATCGGAAGAACTACTGGCAACCGAAACATTTCCCGAAAACGGAGGCGCAACCGAACCCGTAAACACCGGAGAACCCCAGATAAGCGAAGAAGAAGTTTTAAGCATAGACGAAGATTCAATGTTAAGTAACGCCGACGATATCGATCTGGATGAATTCGAGAAAAACAGCGACATTTTTAATACAGTAATGGAATATGAAACGGAACCTTCGATCACATTGGAGGATGAATTTTCCAGATTGGAATTAAAACCGAAAATCAATATGTCGGTGGACGACGAATTAATTGCCGGCGTGGTAAAAGAAAAGCAAACCAGAAATGCGGTAAAAGAATTTATATTGATGAATAATATCGAATCGGGAGAAATCGATGTGCCCGACGATGAAATTGAAATGCCCGATTTGGAAGACGAAGAGGAAATCGAACGACCTCAATACAAGCAAATTGATTTGGATAGCGATGAAAAATTGGAAATCGAAGATATTATTCACAGCGAATACATGCCGCGAATTATCGAAGTGGTTTTCGATTACGATATGATAGGAGCCGAAGAATTGATGAGCAGATTGAAAGAATGTTCCAGCAAAGAAGAATGCAATTCCATTATCGATGAATATTGCGATGAAAACAATATTAATCCTTCGATTCCGGAGGTTGAAGTATTTAGGTCTTTAATCGCTCGCACCGTATCTGCCTAAAGTAAAATCATGTTTTTAGATTACGCTGAAATATTTGTTAAAGCCGGCAAAGGCGGCGACGGCGCGGTTGCGTTCAGAAGGGAAAAATTCGTTCCCAAAGGCGGACCCGCAGGCGGAAATGGCGGCAAAGGCGGCGATGTGATTTTACAAGCCGACGAAAATCTTCACACATTGCTCGACTTCAAATACAAAAGAAAATATTTTGCTCAAAACGGTCAACCCGGCGGAAACTCATTGAAGGACGGAAAGTCGGGAGAAGATTTGATAATAAAAGTGCCGGTAGGAACGGTTGTTAAAGATGCCGAAACGGGCGATGTTATTTACGATTTTACAAAACACGGCGAGAAATTCGTGGTTGCCAAAGGCGGAAAAGGCGGAAAAGGAAACAGTAATTTCGCCACGCCAACAAATCAAACACCGCGTTTTGCGGAAGACGGAAAACCCGGGCAGGAACGCAGAATTATCCTTGAATTGAAATTAATTGCCGATGTTGGTTTGGTCGGTTTTCCCAATGCGGGTAAATCGACATTAATTTCCGCGATTTCCGCGGCACGCCCTAAAATTGCCGATTATCCTTTCACCACTTTAAAACCCAACTTGGGCATTGTTAAGTATAAAGACTACAAAACTTTTACCGTTGCCGATATTCCAGGTTTAATCGAAGGTGCTCATCTCGGAAAAGGTTTGGGACATCAATTCCTGAAACATATCGAACGGACACGTATATTGCTTTTTATGATTGATATTACATCGGAAAATATTGAAAAAGATTACGAGATTCTCGGAAACGAATTGGCTAACTTTAACGCCGATTTGCTTAAAAAGAAAAAATTGATTGCGCTTACAAAGGCGGATTTACTTCCGGAAGAAGAAATACTTAAAATTCAAAGCAAATTGAAATTCGACGATTACGATAAAGATGTTTTAATCATTTCCGCTGTTTCCGGTTATAACATTCAAACGTTGCTGGATAGGTTATGGCAAGAACTGAACGATTGACGGGAATTAATTTTTCAATTTACGTCGGAGTTTTATTTGTCCTTACCGTTGCAACCGCTCTTTTCAGTCTAACCGTCGGTTCGGTGGAAATTTCCGTTCCCCAAATATTTTCGGTGCTTACGGGTTCAAGTAACAATTCAATGTTCGAAAAAATTATTTTGGAAATAAGATTCCCGCGAATATTAATGGCCGTAGCAGTTGGCGGCGGACTTTCTGTTGCGGGCGCCGTGTTTCAAGCTATCCTGATGAATCCTTTGGCGGAACCTTATATTCTGGGAATTTCCAGCGGCGGATCTTTCGGTGCCGTTCTCTCTTTCGTGCTCGGATTATCATTTTTAGGTACTCAGCTTTTTGCTTTTGCCGGAGCTTTGGTTGTTGTTTTGATTGTGTTTTTACTCGGCAGAAGATTCGGTGAAATTGAACCGAGCGTTCTGCTACTTTCGGGAGTCATGGTCGGAGCTTTTTTCGGCGCGGGAATTTTAATTATGACCACAATGCTCGATACTTCGCTGCGTACCGCAATTTTTTGGTTAATAGGAAGTCTCTCCTTCGCGGAAACCGAAAACTTATATTTTGTTTTTCCCGTAACGATTATTGCAACGGTTATTCTAGTTCTAAATTCTTACAAATACAATGTGTTGGCAATCGGTTCGGAAAGCGCCAAGCAATTGGGAATTGATACGGGAAGGGTGAAAAGCACGGCATATATTCTTTCCAGCTTGCTTGTGGGTTCGGTGGTTAGCATAAGCGGAATTATCGGTTTCGTAGGATTGATAGTACCGCATGTAAGCAGAATGTTATTCGGACAAGATTATAGAATCATTGTTCCTTCTTCGTTTTTCCTCGGAGCTTCGTTTCTCATTTTAGCGGATACGTTGGCAAGAAATATTATGTCGCCCGCCGAACTTCCCGTTGGCGCCGTTACGGCAATTATCGGTGCACCGGTATTTGTTTATTTGCTTAAGAAAAGATTCAATAGTTGATTCCGTCGGAACCGAGTAAAACCCGATTCGGTTAATTCCCTGTTTGTTCCATACAAATTATTCATCTAACATTTTATCCGATTCCAATTTTTATAATTCTTTTTCTTATTTTCGTAAAGCGAAACAAAAACTAAAAAGAGTTCAGCATGGAAACAAAAATAATAAAGCACTTGCTTTTAATTTTAATTATCACATCTTTGTCCGTTGCGAAAAGCGGGAATACCGGAAAAGACTCGACCGATACATACTTCGGCGGATTGAAATGGCGCGGAATTGGACCGGCATTTACCTCCGGGAGGATTGCCGACATTGCTGTTAATCCGGAAAAGAAAAATGAATATTTTGTTGCAGCGGCAAGCGGTAATATTTGGAAAACCACAAACTGGGGCACCACGTTCGAACCCGTATTCGACAATTACGGTGCTTATTCAATCGGTTGTTTGGCAATCGATCCGAATAATACAAATGTAATTTGGGCGGGAACGGGAGAAAATAATCATCAACGTGCGCTTGGTTACGGCGACGGTGTTTACAAATCGGTTGACGGTGGCAAGTCGTGGAAGAACATGGGATTAAAAGATTCACGTCAGATAGGAAAAATTCTTATCGATCCGAGAAACAGTAATGTTGTTTATGTTGCCGCGGAAGGTTCCGTTTGGGGACCGGGCGGTGACAGAGGGCTTTACAAAACTACGGACGGCGGAAAAACATGGGAGAAGATTTTGGAAATAAGCGAGAATACGGGCGTGAATAATGTTGTATTCGAGCCGGGTAACCCGGATGTTTTGTATGCAACGTCCGAACAACGCAGAAGACATGTTTATACGAAGATTGGCGGCGGGCCGGAATCGGCGGTATATAAATCGACCGATGCGGGAAAAACATGGGAAAAAATTATGAACGGTCTTCCCAAAGTGGATATCGGGGGAATGGGGATTTGTGTTTCACCGGTCGATCCTAACGTTGTTTATCTGATTGTTGAAGCGGCTTTGGATAAAGGCGGTTTTTTCCGCTCGACAAACAGAGGGGCTACTTGGGAAAAAATGAGTGATTATACTGCTTCGGGGCAATACTTTAACGAAATTTTTTGCGATCCCAAAGATGTAAACAAAGTCTATGCTATGGACGTTCGTTCCAAAGTAACTTTTGACGGCGGGAAAACATGGAAACCGGTCGGGAACAAAAACCGCCATGTAGACGATCATGCGATGTGGATAAATCCAGAAAACACCGAGCACTTTTTAATCGGTGGTGACGGCGGAATTTACGAAACATTCGACGGAGGTAAAACATTCGACTTTAAAGAAAATTTACCTATCACACAATTTTACAGGGTGTTTGTAGACGACAGTAAACCGTTTTACACGGTTTACGGCGGAACACAAGATAACAGCAGTATGGGCGGACCCTCGAGAACGCTTAGTGCCGACGGTATCGTTAACAGCGATTGGTTTGTTACCAACGGAGGCGACGGCTTTTGGTCGGCAGTCGATCCGCTCGACCCAAATATAGTTTACGCGGAATCGCAATACGCCGGAATGGTGCGTTATGATAGAAAAAGCGGTGAGAGTGTGAGCATCCGGCCCGAACCGAAAAAAGGTCAAAATACTTTCAGGTGGAATTGGGATACTCCTTTAATTATCAGTCCGCATAAACACACGAGAATTTACTGTGCTGCGGAAAGAGTTTTCCGAAGCGAAGACCGCGGAAACAGCTGGGTGGAAATTAGTGGAGATTTAACGGCACAGATCGATAGAAATTCTTTTAAAGTTATGGGAAAATATTGGAGCATCGATGCGGTTGCTAAAGATAAATCGACTTCTTTATTCGGTACAATTGTTAGTTTGGCGGAATCTCCTTTGAAAGAAAACCTCCTCTATGTGGGAACAGACGACGGCGTTATTCAAGTTTCGGAGGACGCCAAAACATGGAGAAAAATCGACGAATTCCCGGGAGTGCCCAAATATACCTACGTAAGCGATGTAGTACCTTCGAAATTCGATGAAAATATAGTTTTTGCAACTTTTAATAATCACAAAAGAGATGATTTCAAACCTTATATTTTAAAAAGTACGGATAAAGGAAAAACATGGAAATCGATAGCCGGAAACCTTCCCGAAAACGGTCCTATAAATACTTTCGAACAGGATTTTGTTAATCCGGATTTACTGTTCGTCGGAACGGAATTCGGTTTTTTCTTTTCTACAAACGGCGGTGAAAGTTGGCATAAATTGAAATCGGGTTTACCTACGATTTCGGTTAAAGACATTGCTTTGCAAAAATCTCAAAACGATATTGTAATTGCAACGTTCGGAAGAGGTTTTTACATTCTCGATGACTATACACCTTTGCGTCATATTTCGGAGGAGACTTTTGAAAAGGATGCGGTATTGTTTCCTGTTCGGGATGCGTTGATGTACATTCAACAAAGAGCGCGCTATGCACAAGGCTCGGATTATTTTAAAGCTCCAAATCCGCCGTTCGGTGCAACGTTTACTTACTTTTTAAAAGAAGTCCCGAAAACATTGAGGGAACTCAGACACGAAAAGGAAAAAAAATTATTTGAAAAAGGTAAACCGATTCCTCAACCGAGCGAAGAAGAATTAAGGACGGAAGAAAATGAAGTACCGCCGTATTTGATTTTTTCGATTACGGACGAATCGGGCAACCCCGTAAGAAGGTTAACGGCAAAACCGAAGAAAGGAATCAATCGTGTTACGTGGGATTTAAGATTTGCCAGTACCCGGCCGTTATCCGAAAAAGATAAATTCGATCCGTTTAAATCTTTGGGTAGCAGTACTTTGGTGATGCCGGGTAAGTACAAAGTAACACTTTCGTTGGTTACAAGGGAGGGGAAAAAATTGTTGGGCGGTCCGGAGGAATTTAATGCGGTTCCGCTGCGCAATACAACCTTGCCGGCACCGGATAGGAACGAGTTGGTCGTATTCCAGAAAAAGGTTAACGAACTTTCCCGTACGATCCGGGGAACGTACAGATTCTTGAATGAAACGATTGACAGGGTTGATAAAATGATGCAAGCCGTTTTACATACTCCGGATGCACCTTATGAATTGTTTACGGAAGCAAGCAATATTAAGAAACGGTTGCAAAAAATAAGTTTAAGATTTCACAGGCCGAGTAACAAACCGAGCAAAGAGGAAAATCCGCCTGCGCCAGTAACTTTTAATTATAGATTGAATGTATTGGCTTACACGCATTGGCGTTCGACGTCGGCAATTACGCAAACCGAAAAGGATATGTTTAATATTCTTACGGAAGAATTTCCGCCGGTTCTGGAGGAAATTAAATCGATATACAATAATAGAATAAAGAAGCTTGAAGCTGATCTTGAAAAATATAAAGTTCCGTGGTCTCCGGGCAGATTACCGGAATTTAAGTTTTAATTTTTTGAGGGGACGAAGGAATTCGTCCCCGAAATTCAATAAAAGTTCTCGGTTTCGTATGGAAGCTATTTTGTAGTTGCAAACTTTTGTTATTATTCCGGTGGACAAACCGTCCATTACCTTATATGAAAAATGGTTAAAAAAATGAATTTGTATACTTAAATTCACATTTCTTATTGCCGTTTGGCGCAAAAATTTGTCTCCTTGATTTTATCAAATGTTTAAAACCTTGTGATATTTTCGTGATACTTTTTAGCCACCTTTGCAACAGCAATTCACCAAAATACAAGGAGGCAGTAATGCACAAAATAAAAATCATCATTGCTTTATTATTTCTTATTCCGTTATTTTTTGCTTGTAACGAAGAAGGTCCGGTATCAAACGATTCGCAAGTTGGTGCCGATGCCGATTTCAGCGAACAATTTGCAAAAAGAGGCGGTAATTATGCGGAGTTCGAAATAACAATTGAAAACATGACGCCGGCAACGGGTCCCGGGGCAAGCCAGCCGTTTTCTCCGCCGGTAATAGCAACGCACACACCCTTTTTCAAAATTTTCAGAATAGGTCAGTTTGCATCGGACGAATTGCGCCAATTGGCCGAAGATGCTGTAAACGGCCCGATGATCAATTCATTATCCAATTCCGATTTTGTTTACGACGTTGTTGAAGGTGCTGCCGGACCGATATTCCCGGGTACTTCACAGACTTTTACGGTTAAAACAAAACTACCTTTTAATAAACTTTCTTTGGTTTCGATGCTTGTTAATACCAACGACGCCTTTGTAGGAGCCAACAGCGTACGTTTACCGTTATTCGGTTCGAGGGTTTATTATTTGAGAGTGTACGATGCGGGTACGGAAAGAAATACCGAATCTGCGTTACACATTCCCGGACCTTGCTGCGGCAGTCCGCACGTTCGTGTTCCCACCCATGAAAGAGTTAGATTTCACGATGGAATTCAAGGTTACGGAAATCTTGATCCTGCAGTTTACGGTTGGGACGAACCGGCAGCCAAGTTAACAATAACACGAATTAAATGATTTGCTATTTCTAAATTAATTTTTATTTTAATGTCGGGTTATTAAAAACCCGACATGTTTATTTAAAAACGGTGGAAAATGAAGAGAATTTTAGTCATTGAAGATAACGACTCTTTAGCCGATCTTTTGGAAATTCATCTGAAAGATTTGGATTATTCGGTTACAAAAGCTTTCGACGGCGAGGAAGGGTTACGCCTCGCGTTAACCGATGAATTCGATTTGATAATTCTGGATATTATGCTACCCAAGTTGGATGGCTTGGAAGTTTGTAAAGAAGTAAGAAAGCAGGAAGTCTATACTCCAATATTAATGCTTACTTCCAAAAGCGAAGAAATCGATAAGGTTATCGGACTTGAAATGGGGGCGGACGATTATCTGACGAAACCGTTTAGCATTAGGGAATTTATCGCCCGTGTAAAAGCTATTTTCCGGAGAATCAGTACGATTAAAAAGGAAATCGATAACGAGAAAAATATAAAAATCGGTGAGCTATATATCGATGTATCCAAAAGAAAGGTGACCATTAAAGGTAAAGAAGTGGAGCTTACCGCAAAAGAATTCGATTTGTTGTATTTGTTAGCTTCGCACCCGGGAAAAATTTATAGCAGAGAACAATTACTTAATTTACTTTGGGGGTATCAATATAACGGTTACGAGCATACCGTTAATTCGCATATTAACAGACTGCGAAGTAAAATTGAAGATAACCTCTCGAAGCCGAAATATATTCTGACTTCTTGGGGTGTTGGGTATAAATTTAATGATAGCGAAAAATTGGAATACTACGAAAATGAAAAACAAACTTAGCATATTCAATAAGTTGAAATGGAAAATCGGAATAACCTTTCTTCTTATTCTGATTCTTTTATCGTCCGTTTATTTATACATTTCCGTTTTTACCGCGGAGATGTATTTTCAAGAAACAATACAAAAGCTTAACTCCGAAGTGGCAAAACATATAGCCGACGAAACGGAATGTTTTATCGACGGGAAAATCAACAAAGCTGTATTGGACGAAGTATTTCACAATGTTATGGTTATTAATCCCAGTATCGAAGTTTATTTGCTCGATCCTCAAGGAAACATTTTAACGTATTTTGCACCGGATAAAAAAATCAAATTGAAGTCCGTACCTCTGGCTCCCATAAAACAATTTATTGAAAATAACGGGCACGCATTTGTATTGGGCGCCGATCCTAAAAATAAAGAGGCGGAAAAGGCTTTCTCCGCATCCGAAGTTTACGAGGGCGATGTTTTTCGCGGATATATTTATGTTATTTTGGAGGGAGAAGAATACGAAAACGCAACTCAATTGGTTTTCGGAAGTTATATTTTAAGATTGGGTTTGCGCTCGATGACCATTACACTTTTGGCCGCTGTTATTATAACGATTTTATCGTTACGCTTCATAACCGGAAACTTAAATGAAATGCTTAAAGTAATAAGAGAATTTAAAAACGGCAACCTCGAAGCCCGTATAAAAATAAAAAGCAAAGACGAACTCGGCGAATTTGCTCAATCGTTTAACGAAATGGCAGATACAATCGTGCAAAATATTCAAGATATAAAAACAATGGACAATTTGCGGCGGGAACTTGTGGCAAATGTTTCGCACGATTTACGAACTCCTCTTGCATCTATTCAAGGTTACGTTGAAACGCTTACAATGAAATCCGATTCCCTGACAAACGAAGAAAAAGACAAGTTTATGAATATTGTTTTAAACAGCACCGCCAGCTTAAAAAAATTGGTGGAAGAATTATTCGAACTCTCCAAACTTGAAGCAAGGGAATACGTTCCGAATCCTGAACCGTTTTCAATTGCAGAGCTGGTTCAAGATATTCAGCAGAAAAATCAGATTTTAGCCGAAGCCAAAAACATAAAACTGAGTTTAAGATTCGATAGCAACTTGCCGTTCGTGTATGCCGATATTAGCATGATGGAAAAGGTACTGCAAAATTTACTCGACAATGCAATTAAATTTACCAATCCGAACGGCGAAATCGTTTTTAATCTGACTAAAAAAGAAGATTATGTTCAAGTTACGATTAAAGATAGCGGAAGAGGAATATCTTCGGACGAACTTACCACTATTTTCGATCGTTATAATCAAGGGCAGCGAATCAAAACCGAAGATAATAAAGGTATAGGGTTGGGATTGGCAATTGTAAAGAAAATTTTGGAGGTGCATAATTTGCATATCGATGTTAAAAGCAAAGTGGGCAAAGGCACGGAATTTTCTTTTAACGTTCCTGTGTATATTGAAAAGCAAGTTAAAACCGAAGTCGGGATATACAATTAAACAAAACCCGCGGATTTATCCGGTGGAGAAAAGTCGTCAATAAAATAGTTTAACCATTAAGCTTAATGAGTTGGTTCGCAAAAGGTTCAATCGAAACACATAATTTTCAACGAGATAGGAAAAATAAAAACATATTAGGATTGGAGGACGAAAACAAATGAATTTTTATATCCGCTACCATGAAATCCGGGTCTGCCGATTCTTTCCCCGAACTAACAAAATTCCGCACCTCTTCGTTCCGGTATTTGTTTTTGTTAAGCATATCGCGAATTAAATACTGCCAGAGACAACCTTTACATTAAAATTATTCAAGAATTAAACACTCCGGCGATTTCGGTGCCGCATTTATAACATTTTCCGTTTTCCAGTTTGTTTAGACGGACGGAATGCCAGTCTCTTACAATTAACGGTTCTCCGCAGTTGGGACAAAATGTGGTTTGGCCTTCTACATTATGCACGTTCCCCACATAACAATATTTTAATCCCTCTTTCAATGCAATGTTTCTTGCCATTGTTAAAGTCGAAGGAGGTGTGGGCGGTTTGTCTCTCATTTTAAAATCGGGATGAAAAGCAGTGAAATGCAGCGGAACCTCATCACCGAGATTTTGTAATATCCAATTCACCATTTCTTTAATTTCATCCGGCGAATCGTTTTCACCCGGAATTAGCAACGTTGTAATTTCAATCCAAACGTCGGTATCGTTTTTCAGCCAAACAAGAGTATCCAAAACATCGTTAAGGTGAGAAAGGGTAAGCTTTCTGTAGAATTCTTCGGTAAAAGCTTTTAGGTCGACGTTTGCGGCATCGATATATTTATAAACGTCTTTTCTAGCATCTTTGTCGATATACCCCGCGGTTACCATGACTGATTTAATTCCTTCTTCCCGCGCCAGTTTTGAAATATCGATTACGTATTCTCCGAAAATAGTCGGATCGTTGTATGTGTAAGCAATTGAAGGAGTGCCGTATTTTTTTGCCAAACGTACAACATCTTCGGGGGAAGCTTTAACCGAATATGTTTCATCTAATTTTGCTTTGCTCATTGTCCAGTTTTGGCAAAATTTACAACCCAAATTACAACCTGCCGTGCCGAAACTTAGAATTGAAGTACCGGGTAAAAAATGATTCAATGGTTTTTTTTCTATCGGATCGATTGCGAAGCCGGTTGGTCTGCCGTAGCCGGTCGAATATAATTTCCCGCCTATGTTCTCGCGAATAAAACAAAATCCCTTTTGTCCCTCTCCAATTGTACAATAGCGGGGACACAATGTACATAATATTTTTCCGTTCGGAAGAGTTTTCCACCAATCGGCTAATTTCAATTCGCTCGTTTCCATGGCAGCCTTTAAACTACATGAAATCTAATCCAGTTCCTTCGTTCGCCGTCGGTAATCGGGGCGCCCGAAGTGAAAACGATAATGTCGTTTTTCTCTACGAACATTTCTTTTTTCAGAATTTCGATTGTTTGGGAAATTGCTTTGTCTTCGTCTTCGAAATTTTCGAGGTGGAAAGGAATAATTCCCCTGTGCAAATTCAGAATGTTCAAAGTATCGAACTCGTTTGAAATTGCAACAATCGATGCCGCGGGTCGGAACTTAGCCAATGCCTTGGCTTTCCTTCCGTGATGTGTAAAAACAACAATTACCGAAGCGTTTATTTGATCGGCTATTTCCGCAAAGCCTTTGGCTGTAGCGTCAAATAGATTATCGATTACGTTCCGGGGTTTATCGAAGTTAATAGGTGTTTGGAATTGCGTTTGAGATTCGGCGGTTTTTAATATATCGTCCATAATTTTTACAGCTTCAACCGGATATTTCCCCACGGAAGTTTCGCCGCTCAGCATTACAACGTCGGTACCGTCTAAAACGGCATTTGCCACGTCCGAGGCTTCGGCGCGCGTGGGTACGGAATTTTGTATCATCGATTCAAGCATTTGAGTTGCGGTAATTACAAGTTTTCCGGTGGCATTGCATCTGCGAATAATATTTTTTTGTACAATCGGTACGAGTTGCGGAGCAAGTTCAACGCCCAAATCGCCGCGTGCAACCATTATTCCGTCGGCAACATTCAAAATCTGCTCGAATCTTTCGACCGCTTCGGGCTTTTCTATCTTTGCAATTACCGGTTTGTCATAGCCTTTAGAAGCAAGCCAGTCTTTTAATTCCAGAATGTCATTTTCATGTCGTACAAACGAAAGCGCAATAAAATCCACTCTGTGACCAAGTGCAAAGTTCAAATTTTCTTTGTCTTTTTCGGTTAGCGAAGGAGTGCTGAGTTTCATTCCGGGTAAATTCATTCCCTTTTTAGGTTTCAGAACGCCGCCGTTGATAATTTTACAAATAACCGATTTCTCGGTTTTCTTTATAATTTCCAGTTTAATCAAACCGTCGTCAATCAAAATTACATCGCCGATTCGCGCATCTTGCGGAAGATTTTTATACGAGGTGGAAATAATTTCTTTTGTTCCGCGTATATTTTCTATCGTAATTTCAATTGTATCGCCGGGGAATATATCGATTTTATTTTCGGAAAGATCACCGATACGTATTTTGGGACCTTGCAAATCGATTAAAATAGGAATGGGCAGAGAGCTTTCCGTGCAAACGTTATGGATTCTTTCGAACACTTTTTCAAAGTAACCGTAGTCGCCGTGTGAGAAATTCAACCGGAAACCGTCGGCGCCGGCGTTAATCAATTCAACCAACTTTTCTTTGGAGTCGGTTGCGGGACCTATTGTTGCCAAAATTTTTGTTTTTACTTTTCTCGTCATTTTTTCTTTTTAGTTTCTTTAAGTTTGTTTTCTTTTCCACCGTCGTTTTTGTTCGATTTTGATTCCGGTTTAAAAATTCTTCTCATTTCCCTTAATTTTTTCTCCACTTCTCCGAATACCGTGCAAGCCTGGTATTTCCCGCTTTTCAGAAGTTTGCCGGCTTTAATTCCGGTAAGAATTTCTATTGCTTCGTCTACAGTTTTAACGGGGTAAATATGAAATTGTTTATTTTTAACGGCTTCAATTACTTCATCATTTAACATTAAATCTTGAATGTTCTGGTAGGGAATTATAACGCCATGCTTTTTTGTTAAACCGCGCTCTTTGCAAACATCGAAAAAGCCTTCTATTTTTTCGTTCACTCCGCCGATAGGTTGAATGTTACCGTGTTGATCGACCGAGCCGGTGATTGCCAAAGATTGTTTAATCGGGATTTGCGAGATGCTGGAAATTAAAGCGGCAATTTCGGTTATTGAGGCGCTGTCGCCGTCAATTGTTCCGTAACCTTGTTCGAACACCAAACTTGCAGTGAAATTAAGCGGAATCCGTTTACCGAATTTTTGCCTGAAATAACCCGTGATAATCAAAACGCCTTTGTTGTGGGTTTTTCCGCTTAATCCGGCTTCGCGTTCAACGTTTATAATATTTCCCGAGCCGAGGGAAACCGAAGCGGTTATCCGAGTCGGTTTGCCGAACGAATACGCACCGCCGTTGTACACGGCAAGACCGTTTACTTGTCCGATTTTTGCTCCGTCGGTTTCTATGCGGATAATGTTTTCTTTAATCATTTCTTTAAGTTTGGTTTCGTACAATCCGTGCCGTTCTCGTGCAGATTTATAAGCTTGAATAACATGCGAATCGGTAACGATTTTTGCTCCCACGTCCGATGCCCAAAAACTGCTTTCCCTTACAAGGTCGGCAACGTAAGCAAATCGTGTGGTTAATTTGTTTTTCGAACCGGCATATCTCGAACCGTATTCGATTATTCTTCCCACAGCCGATTTATCGAATTCCAACAATCCTTCTTGGGCAACCAACTTTTTCACAAGCTGAGCATATTCCAGCAAAGCTTTTTCCGTGCGTTTCATTTCATAATCGAATTCGGCTTTAACTTTGAAAATTTTATTGAAGTCGTCCTCAAATTCGGAAAGCAAGTAATACACATAGTTGTTCCCGATAAAAATGATTTTCGTGTTTATTTCAATCGGTTCCGGTTTAAGAACGCTCGGTGTAAATTGATAAATATTCGTTAGGTCTTGAATTTCCAGTTTGCCGTAAAGTAAAACACGTTTAAGCGCTTTCCATACACCGGGTTCGGAAATAGCATCGGAAGCATTGATAACAAGATAACCGCCGTTTGCTTTTAGTAACGATCCGGCTTTAATCCTTGTAAAATCGGCATACCAACCGCCGGAGCCGTCGCTGTATTTTTCGATTAAACCGAATAAGTTACTGTAAGTCGGTGAGGTTTCAACAATTACCGGGCATTGTTTTACGTGTGAATTATCCAAAATTACGTTAACTTCGTATTCTTTAAGATAATCGATTATCGAACCTTCTGCGGTTTGTTCTTGTGCCGGTTTTTGTCCTTTGAAAACATCGAGGTTTTGAAGAATGTTTTCTTGTACGTTATCCAAATATTTTAAAACCCTTTTGTATTTGTATTTCGTTCTGAGCTGATCGATAAAAATTTTCAACAGTTCGGTAACCACTTTGCTTTCAAGTTCGGCAAGCTTTTGTTGAAATTCTTGTGTAAGTTTTAACGTTTGTTTAAACAATAAGTGAAGTTCGTCTTGATAATCGGAATATTTTTTAATTAGCTTGTTTGCTTCCCGCTTCGAAATTTTTTTCTGTTTTACCAATTCTTCAAGTTGTTGCACAATTACGGGTTGACCGTCGACAACGGCTAAAATATCCGGACGAACAACATCGCCAACGGTTATTTGTCCGAGTGTAAGACTGTCTTTCCGCAGTTTGCTTTCAAAGTCTCCCATTAATTTTCGTTGTTTAGAATCATACTCGGCAAAAAGTTTTTTCCTTTTTGAAAGAAACGGTTCTTTATCCAATACTTGCGGAATATTCTCGCGCAATTGTTTAATCATCTCCGCCATATCCTTTTTGAAGGATTTCCCTTTGCCCGCCGGAAATGTAAGCAACGTTGGATGGTCGGGATCTCTAAAATTATAAACGTAAGCATAATCGTAAAGTTTGGGTTTCCGCGGAAGGATTTCTTCGAGAACTTTTTTAATTGTGGTTAATTTGCCGGTTCCGGAAAGCCCGGTTACAAAAATATTGTAACCTTGTCCTTTTATATTCACCCCGAGTTTTAACGCTTTTAATGCGTTTTGTTGACCCACGATTCCTTCGATCGGTTGTAACTTTACCGTTGATTCGAAATCGAAACACTCGACGTTGCAAGCTTCTTTTAATTGGTCGGGAGCCAGTTCTTTGTGTTTGGGAGATTTGATTAAATTCATTATGAACTTCCTTGTTTTTGTAGAACGGGAGAAAACCAAACAAAACTTAAAGAAAAATATTTTTAAGAAAAAGGCGGAAGAAAAGATATTTTCGATTAATTAACCGGTGTGCGGCAAGAAATTACCGGCCGGTAATTGCAATTGTTCGTGTACGGATTGAAAGCACGAACGCTTAAGTTAAAACTTGATGTTTACCACCGGAAACAAATATTCGTCCGCAACAACTTCTCAATTGTTGTTTGTGTTCAAGATGCTTAAATTTACAATTCAATTACCTTTTCCTTTGCGGGAAAAGGGTAAGTTGTATCTTCGAACATAACTAAAAACTTAAATAATATAATGTTAATGAATAAAAAAATATCGGATTTCTTCTCTCAACTTGAATTTGTCGGGGAGGTAACCGGAAGATTGAGAAGCGGCGAAACAATAATTCCGATTACCGCTTTACCCGAAACTGCAAAATCGCTATTGGTTAAAAAAGTATTCGAAAGTGGCGGGAGTGTTTTGCTATTGCTTCCCGGAAAACAAAAAGTAAATGAATTTTGCGTTGAACTCAATATTTTGGGATTGAACGGAAACGTAATTTCAATTCCCGAACTCGATTTGGAAACCTTACAGGAGAAATTGACAGATGCCGCTTCGCGGGAAAATGTTGTTGTAATTTCAACTTATGAAATTCTGAATATAAAACTTCCTCCTAAGGAAGAGTTAAAAAATAATACGACAAAAATAGAAATCGGCGGGGAACTGGCTTACGACGATTTGCTGGAATATCTGAATCTGCTTAACTACGAAAGAGAAAAGTTTGTAGTGGAACCCGGATTTTATTCCGTTCGCGGTTCTATTATTGATTTTTGGTCGTATAGCGAAAAACAACCGTGCAGATTGGAATTCGACGGTGATTTTATTGAATCGATCCGGTATTTCGACCCCGATTCCCAGCGCTCTTTGCAAAATGTTCCGCATGTAACACTTGCTTCCAAAATGGATAGCGAAACGGGTGAATTCGATTCCGATATTTTCGACTATTTTGAAAATCCCATTGTTTTTGCCGTTCAATCCGAATTGGATTCCTTAGCAAAAGAAAACGGCGAAGAGAAAAAAATTGAAATTAACGATTTGGATGAAGAACTTATCGACGAAATATTCGACGGAAATCCCGAAGAACAACCGGAAGATAAATTTACCTTGCCCGTTAAAGAGGAAATTGAGTTTGAGTTTTCGGAAAACGCCAAATGGATTATTGAAGACGAGTTGGGAGCGTATGAGAACAGAATAAATGCGGGTTTGACCAATCCACCGGAATTTAACGCAAATTTCAAATTGCTGTGTTCGTTTTTATCCGATTATGCGGGAAAGAATTTTAAAATTTATCTTACTACAGAAAACGAATTGCAAGCTAAAAGGCTTAACGATTTGCTAATCGATTTTAACGAAGAACTGCTTGAGCTTTTAGAATCGGGAAAAGTAAAAGTGGAAGTGCTTGCAATTAAAACCGGATTTATTGCAAAACAAGCAAAGACAGTGGTTTTATCGGATTATCAAATTTTCAATAAACCTTACAGAACAAGATTACCTTCAAAGCGAAGGTATAAAAAATCGGCCGCAAAAGATTTGGCATCGCTTAAGCGCGGTGATTACGTTGTTCATGAAAAATTCGGCATAGGTAAGTACGACGGTTTGGAGACCATTAAAATCGGGCAAATAGAACAGGAAAGCATTAAAATTCTTTATGCCGATAACGGAGTGGTTTATGTAAACCTGAACTATCTTTCCCTTGTAAAAAAATATTCTTCGCAAGATAAAACCCCGCCGCGTCTGTCTAAATTGGGTAGCAACGAATGGAAAACCACAAAGAAAAAAGTTAAAAGCAAAATTAAAGATGCGGCTCGCGAACTTATTAAACTTTACGCACAAAGAAAAGCCAAAAAAGGTATTGCTTACGGTCCCGATACAATTTGGCAAAAAGAATTGGAAGCATCGTTTTTTTACGAGCCTACGCAAGATCAGATTAACGTAACCGAAGAAGTGAAAAAGGATATGGAATCGGAAAACCCGATGGACAGATTGGTATGCGGCGACGTCGGCTTCGGGAAAACGGAAATAGCCGTTCGGGCGGCGTTCAAAGCCATAAGTAACGGTAAACAGGTTGCAATGCTTGTGCCCACTACTATTTTAGCGGAACAACACTTCAATACTTTTAAAGACAGGTTGGCGCAATTTCCCGTGCGTGTAGAAGTCCTTTCCCGGTTTATTTCAAAATCGAAACAAAACGAAATAATTAAAGATTTGGCCTCCGGAAAAGTTGATATGCTTATCGGTACGCATAGATTGTTATCCAAAGATGTGAAATTTAAAGATTTGGGATTGCTCATTATCGATGAAGAACACAGATTCGGAGTAATGGCAAAAGAGAAACTTAGAAAATTAAGGGTGAACGTGGATACGCTGACTTTAACTGCAACACCTATTCCGCGAACGTTAAATATGTCGCTTCTCGGCGCAAGGGATTTATCGATTATCGCCACTCCGCCGCCCAACCGTCAGCCGATTTACACAAAAGTTGAAAAATTCGATATCCTTAAAATACGCGATTGGATTATTAAAGAAACAAACCGGGGCGGACAAGTTTATTTTGTGCACGATAGAGTTAACTCGATTGATAAAATCGCCGCGTACGTTCAAAAACATATTCCCGAAGTAAACATTGCCGTTGCGCACGGGCAGATGAAACCTTCGGAACTTGAAAAAGTTATTCATGGATTTCTAAGTAAAAAATACGATGTTTTAATCAGTACGAAAATTATAGAATCCGGCTTGGATATTCCGAATGTGAACACAATTATAATCAACCGTGCCGATAGGTTCGGTTTGGCGGAACTGCATCAATTGCGCGGGCGAGTAGGAAGATCGGACAGACAAGCGTTTGCTTATTTACTCGTTCCGTCGTTCAATACGATAACGAAAAAAGCGGTGAAGAGACTTCAAGCAATTGAAGAATATACCGATTTGGGTGAAGGATTTAATATTTCCATGCGCGATTTGGAAATTAGGGGTGCGGGGAATTTGCTCGGTACCGAACAAAGCGGCTCTATCGATTCGGTCGGTTTCGATATGTACGTTAAACTTTTGGATGAAGCCGTAAACGAATTGAAGGAAAACGAATTTGCCGACGTGTTCGAAGACTTACCCAAACAATTGGAAAGAGCCGAAACAACAATAGATACGTACTACGAAATTAATATTCCGAAAGATTTTATGCCCGACCAATCCGACCGCCTAAGTTTTTATTCGGCGCTTTTCTCTATGCTGAAAATAGAAGAGGTCGACGACATAAAAGAAGAGATGATCGACCGGTTCGGGAAACTGCCGGTTGTAATCGAAAGATTAATAGATACTGCGGTTCTACGGTTTTATGCTTCGCTCGCATTGTTCGAAAGAGTTGTGATTACGAAAAAGAAAATCTCCTTGGTTTTGCCCGACGGCAAGAAAGAAGAATTTTATCAACAAAAATTCCCCGTTCTGATGGAACTTGTGTTGAACGAATATGATAAAAAGATCAGGTTTTCGCAAAATAAAAAAACAATGAAACTTGAATTGGAGAATAACTTTTCCTCGATTGAAGAAACGTTGGAATTCCTCACCGGCTTTTGCAAAAAGGTGATAGAAAAATATGAAGGAATTGAAACGGGAAACAAAAGTAAAGTTGCCGGTTAAGTTTATACCTGTTTCGGCATTTGCAATTGCATTCGGATTTTTGGAAGCGATTGTAGTTGTTTATTTACGCGAACTTTATTACCCGGGCGGTTTTTCCTTCCCGATGAAATTAATTCCGCACAAAATTTATTTTATAGAAATTACAAGGGAAGTTACAACAATAATTATGCTTACTTCCGCCGGAATACTTGCCGGTAAAACGCGAATGCAAAAGTTCGCATATTTTTTAATCGCTTTTGCATTATGGGATATTTTTTATTACATCGCACTTAAATTGTTCCTCGATTGGCCCGCATCTTTTTTAACGTGGGATATTCTGTTTTTAATTCCGCTTCCTTGGCTTGGTCCCGTTTTATCGCCGGTTTTATGCTCGCTGGGTATGTTGATTTACGCGTATTTAATTTTGCACTTTGAGGAAAATGGAATTAGAGTTAAACTTAACTCGCGCGAACTTATTTTAACGATTACGGGGATTTTTCTGATTTTAGCTACATATCTTTGGGATTATGTTTCACTGATTTTCGGGCACGGTTTTGCCGGGAATTTTTTCGGATTGATGAACGATAAAAGATTTTTGGAATTAACTTCTCAATATATACCGGAATTTTATAACTGGTATTTATTTTCAGTGGGAGCTTTATTGATATTAATTTCAATGTGGAGTTTGTACTTTAGGTTAAAACGGAATTAATTTCGGTTTTTCAACTCTTTTCGTAAAAAATCACTACAAATTCCACGGAGATTTTGCGGGATTTATTGACCTTTATCAAGAGTTGAAATAGATGAGGAAAAAACTATTTATTTATAAAACGGCATCTTATCACAAGCGGGGGATTTCTTATTAATAGAAGGATTAAAAATACGCATCATAGTAAAACAAATTTAAAAACTACATTCTAATGCCGGTATCTTTCATTTTGTTAAATCTACTTACGGCAAAGCTGTGACATTATAATTGCTCACAGCCAGCCGTAAGATAAAATGGGAAATTATAAATCATCAAAATACATGTGCGCAACTTTAACAAATTCGGTGTTATTACAATATTCATTTAATCTCAAACGTAATGTAAAGCTTTCTTTCAACATAATTTGATTCTTTACTTTATCAGCACTAATTTTTTAGTTTCAACAAAACCATTGCTTTGCAATCTGTAAAAGTAAATTCCGCTTGGTAAATTACCGGCGTTAAAAGTAACTTCGTAGTTGCCTGCGCGTTGTTGTTCGTTTACCAAAGTGGCTATCTCTTTACCGAGTACGTCAAACACGATAAGTTTTACGTCGAACGTTTTTCGGTTCTCATTTGATGGCAGTGAATAGTTTATTGTAGTTGTTGGGTTAAACGGGTTGGGATAGTTTTGCGAAAGTAAAAATGAAGTAGGTTTATTAATTTTGTTTTTCTTAACAGAAACAACACCTCCTTCTTTGAAAGCGGCCAATCCAACACTCATTCCAATCCACTTATTCCCGTCGGCATCTATGGCTAGTGAAATAATAAAATTGCCAGGCAATCCGTAATTTGATTTGTTATAAACAATCCAGTTCGTTCCATCAAATTTAGCTAAACCACCCCAAGTCCCAATCCACTTATTCCCGTCGGCGTCAATGGCTATGGAATTAACATAATTTGATGGCAAATCAGAATTTGACGAGTTGAAAACAGTCCAATTAGTTCCGTCAAATTTAACTAAACCGCCCCGAGTTCCAATCCACTTGTTTCCGCCCGCGTCTATGGCTAAAGAATAAACCCGGTTATCCGGCAGCCCGGAATTTGACGTGTCAAAAACGGTCCAATTAGTACCGTCAAATTTAGTTAAACCGCCTTCAAAAGTCCCAATCCACTTGTTTCCGTCGGCATCTATGGTTAAGGAATAAATCCGATTATCAGGCAACCCGGAATTTGACGTGTCAAAAACGGTCCAATTAGTACCGTCAAATTTAACGACACCGCCTTCCCAAGTTCCAATCCACATGTTTCCGACGGAGTTTGTGGCTATGGATTCAACATAATTTGATGGCAGCCCGGAATTTGACGTGTTAAAAACGGTCCAGTTAGTTCCGTCAAATTTAGCTAAACCACCAAAGTATGTCCCAACCCATTTATTTCCGTCTGCGTCTATGGTTAAGGAATTAACTTGATTATGCGGCAGCCCGGAATTTGACGTATTAAAAACAGTCCAATTAGTTCCGTCAAATTTAGCTAAACCGCCAAAGTATGTCCCAACCCACTTATTTCCGTCTGCGTCTATGGTTAGGGAATAAACCGAATTATCCGGCAGCCCGGAATTTGACGTGTTAAAAACGGTCCAATTAGTACCGTCAAATTTAGCTAAACCGCCCCGAGTTCCAATCCACTTGTTTCCGCCCGCGTCTATGGCTAAAGAATAAACCCGGTTATCCGGCAACCCGGAATTTGACGTGTTAAAAACGGTCCAATTAGTACCATCAAATTTAGCTAAACCGCCAAAGTATGTCCCAACCCACTTATTTCCGTCTGCGTCTATGGCTAGGGAATAAACCGAATTATACGGCAGCCCGGAATTTGACGTGTTAAAAACAGTCCAATTAGTACCGTCAAATTTAACTAAACCGCCAAAGTATGTCCCAACCCATTTATTTCCGTCTGCGTCTATGTCCAGGGAATAAACCAAATTATCCGGCAGCCCGGAATTTGACGTGTTAAAAACGGTCCAATTAGTACCGTCGAATTTAGCTAAACCGCCCCAGGTCCCAATCCACTTATTACCGTTCGCGTCTATGGCTAAAGAATGAACCCGGTTATCCGGTAAACCGGAATTTAGTGTATTGTAAAATACGGTTTCACTTGTCGCCTTATCAATTCTAACTAAACCGCCTGTTGTGCCAACCCAAACATATTCCCCTTCAATAGCAATGTCGTTAATAGTTTTTCCGTTGGAGTAATACAGCCACTCTGGGTTTTGTGCGAAAAGGCTTTGTACGGTTAACAGAATTAATGCAAAAAGAAATTTATGTTTCATTTTTTCTCCTTTCTCATTGTTTGAAAATACTATTTTGGTAAATCGTATAGTTTTTGCTTTAATCCAAACTTTTCTTGAATCAGTTTTCGCCCATAATCAAAAATTTTTCAAAGGATATCCTTTGATTTCGGATGTTTTTGCTAGATTTCAACGGGAAATTTTTTCCGCATAAACAAACTCGGTAGAATTTAGCTTGATAGAATAGTATGTTTGTTTAGGGAAAAAGTTTATCGCCGAAGTAAAAAAATAAGGTCACTAGCAATTTTGTATAATAATTTATAAAATTATTTGATTTTTATAAAATAATAATTCTAAAATAATTGAAGTGTAATCCAAGTCGAGCGGAAAATTGGAATGCAGTCTTATTGATAAAATTTGTTTTGTTGACGCAAATATTGAATTGTTTTTCTGCGTAAATTACACTATGAAAAGATAGAGTTCAATAAAGTTTCTTTGCAATATAATGCATTTTACTTTCAGGTATTTTTTATCTTAACATTTTTATTCGGTTGTTATTTTCAATTTAATTATAAACAACTAAATTAAATTTTGGTAATGTTGTAAAAAGCACCTTTTTGCTAAAATTCTAAAAGCATTTAATGAGAAATACCATACTAATTTTGCTGTTGAGTTTTAACTTAATATTTTCACAAACCGATTCTCTTGAGGAAGCCTTAAAATATTATCCGCTTCATATTGGGGATTATTGGCAATATGAAGTCGGTGAATCATATTTTGGGGAAAATTCTTATACCAAAATCGGTTTGGCAAGTTTGGAAATTGTTGGTGATACGGTTTTGGAAAACGGGAAGAAATATTTTAATAGAGTAGCAAAAGGAATGGAATCATACATGATGTTAAGATTGTTATATATAAAGTTTTTAAGAATAGACTCAACAAGCGGAATGGTTTACGGAAACGATGGAACCGGAAGTGAATTTATCATCGATAGTTTATTGGCTTCCCCGAATGATACGGTGGAATATTTCGTTATCGATAGTATAATTGCTAAAAATATATGGTTTGGATGCAACAACGAAGTTATATACACAATCTTGGGTTACAAATTATGATTTCTATCGTTGGGAAATATCGAAAGGTTTTGGATTAACTTATTCCTATTACGGTGATGCAAATCAAATGAGAGAATTTAAGTACGAGTTGCTTTATGCAAGAATTAACGGGAACGAATACGGGGACCCGGTAAGTGTTCGGGATTTGAAAATGTTACCCATGAAATACACGTTGTTTCAAAACTATCCAAACCCGTTTAATCCTGCAACGAGAATTAAATTCACGATACCCGTAAGCGGTTTAGTTCGATTAAAAGTTTACACTATGCTCGGTAGCGAAATTACGGATCTTGTTAACGAAGAATTACCGGCGGGT
>CAZKKI010000033.1:0-4636 GCA_964553325.1 uncultured Melioribacteraceae bacterium | reverse complement strand
ATAATCGAGCGTGTCGTATGCGCCCGCACTTCTCTCGCCAAGGATGCGATATTTGATTTCCGAATCGCCCGGTAACGAATCCGACACGGAGAAACTTTCCCAATTCGACGCGGGACCGATTAAAGAAGTTGTGAGAGTGCCGAACGTATTGTTGCGTACAAATGTTGTATCGATATAAATCTGTCCGTCGTAAGGACCTAGTACTTCTTCAATAACGTCGCCAGGAGGAGCTCCTTTTCGTCCGATCAGCGCCCACGGACCTTGGAAAACGAGTGAATCGATTTTAGTACTACCCAATGTTTTTATTGCATTTCTCAAATCATTGGAAATATTGTTCCTCGCATCATTTGCAACACCCATTGCGACAATTTTACCGTTTTCAATTCCGTAAATATAATTAGCCAAGGCTTCCACGTTTTCGGGGTGTTGAAACAGTTCGTACCAGAAAGCTGTATCGACAGCCATAGTTAACGAATCGAAAACGGCAATTCCCATTCCTGCAAAAAAAGTATTCGAAAGCAAATTTTCTCCGTTTTTCGCAATAATAACTGTTGCACCAGAGTAAGCCCCTGCGGAAAGGACACTTATATTGGAACTATCCAAAGAAATTTTCATTCGATCATTCGCCAGTTCGAGATTGTTCATCTTTTGAATTGCAAATGATAAACTATCTCCGACCGAATATTTGAAGTTGTTTGTCGATAAAAACGATTTCGGATTTGAAAAATCTTTTGTGTCTTCCGATTTATAACGTATCCAATAACGTTCTTCCAAATTAAAATCAGCAAGGTCCACCTTTGTATAAAAATCGTTCACCGGTACAATATTCGTTATACAATCGGTAAATTCGTCATTATCGGCTATTTGCAAATTAATTTTTGTGATTACGTTATTGTTAAGTGTTGTGGGATTTAATATTACCAGAGTATTTATTCCGCCGTTTGTAATTTCATAAGGAATCAAATCGCGCAAAGCCATAGAATAGACATTAAGTTCGAAAATAAATCGATTATCGTCTTCGTAAATCTCGTCAATTAAATTCTCGGGATCTATATCAATCGTAAGTTTATGAACGCCAGGATTATTCTTGGTATGTAAATACACCGATAAAGTGTCTCTGTAATCGGGATAAGGCAGCGATAAAAAAGCTTGAGAAATATTTTCTCCCAAATAGTTCTCCGTTATAACAATCTTAACCGAATCGTCATAAGATAACCCGAAATTATTTACCACTACCTTTATTTCAACGGAATCCAAATTTTCATTCAATGTTTGATGCTCCAATAATGAAGAATTATTAACAACAAAGTTGGGTTTTGAAGGAATTTTTGTTCTAATCAAAGGTTCACCGAGAAATGTATTTGCATAGGCGAAAATCTTATTTACAGCCGAATTTCCGTACCGTTGAAACAAGTCGATTTTCGTATTCAAATGTGCAACTCCTACTTCATGGAGAGAATCGGTAATAAGATTTTCATAAAAAATCTTCGATGAATTTTTAGCGGTTGAAGTAAAACCCAATGAAGAATTTCCAAGATAACCGAGCGCTTGCCCGTCAGGATTAAAAATAAAACTTTCTCCGAAACAAACAATATCGGGTTCCGCAAATTTATTGGTCGAACAACCGAAGTCCGTAATTACGGGGAAACGCCCTACATCGTTTTGAAGCTGAATAATCGAATTAATACCGTTATCCCACGTGGCTGTTCCGCTATGTCCAAGATAAGCGATAAACACGCTGCCGTTTTTAATCGCTCTGTTTATTTCTTCTTGGGTATAAGGTCCAAAATCGCTTGGAGGGTCAAGAGTTTTATAAAAATGCATATATTTCCCCGCCAGCGGTTTCGGTTTTACATAATTATTAATTATTTCATTATTTGCCGTTCTAAACATATTTATTTCCGAAGCACCGTTACGCGTATCCCCTCCTGAAAAGAATAAATACCTTTTGTTCCAATCCGTGTAAGGGAATTCGTTATCCGCCTCCAATTTCGATAAATAATAATCCAATTCTTCTTCGGTGAGTATCGGCAAGCGTCCCAATTTCAATTGCGGGATAGGATAAGTTGTTTCATCCCAAACGACATACCAATAATCGCCGACAGGCTTACCGTATGACGGTACGTAATTAACGCTTAATTTCACCCCGGCATTCGCGTAAACCGTATATTTGTAATCGTACGAAGCATCACCGATTAAAGTGACATAAGCGATTTTAGGCTCTTGCCACAAAACATAAGCATCGTAAAAAAACAATCTCAACGCTTCGGGATACGGATAGCCGAACGAAAATTCGTCGAAAATATCCGTAACATCAACTCTTTTAACAGTTATGTCATATTCCGAAGAAATATAATTCAAGTAATTATCCACCGCGTTATCGAACTTGGGATGCGTAACGGCGATATATTCCGCTTGATTTTGCGAATCCCTCAAATTAACAAAGGTTTTCGGTTGTAGCGTGTTCGGCGATTTGACCAAGTTTTCGGAAATTATAAAATATTTATCTCCGGCATTTATCGTATCACTGAAAAAGAGCGTATTATTTTCGACAACAAAATTCGTGATTTTTTTTAGTCGGGGGGAAATTTTATAAATAACATATGCCGTGTCGCTTGCATTTCTTAATGATAACAAATATTCTCCGCTCGTAACGTCGTCGTGGATTGTAAAATATAACGAATCGTTTCTCAGTTTTAGCATTTTAGGATACTCCACGTCGAACCAATCATATGCGGCGAAATTGCCGTCATCTGCAAAACAGACAGCTTTTAAGACATTGTCGCCGTTCCGTAAAATATCGGAAGCGAATTCACCGTTTAACAAAACCTGATGAAATTTTGAAACTCTTTGGGAATCCAATTGAATATCGTTTACAAGTAATTTAAAGCGCATATAATTGGTTAAACCCGCCGCCGTTGCCTTGAAAAACGCTTTTCCCGTTTTACCTTCCACTAAATCCGAAACGGCGAAGTGAAGCTTCTTGACGGGGCTCCAATATCCCATCCACCCCCAATACCAAGTTTTGTTTTTGAGCCAATTCGGCATTTGGTTTTCGGTTTCATTTCCATTAACATTTTGATACCAACTGTTAACTTCCTTATGAACCAATTCCGAATAATACGTTAAGGTGTCGGTCAAATTTTGCCGAAATTCGTTTTGTTTTAAAGTTCTTACACCGTTGCCGTTTTCCCAAGTAAGGAAATAATAAGTTGAGTCCGTGTAGCGATTCAGATATTCTCGATATTCCTCATTGCTATTATTAGTTGCGCGGTACGATAATGCGGGATAATTTTTATGTCCCCAAAATTCTATATAATCATTCGAATCGAAAATGCCGTCATCTCCGTCATTTACAATAACGGGAAGTTCGTGTCCGCTTTCGAACAAGCGGAAATTTGCGGGATTAACAGATGTTATATCATAACCGGCTTCCGTTAAATTGTAACCGTAAATACGAAATATGTCATCACTACCCACAGCGAATTTCACGTATTCCGCATTGAAATTAATCCATTGATATGTCGTATCGGGCAACAAATCTTTCGGCATTTCCGATTTAAATTGCTCGGCGATTTTGTAATTGTAAAAAAGTTTTTGTAATGTCGCTCGAAAATGTTTATCATAAGAAAACTCTTCCCTCACGTTTTTTATGAAACCTGTTTTTTCGGGAAATTCAAACTTTAACTTGATTTCTTTTATTTCCCTTATTCCGTTTCCATTCAAATCGTATTTATGCGAATTGATTTTTATTTCCATACAGTAAAAATCACGATACCAGAAATAACCTTCTATTTCGAAGTCAGGCAAATTACTTGTGTCCGTTAGTTTCTCGGTTTCAGCTTTCACTTCCGTCAAAGTACTATCGTCAAGCAATTTCACATTACGATTAAATGCGGGAACGGTATTTTTAATAAAATTTTCGGTTTTGCTTACGATTGTTATTTCAGGATGAGAATAGGGAGGAATTGCGAAAACATAATGGAACTCCGGCAATTTGCAACTTCCCGGTTTGGAGTAATCTTCAAAATCAAGATAATCACGTATTGTAAATTTCCCCTTCGGAATATCTTTATATTTTACCGTGGGGATATGAATATTTGCAATAAACGAATTATCATTAACTTCAATTTTTTCATCGTAAGAGAATTGCGCAAAAGAAAGCAATGTGCTTGTCAAAAAAATAATTAAAATTTTGTTATACATACTAACCTCATAGCATTTTCAATTTCAATATAATAATTCTCACGAAAAAAACGGGAATCCCTAACAAATATCTTTTCCATACTTTTTGAGGCTCGGTCATTAATCTGACGAACCATTCTAACCCCGCTTTTCTAATCCACAAAGGTCCTCTCTTTCTATCCATAGCTAAAATACGGAACCAGCCACCAACAATAATAATTTTACCAGCTTTTATCAAATCACGATTTTCTATAACCCAATGTTCTTGTTTTATGGGTCCAATTCCCACAAATAAAATACTAATAGGTTCTTTATTAATGCTTTCTATTATTTCCCTGTTATTTATATTACGATATCCGTCAATATAACCAACTATTTTAATTCCGTCATATTTATCGTTAATAAAATTTTTAGCTTTAAGCAAGATATCCGTTTTATCACCAAATAAAAA
>CAZKKI010000032.1:0-4033 GCA_964553325.1 uncultured Melioribacteraceae bacterium | reverse complement strand
AACGTAGAGTTCGGCACCTTAAAATTTATCAGTCTCGTATTTTTCGGTTTTTCTTTTATCCTTATTTTAAAAGTTACTTTATTAACTTCTACCGAAACCGACAAAAAAATATTTTTATATCTATCATGCCTGATAATACTGATAACCGGTTTTTATATATTAATTAAAAACCCGTTTATACAAAATGAAATCTACAAATTTAGATTCGGTAGATGGAGCCATGTGGTTTACGCAAGATTTACCGCACCGTTGCTGTTAATTTTGTTTTTAAACTTTTTTACACTGAACAATTTTAAAAAGATATTACTGCGGTCAATAATATTGGGTTTGGGATTATATGCGATTTACATTAGTAACATGAGAGCGGCTTTTATCGGTTTAGCGGGAACAATGCCGTTATTGTTGTTAATTAAAGTTCTAAAGAACAGGGTTAAGTTAAAACACTATGCCGGTATTTTAATCTCGTTAATTTTCTTTTTTATTTTCATTTCACTATCTCCGGCAAACGAAATAATACAAGAAAGATACTCAAATATGTTAATAAAAAGAGAAAATGATGTAGAAAAAGATTTAAGTATGCAATCGAGGATAATAGGTTACACGATTAGCTGGGAAATGATTAAAGAAAACCCTGTTTTAGGTGTCGGATTTGGAGGCTTTAGAAATTATCAAGAAAAAAAATTGGAATTAAACAAAAAATACTCCGAGATAATAATACCAGATTTTACGGAGTGGTTAAAGTATTCGCATAATATTTTTATAGAATTTCAAGTGGAAATGGGGATAGCGGGGAGTTTACTCTTTTTGTTTCTTCTTTTCGTAATTTTCAATTCAGTAAGAAAATACTCGGCGGAGCTGGTTGTAATTTATTTATTTGCTTTATGGTTTGCGATGCTATCAAAAGATATACCTTCAAATATATTTTTATTGACGGGTTTGGTTTTTTACGGCAATCCGTACGAAACGGAAAGAATAAAAGAATTTTTATTCCCTAATAAAAAGTCGGGCGTTCGCTCCGGTAAGTCATCGCGCACCTCGGAATATTTATAAACTCCTTTAACATAAAGATTATGCAAAGGCATATATAAGAAAGATAACCGCAATGAAAAATCGCGTCTGTTTTCACCGAATAGAAACGGCAGTTTCTTCCTTTCGATATATGCATAATAAATATCTTCAGTTCCCCCTTTACGCATAATTTCGCCTTTTAATGAAATATCCAAGCTCCTTATAAACTTATAGTTTATTTGCACGCTTAACAAATCGGCGTTATTACCAATCCAATGCCCCAAAACATAACCCAAATGTTTATAATTGGTAGTTATATATTTATTCTCGTATAGCCACGGATTAAGTCTTGAATACTCGATAAACAAATCGAGATTATCCAATCCCAAATCAATAAACTTACCGCCAATGGTTATGCCGAACCACGATTTGTAAAACTCACCTTTTAACAACGGTCGAATTTCAAGAACATCTATTAGCAGAGAACCGTACAAGTCAATATTCCGGAAATAATTAACGTTAAGATCGAAAAACAAAATTCCGTTTCCGTCATTATAAGCACCCCTACCGGTATTGTGGTCCATTACTTTATAGTACATCACGGGAATAAACATTTCGGGACGGAGATCACCGCTGTAAATAAACGAATTTCCCACCGAAAACGTTAACCACCGTTTTGGCATAAACGAAATATAATTTGCAGCAATATACTTATTAATAAATGTCTCAATCAAAAACGGTTGAATATCGCCTTGATAAGAATAATAAAATCTTGAAGAATCCAACACCATCGAATTAAGCCAACCGTGAATATAAGAGATTGAGAGCCAGTCCAACGGTTTTAGATTAAATTCAATATGGGGGAAGGAAGCCGCTTTTGAAGATAAAAAAAGCTGGCCGAACTTACCGCTACCCCAATTAACATAATTCTTTGTTAAAGCGATATTACCGTTTCCGAAATCGTAATTAATACTTCCTTTTACATCGCTGAATTCTATTCCGTTGGGAGCAAGCTTAAAAGAATGGCCGGTTTCCGGAGATAAATTTTTCATCTTATCCACGTTGTCGCCAAATTCCCCCGTATCGAGATATTCGAACATAAGGGATAAACCAGCCACCGATCCTTCGAATCTTGCACCGATCCATTTTGAAAAACCTTTGGAAGCTCCTACGGCAGAAATTTCATATCCGCCTAAAGGAAACGCACGGAAAGATGCATTTTCATCCGAATACTCATATTCCCCCGTTTTCTTTACAATTTTTCCACTCTCAATTCCGTAGCGCTCCAAATACCATTTTAATTCCTCTTTTTCAATTTTATTTAATAGTTCCTTTTTACCCGACAATAATTTCAGTGACCGGGCAATTTCCGACTTCGAATACGGTTTTACTGATTGGCTTAGAACAATCATTTTTTTTACAACCATTCTTTCCAGAAACGTATAAACCGGATTATTCAAATCTTCGTAAATAATTTGCGCTTTAGCACCAGCAAAAGGAATTAAAAAAAGCAGTACGAAAAAAAAATTCACCGTACGTAATACGGAATTAAAATTTGTTATTTGCAAATTAATTAGGAACTCCTGGCTTTTTTGAAAATTATGTTATAAAATACTTTGAAAAAGTATTGAACATCGGCCAACATTTTTTTCCGTTCATAAGCATCCAAATATTTCTGTTCGGAAACCTGAATTTCTTCCAAAGTTTTAGGCAAATCGGCATAATACGGAGGGATTAAACCCGGTTTATGTTTGTTTCTGCGCTTAACATACTCTTTATCGTATAAACTTAAATAATGAAAACTTAACGGACGGATACCGACTAATTTCAAATCCCTTTTTAACCAATTTATTAACATCGGAAGCTCATCCAACCATAGTTTTCTTGCAATCCTGCCCCACGAAGTGATTCTGAAATCGTTTTCGAATTTTCCTCCCTCTTTAAGACTGAAATTATCGTGTACGAATTTTTGCAGATATTCAGAATAAGGATGCATTGTTCTTAGCTTGTAAACATAAATCGGTTTACCGTTTTTGCCAACACGTTTCATTTTGAAAAACAAACCGTAGGAGGGATTGGTATCGGTCGACGGTTCGCGGTCTCGTTTTGCGACAAAATATAAAAAGCCTTCTATTTCACATATCGCTTTCACCGAAAAACCACAATAGTACAATCTCCCCAATCCTTCGGCTAGAGACAGAGCCCTATTACGACCTTTTGTGAAAAAGAAAAACATTTTTTTTATAAACGGAAGTTTGGGAACAACGCGTTTCCATACAAAGTCGATAGAATAATAAATATTTGCTAAATAGAACGGGTATCTTTTATGATAATTTTTATACCGCAGTTGGTTGGATTCGAACCGACCGACAAAATAACCGTTATTCTGCAACCGCTGGTTAACTTCTATTAAATAAGCATTAATTCTGCGGATGTCGTTCAATTCATGCAAATTCATATATAATTCGAGCGAGCGGTTAGGTAACACCTCGATATTATACATATCGGCCGATCTGATAATACTGCACTTCGAGATATCGAACTCCTCCAAATCCAAATGTTCCGAAAGGAAATCGTACACTTTTTCGAATTTTTTAAGATATATCTCCTTAAGCTGATACTTGAGTAACTGCGATTGTACTGGTGTTACATGCTCAATTATTTTCCCGTTTTCATCTACACCGTTAGTTTTATAAAATTCGTCCGGAAATTCGGTGGTGTTAAATAAACTGAACGACACCGCATCGGTACGGGGGGGAGCTTTATAAATATAGTAGATTGCAACCGCCGCTAATGCCCATAACGAAAACAAAATCAAATTGTAGGTGATTATTTTCTTAAGCTCCAAAGGCAGGGTAAACAAAAACAGCAACGCCGAAATTATTAAAAAGAAAATAAAATAAGACTTTATATGATTCCATAAAATAGACGAAAACGTGGAATTTTTAATTGTATCGAATTCGCGGTTTAACGTGCCGTTAACAAACCAAATTACCAATAATACGATTATAAAAAACATTTTCTG
>CAZKKI010000031.1:0-40212 GCA_964553325.1 uncultured Melioribacteraceae bacterium | reverse complement strand
TTCGTCCTTTAATACAAAAATTATTTAATCCCGAATTTCTTTTTCATCATTGACCCATTAAATTTTAGCCCCCAATTTAATTCCTTAATTTTCTTTTTCGTTTGTGTTAATAGGTAAAATTACCGAAAATTTACTTCCTTTATTCAACGTACTCGATACTTTAATATCCCCGCCTACTTTTTTTACAATATTGTAACTTATCGCCAATCCCAGTCCCGTTCCTTTACCAACTTCTTTCGTGGTAAAAAACGGGTCGAAAATTTTATCGATATTTTTGCTATCTATTCCGCAACCGTTATCGATTATGTCGACGTAAATGTTTTTTTCGTCGTGAGAGGAAATTACTTTTATTTTTCCGCAACCTTCTATGGCGTCGAGGGCGTTAATCAGAATATTTATAAAAACTTGGACGAGTTGATCGGGCACGATTTTAATAAAGGGGGATTTTTCGTCGAGATTGGTTTCGAAATTAACTTCCTTTACACGCTTATCGTACTTAACAATGCCCAAAGCCGTTTTAATAATATCGTTTATTTGCGTAACTTCTTCAACGTTGCTCGGCGGGCGCGAAAGATCGACCAATTCCCTTACGATTTTGGAAATTCTATCTATGTTTTCTTTGATATTGGAAAGCTGTTCTTTTACGAACAAATCGGTTGACCGCCGTTGGAGTATTTGCACCAAAGAGGAAATTGAAGTTAACGGATTACCGATTTCGTGTGCCACACCGGCTGCAAGTTGACCGATAACCGCTAATTTTTCGGATTGATCGACTTGTTGTTGTAATCTTTTCACTTCGGTTACGTCTTTTATTATTACGGTTCTCCCGTAATATTTGCCGGTGCCGTTTTGAAGTTTCGTAACGTTTAACTGCACGGGAATTTTTTCGCCCGTTTTGGTTTTCCTTTCCGTTTCATAATTTTCCAACGAACCTTTTTTATTTACTTCTTCACGAATATAATTCAGCTCGCTGCTATGCTTTTCGTCAGACGGTATAAGGTATGACGACGGTTTGCCGATAATTTCTTGCTGCGTATAACCGAATATTTTTTCGGCTCCTTTGTTCCACGCAACTATTTTTTCGTTTCTGTCTATCACCATTATTGCGGCATCCGAAGCTTGAAGAATGTTCTGGAGATATTGTTGACTTTGTTCGAGTTGAGAAGCGAGATTTTCCAAATTCTCCGTTAGTTCTTTCGTCTTTTTTTCCTGATAATACATGCTGAAGCGGGCAAAAACGGTTTCTATCAATTCATCGAGAAAACCGATGATAATTATCGGATCGTACTTGTCGTTACCGTTTTTGTGAAGGTGGTTTATAACCGCATTTCTTCCGATATTGAAAATTTGACTGATCTCCAAGAGGTTTAGTTTTGCTTCGGAAAAAAGATTATACGAATTTTCGAGAAACTCATCGAACGTACCGTTTTCTTTTGTGTTAACCAATCTTGAAAAAAGGCGTATGCAATCAGCGCCGAAACGTTTTATTTTTTCGTCGCTAACGTTTCCCTTAAAAACTGCAGACGCTTTATCGAACCACTCGGCAAGAATGGAATCGCTGTATTTATTAAACAAATCCGATATTATCTTTTTCATTTTGTAAAAAACACCTTCGCAACATCAATTAGAAGTTTCGGTTTATTAACCAACGCAATTTTGAAAATGTTTCCGAGCGAGCGTTTATCTTCGGGTAATTTTAAAACCGCGTGTGCTATATCGTTAAACTGCCGGTCGGTAAAATTATAGATTCCGTTTTTTATTCTGTCGAAAATACGATGACGTTTGCCCAGTCTGTCGTTCCACTTTTTCTGGTATTCAAAAATGTAATCGGGATTATTATTTAAGACGGCATCTCCGGCAACCGCTCCGGCAATACTTCCGCCGATCATTCCGCTGGCAATTCCCCCGCCCGAAAGCGGATTAACCTGACGAGCGGCATCACCGGCAAGCATAATGCCGGGTGCGACAATTTCATCCAACGTTGGAACACACGGTACGCCTCCGGCAACCGTAGTTAAAACGGATGCATCGGGATAGTTTTTACTCATAAAATCGTTCAAGTACTTTCGGGCGCTTTTTTTTCTGTTCATTCCTCCGCCTATTCCCAAACCGATATTTGCGGAATTATTATCTTTCGGGAAAATCCAAAAATAACCTTGGGGTGCAAACTCTTCGCCGAAATAAAAATAACAAGTATCGGGATTAACCGGAACGTTGGCGGCAGTAATTTGCACTGCGCTTTCCATATCTCTAAAATCGACGTGCGTTTTCAATCCCGCCCATCTTCCCACTCTCGATTCTACACCGTCGGCCGCTATAACAATTTTCGATTTTACTTCCTTCCGTTCACCGTTAAATTCGTATTTTACGCCCGCAACTCTATCGCCATCGAAAAGAAGTCCGTTTACATAAGCTCTTGTAAGAATTTCCGCACCGGCTTTTGCCGCCGTTTTGGCCAGTTCGTAATCGAAAATCCGTCTTTCCAAAATATATCCTTCTTCCTCAAGCGGTATAATTACTTCGCTTCCGTCGGGTGCAACAAACGAAAACTTATTTATTACGGTTGCTATAAATTTTGGATCGGAAGGAATAAACTCTTCAATTCCGGCTTTACTTACGGCCTCGCCGCAACGAACCGGATAACCTACATCGCGGTCTTTCTCCAAAACAAGAACCGATACACCTTTTTCCGCTGCAAATCTTGCAGCCATAGAACCTGCAGGACCAGCGCCAACAACAACAATATCATATTCACTTTTCAGCATTTGTATTCCCCACACCGTTTCTGTTAAAAACAAGGACTTCGATAGGACACGACCAAACACATTTGGCGCAATTCGTACAGGTTTTTTCTATAATTATGATCTCGGCTTCTTTCAATTCTATTGCATCTTCGGGACAAACACCAACGCAGCAACCGCAAAAATCGCATTTATCCGGAAGAACTTCTATCATTAACAAAATAAAATCCTTTCTTAAATATGAGAAAACAAAAATAGCGAATGGCTCCGTCAATTTAAAGAATAATACAACCATCGCAAAGGATTTAAGCGGGTTTCTTCAAATTCTTCAAAAATCTTAAGAATTCCGGCAATTAACCGATAATGAAAAAGAGAATTTGTCTCATAAACGGGAAAACCGTGGAAATAGTAAAAAATAAACACAAAAAATCGAAGAACAAACATCGCCCGGAAAGCGAAAAATTTTTCTATTCCGTATTCCAATCCAATGGTAGTGGGATATGCGTTATAGACGAACAGGGATTCATTGTTCGTTTAAATGATGCGTTTGCCCGAATGGTCGGCTACTCCGTTGAAGAACTTACAGGCGAACCGTTCGAAATACTTCTACCCGTTGATGAAATTCTCTCGTCGGTTTTTCCGCAATCATTCAAAACTGCAACCGAGCAGTTTTCAAAAAAAGAATTAAAACTGAAACGAAAAAACGGCACATATATTTACGTTTTTGCCACCGATATTGTTGTAACCGACGAAAATGGACATAAACACAAAGTTATCACAGCCGTCGATATTTCCGAACGGATGCAAAGCGAATTAATCAGATCCGTTCTACTTAATATCTCGAACGAAGCAACCGTTGCGGAATCGCCCGAAGATATTTACGACTCCGTTCAAAATGCAATCAGTCAATTAATCCCGATCGACAATATCTCCATTTACGAAATGCAAAAAATTAACGGAACGGGAGTTTTGAATAACGTTTTCTTACGGGGAAAAATCAAAAACAACCAAATTGATTATTACCTTTCCTCTTTGGTGATGAAAAAAAACAAAGCGTTGCTTTACGGAAAAAAAGAGATTAAAAACATAGTATCGTTTAAAAAAATTAACGGTGAAAAATTTCCCGAATCGTTTATCGGAGTTCCGCTCAAAAGCAAGAAAAAAGTATTGGGTGTTCTCTCCGTGCAAAGTTTCGAGAAAGATTCTCCGTTTTCCGAAAAAGAGAAAAAAACATTGGAATTAATTGCCGATCAAGTATCCAGAGTAATCGAGCGAAAAAATTACGAAGAAGAACTGAAAGCGGCCAAGGAAAGAGCGGAAGAACTAAGCAATATGAAATCGGAATTCCTTTCCCAAATCTCGCACGAAGTCCGTACCCCGTTAAGTGCAATATTAAGTTTTTCGTCTCTTTTGGAAAACGAATTACAAAACAACATTTCCGATGAGCTACGCGAAAGTTTCGACGTAATTAAAAGAAGCAGCGAAAGATTAAGAAGAACAATCGAATTGATGTTGAACGCCTCGCAAGTAAAAAACAAAAAATACGATTTTAATTTTACCACTGCCGATTTGGTAAGCGAAATTATTAATCCCGTAGTCTCCTCACATAAATCACAACTTGAAAAACAAAATTTGGAATTGATTTTTAATAATGAACTCGATAAATGTGAAATAGTATGCGACGTAAAAACAGTAAAAGAATTATTTTCGAACATAATCGACAATGCGATAAAGTACACGAAAAACGGTAAGATTGAAATCCGAATTTTCAAGAACGAAACGGGGAACATACAAGTCGATATTCACGATACGGGCATCGGTATTTCCGATAAATATCTGCCGCACATTTACGATATTTTTTCACAAGAAGAAAGCGGATACACCAGAAGCTACGACGGCGTTGGATTGGGCTTGACTTTAGTTAAAGAATATGCGGAAATAAACAACATCGAATTAAATGTAAAAAGCAAAAAAAACAAAGGCACCACTTTTTCCTTAATATTCAAATAATATCAATTTTGCCATTTAAAAATTTAATAAGTCAAATATCTCTACCGTGTTTTCTCATTATTTCTTCCCAAGTTTCCAAATCCAGTTGCTCCGATTCTTCGATTAACATAATGGGAATATCGTCTTCAATTCTGTATCTTCTTCTTGTTTCCCTATCGGTCGATACCAGAAAATCGCCTTCCAAAACCAAATCGGCTTTTGTTTCGGGGCAACAAAGAATTTCCAAAAGTTCTTTACTTATCATCTTTTTCTCCGAAAATAAACTTTGTGTGATCTGTGATAAATATAATGAAAATAAAATTAGTTAATTTTCCGTTATTGAAAAAGGGAATTACTCTTTATGGAAACCCAACGAATATTTAACAACCTTCCACAGCTCGAGACGGAAAGACTTCTGTTGAGAAAACTTCGATACAAAGATGTTCAAGATATTTACGATTACGCACATGACGAAGAAGTCGCCCAATTTGTAATGTGGGATGCCCATCATTCGGAACTTGAAACACTGGAATTTCTAAATGTTGTAATAAGTCTTTATAACAAAAACGAACCCTCGCCTTGGGGAATCGAATTTAAAGAAACAAAAAAAATTATCGGAACAATCGGATTCGTTTCGCTTGAATCCGAGCATAATAAAGCGGAAGTCGGATATACCCTAGCAAAAAGATATTGGAACAAAGGTTTAATGACCGAGGCATTGACAAAAGTAATTGAATTCGGTTTTGAAAAAATGAAGTTGAACAGAATTGAAGCGCGGTGCATCAAAGAAAACGAGCAGTCGATTAAAGTATTGTTGAAAGTGGGCATGAAAGAAGAAGGCACTTTACGTCAATTTCTTTATGTGAAAAAGAAATTCCAAGACATTAAAGTATTCTCGATTTTAAAATCGGAATACTTCGGTAATTAACTGAATTTCCGGAATAAAAAATTTTCCTACCAAAAAACCGTATAAAGAACAGCGAGAATTAACATAAGCGCATAAGAACCGGCGTTAAATACCGAATCGGTTTTAAACATTTTAGACGTAAGCGGAATTCCTTTGGGATCGTCATCATCTTCGGAAGTAGTTAAACTAACTCCTGCAATAATTACCATTGTGATTAACAAAGTGTACATCATTTGATCCATCCATGGCAAATCTATTGCAGGTGTTTTCAGAACAAATGCAACAACAATCGATAACACAACTCCGACTATCGCACCCTTGTTAGTGGTTTTCTTCCAAAACAACCCCATCAGAAAAACACCGAGAATTCCGGGACTAACCAAACCCGTATATTCTTGAATGTATTGAAACATTTGCGGAACGTTCCCCAAAAGCGGAGCAACAATTATTGCAATTAATAAAGCCGCACCGGCAACAATTCTTCCCACTCTTACCAAAACTTTCTCGGAAGCATTCTTGTTGAGATACGGTTTATAAATATCCATCGTAAAAATTGTAGAAGTGGAATTAAGCATCGAAGCAAGGGAAGACACAATAGCCGCGGTAAGAGCCGCAAGCACCAAGCCTTTGAAACCAACGGGAACAAAAGTTTTTATCAGCCAAGGATATGCTTTGTCGAAGTTAATACCTCCGTCGGCTTTCAGAAACGCATCTTTGATACCCGGCATAACCGTTGTTCCTTCGGGTTGGGTAAATAATACATAAGCTACAATTCCGGGAATAACAACCAAAAGCGGTATAAGCAATTTCAGAAAAGCAGCGAATAAAATTCCACGCTGTCCTTGTTTAATCGATTTCGAAGCAAGCGTCCGCTGAATAATATATTGATTAAAGCCCCAATAATATAAATTTGCAACCCACATTCCCCCGATAAGAACGGCTATTCCCGGTAAATTGTAAAACTCCGGGTTATCCCTTGTAAGAATCATGTGGAATTTATCCCCTGCAACATTAAGTATATGTGAAAAACCGTTTAACACACCGCCGCCCGGGGTAACATAATCGAGTGCAAGAAATGTGGTGATCAATCCGCCTAAAATCAATAATACAACTTGTACAATGTCCGTCCATGCCACCGCCGAAAGTCCTCCGTAAAGCGAATATGCAGCGGCTATAAACGCTAAACCCAATATGGCGGTAAAAATCATACTTCCGTCGCCGTTACCTATAATTGTATCGATTGCCTTGCCTCCTAGAAACAATACGGATGTAAGGTTAACAAATATGAAAAGCGCAACCCAAAATATTGCAAGGATAGTTTTTAGGTTAGTGCTAAATCTTTTTTCGATAAATTCCGGAATAGTGTAAAGTTCTTTTTCGATGAAAATCGGTAAAAAATATTTTCCTACGATAATCAAGGTAAGAGCTGCCATCCATTCGTACGAAGCAATAGCCAAACCAATGGCAAAACCCGAGCCGGACATTCCGATAAATTGTTCGGCCGAAATATTGGCGGCGATTAGCGATGCGCCGATTGCCCACCACGGAAGGGTTTTGCCAGCAAGAAAATAATCTTTAGAATCCCTTTCATGCCCTTTCTTTGTGCGTGAGACCCAAAGTCCCAACAATATTATTCCCAAAATATAAATTCCGAAAATTGTAAAGTCTAGAGTAGTAAAGTTCATAAGTTCCTCAAAGGTTTGATCGGAATAAATGACTATAAAAAATAGAATTTTTTATCTTAAAACATATCACAAAACTATTTTTTTTGTTATGTGAAATTTTTAAAAATAAATAATTTTGAAGAATCACCAGATTTTACATTCGTCCAAATTCTGCAATTTATAATAGATTTCTGTTTAATAATATTAAATTCATTACCTTTGTCATAAAAAAAAGTGACATGTACGCATTAGAAGTAAAAAACCTAACCAAAAATTTCAACGGACTAACAGCGGTAGATAATGCCTCTTTCAATGTTCCGGAAGGATCGATTTTCGGACTAATCGGCAGAAACGGTGCTGGTAAAACCACTACAATCAGAATGATGATGGGAATTTATGTTCCCGATAACGGCGAGGTCGTTTTAAGGGGAACCAAAGTCGGGCAAGAATTTAAGAACAAAGTCGGTTATTTACCCGAAGAACGCGGCTTATATAAAAAAATGAAAGTGATGGAAACGTTACTATATTTCGCCGAACTCAAAGGTAAAAAAGGAAAAGAGATAGAGAAAAAAGCCGAAGAATATTTGGAAAAATTCGAGTTGAGCGACAGAAAACAAAGTAAAATCGAAGACCTTTCGAAGGGTAATCAACAAAAAGTCCAATTCATAACCACAATTTTGCACGACCCGGAATTCATAATTCTCGATGAGCCGTTTTCGGGATTGGATCCGATAAATACCAATTTGCTTGTCGATATTATTTCGGAAAAAAAGAAAGATGGAAAAGTCATCATTCTTTCTACGCATTTAATGGATTTTGCGGAAAGATTGTGCGATCATATTGCCATGATTGATCACGGTAAAATTATTTTGAACGGCCAACTCGGCGAAATAAAACAACGTTTCGGGAAGCGAAACATAAATTTAATTTACGAGGGTGATATTTCCTTTCTACAAAATCATCCGTTCGTCGAGAAAATTACCGATTTCGGAAATTCGACCGGAATCAAAGTAACGGACGAATCGAAAACGCAGGAAATCCTGAAATTATTAATCGAAAATAACGTTAAAATTAAAAAGTTTGATGCTAACGATATTACTCTGCACGAAATATTTGTTGAATTGGCGGGTCAAGATGAAAACAATAAGGAAGTAAAACATGTTTAATTACAGAACCGTTGCGGTAATGAAACGCGAACTACGGGAAAAATTATTTTCAAAGACGTTCATTTTTATGACTTTACTCATTCCCCTTCTGATGTTTGTTATGCTTGGTTTTCAAACGCTTGTGATGACATATGAAGGAGACGAAAATACAACGCTCGTTATCGTTTCGGAAACCGAACAAATAACAAAAAAGATGCAAGATGAGTTTCTTGAACAACCTTTCGTGAAAAAAGGATATTACAAAATCGATTTTAAAACAATGGGCGAAGAAGAATTCGCATTATTTTTAAACTCGGTACGAAAAGATCTTTTGGAAGAAAAGCTGACCGGTGTGGTTTATATTCCCGAAACGGCGCTTCAAAACAAGAATGTTGAATACTTTTCTAAAAATCCGAATAACAGCATTGTTTTTAAAAAAATTGAGGGAATTATCAACTCCGTTTTAGTCGATTTATACTTCGGCAACAAATTAATTTCCAGCAAAGACATAAAATATTTAAGCAAAGGAATCGATTTTAACTCGTTCCGAATTTCAAGAGAACTTGGAGTTGAAAAAGAGGGTTACGGGAATTTGGTTGTTTCGTTTTTGTTAACCTTTTTGCTCTACTTCAGCTTGATTTTTCTCGGTACGATGATGATGCGCTCGGTAGTTGCCGAAAAGACAAATCGAATAGTCGAAGTACTTCTATCGTCCGTAAATCCGCTCGAATTAATGGTAGGAAAAATTTTAGGAACCGGAATAACGGGCTTGGCACAAATGGCAATTTGGTTATCGCCTCTAATTTTAGTAATATCGACAAGCTGGTTTACACTTCCGGAAGAATTTATTTTTTCGATGAAGTTATCTTACGTTTTTTATTTTCTTTTCAACTTCTTTGTCGGATTAATAACATTTCTCGGATTATTTGCAATGGTCGGGGCAATCTTCGATAACGACCAGGATGCTCAATCGGGTATTTGGCCTATAATGATGTTGATAATGATTCCGTTTTTCGTAGCCATTTCATTGCCAAGCAATCCGACAAGCCCGATTGCCAAAATAGTATCGTTGGTTCCCTTCGGTTCACTAATGGTTATGCCTGCACGAATGTCGATAACCGAAGTACCGGTAATTGAAATAATTATTGCCTCGGTCATAAACCTTTTAACAATGTTCGGAGTATTTTGGCTTTCCGCAAAAATTTACCGTGTAGGGATTTTGAAGACCGGAAAAAAACCGAAATGGAATGAAGTTGTTCAATGGCTGAAGTATAGCGGGTAAATATGAAAAAACCGGGTTCTTGACCCGGTTTCAGACAAATAAATTCTCAAATATACAAGTACCGCTTAATTTTTTTCGTCGGTGTTTTCTCGAACGGTTCGGGTTGTTCAACTATTGCGCTGATTCTGGAAAACGAAGAAACTTTCTCGTTAGTCTTTTTCATTACGGAATCGAGTATCGATTGAATTTTTTTTCTCGCTTCCGGCTCGGGTATACCGTGCAAATTAAATTCTTCGTCCAATTCTTCGTAATTCAAATGCACTTTTGCAATTAATTTCCCGTCTTTTTCATAAACCAGCGATTCTAAAACATAAGGTAAATCGTTAATTACACCTTCAATTTGTTCGGGATAAATATTCTTCCCGTTCGGACCTATAATTACATTTTTAGATCTTCCGCGAATAAACAAGTAACCTTCTTCATCCAAGTAGCCGAGGTCGCCGGATTTAAACCAACCGTCTTCAGTAAAAACGGATTTCGTTGTTTCGGGATCCTTGTAATAACCCTTCATAACATTCGGTCCTTTAATTAAAACTTCGCCTTCACCGGTTTCCGGATCGGGATTATCGATTTTAACTTCCATACCTTCCAAGGCTCTGCCGCTTGCTCTGAACTTAGTATTAAAATTATCGTCGCCCGTAACAACGGGAGATGTTTCGGTAAGACCGTAACCGATTGCATAAGGAAATCCGGCTTCGCGCAAGAATTTTTCAACGTCATAAGCAAGTGCCGCGCCACCGATCGGGAATAAACGCAATTCGCCGCCGAAAGTTTTAATAAGTTTTTTACCCGCAATTTTATGTAATTGCTTACGAACGGGAGAAAATTTATACAAAGTTTTAACTACCGGTTTTTTAGTAAGCTCCGGCAATACTCTCATTTTATAAATCTTCTCGATCACAAGAGGAACGGATAAAATAATCGTCGGTTTTACTTTTGCCATTGCAGGCAACAGCGCCGATGCGGTAGGCGGTCTATCCAAATAATACACCTTTGCGCCCGCCATTAACGGAGTAACAAATCCGAGCGTACATTCAAACGTATGCGCTAATGGCAATATGGAAAGAAGTCTGTCTTCCGGTGTAATGGTAACCATTTTCAAAGTTGCAATGGCATCGTAAATTATATTTTTATGCGTAAGCATAACCCCTTTCGAATGTCCCGTTGTACCCGATGTATAAACAATTGAAGCCAAGTCGTCTTCTTTAATTTGATCGTAATCTTTTTTTATTAACCGGTAGGCAGCGGCTTTTATTTTTTCGAATTCTTTCTTCCCGCTTTTTATCACTTCTTTTAGGAACGCGGTGGTGGTTTTCGGAGGAACAACGGAAAAATCATCAATTAATATTATAGCAACTACATTTTCATAGTCGCAGTTTTCCACCTTCTCGTAAAGTTTGGAAGAAACGAATACGGCTTTACTGCCGGAATGCCGGATGATATGATGCACTTCCGTGGAGGAAAATTCCGTCATGATAGGAACGACAACCGCTCCCATCGAAGTAATTGACAAATAAGCGATACCCCAATTGGGTTGGTTTTCGCCGATTAATGCAACGCGGTCGCCTTTTTGTATTCCTTTTTCGCTTAAAAATGCGGAAACGGATTTAACTTTTTCCCCTATTTCGGCATAAGTCAAACCCTCGCCGGTAATTTTCGAAAGCGCAAGATCTTCACCGTATTTTTCCACGGCTCCGCTAACAACTTCGTCGAATGTTAATTTTTTTAGTTCTAACATTTTAACATTATTTATTATTGATTGTTATTTATGATTTTTCTTCCCAAACTTGAATTAAAGTAACAATCATTTGTGTTGCCGCTTCCATATCTTGAATTGCAACATATTCAGTAACCGCATGAAAATTATGGCCGCCGGCAAAAAGATTCGGAGTCGGTAAGCCCATATAACTTAATCTCGATCCGTCTGTTCCGCCTCTAATTGCGGATTGAATGGGTTTAATACCTAATCTGCGCAAAGCTTCCAAAGCAAATTCTTCCACTTGCGGATGTTGGTCGAGTATATTTTTCATATTTCGATATTGTTCGATTACTTTGAACTCGGAAGAAGAACCCGGGAAAGCCTCAACTGTTTTGTCGGTTAATTCTTTCAGGAAATCTTCATATTCCTTCAATTTTTCATCAACAAAATCACGAATTATGAATTTCAGCGTGGTTTTTTCTTCGTTACCGTTAACAGAAACCGGGTGAACGTAACCTTCCCGTCCTTCGGTTGTTTCCGGAGATAACCGGTCTTTCGGTAACAGTTCGAGAAAATGTCCCGCCATTTTAATCGAGTTAATCATTTTACCTTTTGCATAACCCGGATGCACGTTTCGTCCGATAAAATCAATATTAACCGCATCCGCACTAAAAGTTTCTGTTTCAACCTCGCCTCTTGTTCCCCCGTCGATTGTGTATGCGTATTTGGCGCCGAACTTTTTCACATCGAAGTGCTCGGTGCCTCTGCCGACCTCTTCGTCGGGAGTAAAACAAACTTTAATCGTTCCATGTTTAACTTCCGGGTGAGTAACCAGATAGTTCATTGCATCCATAATTTCGGCAATGCCAGCTTTGTCGTCTGCACCCAATAAAGTCGTTCCGTCGGTCGTAATAATATCGAACCCAATCATATCTTTTAGTTCCGGATTGCTTGCGGCTTCAATTACTTTACCGTTTTCCAATACAATATCGCCGCCTTGGTAATTTTTATGAATTTTCGGTTTTACATCCTTACCGCTTACCGCCGGAGAAGTATCGACATGAGCAATAAAACCGATTACCGGAACATCCTTATCGGTATTGGAAGGAAGAGTTGCCATTACGTATCCCCATTCATCCATGTGTGCATCTTCCAATCCGATTTCTTTCAGCTCTTTAACCAACTCTTTCGATAATTCCAATTGTTTTGGATCGCTCGGAAAAGTTTCCGATTCCTCATTTGATTGTGTGTCGTATTTAACATATTTTAGGAATCGGTCGACACATGTGAACTTATAATTTTCATCGAACATTTTTACCTCAAAGTTTTGGATATTTATTTATTTTGTAGTCAATAATATTGAAAATGAGTTTCAATATCAAACTCAGTTTCAAACATACAAAGATATGCATTAAATAATTACCTTATATTTTAACAAAATCCGGATTTTAAATGAACACAGTAGAATTAATCAAAAAGAAACGCGACGGAAAAACATTAACAGGCGACGAAATTTCATTTCTTGTTGAAAATTATACAAGGAAAAAAATACCCGACTATCAATTCTCCGCTTTTCTGATGGCGGCATTTCTGAACGGCTTAAATAAACGAGAAACCTCGGCACTTACCAATTCGATGCTATACAGCGGAAAGGTATTGGATTTATCGGATATAGCGGGAACAAAAATCGACAAACATTCAACCGGTGGGGTGGGAGACAAAACTTCGTTGATTATTGCGCCCATTGTTGCCGCCGCTGGAGTTAATGTTCCGATGATTTCCGGAAGAGGTTTGGGTCATACCGGCGGAACACTGGATAAACTGGAAGCCATACCCGGATTTAATGTTAACCTTTCATTAAGGGATTATAAACGAAATCTAAAAAAAATCGGTGCTGTTTTAATCGGTCAAACAAAAGATATTGCTCCGGCCGATAAACTGATCTACTCTTTACGCGATGTTACCGGTACTGTTGAATCTATACCTTTTATAACGGCAAGCATTATGAGTAAAAAACTTGCCGAAGGAATCGACGGTTTGGTACTGGATGTTAAAACCGGCTCAGGTGCTTTTATGAAAAAGAAAACCGATGCGCTTAATCTAGCAAACTCATTAATCAACACCGCCAAAAATTTTAACAAAAAAGTTATTGCATTTATAACCGATATGAATCAACCCCTTGGGAATTACATCGGGAACTGGTTTGAAGTATATGAAAGCATTAAAGTTTTACGAGGTGAAAAGGTTAACGATTTATTGGAATTATCTTTAAATCTTTCCGGCGCCATGTTGCTTTTAGGGAAAAAAGTCGACTCTTTACAACAAGGAATAGCACTTTCGAAAGAAATGATTAGGTCTGGTAAAGCATTTGAAAAATTTCTTGAAATTGTCGAAGCTCAGAACGGAAATGTATTTTATATTAAGAATCCCGAGAAATACCCGGTAAGCAAACATCGCCTCAAAATATTTTCCGAGAAAGCGGGTTATGCCGAAAAAATAGATACATACAAAATCGGAATTGCCGCTCTCGAGCTTGGTGCAGGCAGAAAAACTAAGGAAGACAAAATCGATCCTAAAGCGGGAATTATTTTTAACATAAAATTAGGTAACAAAGTCAAAAAGAAAGATATTATAGCCGAAGTTTTTTCTGATAGTAAAGATGGAATTGAAACCGCAAGAAAATTAATTTTGGAATCGGTTTCGATATCCCAAACTAAACCGGCACGAATAAAATTGATAAAAAAAATAATAGATTAAGTTTTAATAATAACAAATAACGGAGGTTGAAATGATTTTCATAGTGGCGATTCTCGTCGCAATAATTGCGTTTGCGGCTTTCTTAAATCTAAAGAAAACTAATAGAAAACAAGAAATGGCTTTTACCGGCTTGGTTGCTTTTGCCGCTTTAGTAATAGCGATTGCACAAATGTTTACGGTTGTGCCGGCCGGAATGGTGGGCGTTGTGGATTTCTTCGGAAAAGTAAGCGATAATACATTGAAATCGGGTGTTAACTTGGTTAACCCGTTGGCAAAAGTAGTGAAGTTTAATATTAAAACTCAAGAAATTAAAGAAGAGATGAATGTTCCTTCGAAAGAGGGATTGCCGATTCAACTCGAAATAAGTCTGCTATACAAACTTAATCCCGATAAAGCTAACGAGATTTATAAGACGGTCGGACCAAATTACACGCAAATAATTTTAATCCCTCAATTCCGTTCGGTAGTAAGAGGCGTTACGGCAAAATATGAGGCAAAGGCGCTTTACACCGCATCGAGAGAAAAGCTGGCAACGGAAATTACGCAAGAGCTCGATAGCTTGGTTGGACCGAGAGGAATTGTAATTGAACGGGCACCGATGCGACAGATTATCCTTCCCGCACGATTAACACAATCGATTACGGAAAAGCTTCAAGCCGAACAAGAAAGTCAACGAATGACGTTCGTACTTAACAAAGAACGACAAGAAGCGGAAAGAAAACGAATTGAAGCCGAAGGTATTAGGGATTTTCAAAGAATCGTTTCGGAAGGAATTAACACAAACTTGCTTAAATGGAAGGGAATTGAAGCAACGGAAAAACTGGCAAACTCACCTAATACGAAAGTGGTTGTAATCGGCTCCGGCAAAGACGGTTTACCTATCATTCTAGGAAACAATTAATTAAAAAGGCGAAAAATAAAAATGGCTGTACCTACAAAAATAGAATTAAAAGGCAAAGAAACTCTCACAATAGTTTGGGATAACGGTAAAACATATAATTACCCCTTGAAGTTTTTAAGGGACGAATCCCCCGATGCCGGTAACAAAGGCGAAACTATTCTGTGGAAACATTATCCGCCACCGCCGCAAGGACCCGATAAACCCGGGAAATACGAAATAGCAAATATTGAGGTTGTGGGAAACTACGCAATTCAAATTAGATGGAAGGACGGATACGACCACGGAATTTATTCATGGGATTTACTCTTAAAATGGGGTGAGCTTCTGGAAAATGAATCCGAAGCTTAATAAATCTTTTTCATAATTAATTCTTCTTTTTAACTACGGGGAAATCGCATTTAATCGATTTCCCCAATAAAAAATACTTGATCCATACAAATATTTTCGAGTTAAAAAATGAACAAAAAAATCAAAGAACTCTATAAACTTGTGGTTCGATACTCGTTATTTATAACTATTAGTGTTCTGCTCCTTTTTTTTCTGATTAGGGAATTCGAAACAGCTTACGACATCACATTCAACCAAGGTGAAGTTGTATTCACCGTTTCCGACTTGCTTAACAACGTAAACGATGCACACCTTAGCTTACAATACTTCAGAGATTATCATAAACCGGAATACTGGCGGAATTTCAATCAAAAAGTTAATCTTGCTTTAACAGAAGTGGACTTAATATTAACCGGTTGGGAGGCGGACGGAAGAAAGATTCAGGCGGTTAAATATAACAAAACACGGAATAGCTTAAACACCGCAAAAGCTCACATTACTAATATTGTTAAAGAAACAAAAAGCTTTGAGCTAAACACCAACAAAGAATTACTTAAAAAAAAATGGAACGATATTCACCTGGAATTTACGAGAATTACATCGGAATTGAACCGGGCGAAAATGTATATTTACAATCACTTCAACATATCAAGACAAAACTTTTATAATTATAAAATTTTATCCATAGTTTTCTCAACTCTCATGTTGCTTGCACTGGGATTTGTTCTTATTGCCAAAGACCGTCAAAAAATGAGAGATTTGAAACTGTTAAACAAAGCCAACAACACCCTTCAAGAAAAAATAGAAGAACTGACAGAAACAAGCAAAAAACTTCAAAATGAAACCCAGATAAACAAAACGATTTTGGAAACCACACTCAACGGATTTTTACTTGCCGATAAAAACGGAAATATCCTGGACGTGAATCCTTCTTATTGCGAAATGATCGGATATACAAAAGAAGAATTGTGCCGAATGAACATCAGAGACTTGGAAGTACAAATTCCAAAAGAAGTCATCGACGATGTGATTAAGGAAATCATAGCAAAAAAACGAGATCGGTTCGAAACGAAACACAAATGCAAAAACGGTTCTCTAATCGATTTGGACGTTAGTATTTCTTTAATGGATTTCGACGGCGAGCCGCTGGTAGCCGCCTTTCTAAACGATATAACCGAAAGAAAGAGAATTGTCGAAAAGCTTAAAAAGGAAGAGGAACGATACAGAATTATTTTAAATAATATCGACGAGATCGTTTATCAAGTGGAATGCACAAGTATAGAAAATATGTTCCAAGGCAAAGTGGTTTTTGTCAGCCCCAAAACAGAACGCATAATCGGCATTCCCCCAGAAGAGTTTTATAAAAACTCAAAGGTTTGGTTCGAGAATATTCATCCCGAAGATACCGAAAATATCAAAACCTCCACGATGGAATTAATTAATACCAAAGGTTCGGTGTTGCGCGATTACAGAGTTAAAAACATCAACACGGGTGATTACCATTGGATCGAGGATCGTATCACCGCACTTTTCGACGATGACAATAACTTCATCGGGATTGTCGGTGTTGCGAGAGACATTACCGACTGGATTGAGGCAAAAAAAGAACTCGAAGAAAAAGAATTAAGATACCGCACACTTTTTAATTTGGCACCCATTGGTATCATGTTGGAAGGTCAAAAAGGAAACATTATTGATGTCAATCGAACTCTTTGTAAAACTTTCGGTTATTCGGAAGAAGAATTAATCGGAAAAAACGTAAGTATTTTCACACATCCCGAAAACAAAGGGAAATTGAAGAGCAATATCCGTAAAATAATGGACGGTGAAATTTTACGCCAAACATTAAAAAGCGTGCGTAAAAACGGAACCGAAATTTATATCCGTTTGAGCGAAACAAAAATAAAATTGCCCAACTTGGAAGAAGGCATCCTAAGTATTTCGGAAGATATCACCGAGATAAAAAAAACCGAATTTGCACTTCAAGAAAGCGAAAAACGAATATCGAGCATAATGAAAGCTGCGCCAATCGGCCTGGGGCTTACAAAAAACAGAAAATTAATTTATGTTAATGATTATTTAACCAACTTCTTGGGCTATTCAAAAAAAGAAATGGAAGGCGAGAGTACGCGAAAGTTTTATGCACACGAATCCGAATTTGAAAAAATCGGGAATTTGTACGAACATGCTATTGAAAAAGGAGTAGCCTCCGACGAAGCAAAATTAAAACATAAGAACGGAAAAATTCTTGACGTAATAATAAGTTTGTGCCCTCTCGATAAAAACGACCTTTCACAAGGCTCGATTTTCTCGGTACTCGATATAACGGAAAGAAAACAAATCGAAAATCATTTAAAGTTTGAAGAAGCCAGATATCACGGATTATTTGAACACGCACCAATTTCAATTTGGGAAGAAGATTTTTCCGAAGGAAAGAGATACATTGAAAAATTAAAAAAGGAAGGAGTAAAAAATTTTTATGAATACTTTTCCGATAATCCTGACGAATTGATTAAAATTATTCGCTCCGTTAAAATTATAGATATTAATAAAGAAACCGTTCGAATGCTTAAGGCAACCGACAAAAAACAAATTTTGGAGGGATTGGAACAGATTTTTAACCCCGAATCAATTGAAACTTTTAAAGAAGAAATCTCAACGCTTGCTCAAGGTAATTCGAAATTTTTCGGAGAAAGCAAACAGATAAACTTTGCCGGTGAAATTCAAGATATTTTCATTACCTCCACTATTGCACCGGGATTTGAAGACGACTGGAAAAGAGTTTTCGTAACGGTTGTGGATATAACCGAAAACAAAAAATCCATAGAAGCAATTAAAAACTCGGAAGCAAACCTTAGAGCATTAATAGAAGGCAGACAAGAAGCTATTTGGAGTATCGACCGGAACTATAACTTTGTTATTTTCAACAATTACTTTAAAAAAACTTATTTACAAGTATACGGTGTAGAACCACGAAAAGGAGATAACGCATTAGAGTTATTATCCGATAGATTAAAACAAATATGGAAACCCAAATACGATGCCGCACTAAAAGGGAAAAGAATCCATTTTGAATTTAACGAAACGATTAACGGGGAAAAACACTACTTCGATGTTTATTTAACTCCCATTATAAAAGATAAAGAAGTTACCGGAGTTTCTATTATTTCTATTAACATCGATGAGAAAATTGAAAAAGAAGAACGATTGAGATATCAGGCTAAATTATTGGATTCGGCTCAAGATGCCATTATTGCAAGTAAAGATTATGTATTGGATAAAAATTTGAATACGGTAATTTCCTACTGGAACAAAGGCGCTGAAAAACTTTACGGCTGGAAAAAAGAAGAGGTGCTGGGCAAAAAAATTAGGGATGTTCTTAAATCAAAACCGCTCGGAACCACATTCGAGAAAGTAATGAAGGAATTGCAAAAGACCGGCAAATGGGTTGGAGAAGTACTTCAATACGATAGAGCCGGAAATAAAGTAATTGCACTGCTTTCAATTAATACTGTGTACGAAAACGGAAAAATGATCGGCACATTCGGTGTAAACCACAACATTACGGAATTGAAAGAAGCTTATAACAAACTGGAAGAAAGCCAGAAACAACTTCAAGCATTAGCCGAATATTTGGAAAAAATCCGCGAAGAAGAAAGAACTTATATTGCAAGAGAAATCCACGACGATTTGGGTCAAACTTTAACCGCATTAAAAATCGACCTGTCTTGGTTAAATAAAAACTACACGCAAACGAAAAACATTCCGTCCAATAAAATTAAAGGAATGATAGATTTGGTTGATCAAACAATAAAAAGTGTTCAGCGAATTTCTTCTAAATTACGACCCGGAATATTAGACGACCTCGGCTTGGTTGCTACAATCGAATGGGCTACTTCGGAATTCGAAAAAAGAACCGACATCAAATGCAATCTGAACATAAATCCCAAAAACATAATCCTTTCCGAAAATATTTCTATTGCACTTTTCAGAATTTATCAGGAAATTTTAACGAATATTTCTAGGCATGCAAATGCGAAAACCGTTGAAATTAAAATCGATAAAAAGAAAGATTATATTTCTCTTTTTGTAAACGACGACGGTAAAGGAATAGACGAAAAGAAAATCGACGATCCCAAATCTCTCGGTTTACTCGGTATAAAAGAACGCGTAAGAGGCTTAGGCGGCACCCTTGAAATTAAGGGAATAAAAGGTAAAGGGACCAAAATTAAAATTATTCTACCTTTAACGGAAAAAGAAAATGAAGTTGTTAATAGCTGACGATCACGCAATTGTTAGAGAAGGTTTAAAACGAATAATTTCCGAAATTCCGGAAATAGATTTTATCGACGAAGCATCAAACGGCTTCGATGTTTTTGATAAACTGAAAAACCAAAACTTCCAAATGCTTCTTTTAGATATATCTATGCCCGGTAAAAGCGGACTCGATGTACTGAAAGAAGTGAAAGACGCTTATCCGAACCTGCCGGTTTTAGTTTTAAGTATTCATTCCGAAGAACAATATGCAAAGAGGGTTTTACGTGCCGGCGCCAGCGGGTTTATTCCCAAGCATGCCGATCCCGATGAATTAAAAAGAGCAATAATCAAAGTAATGCACGGCAAAAAATATATTTCGAATCATTTTGCGGAAATCCTTGCCGACGAAATTGGCGGAACCGAAATTAAAAATAGTCTCGAAATTTTATCCGACAGAGAATTCCAAGTTTTCAAATTACTTGCAAAAGGTTATACGAACAAAGAAATTTCGGAACGGCTATTTTTAAGCGATAAAACCGTAAGTACTTATAAAACGAGAATACTCGAAAAATTGAACATCGGCAACAACGCAGAACTGATTAAATACGCAATAGACCACAATCTCATCGAAGAATAGCCTCGTATTTAATTAATTTAACCCTCCGGTTTTGTAAGAAAATTCCTACACAAAAATCAGTTAAATACTTAATAACAAATATTCCTTTTATTGTATATTAAAACAAGCTTAAACAAAAATATATGTAATATGAAAATTTTAATAGTTGACGATTCCGAGTTGCTTAGAGAAAGACTTATAGAACATCTTGCTAAATTGCCGAATGCACAAGCTTTTATTGAAGCGGAAAATATTCTGGAAGCAAACAAATTAATCGGTGAACTAAATCCCAATGTGGTAATTACCGATATTCGAATGCCGGGAGGTAGCGGTATTGAATTAGTTAAGAAAATCAGAGCTAATGACAAATCCACTTTAATAATTGTTCTGACAAATTATCCTTACGTTCAATATAAAGAAGCGGCTTTGGAAGCCGGAGCAAATTATTTTTTCGACAAGACAAATGAATTTGAAAAAGTTTACTTAACTTTAAGCGAGTTAAATAACGTTTAACCGAAAAATGATTTTGAGCAATCCGAATAAAAATATCGAAAAAATTATTGAAGGATTTTTACCCGCATATAAAAAAATCAATAATCCTTTAATCATAACAGACGAAACCGGTAAAATAATTTTTTACAACAATAGCGCACTGAAAATTCTCGGCAAAGAATTGGAAATCGGGGAGTTTATTTATTCATGCTTGCACACTATCAATAAAAAACAAATTTTAGAATATTTTAAGAATGTTTCCGATACCGGAGAAAGTATAACATTTATTTACCGACTTAATACTAAAAGCAAATCACCCAACAAAGTAAAAATTATTCTTAGTCCGGTTAAACAGGGTAACAAACAAACAATCGGTTACGTATTCTTAATTAATTCCATAAATGCCGAAACTAAAGCCGACGAATTTTCCAACGCTATTTTCCAAGCCTTAACAAACATATCGGAATTGGTAATTCTTACGGACAACAATAAAAAACTGCTGTTTGCCAACAAATCCGCCGAAACAAAATTAGGTTATTCATCGGAGGAATTACACGGCAAAGAGTTGAAAGATTTGATTGGCGATAAACTCTTCGACGAATTAATCCGCACGGAAGAATCATCAAAAGAAAATAAAATTTGGGAAGGCGAATCATTTTTAATAACCAAATCCGGCGAAACTTTTCCCGCTAAAATTTCCTTTTCTAAAATTTTCGACTCCAATAATTTAACATTTAATGCTTATTTGCTGACCGCTACCGATATTTCTTTGCAGAAAGAAACGGAAAGAAAACTTTATGAGAGCGAACGGAAATTCAGAAGCCTTTTTGAAAATGCCACACTTGGTATGTACAGATCGGATAAAAACGGCAATATTATTATTGCAAATCCCCAACTGTTAAACATCCTTGGATACGATTCAATCGAAGAATTAAACGAGGGCGGCGGTTACGTCGATCCGACCGTAAAAGAAAAATTACGGGAAATTTTGGAAACCGAAGGCACAATTTACGGTTTCGAAACCGCTTGGCAAAGGCCCGACGGTAAAGTGATTTACATTCGTGAAAGCTCGAAAGCTTTTTGGGACGAGAACGGACTGCTCAGTTATTACGAAGGTACCGTTGAAGATATTACCGATAAGATAATCGCCGAAATGGAGGTTCAAAGACACGCAAAAATTTTATCTGCGTTAAAATCCATTTCCGAAATTCTACTCAGACCAATAAACTGGGCATCCCAATTAACGGAAGTATGTACCGTATTGGGTAACGCTCTCAAAATCGATAGAGTTCGTATATTTCAACATTTAAATGATGAAAAAAACAACACTCATATTTTTACCAAAAGAGCCGAGTGGAAAGCAAATAATAAAATTGACGAAATCACGGAGACCGTTAATTTCACGAAAATCGGCCTTTCGGATTGGATTGAAAAATTAATGCAAAAAGAAATCATCCGTAAAAATATAAACTCGGCATCCCCTGTTGAAAAAAATTTCTTGCTTAAAAACAATATCACTTCCCTTTTAATAGTGCCCATTTTTGTTAACGATGAATTTTGGGGCGGCATCGGAATGCACGACTCTTCGATTGTTCGTAATTGGACTTCAAGCGAAGTTGAAGCTTTGCGTACGGCAGCAGAATCTATCAGCGCATCTATTCAACGCTTAAATTACGAGGAAAGATTAATTGATGCATTAAACGAATCGGAGAAATCGGTAAGATTAAAATCGGAATTCCTTGCCCAAATTTCCCATGAAATTAGAACTCCGATAAACAATATTCTAAATTTTATAAGTTTAATAAAACTACAACTCGGTGAAAACCTGGACGAAGATCTGAAAACAAGTTTCAAAATAATTCAACGTTCCAGCGATAGATTAATCAGAACAATCGATTTGATACTGAACATGTCGGAATTACAAACCGGAAGTTACAAACCAAACAAGGTTATGTTCGATATTTATTCGGAAATTCTCGAAAAAATCTATCTGGAAAACAAATACAAGGCTAAGGAACTGAATATTGCTTTTAATCTGAACAAACAAACGGACGACACATTCATTTATGCCGATAAGTATTCGGTCGAACAAATTTTTATTAATCTTCTCGATAACGCATTTAAATTTACGCAAGAAGGAAAAATTGAAATCAACATAAACAGGCAAAACGACACGCTTGTAATTAAAGTTATCGATACCGGTATCGGCATATCTGAAGAATTTTTACCGGATTTGTTTCATCCTTTCAGACAGGAAGAACAAGGATACACGAGAACCTTCGAGGGTAGCGGGCTCGGACTTTCGCTTGTTAAAGAATATTGCGACTTGAACAACGCGGAAATTTCCGTTGAAAGCAGTAAAGGCGGGGGAACCGTTTTTACAATTACATTCAATTCAACACAAAAACAGGCTTGAAAAACCGGTATTCTTACCCGCTGTCATTTTTTCTTCTTTGCCAATCAAACATTGTAATTCAAAAAATTCATATCTTTGTCTAAAATTAATAATCTTTAAATACCGAAATGACCGGCAAAAGGAGAATAAACGCGGCAGTGTGATTAAAACCCATTGAGCGTTCTCCGTTTATTTGTCGAACGGAATTAGCAACCATATTAAATTATTTAATCATGAACTTTGAAAAACATATTAATCTTAAAGCGGCGGTACTGGAACGAATTAAATTACCCGGGATTAATAACTCCGTACGGTTTTACATAAAACGCGAAGATAAATTTCATACGGCGATTTCCGGAAATAAATGGAGAAAACTAAAATACAATCTGATTGAAGCCAAGCAACAAAACAAAGATACTTTGCTCACTTTCGGAGGCGCTTATTCCAATCACATTTACGCCACGGCTTCGGCGGGAAGGATTTTCGGTTTCAAGACAATCGGAATAATTCGCGGCGAAGAACATCTTCCGCTTAATCCCACTTTAACTTTTGCAAAAGAAAACGGAATGGAAATACATTACGTCAGCAGAAAAGAATACCGGCGCAGATACGATGCGGATTTCATTGAATCGATTTATAACAAATTCGGAAACATTTACCTCGTGCCGGAAGGCGGAACGAATTTATTGGCAATAAAGGGCGCCGCGGAAATTGTAAGCGATATTGATATCGACTTCGATTATATTTGTTCGGCTTGCGGTACGGGCGGAACTTTGGCGGGAATCATTTCCGGTTTGAACGGCGAAAAAAATGCGATCGGCTTTCCCGTTTTAAAAGGTGCCGGTTTTCTGAATCGGAATATTTACAATTTAGTCAAAGAATTCACAGGCAAAACTTTCGGGAATTGGAAGCTTGAATTGGACTATCATTTCGGTGGATACGCAAAAATCAACCGCGAATTAATCGATTTTATTAACGAATTTGAAAAATTGAACGGAATACCGCTCGACCCGGTTTATACGGGAAAAATGATGTACGGAATTTACGACTTGGCAAAAAACAACCGTTTTGAAAATGGTGCTACGGTTATTGCCGTACATACCGGCGGTTTACAAGGAATTGAGGGAATGAAACCTAAAATCGCAAAAATATTGAACGCTTAAAGACTTTTCCTGTCCACGTAAAATTGTACTGACTTTTCAATTATTACTTAATATCTTTGTGGTTCCGAGAAAATAAAAACTTTAACTAAACTTTTAATTGAAATGAAATACACTTTCAAACTTTTCGCAAAATTATTTTTCATAACCCTTTTCCTTTCCGGTTACATTTATTCGCAAGAAAAGGAACCGCCCAGATTAAGTCCGAAAGCTTTCGTCGGTCAAACCGTCGGATATACCGACATTACAATTACATACGGAACACCCGGCGTAAAAGGAAGAAAAATTTGGGGCGGACTTGTTCCCTACAACAAAGTTTGGAGAACCGGTGCAAACGAAGCGACCACAATCGAATTCAGTACCGATGTAAAGGTCAACGGTCACTTTGTGCCGAAAGGTAAATATGCATTATTTACAATTCCGGATCCGGAAGAATGGACAATCATATTGAATAAAGTTCCCAATCAATGGGGAGCATTTAAATACGATCCGGAAGAAGATTTACTTCGTTTCAAAGTTAAACCGGTAAAACACCCGTTTCGGGAACGCTTGATGTTCAGCATAGATTACAAAACTCCTTACACAGCAGATATAAACATCGATTGGGAGAATTTAAGGGTTTCTTTTACGGTCGATACTACACCAAGTAAAAATTAAAATAATTTAATATGAAAAAATTTGATATTCCGGAACAATACAAAAGTTCCATTATTTCTTTAATCAAAACGAAACGCAAAGAAGAAGATCCGAAAAAAAGGGATTACTCACCTACCGAACTTGATTTCGGTCCCGTTTCCTTTTTTATCGCCCGTCACTTCGGATTTTGCTACGGTGTGGAAAACGCAATTGAAATCGCCTACAAAATTATAAACGAAAATCCCGGGAAGAGAATTTTTCTGCTGAGCGAAATGATTCACAACCCGTTGGTAAACCGGGATCTTATGGAACACGGAATCGAATTTATTATGGACACCCAAGGAAATATGTTTATCGATTGGGATGAAATAAACGGCAACGATATTGTTATCATTCCCGCTTTCGGCACAAGTGTGGAAACGGAAGAAAAGCTAAAAAGCAAAGGCATCGATACGAGGAAGTACAACACCACCTGTCCGTTCGTCGAAAAAGTTTGGAACCGGGCGGAAGTATTGGGAAATCAAGGATATACAATTATTATTCACGGTAAACACAAACACGAAGAAACAAGGGCAACTTTTTCGCACAGTAATAAATCGGCTCCTTCCGTAATCGTAAGAGATTTGGAAGAAGCGAAAAAACTACGGTCGATTATTCTAAACGAAACCGAACGACAAAAATTTTACGAAATTTTTAAGGGTAAATATTCCGAAGGTTTCGATGCGAAGAAAGACCTCGACCGTGTCGGGATTGTCAACCAAACAACGATGCTTGCTTCGGAAACGCAAGAGATAGCAGATTTGTTCAGAGAAACAATGGTTGAAAAATTCGGGGAAGAAACCATAAAATATCATTTTGCCGATACACGCGATACACTTTGTTACGCCACAAACGACAACCAACAAGCTACATACGGATTACTGAACACAAACGCCGATATTGCTATTGTTGTAGGCGGTTACAAAAGCTCGAATACTTCGCACATAGTAGAATTACTGGAACAAAAATTCGACACTTTTTTTATTAACGATGAAACCAAAATCATTTCGAAAGAAGAAATTTACCATTTCGATATTCATTCGAAAAACGAAAAACATTCCCATAAATTTATTCCGCAGAAAGAGAAAGCCAAAATAATTCTTACAAGCGGAGCCTCTTGTCCCGATTCCGTTGTTGATAATGTCCTTCGCAAAATACTTGGGTTTTTCCCTTCGGCAAAAGATATCGGGTCGGTTTATGACTCCATAAGCAAATCGTAAATTCGGCTCTCCCGAAATTTTCAAATACACCGATACAGCTTTTTACAACGGTTTGAAATTAATACAATTTTTGATTACTATTGTTTTAACCCGTCACTTAACTTTAACGGAAAATGACTTCAAAAAAAATTTACTTATCTTTTCTAATCTTTCCGGTAGTAATACTTATTTGCGGTTGCAGCACAACAATTACCAAATTGGAGAATAACATATTAAAAGACGGCAAATACGACGGGGAATTTCCGTATGCCGATGCGTCGGAAAGTTTCGAAGAGATTCTCGGTTCGGTAAAACTCATAAACTCAATGGCATTTTTCGAAGCTTACATCTTTTCCCGAGCGCAGAAAATCCGTTTCGAAAAACACAATTTCAATAAGATTAAAAACAGCGCTTTGCAAATAGAACATTTTCACGACACTTTTGCCGGAACGGGAACAGTAATTTATACCGATGATAAACATGCACTCTTGCTGACGTGCGCTCATTTATTGGATTTTCCCGACACTACCGTTACGTATTTTATTAATAAAGACGGTACGCTTTCCGAATTTGTTGAAAGTGTAATAATAAAAGTTAAACAAACCAACTTTTTACCGGAACTCAGCGACGGCGTTGTTGTCGATATTATTGCAAAAGATCGCGACATGGACCTTGCTTTGGTCGGTAACACTTTTTCACCCGAAAATCTGATGAGATTACACTCGTTGGATTTCCCGATCGGCAATCCGGATGAATTGAATTGGGGATCCTTGGTTTACCTTTTCGGATATCCGTTAAACAATAAACTTATCACGAAAGGATTGGTAAGCAAACCGCTGAAAAAAAACGTTGATTATTTTTTAATAGATGCGGTTGTTAACCGTGGCTTCAGCGGAGGTCCGGTTTTTGCAATCAGAGACGGTGTGCCCAACTTCGAGTTGGTGGGAATTATCAAATCCACCTTTGCCGAAAAACGTTTTTTGTTAAAACCGATCGATCAAAAATCGTTCAATCCCAATATTCCTTACGAAGGCAGAATTTATGTAAAACGGGATTACAAATATAAATATGGAGTTTCCCGTGTTATTCCGGTAAATTCGGTAGCGGAATTTATTAAAAACAACAAAGGCGTTTTAATTGAACGCGGTTTTTTCACAAACGACTTTTTTAAAAAACCGGAAAACACCGATGCCAATAAAGGCGAATTACTTAATTATCTCATACATCTAACAAATTGAAGGATAAAATGAAGTGAAAAGAACGCTTATTTCCATTTCTATTTTGTTGATTTTATCCGCAACCGCTTGTTTGAAAAAAGTAGAAGAAGAACCTCATCGTAAAGCGGAATTCGGTTTGGTGGTTCACGGCGGAGCGGGATATATAAATCCGAAAACATTTTCGGAAGAAAAAAAGAATCAATATATCTCCAAACTAAAAGAAGCTACCGCTAAAGGTTCCGCGATTCTATCGAACGGCGGTACAGCTCTGGACGCGGTTGAATCGGTAATAAATATTTTGGAAGATTCCCCGCTTTTCAATGCAGGCAAGGGAGCCGTATTTACCGCAGAAGGTACAAACGAACTGGATGCTTCGATAATGGACGGAAAAACTTTAAATGCCGGTGCGGTTGCCGGGGTTAAACATATTAAAAATCCCATAAGTTTAGCCCGACTCGTGATGGAAAAATCCCCGCATGTTATGCTTTCGGGTGAAGGTGCCGAAACATTTGCAAAGGAGCAAGGAATAAAGCTTGTTGATAATAAATACTTTTTCACTCAAGACCGCTGGAATTATTATGAAAAAGTAAAAAGAGAGAGAATGAAAAAAGAAAGTGCCGAAATTGTTTTTAATCCGGAACAAAAATTCGGGACGGTAGGATGTGTGGCATTGGATAAAAACGGCAATCTTGCAGCTGCAACATCAACGGGCGGAATGACATTCAAAAGATTCGGAAGAATCGGGGATTCGCCCATTATCGGAGCCGGAACTTACGCAAACAACAACACGTGCGCAGTTTCGTGCACGGGTCACGGCGAATTTTTTATTCGCAATGTTGTTGCATACGATATTTCGGCTTTAATGGAATACAAAAATCTTACGTTGAAAAATGCCGCGGAAAAAGTTGTTCTGGATAAATTGGTTAAAGCCGGCGGGGACGGCGGAATAATCGCCATCGATAAATACGGCAACATTGCAATGCCGTTCAATACGAAAAGCATGTTCAGAGGTTTTTCTTTGGACGGACAAGAACCCGTTATAAAAATATTTGAAGACGAATAACCAATAAAATTTGCGAAACCCGGTATTTCAAAGGTGCCGGGTTTCTCCGAACACATTTTCCAAATTAATAAAGAAATTAAAATTTTTTCGTATCGTAATTTTCAGTGCCTTGCCTCTTGCTTCTTTCTTTTTTATTTTGAGTTGAATTAAAATAATTAAGGATAAAACCGATTTTGCACGAAGAAAATAAACAAAAAACAAATTCCGCCTCTCGGTTGCTGATAATCGGAATTGTAATAGAATTCCTGTTTTTAACTTTTGTAATTTTACAAAATTCCGAACCCGCCATTGTTTTGTATATGGTAATTTATGCTTCCGTTTTTATTCTGTTCCTAATTGCATACTTTTTGGTAAAAAACAGAAATATAAAATTTAAGAACAACTTAATTCAAAAAGCCGGTAAAACATTTAAGTTAGGCGCAACGCCAACGGTAATTATCTTTTTCGCTTTATTGTTCCGTATTACGTTAATTCCAACGGTACCGTCAACTTCGGACGATGTTTACAGATATATTTGGGAAGGGAAAATTCTCGCACACGGATTCAATCCTTTCGAAGCCGCACCCGACAGTCCCGAATTAAACCATTTGCGAACAACGGAATTATCCGACAAAGTAACATTTCCGCACATGACTTCAATTTATCCCACTGTTGCACAAGCAGTTTTTCTGTTTAACTATCTCGTTGCCGGAGAATCGGATTGGGGAATGAAATTAATCTATTTGCTATGCGAATTTTTCACGTTAATTTTTCTTGTTAAAATTTTCGAACTCCGCAATCAAAATCCTTCGTACGTTATTCTTTATGCCTGGCTTCCGCTTCCGATAATGGAATACTTTATAAATTCACACATCGATGCCGTAGGAATAATGTTTTTCATCGTATTTGTATATTTAATTCTTTCGGAGAGGCATATTCAAGCGGCTTTTGTTTTCAGTTTATCGGTAATAACAAAGATGATTCCGATTTTTACATTCCCTCTTCTTCTAAAAAAATTAGGGTTAAAGAAAATATCGGTCTTCACCACAATTTTTCTTGTTACGTCGTTAATTTTACTTTACCCGCTTATTCCCGAAAGTAGACCGATTAACCAATCGTTTTTCACCTATCTTCAAAACTGGAGTTTTAACGGTTCGGTTTATTCCCTTCTTAACGGAATTTTTGAAAACGGACTTCTTGCGAGACAAATTACGGCTGTATTATTTGTTCTGACCGTTTTGATAATCTCCGCAAAATACACCGATTTCCTTAAAGCCGCATATTCCGTATTTATTGCTTTTACTGTATTCGCCGCAACTTTATATCCGTGGTACTTGGGTTACCTTGCAGCGCTTAATCCGTTCTTCGGATTTTATTCGGTATTATCATTATTTTTCACAATAAATTTAACCAATTTAACTCCGCTGGCGGATGTTTGGACGGAATACACTTGGGTTTACATTGTGGAATATGTTCCGTTTTATTTTCTGCTCGCAATAGAATTACTCTTTTTACTGAAAAAGAAAGCAAAAACGGATGAAAAATAAAAAAGCCGGAACTCCCGACACATTTCTGATTATTTTTTCCCTTATCGTTTTGGTTGCCGCCTTAACTTGGATAATTCCCGCAGGTGAATTCGAAAAAAATATTGTTAACGGTAAAGAAATAATCGTACCGGATTCATACCACAAGGTTGAAAGTAATCCGCAAGGAATCTACGACGTTTTAACAGCTCCGATAAAAGGCATTGTACGCGCATCATTGATTATAGGTTTCGTATTAATCGTCGGCGGTGCGTTTTCGGTTTTTCAAAAAACCGGAGCCGTAACCGCGGGAATATCGGCCGTTGTAAAAGCCCATGAGAATCACAAATCGGTTAGAATGTTTTTGATTCCGATTTTTATGACTCTGTTTTCGCTCGGCGGAGCAATCTTCGGTATGAGTGAAGAAGTAATTCCGTTCATCTTAATTTTCGTACCGATGGCTTTAATGCTCGGATACGATTCAATCACCGGTGTTGCAATTCCCTTCATAGGTGCAGGCGTAGGATTTGCCGGTGCGTTTTTAAATCCGTTTACCGTCGGTATTGCACAGGGAATTGCGGGCTTACAGCTTTTTTCCGGAATGCCGTATAGAATTATAGTTTGGTTCATCGTTACTGCGGTTGCTATAATTTTCGTTATGCGGTATGCGTCTAAAATTAAAGCGAATCCTGCATTAAGTCCGGTTTACGAATCCGACAAACAAAAACACTCCACATTGAACAGAGAAAAAATCGATAGCTTTGAAAGTTTGGATTTATCCCACAAATTGGTGTTATTCACATTTTTAATCGGTTTAGTCATTCTTGTTATCGGAGTTTTGGAATACGGATGGTACATCGAAGAAATCAGCGGATTATTTTTTGCGATGGGAATTGCCGTGGGAATTTTGGGAAAACTCAAAACAAAAGAAATTACCGAAGCATTTGTAAACGGTGCAAAAGATTTGGTTGCAACCGCATTAATAATCGGGTTGGCGCGCGCCATTTTGGTAATTGCCGAAGACGGAAAAATAATCGGCACGGTTTTATTTTATTTATCCGAACCGGTAAAAGATTTTCACCCTGTTGTTTCTTCCCAAGTAATGTTTGCCGTACAAACGGCAATAAACTTTTTCGTACCGTCCGGAAGCGGTCAAGCGGCTCTTACAATGCCGATAATGGCGCCGTTAAGCGATTTGGTTGGCGTTTCGAGACAAACCGCTGTTTTGGCATTTCAACTGGGCGACGGCTTCACAAATTTAATTATTCCCACTTCCGCAGTTACAATGGGAATTTTATCGCTGGCAAAAATACCCTGGCCGGTTTGGGCGAAGTGGATTTTACCGTTACAAATTATTTTGTTTCTGCTAGGACTTATTCTACTTGCACCGCCTTTTTTTATCGGCTGGTAGTTTTATTCATCCGAAAAAACGGATTTTACAAATTCAAACTCCTCGTCGGTTAAAGGTTTATCGGCAGCACTTAAATTTGTTTTAACTTGATTTAAATTTCTAAAACCCGGAATTACCGACCCGACAACATTATAATGCAAAAGGTACTGAAGCGCAACACGGGCAAGGTCTTCCGTTGTACCGCCGAACTTTTCTTTTATTTTGGCTAATTTCGGTTCGAGCCATGCCAAATACTCGGGTTTAAATTTATCGGATCGTGTACGATGATCGCCGCTTTCAAATTTCGGGGGATTTTCTTTTTTGTATTTATCGAGTAACAAACCTTGTGCAAGCGGACTGAACGCTACAAACGACATTTGTTCTTCTTCAAGCAATTTTCTAACCGGCGTACCGTCGGCAAGGTAGTGATCGTCAATCGCATTGGCCGAACTCTGCAATACATCGGGCTTAACCTTGGGTACAAGTCTCAAAAAATCTTCGTTCGAATAAGCCGACTGACCGATTAATCTGATTTTGCCTTCTTCTTTTAACCTGTACATAATTTCTACCGCATCATCCAAATACATATCGTTTTCCCCGAAATTCCCGTGATGGAAATAATATAAATCGATATAATCCCTGTTCAGGTTTTTAAGAGACTGTTCGCATTGGTGACGAATGTGCAACGGATCGTATGCGTGTTCGGCCGTACCCGGGAACCAGCCGACTTTTGTGGCAATTATAAAATCGTTTGTACGGTTTCCTAAAATTCTTGCTAACATCCGTTCCGCCCGCCCGTTACCGTAAACATCGGCGTTATCGAAATGATTTACTCCGTGTTCGATAGCATAATTTATAGCTTCGGCAATTTCGCTTTCGTTTACATCCGCCCAACCGATGGAAACACCGTTTTGCCAATTCAAACCGCCCATCGTCCAGCATCCCAAACCGATTTCGGAAACTTCTATATCGCTTTTTCCCAATTTTCTGTATTTCATTTTTTACCCCTAATCTTTTGTTTTACTTTCCCGATAATAAATTAAGGAATTTTTCTTATACATTTTTAAAAGAATAATTATTTTAAATTAAATGATTATACTTGCGTAGAGGATATTTAATCATTTAATTTGGTATAAAAATTTTACAAATTATTATTAAACAAAAATAAAATTTTACGATAATAGGTATAAATTAAAAAAGGTTTTGGAAAATGAGCGATTCGGTACAAAATAAGCCCAAACTTTTGATCGTTGAAGACGATTACGAAAATCAGAAATTCTTGCAAATATTTTTAAAAAGAAAATTCGATTTGGAAATTTGCGATTCCGCCGAAACGTTTTACGAAAAACTCGACCAGCACAAATTCGATATTATTTTGATGGATATTTCACTCCGTGGAAAAAAAGACGGATTGCAACTGACACGTGAAATACGAGAAATGGAAGAATATAAAAATTTGCCGGTCGTGGGGCTTTCGGCACACGCATTTCAACGCGATAAAGACAATGCTTACAAAGCCGGAGTGGATGTATTCCTTACCAAACCCGTTCAAAACGATGTTTTGATGGATACTTTGGTCAGAACCTTAGAGGAAAAATCCGGTATTAAAGCTTAACTTTTTTCCGACCGAATTTTATTTTTTTATACCCGCTTTCGGTCTTATCATTTCCCTTTCTATTTTGTAACTTATAACCGTTAAAAAATAATTTTTCGGTTATATCATGAAACATCACGTTGTAGAAAAACAAAACAATTCCAAAATGTGTTTTGTTTGCGGAATCAACAACAAATTCGGATTAAAAGCATCGTTTTACGAAATGGAAAACGGTGACTTGGTTGCAATTTTTCATCCCAGCGAATATCACCAAAGTTATCCGGGAAGGTTGCACGGCGGAATTGCTTCCACAATTCTTGATGAAACAATAGGCAGGGCAATGTTAATTAATGACAAAAATATTTGGGGCGTTACACTCGATTTAAATTTGAAATTCCGCAAACCGATTCCGTTAAATCAAGAATTAAAAGTTGTTGCGAGAATAACAAACGAAACTTCCCGAATGTTTGAAGGCACCGGTGAAATTATTTTGGAAGACGGAAAAGTTGCAGTTACGGCTCACGGGAAATATTTAAAATTACCGATCGATAAAATCACCGATATGGAATTTACCGATGACGAGTGGTTTAAAATCGAAAGTGAAAACGATCCGGTTGAAATAGAATACTAAACTTTTAGGGAGATGTTTCATTGAAAAAAATAGTCGGATTTATTCTTTTAATAATTACTTTGTTTTCCTGTTCCGCACTCGAACCGGAAAAATACAACTACGATCTTTGGGCAAGCGTAACAAAAATTGAAGTTTTAGGAAACAGAAACGGACAGCTTACCCTTGACGTTTATTTATCGATTCCAACACCTTGTCACGAATTTCACCGCAGAGAAATGAAAATTTCGGGCGACACGGTTTACGTTAAATATTACACCAAAATATTAAAGGAAGCCACATGCTTTCAAGTTATTTCAAACATGAAAATAACCGATTCGATGGAACTTGAAAGAGGCAAGAACTATTTGTTCAAATTTTGGCAACTCGGCGGAACATACTTGGATACTTTAATTTACGTGAAATAGCTTACAAAACTTTAAATGCCCGTCCGATTAAAACTAGCGAGCATTACAGCTAAGCAAATACGGATTTGCAAATTTTCTTAACGCAAATTAATTATTTTTTTAACGTGTTTGGTTTTTCCGTTGTTCACCGAAATAAAAAAGATACCGGAATTGTTAAGATTTAGTTCTTTGCTATCAATCCTAAACGTTACTTTCTCGCCGCTCCCGATTTTTTCATTGAGTTTTTTTTCATAAATCAACTGTCCGAGTACATCAAATATTCTTATCGTAACCGGCGATTCGAATGCCGTTAACTCCACGGTAGCCGCACCGTAAAACGGATTGGGATAGAATTTCAATTCTCCTTTTCCCAATTTACGACTTTCGTTATCCTTTACCGAAGTAATTTGATCTGAGTAAATCAATTCACATTCCACCCAATTTGTGTTTGGCAATTCAATTTTCCCTTGTGCGTTCATCGGTAACAGCTTGTAAGTATTACCGCCGTTTTGCGGCTTTGTATATTTGATATACCATTTATAACTTCCGCTCTCCGGTTTAAGCTGCGATAAGGTGATGTTTGGGCCGTTTGTTGTTTGGCCGTTCAATAAATAAGTCCGACTTACAATCAAACTGTCGCTTGCCGAAAAGTCTTTGTCGTCCGCCGCAACAATCATTACGGTTGCGAACCCTTCGGTTTCGGAAAAACTTAAAACATTTAAATTTTGAGGTGTACCGTCATTCAAATATCCGCTAAATCCTTCCGCTTTATCCGTACTAAACGATATTTGTTTTTTCGTTGTGTCCATTAATATTTCGCCCGTATCGGAAATATACGGGTGAGGCGGATTTTCCGTCATCATTGTGGAAATATCTTGGTCGGCGGGCTTATCGCCGTACATCTTTCTGATGCTGTGAATATTTTGCCAACCCGGTTTGAATTTGTACATAGGCGGAACCGGCCAAGGATAATACGGCATATAAGTTTCATCTACCCACAATACTTTAGGATCGATTGAAGTTGAAACCAGTCCTCTTTTAAATATAGTACCGGCGGTTCTGAAATGCGCTCTGACGGATTCATCATGAATTATACCGCCTATGATTACATCGTCGGGAGGTTCAAGCGCGGAATAAACTCCGAGTCCGTCGCTATTTACGTATCGGTCTCCATGGTTCCATGCGAACCAGACAATGCCGGACCAATTGTGGAAAGCGCCATATACCGCAGCCGTCAAATACAACATGGTGCGATGATTTCTCATAGCCGGAACATCCCATTCGTACATATTCAACTCGCCCACCACATAAGGTTTTCCGCTCTGAAAAAGATAATTCGATAATTGATAAACAAAATCTTCCCTTTGTCCAACAACAAACGGATCGGGGTAAATGTGATCTTCGATATACGACGCAACTTCGGAAAGTAATTCGGCGCTTCTTTCTCCTCTCCACAAATTCGAGAATGTTATGTTCATGTTATTTGTCGGATTTAACGACATAATAAATTCTTTTATACGAGTAAAATAATCTCTGTCCAACTTAATTAAAAAATCGGAACGCGCCCGTTCTTGCGCACTCGTAACGGGATCGTAAATCGTGAACTTGCTTACGCCGATACTATCGCAATATTGATCGAATTTTTGCTGCAGTTTATCGTGCCAATACTCCAAACCGGAATTATCGAATCGGTTTCCCATATAAATTGTGTATTCGGATGAAAATTCATTGAGCATCTCAAAAGTTAAAACTTGCGGGTTATCTTTATACTTCAAATTATTCATGTAGGGATTTTCATGGTTAAGCAAATATTCTATAAATTCCTCGTCAAGTCTGGCGCATCTTTCATCGAACGTTACAAGCATTTTACGTTTATCGATGGAATGATCCCACGGTAGTTCATTAAGCGATTGCATTGCGTTCATCCATTCAGTTCTATCTTGTGTGTCGGTTTGCAAAATATCGACATCGCCAGGCAAGTATTCGCGTGTCCAATGCCCGCTAAGCATTATGTAAATTCCGCGTTTTTCCAATTCCGCATTCAAAAAATCGAATCTGTCCCACGCTTCGGCATTCGGTGTACGGGAATCGTTATCATAAGTAACCAACGCATAAATGCCGGAGTTCCAATTCCAATCGCTGCTGTACCTCAACATATGATGCCAACGAACACAATTAATTCCATGAGCAGCTAAATTTTCGGCAAACTTAATGGCGGTCTGATGATCGGGATAAAAAGCAACTACATTAACGCCCCATAATCTTACTATTTCCCCTCGATCGTTTACAAAGTTTTCGCCTTCCACATGTAGTGAATCTATACAAAACGTTTCGACGCTTAATAACAAAAGAAAAATAACAATATAATTCTTATTCATTCGTGGATTCCTCATATTGTTATTATGCAAACATGTATTAATTTTAACTACTTAAATGTGTAAGTATATAAATTTCATTATTTTCTACCAAGCATATTATTTTTTATTCTTTCTACAAAAAAATTCAAATTACCGATTCAATGGAACTTGAAAGTGACAAAAACTATTTGTTCAAATTTTGGCAACTCTTCGGAACACACTTGGATACTTTAATATATATTAGTTAAAATACACTTTATTCTTTTTCGGTTTGTTCTTTTTTCTTTTAGAAGAAAATTTATTACCGCCGCTTCTTCCGCTCTTTTGTTTTTCTGCAATTTCCAAAACCAATCTGCGTTTTTTATAACTAGCTTTGTTAAATGCTTTTTTAACCGCATCGGCAAATTCCGAACCGACTTCAAAAAAAGTAAAGTTTTTCTGAATCTCGATTTCACCGACGGGGATATTTCTAATCCCCGTTAAATCGTTTATCAATCCGATTAATCGTACGGGTTTTAAATCTTCCCTCTTCCCGATATTCAAAAAGAATCTTGTGAACGTACCGCCGGTGTTTTTTCCGGCAAATCGTTTTTTTACATCTTCGGGGTCAATCAAATCGGGTAAGTTTTTGTAATAATCCAAAAATCTATTAAACTCAACCGAAACAAACCGTTTAATCAACTCTTCCCTGCTCATCCAATCCAGCTTCTCATAAATTTCCGGTAAAAACTCTTCAACGTCTTCATATTTAACTTTTACGTTTTCCACTTTATTAACAAGATTAAATAGCTGGTTTTTACAAATTTCCTTTCCGGTCGGAACTTTCTTTTTCTCGAATTTTTTATTCAGTGTTTTTTCCAACTGTCGGAGTTTCCCTTTCTCTTTAAGATTGGCGATCACAATCGAAATTCCGGATTTACCTGCGCGCCCTGTTCTTCCGCTGCGGTGCGTGTAAACTTCCAAATCTTCCGGAAGATTATAATTAATTATATGCGAAAGATTATTAACATCGAGCCCACGGGCGGCAACATCGGTAGCAACTAAAATTTTCAGATGTCTGTTTCGGAATTTATTCATTACAATATCTCTTTGAAACTGTGAAAGATCGCCATGCAAAGCATCCGCATCGTATCCGTCGTTCAAAAGTCTATCGGCAATTTCCTGTGTTTCCCGTCTGGTTCTGCAAAATACAATTCCGTAAATGTCCGGATAAAAATCCATTATTCTTTTCAAGGCAATGTATCTATCGCGCGAATGCACAAAGTATACATGATGTTCAACATTCTCGGCGCCTGTGTTTTTTTTGCCTGCGGTTATGTGTAAAGGTTTTCGCATATATTTTTTTGCTATATGCATAAGATGATCGGGCATGGTAGCGGAAAACAACAGTGTTTGTCTTTCCAAGGGAATTTTACTCAATATCGCATCCAGCTCCTCTTTAAATCCCATGTTTAAAATCTCATCGGCTTCATCCAAAACGATGGTCTTAACGGTAGAAACATCGATCGCTCGTCTGTTAATCAAATCGTTTAATCTCCCCGGGGTTGCGGAAATTATTTGACTTCCTTTTTTAATGTTTTGAATTTGCTTTTCCATACTGGACCCGCCGTAAACCGGAGTTACGTTTACTTTAGGCAAATATTTGGCATACGCGGAAATATCTTTTGAAATTTGTACGCAGAGTTCTCTTGTAGGACTAATAATTAATACTTGAACTTTTTTCGAACGCAGATTCAGGTTTTGAATTAACGGCAAACCGTAAGCCGCCGTTTTTCCCGTTCCGGTTTGCGCCAGAGCTACAATATCGGCATTTTTCTCCAACAGCAGTGGAATTACTTTTTTCTGAATGGGCGTCGGCACTTCGAAACCCAAATCTTTTACCGCTTTTTTTAATTCGTTGCGGATTTCCAATTCATTAAATTTACTCATTATTCTTTCCTTGTGGAATTAAACCGGAAAAAACACCGATTTATATTCAACTGTTTTTAATTAAATTCTATTGTGATTTCTTCTTATTGGTTAGAAAGCTCGGAATGGAAAAAAGACTAACAACAATACTGAAATAACGGATGTTAATATACGGAAAAAACCTTTTAAAGTTTGCTTTAATTTTTGTATAATAAATTTATTTAACTCCGGCTAATTGTTAAATTAATATAAATTTCAAAATGAAAAAATTAATTTTAGTCGGAATCATTTTGTCCTTTCTTTCCTCATGCGAGCAAAACCACTGTATTCTTCCGAAAGAAGACATAACACCGTATGTTAATTTTATCGTAAAAAATAAAACAACAGCGAAAGATTATGTTCTCAGCCTTTTCGAAAAATACGATTTGGTTATGCTTTGCGAGCGACACCACGGCGATACGGTACAGTATAATCTTTATACCGATATTGTAAGCTCTCAGTATTTTATCGACAGCGTAGGTAATCTTTTTACGGAAATCGGTGTTAGTTCCATTAAACCCAAATTGGATGAACTTGTAATGTCCGAAAATCTAACCTCCAAAGAAGTAACGGAACGCGCATTGGAAATTCAACGCAATTCTTGTTTATGGCCCGTTTGGGAAAAATATAATTATCACATTTTTCTTAAAAACATGTACTACGTAAACAACCGGTTACCTTCGGAAAAAAAAATTAATTGGTATCCTTCCGATATTCCTTGGAACTGGTACGACATAAAAGATACAAACGACCTCTCCAGAATGTGGCGCACAAGACTAATTAACAACGGTAGAATTATTCGCGATAGCATTATGGCAATGCAAATAATACATATTTACGATTCGCTCCAAATTCACTCGAACAGAAAAAAGGCTTTGATAATAATGAATTACGAACACGCATTTAACGATGTGTTCGATCCATCCGGATATCAAATGGGAAAATTTTTATTTCAAAAATACAAAGGCCGGATTGCCAACGTTTACGTGAACAATTTAATTTTCCGGGAATATAAATATCATGCAATTCAAAACGGGAAATGGGATGCGGCATTTAAACTTGCAAAAGTTGAAGATGCAGGTTTCGATTTCAAGGGCTCACCTTTCGGGAAAGATTTTTTCGATTACTACAAAGAGAAAGAACACCTAAACTATCAAGATGTGTTTACAGGAATGATTTTCTACAAACCGCTTGAAAAATTCAGTTGTATTATCGGTATTCCCGGACTTATTACGGATGATTATCTAACCGAATTGGTAAGGCGCATTAAAATTTTACGCAGTTTCAAAAAAGACAAAAGAAAAGTGGAGCCAGAAACGATAAAATGGTATTACGGCACTAAACGAAAAATTAAACTGGAACACCTTGACGATATAAAAAAAGAAATAAAATGCTGGATTGGGAAAAAATAATTTGTCTTGTCATATCCAAATACGATCCGGTTTCATTATGCACTAATTGATATTCATACTTTTTTATCTTATCTTGAGTTTGATTATTGCTTCTTCCTTTTATATTTGTAAAATAATATTATTCGTTTAATATTATATATATATAATTAAAATATTTTAATGGTTAAAGGAGGAAATATGAACAACCGCAAATACAAAGTAGCATTTTCTTTATTTCTTCTGTTTATCAGTTTACTTCTCCAATACTGTAAAGATGAAGATTCCCCCACAACACCCGAACAACAACAACCTATTTCAATCGGTACCCTACAAATTTCCCCGGATGTTATACTAGTTAACACGACAACGGATGTGGTTGTAAAAATTGAAATCCCGTCAAATCTCGAATTAGCCGATACCGTAATTCAATTAATGAAAGTTGAAGGTGAAAATTTAATTAAACTAATTACATTATTCGATAACGGAAATCTCGACAACGGGGATGACATACTTGGTGACAATATATACTCA
>CAZKKI010000030.1:0-9615 GCA_964553325.1 uncultured Melioribacteraceae bacterium | reverse complement strand
AGTTTCTTGCATCGTATGTTCGGCTCTTTCCTTGTCTCTGCAAATCTTAAACGCAAAGTTGTAAACGGTCTGCTCGTACTTTTTCACAAGTTCGGTCAGCGCTTTATTGTCGCCTTTCTTCGCCTTTTCAATTAACTCTTTATCGTTCATTAAATTGGATGTTGATTGTATAAAAAAGATTCAATGCGAATAAACAAAATGATTTTATAAACGAGCCCAAATTTAACATAATAAAGCCTATATTTCCATTCATTAATCGTTTACTTTAATAAAGCGATTTGAAAACGAACGGGCAAAAGAGAATAATTGCGGTTTATACGGAATATTCCGGTTTTCCGTTTTTTCTTGCGTTTTAAGTTATAAATAATCAAATTTAAGTATAATTAATGAGTTTTTGAGTGAAAACACATTTTCTGTATTTTTACAAACATTAAAAAACGAATAACCCGAGAGTTATGGAAAATCAACTTTTAACGGCTTTGTCGAGCAACAAATTGCTGGAGAATATCGAAATCTCGAAGTTCGATTTGAATGATATTCAGGGTGAAATAATTACTTTACAAGAAGGTGAAATTCTTTACAAGGAAGACGACAAAACCGAAGGAATCTACCTTGTGGTAAGCGGCGAAGTTAATGTTCTAAAAAGAAAAAATGTGGAAAAAACAATTTCCAACGTATTCGGTCCGAATGAATTTTTCGGGGAAGAGGAATTTTTAAGGGAAGTTAACAGGGAAACCACAGCCGTTGCCATTGCCGATTCTTATTTGATTAAACTGACTAAACCGGAAATCGATAAACTGATAGAACTTGACCACGGAGTTGCAATCAATCTGTCGATAAACACTCCGGTGGACGATTCCAGCTATGTTGAAGAATTCGTGGACGAAAAACTAGTTGAAAATATTTTGGATGAGGCAATTGATGAATCTGATGCCGAGCACATTGACATAGAAATGGAATCGGTAAGCATCGACGAACTAACCGAGGATGTTCCCGACGAGCTGACTTCAGATGGTGAATTTTCGGAAACTGACTTGGATATATCCGAAAGTATAACGGAAAAAATCGGTTCGATTCGAGAAAACGGGTTCGAACAAACGGATAGTGATGATATTGACGATTTAATGGAAGAAAAATTAATAGACGCTGCAAAACAAATGGTTGAAGAAACAAGTCAAGCCAATGATTTATCCGAAAAATCGACGGAGGAAACGGACGTGGAAGAAAAAACTCAATCCGATGAACGTTTTAAACAAACGGGAGATTCGAATATAGAAGATTTACGAGATGTTAACGAAGTGGAAAATCTGCTTGATGATTTGGAAACCAAAGAAGAAAGCGAACCTTCGGATGATCTTGTTGATCACTCACAAGTTAAAGAAAGTCTTGAATCCGAAAACGAATTTAAAACCGGAGCAGGAGGACCCGATATGTCAAATGAAAAATTTGAAATGATAATCAAAGCGGCACAACTTGTCAATTCCAATATCAAATTGGATGACGTTTTGAAAAACATTGTTGATGTTGCACTCGATTTAACCAACGCCGATAGAGGAACGCTGTACCTTGTTAATAACGATACAAACGAACTCTGGTCGAAAGTGTTAACGGGAGATGGAATTAAAGAAATCAGATTAAGATTCGGAGAGGGAATTGCCGGATGGGTTGCGGAAAAAGGCGAAACGGTAAACATCGAAGATGCTCACAGTGATCCGAGATTTAAGGGTTCGATTGACAAGGAAAGTGGTTACGAAACAAAATCCATGCTTTGTTTTCCGATCAGAAATAAGAGGGATGAAATTATCGGAGTCTTGCAGTTGTTGAACAGTATGAACGGGAAATTTTCGGAACAGGACGAATGGTTTTTAAGTGCCCTTTCTAATCATGCTGCGATTGCATTGGAAAATGCTTCTTTGGTAGAAAGGTTGTTGGATGCCGAACGTGAATCTTCTTTGGGAAAAATGGGTAGTTTTATTGGTCAGGATTTGAAAAAACCGATTCTTGTAAGTAAACGGTATGCGGAACATTTAAGCAAAAAAACTTTACCGAAAGACGCCAAACAAGTAGTCGATATGCTGCTCGAACAACTCAATCAAGTAGCCGATTTGGTAATGACAACATCAAGCTTTACAGAAGGAAGTTTTATTTTAAGAAAAGAAGCTCAAAGTCTTAATGACCTTTTGTTTGAATATTCAAACAAGATAGAACCTTTTTTGCGGGCAAAGGACTGCACCTTGGTAAAAGAATTGGATCGGGATGCAAATATTAAAGTTGATTCAAAAGAACTTTATCAAAGTTTTTATCATATCGTTAAAAATGCCGTAGAAGCTCTTCCCGAGGGCGGAAATATTTGGTTGACTACAAAACATCATGGCGACAAAGTTACAATATCGATCGAAGATAAAGGTGTCGGTATTGAAAAAGAAAACCTCGAAAAAGTTTTCGAGCCGCTGGTTTCTTTCAACAAACCGAACGGTTCCGGTTTGGGATTATCGATAGCGAAAAAGATTATAGAAGATCACGGTGGAACAATATCGATTGCAAGCGCGCCGGGTGAAGGAACAACCGTTACCGTAACTTTGCCCGTTGCAACGCAAAACGATTAATTTTTAATGCAATACGAACTTATAACCGTGTTAGGTCCCACCGCCGTTGGGAAAACACGTTTGTCCGTACAGCTTGCCAATGAATTCAACGGAGAAATAATTTCGGCCGATTCCCGCCAAGTTTATAAATTTATGGATATCGGCACGGGAAAAGATTTAAACGAATATGTGATTGACGGAAAGAAAATAGATTACCATTTAATCGATATAATTGATCCCGCCGACGAATTTAATCTATACGTTTTTCAGAAAAAATTTTTCGAAGCTTTCCGGAAAATAAAAGCAAAAAACAAAATACCTTTTCTCGTCGGGGGAACCGGATTATACTTGAGCGCGGTGTTACTAGGATATAATTTGCCGGAAGTCGATTTCGATAAAAACAGAATAGCCGAATTACAAAAATTAAGCGTAAACGAACTTCGGGAAAAATTGAAGTCTCTTAATCCGAACCTACATAACAAAACCGACTTGGAAATTAAGGAGCGGATAATAAAGGCAATTCTTATTTCCGAAAAGAAACCCGAACAGGCAATCGATGAAAAATTGAAAGTCGATTCTTTGGTGTTAGGAATAAAAATAAGTCCCGACGTGTTAAGAAAAAGAATAACCGAAAGATTAAAGAAAAGATTGAAAGAAGGAATGATTGAAGAGGTGGAAAATTTATTGAAAATCGGTATTTCACACGAACGTTTAATATTATTTGGTTTGGAATACAAATTCGTTTCGATGTATTTGAAAAAAGAATTATCGTACAACGATATGTTTCAGAAATTAAACAGTGCAATTTATAAATTTGCGAAACGTCAAATGACGTGGTTCCGTAAAATGGAAAGGGAAGGAATCAAAATCCGTTGGATTGAAGGAGCCGATTTCGAAAAAGCGAAACAAATTATCGAAACGGAATTTTTCGGGCAAGCATGAAATTAGAAAATAAAAATATTTTGATTACAGGAGCTTCGAGCGGAATAGGTAAAGCACTTGCGGAAGAACTCGCCGGCAAAAATAATTTGATTTTGGTTTCAAGGAATTTTGAAAAGTTAAGGTTGATAAAGAAAAGAATCGAAACGGACGGATTTAAAATTTTTCCGGTAAAATGCGACGTAAGCAACAAAACCGAAGTAAGCGAAGCTTATAACAAAATAAAAGAAGAATTCGGTTTTATTGATGTTGCAATCTTAAATTCCGGTGTTTCTTACCGGATGAAAATAGAAAAATTCGATTCGAAATTAGCCGAAGAAATTTTCGGGACGAATGTAATGGGAATAATTTATTGGGTCGAACAACTCGTTAAAGATTTTATTCCGGATAAAAAAGGAACAATAGTTGGAATTTCGAGTCTTGCCGATAACCGCGGGTATTCCGGCAGTAGTTTTTACAGCGCCAGCAAAGCGGCGGCTTCAATATATTTAGAAGGGTTACGCATTGAATTAAAAAAATATAATGTTAAAGTTATTACGGTTAAACCGGGATTTGTAAAGACCCCGATGACGGATAAAAACAGGTTTCCTATGCCGTTTATCATTTCTCCAGAAAAAGCGGCAAAATATATCGTGAAAGGAATTGAAAAGGAAAAAAGGGTAATTGCTTTTCCGCTTACGATGTCGCTTACTGTTAAATTTATAGGGAATTTGCCTGCGGCGCTATATGAATTTCTTGCATCAAAAAATAAATACGAATGAATATAACCGAATTTCAACATATTATTTGGGATTGGAACGGAACGCTTTTCGACGACGTGTCGCTTTGTGTAAACATCATTAATAATGTTCTGAAAAAGCGGAATCTACCCGAACTTTCCGTGGATAAATACAGAATGGTGTTTACCATTCCTGTAGAAAATTATTACTCGGCGCTCGGTTTCGATTTTTCCGTTGAGTCTTTCGAGAAAGTCGGAAAGGAATGGATGGACGAATACGAGGAACGAAAATTCGAAAGCAATTTAGCAGCCGGTGCTTTTGAAGTGTTGAATTATCTGAAAAGCAAAGGAATTAAGCAATCCATTTTGTCCGCATACAAACAAGATACTTTAAATGAAATAATCGACCATTTTAAAATCCTTGAATTTTTCGAACATGTTATCGGGTTAGATCATATTTATGCGACAAGCAAATTGGAGTTGGGAATGGAGTTAATCAAAAATATTGATGCTCCGCCCGGAAAGACTTTGCTGATTGGGGATACCGTACACGATTGCGAAGTGGCAAAAGAAATTGGCGCCCAAAGCGTTTTGCTTGCTTCGGGTCACCAATCGAAAGAAAAACTGCTTTCGTGCAATGTACCGGTTTTTAATTCGCTTACGGAATTAATCGAATAAAAAATTATCTTTTTTTCAATTTGTTTTTGAAGATTTTTTTGAACTTTTCCACTTTGGGCGTAATCACAAAACTGCAGTATGCTTGGTCGGGATTAAGCTCGTAATAATTTTGATGATAATCTTCCGCTTTATAAAAATTTGTAAACGGCGAGATTTCGGTTACAATCGGATTTGGAAAAATCTTCGCTTCTTCCAATTTGCTTTTATACTTTTCCGCCAGCTCTTTTTGTTTTTCGTTATGATAAAAAATTACCGAACGGTATTGCGTCCCGACGTCGTTGCCTTGACGGTTTAATGTCGTAGGGTCGTGAGTCGACCAAAAAACCTTTAAAAGCTCGTCGTATGAAATTATTTGTGGATCGTAAGTGATTTGGCAAACTTCAGCGTGACCGGTTGTGCCGGTTGTAACTTGCTTGTACGTCGGGTTGGGAACATGTCCGCCGGAATAGCCGGATGTCACATCGATTACACCTTCAAGTTGTTCGAAAATAGCTTCGGTGCACCAAAAACAACCCGAACCGAATGTTGCGGTTTCGTATTTATTTTCATTCATTTTGGATTTTTCTCTCATTTGTTTGTTGTTTGTTTGACCGCAAATTAAAATATTTGCTAGCAGAAAGATAGTTAATAGCCGTGCTAATTTATAAATCATTTTTTCACTTTCATTTTGTTATCGATTAATTATAAGTATAGTCAGAGAAATATAATTTATCAATGCAAAAACAAAGGACAAAATTCTGAATTTAATTAACGGAACGGAAATCTGTGATTGTAAAATACTGTGTTTCTTCCAAACCGCAATAGAATTATTTTAACCGTTGAATGTAATTTTATGGAATCAATTATTCAACGGGTTTAATTATTTCCCCGATTTTTATTAATTCCCTGTAAAGCTGTGCCGCCGTAATTATTCCGGAAGCGCCGATTTGTAATCCGGCAGAATTTAATGCTTCGGCAATCCATGTATTGCATGTATGAAACATGTGATATTTTAATCCGGATTTGAAGAATATTATTTTTCCACCATATTTTTTCGATGCAATTCTGTATTCGCCGGATTCGTTTTTAGTGATGGAGGCGTCGATAAAGTCGAGTAGTTTAATGAATTGCGTATTCGTTAAACTTGCTTTAACTGCAAAATCGCTAATCGAAATAAAACTGTTAATACCGGCGTTGATTCCGGAAATCCGCACTACGCTTGAAGTCGGTACAAACAAAGCTTTTAAGCCGAGGAAAATATTTGTATCCGGAGTTTGATAAAAATCTTCGTCGCCCCAGCCGATATCGGCAAATTCATAATCTTCGAAATATTTAAGAGCTTTTAACTTTGATATGGCAAAACTATCTATTCGAACGGAAATTCCCACATGCCAAGCGGTTTTAATCAAATATATATCGTGTGCAGTTTGAGAAAAACTCGGGTTGGAAAATCCAAGACAAAAGAAAAAAAATATTTTGTATTTAGATTTTATCATTTCCAATATTTTAAATTAAGAGCGTAAAGAAATTCAAAGGCTTTGAAATTATTTATAGGAGGATAAAAGATTCAAAACAAATTATTTTCTTTTAACCAATTTTTTGAGTTTTTCGATCTCGTCCCTTAGATATGCCGCACGTTCAAATTCCAAATCCTTTGCGGCGGCATACATTTCTTCTTCCATTTGTTTAATCAAATCTTCTTTTTGTGCTGTAGTCATATATTTTATTACGGGTTCGGCAACTTTGGCAAAACCCGTATCCTGCTCTTTCTCTTTATTCCGCACGTCCGCAATGGATGTAGAAGATAAAATTTCCTCTTTCGATTTGTAAATCGTTTTTGGAGTAATTCCGTGTTTCCGGTTGTATTCCAATTGTAATTTTCTTCGCCGGTTTGTCTCGTCGATAGTTTTCTTCATCGAGTTGGTAATAGTATCGGCGTACATAATTACTTTTCCGTCGACGTTTCTGGCTGTTCTGCCGGCTGTTTGCATCAAAGAGCGTTCGCTTCTTAAAAATCCTTCTTTGTCCGCATCAATAATTGCGACGAGTGAAACTTCGGGCAAATCCAAGCCTTCCCGCAAAAGGTTTACGCCGACCAAAACATCGAAATCTCCTATTCTCAAATCCCTAATAATCTCAACTCTTTCAAGCGCATCGATATCGCTGTGAATGTACCGCACTTTGATATTTATTTTATCGAGGTAATCGGATAAATCTTCGGCCATTTTTTTTGTAAGCGTTGTAACCAACACACGTTCGTTTTTTGCTACGCGATTTCTTATTTCCCCGATTAAATCGTCTATTTGACCCTTTACAGGCCTTACTTCTATTTCCGGATCGAGTAATCCCGTCGGACGAATAACTTGTTCAACCACCACACCTTTTGTTTTTTCGAGTTCGTAGGGTCCGGGCGTAGCGCTTACATAAACAACTTGATTAGTTAGATTTTCAAATTCGTCGAACTTTAACGGTCTGTTATCCAGCGCCGAGGGAAGCCGAAATCCGTATTCGACAAGGGTTTCCTTCCTTGCCCTGTCGCCGTTATACATTCCGCGTATTTGTGGAACTGTAACGTGAGACTCGTCGATAATCAGTAAATAGTCTTCCGGAAAATAATCCAACAAGCAAGCGGGGCGCGAACCCGGAGGCCTTCCGTCCAAATGTCTCGAGTAATTTTCAATACCGGAACAATAACCGATTTCCTTCATCATTTCAATATCATATCTCGTACGTTGTTCCAACCGTTGTGCTTCGAGGTATTTTTCCTCCGACCAGAAATATTTCAGTCTTTCTTTTAATTCTTCTTCGATTGTTTTGATTGCACGATTAAGTTGATCTTGAGTTGTGATGAAATGTTTTGCAGGATAAATCGGAACGCTTTCGACTTCTTTAATGAATTCGCCTGTAAGTGAATCGATTAAAGAAATTCTTTCGATTTCATCATCCCAAAATTCGATGCGAATTGCTTCCTCGTCTTCGTAAGCCGGAATGATTTCAACCACATCACCCCTTGCCCTGAATGTTCCGCGTGTGAATTCAAAATCGTTGCGGACGAAATGGATATCGACCAATTTGCGTAGGAATTCTTTACGATCAAGGGTTTGTCCTTTGTTCACAAATAAAATTTGTCGTGCGTATTGATCGGGTGAACCGATACCGTAAATACAACTTACGCTTGCAACAATAATTACGTCGCGTCTTCCTTCGATTAAGGAGGTTGTTGCTTTTAAACGCAATCGGTCTATTTCTTCGTTTACGGAAAAATCTTTTTCTATATAAAGATCGCTTTTTACAACGTAAGCTTCAGGTTGGTAATAATCGTAATAACTGATAAAAAACTCGACCGAATTATTCGGAAAAAAAGATTTGAATTCCGAATAAAGCTGTGCCGCCAAAGTTTTATTCGGCGAAATTATTAAAGTGGGCTTATTTACGTTTGCAATGACGTTCGACATTGTGAAGGTTTTACCGCTTCCCGTTACACCAAGCAAAACTTGATGCTTGTCGCCGCGCAAAATACCTTCCGTTAGCTGTCGTATTGCTTCGGGTTGATCACCCGCAGGTTTATAATTGGATACTAACTCGAATTTTTTCATTGTTAAACAAGCAAATTAAATAACTTTACATAAAAACAAAACTTTACTAAAAAATCAACAAATAAGGAGAATAACTTTCCGCTTTTCTTCAACATTTCTTTTACGAAATGGTTCCGGGTTTGCTTTTTCTTTGGTATTAGTCTAATTTTCAAAGTAATAAATTGGGAAATAAATATGCATAGGGAAATTCATTCATGGTACAGTCCGAACTTGTACAAAGATATGGAAATAGCCGTTTACGGTCATTACGGATTTGCTCTTTTGATGTTTCCTACGGCGGGTGCCGATTTTCTTGAGTACGAAAGATTCCAGATGATCGATGCAATTGCCCCGTTCATCAACGAGGGGAAGTGTAAGGTTTTTTCTATCAACAGTATTAACAACGAAAGTTGGTTGAACAAACATATGTATCCACCGCACAAATCGATACGGCACGGGCAATACAATCAGTACGTTGTTGAAGAGGTGGTTAATTTTATTTTTAATCATTGTCAAGGGCAAGTGCCGATTATTACAACCGGTGCCTCGCTCGGAGCTTATCATGCCGCGAATATGTTTTTCAGAAGACCCGATATATTCCGTGGAACAATCGCAATGAGCGGAGTTTACGATTTAAAAAGATACACCGACGGTTATTACGATGATCACGTTTATTTTAATTCCCCGGTTGATTATTTACCGAACTTGAGTGATGAAAATTTGTTAAACAGAATGCGTAATAATTTGGGAATCGTAATTGCATCCGGACAAGGCGAGTATGAAGACCCGGGCGCATCAATTCATTTGTCGAATATTTTGAATTCCAAGGGTATTCGCCATTGGTTGGATTTGTGGGGCCACGATATGCGACACGACTGGCCTACTTGGCGACAAATGCTGCCGTATTTTTTGAGTAAAATGTAATTGATAAATGAGTATACCAGAAATACAAAAGCAAATAATTGAGGAATTCGACTTTTTGTCGGATTGGGAAGAGCGTTATAAATACATAATAGATTTGGGCAAGGAGCTCGAACCTTATCCCGAAGAGCATAGAACCGAGAAGTATAAAATCACTGGTTGCCAATCACAAGTTTGGCTTTACCCCGAGTACAAAGACGGTAAACTTTATTTCAAAGGC
>CAZKKI010000029.1:0-16710 GCA_964553325.1 uncultured Melioribacteraceae bacterium | reverse complement strand
ATGATAATTAACAGAGCTAAAAAGCCTGCGGAAAAAGGCAAAATTGATTTTTCACTTCCCGAAATTCAACGGTTCGAACTTAACAACGGACTGAAAACAATCTTCGTTGAAAAAAATAATCTACCGATTGTTCAATTACTTTTGGTTGTAAACGACGGCAGTAAATCCGATCCGGCCGATAAAAAAGGTTTGGCTTTTCTCACATCGTTGTTAATTGACGAAGGCGCCGGCAATCTAAACGCTTTACAACTCGATAACGAAATAGAGTTACTCGGTTCCGTTTTAAAATGTTCGAATAGTCAAGACAGTTCTTCCGTTTCGATGCTTACTCTAAGCGAAAATTTCAATAGATCATTGGAACTTTTCTCATTAGTGGTTACTTCCCCTTTAATCGAAAAAGACGACTTTGAACGCGAAAAGAAAAAGCAGCTGACTAAAATAATTCAATTGCAAGACGATCCGGAATTCATTGCCAATTCGGCTTTCAGAAAAATTTTATTCGGAAAAACACCTTACGAATCTCCAATCATCGGATATTACGAAGAAGTGGAAAACATTGAGTTGAACGATGTAAAAGAATTTTACCGCCAAACATTCACGGTAAATAATTCCACTTTAATTGTGGTGGGCAATATTTCCAAATCGGAATTGGTTACAAAATTGAATAAAACTTTAGGTAAGTGGGATAACACGGGCAGTTATAAAATTCATACCGGAGAATTTTCCAACCCGTCAAAGGCAACATATTTTATTCACAAAGAAGGTGCCGCTCAAAGCGAATTGAGAATAGGAACACTTTCGGGCGATAGAAAGTCGCCGGATTTTTATGCCCGCACTTTAATGAACTCGATTTTAGGCGGTCAGTTTTCAAGCAGAATAAATTTGAATTTGCGTGAGGATAAAGGTTTTACTTACGGTGCACATTCAAGCTTTAACTTCAATCAAAAAGGTAGCTCGTTTGTCGTTTCGACCGGTGTGGAAAGTGAACATACGGCGGAATCGGTTGAAGAAATTTTCAAAGAGTTTGCCGGGATAAAAGAAAACATTTCACCGGACGAACTTGAATTCAGCAAGTCGTATTTAATTAAGCGGTACCCGTCCATGTTCGAAACTTATTCGCAAATTGCAGGTAACCTTACGTTGCTGCCATTGTACGGTTTGCCGGATAATTATTTTAACACATATATTGAGAAATTAAAAAGCGTAAACTTGAATGATGTAATTGATGCCGCAAAAAACACACTTATCGAGGAAAACATCGTTACGGTAATCGTTGGGAATGAAAAAACGGTTGCAAAACAATTTTCGGATTATCCGGATGAAATAATAAAGTTAAACTCAGCCGATATTCTTTCTTCGAAGACTATTTGAGAATTTGTGTCGGAAATTTAACGCCGTTTCCCTTTTTGGTAAAAGCCAAAATTTCATCAAGTAAATTTTCAAAATCGGCGGCTTCCAGTAAAAATACTTTCCGGGATTTTTCATTAATATTTTTCAAATGAAACTCGAACAACGAACTTAAATCTTCTTCGCTTTCACCTTTCAATTTGATAAAATCTTGTAAAAAGTATAGTTTTTTTAAGTTTCTCTTTAGTACTTTGGCAATGTATTCAAATGCTAACGAGCGATATAATTCCGACTTTTTATCGATTACAAAAAATTTATTCCGTTTGTAAAAATCAAATATGTGGCGTAAATGCACTCTCAACACTTCTTTCGTAAATTCTTCGTTCAGTTCATATCTTTCGTCGTCAATATCTTCGGAAAGTAAAAGATAAAACTGTTTATTCGCATCAGTTATTCTATCCAAAAGCGGTTCTATATTTCTATCCGGCAAAATCATTACACCGAACGGCAACGGAATGCTTAAGAGTTCCGTTAATTCTTCCTCACTTAAATCGTCGATGCCGGCCAATATAAATCCTATATTCACTCTATCGGTTTTCAAATCCTTAGAGTAAATAAATTGCGCAAGAAGTTTTGCTTGTTTACCGTTAATAATTTTAATTGTGGAATTACCGAAATTATGTTTTTCTTCGGAAGTTATTCTAACGTCGTCCGATGCGAAAGTTTTGCTTAAATCTTTAATTAAATTGGGGACAAGAACCGATTTCGGGATTTTTATTTTGTAATAATAATCGAGCGAATCGCGTTTATTCTTTTTCTTTAGCTTTCCTTTTTTAATCCACTCCGGCTTAATGTCATATAAATCCAGAACCCTTTTAAATTTTTGTTCGATTTCGGATTTGGTTACCAACGATGAAGCCGGGATTGGAGAACCATGCTTTTCCGCATATTTTTCAGCCAATAGATTGGCAATTAACAAAACAACTGTTATCGCAATTAAAAAATAAATAATTTTCTTTTTTATCAGCATCTACTCACTACAAAAACATAATTAACATTAAATTATTTGTCTTTAAAGTTAGGTTTTCTCTTTTCCAGAAATGCGGAAGTTCCTTCTTTGAAGTCTTCCGTTCCCGTAGTTAAAGAAAAGAGCGAAGCTTCCAATCTCAAACCTTCGGGAACACTTAAATTATTAGATGCAACAACAGCTTGTAAAGCATAACGAACCGCAATTTGTCCTTTCGAAGCTATTGTCTTTGCAATTTCCAGAGCTTTTTCCAACAACTCTTCTTGTTTATAAACATTGTTAACCAAACCCAGTCTGTAAGCTTCTTCGGCATTAATCATTTCACCGGTTAAAATTAGTTGAAGAGCACGACCGGAGTTGATTTGTTTTGCCAAACGTTGCGTTCCGCCGTAACCGGGAATGATTCCCAGATTTACTTCCGGTTGGCCGAATTTTGCATTTTCCGAAGCAATTCTAAAATGGCAGGCCAAGGCAAGTTCGCAACCGCCGCCAAGCGCAAAACCGTTAACCGCAGCAATAACCGGTTTGCCAAGGTTTTCTATTGTATTAAAAACAGCTTGACCGAATTCGGCAAACTTTTTAGCGGAAATCACATCCAAACCGTTCAACTCGGAAATATCCGCACCGGCTACAAATGCTTTTTCTCCTTCGCCGGTTAAGATTACAACGTAAATATCTTTGTCGTTCTTAATTTCGTTAAAAACTTTATCAAGTTCTTTCAGCGTAGTTTCATTCAAAGCGTTCATTTTTTTAGGTCTATTGATTTTTACGATTGCAACGTTGTCTTTGCTTTCGAATAAAATATTTTGAAGTTCCATTTTAACCTCGGTTATATTGTTGCAAAAATCGGTATTCTGATTCTCAAATCGAACGAAATGAATTGATTATCCGGTGAAAAATGATAATATCCTATTACATCCAAAAGAAACATCGAAAAACCCGCTCCGGCGTGAAAACCGAATTTAGTTAAAGTTTCTACAATATCGCTTTTATGAGTATCGAGTTTATATTGATGTAAATTTTCAAGTACCGAAAACGACAAACCCGCTTCGAGAATTGGCATTAACAAAACAATATTTTTAATTACAGGTTCAAAATAATAACGGGCTCCAACATCAAGCGATATAACGTTCGTATTGAAATTACTGTAATCGGATATTCTGTAAAAATCCGGATCTCCGGAATAATGCTGATATCCGAATTTGGAATATAAAAAAACCGGCAGAACCTTATTGTCGGTGTAGGAAAAAGCAACATCTATACCTTCGCCCAAGCTTAATTTTTCCGCGAAAGAACCGACGGGAAAACGCGGTCCTACGCCAATCGACATAAACAAACCTTTGGCTTCGCCGAACTTAAACATTTGGGCATTCGCCGTAACAACAAATAAAAACAAAAACAAAATAATTTTTTTCAATTCGGTTTTAACCTTCATTTAAAAAGTTTTGTGCCTATTCCGAAATCATACACCAGTTTTCCACCGTGCTCGCCGGTTTCATATATTAAAAATAAACCGACAATCGCTAATATAACAAAAGTTACTTTCAACATTTTGGTAAACTTTTTCTTATTGGTTAGATAAAACCTTACGCCAAGTAAAACGGTAAAATACCACATGGTTAACGTTGCATAAGTTTCGTGTTCTTCAATAATTTCCTTAATGTTTTCCGTAACATGCGAAGACTTCGTTATACTTGCCGCAGCTTGATTTCCAGTAAGGACGGCCGTAATCCCGGCAATTACTCCCAACAACAAGAATCCGTTTATCCATTTATGATATTTCGGTTCTTGCAAAAAAAGATTTATTATTTCCAATAATACATAAAGAGAAAAAAGTGCTACCGGAAAATGAATCACAACAGGGTGCAGTTTAGATAATATTTCCATTTCAATACTCAATTTTGTAAAGGAATAAACCTTGTGCCGGCGCCGTTTGTCCGGCGACTTCTCTGTTTTTTGCTTCCAATATTTCTTTTATCTTTTCTTCGGGTGTTTCATCGCTTAACACGTCCAGTATCGTACCCACAACTGTTCTAACCATCCCGCGTAAAAATCTGTTCGCCTCAATTCTGAAAATAACGAAATCTTTATTCCCGCTCCATCTTATTCGAGTTACATTGCAAAGACGGTTCGGCGTTTCTATTTTTTTTCTAGTGAACGACGTAAAATCGTGCTCGCCCAGCAAAATTTCCGAGACTCTGTTTAATACTTCAATATCCAAATCGGCAAAGGTTGTGTTATACCAAGAATACCGTGAATAAAAAGGCGATTTGATTTTAGTCAAAAGATAAAAGTAAATACGCTTTTTAGCATAATATCTGGCGTGAAAATTCCAATGCGCTTTTTCCGCTTTTACAACGGAAATATCGAAAGGCAGTACGGCATTTAACGAATGTTGAAATTTGTACAAATCCAACTCAAGCGGAATTCTAAAATTTGCCACTTGCCCCAAAGCATGTACTCCCGCATCGGTTCTTCCCGAGCCGGTTATTTTCACTTCTTCGTTTGTAATTTGCTTAATCGCTTCGGTCAATTTATCTTGAACCGTGTTGCCGTCGGGTTGCGATTGCCAACCGTTATAGCGGGTTCCGTCGTATTGTATTGTCAGTTTGTAGTTGTACATAGTCTATTCCCGATTATGCAAATCTACAAAAAGCATATAAATATTGTTTGTCATTGGTTTCAAAAAACGTTAAATCGTAAATACCAAAAAGCCCAACGTTTAAAGAACGTCGGGCTTTAGATAATAAATTTGATTCTCGAAAAAATATAATTAAAATCTCTTGCTAAACATTAACTCGAACGTCGACGGCAGAGCAGGAAGATTTTTCACTCCGAAAGATAAATTCCAACTAATATTTTGCTCCAGATTTTTGTTATAAGCCGCAACCAAACGAACAGCATTAATAGCGCTTATAACTCTGTTTAAGATTAAAGCACCAACGGCAAAACGAATATTGTTAAACGCGTTTTCACTCGAAAGCCAAATATTTCTGAATTCCCTTCTCTGTTCATCGCTTTGCCAATGCCAAAAATAAGTTTGTCTATCGTAAGTTTCATCGAATTGACGGTTAAGTTCTTTTTCGGTGTTGAATTGCTCAACGTCGTTATAATAACCGATATCGGCGTAGAATTGATTGTCTTTGTTGTCTGGATCAATTCCGGCATACGATTGTGCAAATGCAATGTAATTATCTTTTTGAAAATTGCCGTAAATATTAAATCCGGCAACAGTTCCCCACAAAACGGCATCGGCAATTGTAAAATATTTTCCCTTTTCAAACGAACCGGCATACAATTCGCCCATACCGGGTAACAACACAGAATAAAGAACCGCGAGCATCGGTTTTTTCTTTTCCGGTTTTACACCAAGAATATTTTGCTGTTCATATTTTTCTTCAATTCTAATTTGACTTTTCAGTTTCAGCAAACTTTCTTGCGAAGTTTGAGCAAAAACCGAATACGAAAAAATCGAAATAATTAAAACGAAAACTTTCATTTTTTATCCGTTTGATACTTCCGAAAAAATTTTATCGCCGGTAAGTTCTACCAAACAACCGTTATTAGTTACTTCCGTAATATTAACGGTTTTAAAATTATTAACCAAGGCAGAATTAAATGGATATTTAACCCGGATGTAATTGGACGTAAAGCCGTAAACAAATCCGTCTTTCTCCGCAGCTTCGAAAAGCGCCTCTAAATTTTTATTCGACATTTTATCATAAAACGCCAACCGTTTTTTCTCGCTCAACATTCTTAACATATTGTTCCTTCTGCGTCGCTCGCTAACCGGCACTTGATTTTTCATCGTTATTGCTTCGGTATTCGGTCGTTCGGAATACGTAAACACATGAAGATACGAAACGGGTAACGATTTAATAAAATCGTAAGTCGCAAGAAAATCTTCTTCGGATTCACCGGGCGAGCCTACAATAACATCAACTCCGATGCCCAAATCAGGTATTCTGTCCGTTGCTTTAAAAATCAGATTCCGGTAATCGCTTGTTTTATATCTTCTATGCATCAATCTTAAAACTCTGTCGCTTCCGCTTTGCAGGGGAATGTGAAAATGATTTGCAATCTTTCTTGTAGATGCCGTTAAATCCAAAATTTCGTCGGAAAGCAAATTCGGTTCGATGGAACTTATTCTGATTCTGAAATCACCTTCGATGTTAACAAATTTTTCCAACAGGTCGATTAACCGGGCATCAATATTTTTCCCGTAATCGCCAACATTCACACCGGTTAAAACAATTTCCTTATATCCGCTTTCGAGAAGGGCTTTGAAATTATCAATGGCGTTTTGAACACCAACGCTTCTGCTTTTACCTCGCGCTAACGGAATGGTACAAAACGAACACTTGTAATCGCAACCGTCTTGTATTTTAAGAAAAGCTCGCGTACGGGAATCGGCATCGGTTGAATACGCCGGATGGAACTGACTCAATTTATCAGTCGGCGTAACATGAATGCAAGAAGGATTTCCCTCTTCAAGATGATTCAGGTGATTAATTATTTCAAATTTTTCGTTACTGCCCAGCACCAAATCAACTCCTTCTATGGCGGCAATTTCTTCGGGTCGGAGTTGCGCATAACAACCGGTAACAACAATTTTGGCATCAGAGTTTAATTTAAGCGCGCGGCGGACTATTTGCCGGCATTCTTTTTCCGCACTTTCCGTAACGGTACACGTATTTATCACATAAACATCCGCCTTATTCCGGAAATCGACAATCTCATATCCTTCTTTCAAAAATTGATTTCCGATAGAAGATGTTTCGGCAAAATTAAGTTTACAACCCAATGTATAAAAAGCTACTTTGTTCGGCATTCCAATTTCGTTTTTATTTTATAAAAAAAGGCTGCAATAGAATAAGTTCCAATGCAGCCTCAATTTATTAAAACAAGCGATTACTTGCTTTCGCTTTCTTCTTCACTTGCGGATTCGGATTCACCTTCGGCTTTAGGTTCATCGGCAACTTCTTCTTTCGCTTCGGTTTCCGTTTTCCCTTCGGCTTCTGTTTGTTCCGGTTTTTCCTCTTTCACATTGTCGGCTTTAGCTTCGGATTGTTCGTTTTTATCTTCCGCAGGTTTTTCAGCAGCAGCTTTTTGCTCGGTATGTTCATACGCATTAAACACGGAAGAATCGAACTTCTGCGTTTCGGCGTTTCGGATATCTTCCACTTTAACTTTTTCTAGTTTATGCGTTTTAATATATTCTTCTATTTCTTCATCCGATTTTTCTTTAAGCGCCGCAAGTGAACTCAATACAATTCGTTTCTTGTCTTTATTGAATTCGATTACAATCAAATCCAGTTCGGTTCCAACGGGAAAATTAAAAGACAAGTTTTTTATTTTCGCTGTAGAAAGTTGGGTTGCGGGTACAAAACCGTCAACACCTTCGGGCAATTCGGCAATAACTCCTTTTTCGATAATCCGAACAACTTTCCCTCTAACTTTCGTGCCGACGGAGTAAAGGCTTTCGAAATTATCCCAAGGATTATCTTCCACTTGTTTATGCCCGAGCGATATTTTTCGTTGGTCGGCATCGATACTGAGAACAACAACTTCCAGTTTTTCGCCTTTTTTAACAATCTCTCCGGGATGCCGTACCTTTTTCGTCCAAGACAAATCGGAAATATGAACGAGTCCGTCTATACCGGGTTCCAATTCAACAAAAACACCGAAATTGGTTAAGTTTCTTACCGTTCCGACGTGCTTTGAGCCGATCGGATATTTCTTCATCAGTTCTTGCCACGGATCGGGAGTGAGTTGTTTCATTCCCAACGAAATTTTCTTTTCATTTTTGTCCAAGCTTAAAATCACTGCTTCAACAACTTGCCCCATGGAAACGAATTGCGACGGATGACTTATGTGTTGCGTCCAACTCATCTCCGAAATATGAATCAATCCTTCGATGCCTTTTTCTATTTCGATGAAAGCGCCGTAATCGGTTAACGAAACAACACGACCGGAAACTTTATCGCCTACTTTATATTTCTCATCGATGTTTTCCCAAGGATGCGGAACCAATTGCTTCAGACTGAGAGAAATTCGTTTTTTCTCTTTGTCGAAATCGGTTACCACAACTTTGATTTTTTCGTCGAGTTTAACAACTTCGCTCGGGTGATTAATTCTACCCCAGCTCAAATCAGTAATGTGAATTAATCCGTCCACTCCGCCGAGATCTACAAACACACCGAAATCCGTTATAGCTTTAACGATTCCTTCAAGAATCTGACCCTTCTCGAGTTTTTCGAGAATTTCTTTTCTTTGATCGGAAATCGTTTCTTCGATTAACGCTTTATGCGAAACCACAACGTTTTCGGTAGGAATATTTATTTTTACAATTTTGAAATCCATTGTACGACCGACAAAAGCGTCAAAATCCCTTACCGGACGAATATCGATTTGTGAGCCCGGCAAAAACGCTTCGATTCCCATCAAGTCGACAACCATACCGCCTTTAATTCTTTTGAGAATTTTACCGGTAAGGATTGTTTCGTTTTCGTAGGCTTTAATAATTTCGGCCCATACTTTTAAGAAATCGGCTCGTTTTTTACTCAGCACCAAATTTCCTTCGTCGTCTTCCACGCTTTCGATTACCACATCCACCTTTGCACCGATGGTTAAATCTTCCGTGGACGAAAAATCGGATTTAGGAATTGTTCCGTCGGATTTAAAACCGACGTCAATCACAACATTATCGCCGGCAAATCCTACGATTGTGCCCGTAATAATTTCGCCTTCCGTAAAATCTCTGAAAGATTCGTCGTAAAGTTTCGCTAATGTTTGTAATTCCTCTTCCGAATATTCTTCGGCATTCATGAATTTCATATTCTCAAGTGTCGATTCCTTTTTTTCATCGAGAGCTTTTTCTTTTTCTGCTTCGCTCATTTAACCTCCTAAAAAATAATTACTGTAATTACCAATTTCCGCCATCCGAAATTAGTATTACAGCTAACGTTTTAGTTTAACATAACAACTATCGATGGCGATTTTAGTTTTGTAATTCCTTTTTAGCTTTAATTTCTTCAACTTTTTTAATTATATTTTCAATTTCCTGTTCGATTGTTAAATCCGTCGTATCCAACTCATAAGCATCATCGGCTTTGGAAAGCGGACTGACTTTCCGCTGGCTATCGATCGTATCCCGCTTTTGTAGATTTTGCTTTACCTCTTCAAAACTTACGTTGTTACCTTTTTCTTTGTACTCCAAATGGCGCCTTGTTGCCCTTTCATCCAAATCGGCGGTTAAATAAATCTTCAAATCGGCGTTAGGAAAAACAACGGTTGTTGTGTCTCTTCCTTCGGCAACCAAGTTTCCGTTTTCTCCCATTTTTCTTTGAATTTTTACAAGCTCTTGTCTTACTTCGGGAATACGGCTAACTTCACTTACTTTAGCGTTTACTTCCGGAGTGCGAATATGTTCGGTAACTTCTTCCCCGTTAACGAAAACTCTTGTCAATCCGTTTTCAAATTTCAAATCGATTTCGATGTTTTTGACCAAGTTGATTACGGCATCAACATCGTCTACAATATTTTTACGGATAGCAAGGAAAGTAATAGCCCGGTACATCGCGCCGGTATCCACATAAGTGAACCCGAGTTTTTCGGCTAAATGCTTTGCAACCGAACTTTTACCCGATGCAGCCGGTCCGTCTATTGCGATAACTATTTTTTTACACATAGATTTTAAAGTTAACCATTTCTTTTTTGAGTATCAATAAAAAATTACCTAAATTTATTTGCTATCTATTTATAAAATAACAACTTAGTTTTGTTTACAAACATTTCGGGCGTACGTTATGAGTTTTTTAAGCTGGATTTTAGTTGGTGCTATTTCCGGATGGCTTGCAAACATAATAACAAACAATAAAAGGCGTCCCGGATGCTTTTTTAATATTATGCTCGGCATTATCGGCGCTTTCATTGGCGGATTTCTAATTAAAATTATGGGTGGTCATGGCGTAACCGGATTTAATTTATGGAGCATAATTGTTGCAACATTCGGTGCGGTTGTTTTAATTTGGGTCGTACGCTCAATCCGCAGCGATTAATTTTCATTCAAAATTTTCATCATGTCTTTATGAATCAAACCGTTAGACGCCAAAAACTGGGGTGAGAAAATCGACGCTTTTTCACCGATGAAGTTTGTTACTTTGCCTCCAGCTTCTTCAATTATAAGTTTACCGGCACAGATATCCCAAGGATTTAACGATACTTCCCAAAATCCGTCGAAAACTCCTTCGGCAACGTAACAGCAATCTATTGCAGCCGATCCCAAACGCCTTACGGCACGCGAATTTTTGAGAAAAGCAATAAATTTTTCGTAAACATTTCCCGGATTTTCCGATACATTATAGGGGAATCCGGTAACAAGCAAACTTTTACGCAAATCGGTGTTTTGGCTTACACGCAATTTTTTATTACCGGCAAACGCTCCGGAGCCTTTTTCCGCCGAATAAATAACATTTCTCATAACATCAAAAACCACTCCGTAAATTATTTCATCGTTTTTCATTACGCCAATCGATACCGAAAAAATAGGCAACCCGTGCGCGAAATTGGTTGTTCCGTCAATAGGATCTATAACCCAAAGATATTCGGAGTGACCGTCTTTCCTGCTTCCTTCTTCCGCAAGAATATTATGATTTGGAAATTCCTTTTCAATATACGCGGTTATTAATTTTTCGGCTTTTTTATCCGTTTCCGTAACAATGTTCGATACATTCGTTTTATACTCAATCGAATGATGTCTTCCGAAATCGGATCTTATCAATTCACCCGCTTCTTTTGCGATTTCGACAATTTTATGCAACATTTTTCACCTGAAATTTTATAACCTAAAAATATTTTATTCACCCGGAATAAACAACTTTGGGAACTACATAAATACTAATTTCTTGATAGCCCTTTCGAATTTTGGTATATTAATTTTCTTAATTAATCAAAAAAAGTGACGTAAATGAACGACGAAATAAATGTTAATTCAACTGATGAAACGATAGTTGAAGATATTCCGAAAGTATTGCCCGTACTGCCTTTGAGAGATACGGTTATTTTTCCGTACATGATTTTTCCGGTTCTCGTAGGCAGGGAACAATCGATAAGAGCCGCCAACTTTGCTTTGGATAACTCGAAATATATTTTCTTGGCTGCACAAAAAAATCCGTCTATTGAAGAACCTTCACACGATGATATTTACCGTGAGGGCACAATTGCAAAAATTATTCAGATTTTGAAACTACCAAACGGGTTAATTAAAATTTTGGTCGACGGTGTAATTCAAGGTAGGATCAAAAAGTATAAAAAAAATCCGGATTTTTTCGAAGCGGAAATCGAAGTTATCCTTCCACCGAGGGAGAACGAAAAAGAAATAAACGCGTTAATCAGACAACTAACAACCCAATTTAAAGAATATGTGAAAATTAACAGAAACATTCCGCCCGAAGCGATAAATGCCTATGAGAATATCGAGGAAACAGACCGTAAAGTATTTTACGTAGCGGCAAACATTAATCAACCGATAGAAACAAAGCAATCGATTTTGGAAAAAGTTTCGCTAAAAGACCAAATTTTCACGCTCATTAAAATTCTAAAATCCGAGATAGATATTCTAAAAGTGGAAAAGGAAATAGAGAACAAGGTTCAAGAAAATATTTCCAAAACACAACGTAAATTTATCATCCAAGAACAAATCAGAATTCTTCAAGAAGAACTTGGTGAAGACGAAGACGTTTCGCCCGAGTTTCAAAAATTAAAAAAGCGAAAATGCCGAAAGCCGTTCGGGAAAAGGCTTTCGAAGAGCTAAACAAACTAAAAAAAATACCGCCCAGCTCACCCGAAACAACGGTCATTCGCAATTACCTCGATTGGCTGTGCGATGTTCCGTGGTACAAAAAAACCAAAGACAATCTCGATATAAAAAACGTACGTAAAATTTTAGACGAAGATCATTTCGGATTGGAAAAACCGAAAGACAGAATTGTAGAACACATTGCCGTTCTTAATTTGGTAAAAGAAATGAAGGGACAAATTTTGTGTTTCGTTGGGCCTCCGGGAGTTGGAAAAACTTCTCTGGGAAAATCCATAGCACGGGCACTCGGCAGAAAGTTTGTTCGAATAAGTTTGGGCGGAGTAAGAGATGAAGCGGAAATTCGCGGACATCGCAGAACTTATATCGGTTCGATGCCCGGCAAAATAATTCAATCGATGAAAAAAGCCGGAACGGTTAATCCCGTTATGCTCTTGGATGAAATCGACAAAATGAGCATGGACTTTAGAGGCGACCCATCTTCGGCAATGCTGGAGGTTTTGGACCCCGAACAAAACCATAGCTTTATGGATCATTATCTCGATACCGAATACGATCTTTCCAAAGTAATGTTTATTACAACCGCCAACGTTCGGTATAATATTCCGTTGCCTTTGCAAGACAGAATGGAAATTATTGAACTGCCGGGTTATTTGGAATTCGAAAAACTCGAAATTGCTAAACGGCACATAATTCCTAAGCAACTGAAAGCGCACGGTTTGGATAAGTTCGACGTCGGTTTTACCGATGAAGCATTGAAAAAAATTATCAAAGAATATACGGCGGAGGCCGGAGTAAGAAATTTGGAGCGTGAAATTGCTACCAACCTGCGTAAAACCGCCCGCGATATTATTCTTAAACAATCCGGTAACGGCAAAAAGTCGAAGAAAAAAATCAAATATATAATCGACGAAAAGAAAATTGAAGAAAACCTCGGAGTACCGAAATTCAAACAATCCAAAATTGCCAAAGAACCTCAAATAGGCAGCGTTACGGGCTTGGCATGGACGAGCGTTGGCGGGGATATTTTGCCTGTGGAGTGCACGATAATGAGCGGAGCGGAAAAACTGACCCTTACCGGTCAACTTGGCGAAGTGATGCGCGAATCGGCTCAAGCCGCACTAAGCTACTTGCGCTCCAATGCCAAAGAATTGGGCATTCCCCAAAACTTCTACAAAAACAAAGAAATTCATATACACCTTCCGGAAGGAGCCATTCCGAAAGACGGACCCTCGGCGGGAATTACCATGGCAATGGCAATGTACTCTTCCATTACTAAAAAACCGGCTAAGTGCGATGTAGCAATGACCGGCGAAATCACTTTGCGCGGAAATATATTGGCTATCGGCGGGCTAAATGAAAAATTACTTGCCGCCAAACAAAGCGGCATAAAAAAAGTACTTATACCTCAAGAAAACGTAAAAGATTTATCGGAAATTAAAAACGAAGTCAAAGACGGATTGGAAATTATTCCTATTAAAACAATTAAAGAAGCGATTCCGCACGTATTTCCATCGAAGACAACCGGAAGAAAAACATCGAGTAAAAAAACATCCACACGGAAAAAGAAATAATGTTTAACGATAATATAAATATTAAGAACAATTCGGAAAAAGAAATCTACGAAAGGTTGATTAAACAAATTGATTCCGTACTCGAACAAGATTCCCCACTACTTTCCAATCTTTCTAATTTCATTGCGGCAATAAAAGAGGCTTTTCCTAAAATCAGTTGGATTGGATATTATTTTGTTAAAGGGGATTTTCTCTATCTCGGTCCTTTCCAAGGAAAAGTTGCATGTACAAAAATAAAAATTGGTAGCGGTGTTTGCGGAACTTCCGCAGAGAAAATGGAAACTGTTATTGTGGAAGATGTTCATAAGTTTCCGGGACACATTGCTTGTGATTCCGGTTCAAATTCCGAAATCGTCGTTCCAATAATACAAGACTCTCGCTTAATCGGTGTATTAGATTTGGATAGTTATGAATTTAGTGGATTTTCGGAAATTGATAAGATTTATTTGGAAAATTTAATTAAATTATTGGTGAACAAAGTAAGTTTTCAATCACTTAATTTTTAAGGTTTAAGGAGCAAAAGATTTGACATTTATCGTAACCGCAAGGAAATGGCGTCCTCAAAGATTCGACGAGGTAATCGGTCAAGAGCATATCACTCAAACCTTGAAAAACGCCATCAAGAAAAACAGAATAGGTCACGCCTATCTTTTTGCCGGTCCGCGCGGAGTTGGTAAAACAACAACGGCGCGTATTTTAGCCAAAACCTTAAATTGTTTAAATCCGAAAGAAAGCGAACCTTGTAATGAATGTGAAATGTGTAAGAAATTCGATTCTTCCCAAACCCTTGATATTATTGAGATAGATGGAGCATCAAACAGAAGAATCGAAGAAATCAGAACATTGCGTGAATCGGTAAAATATGCACCGACTGTAGGTAATTACAAAGTTTACATCATTGATGAAGTGCACATGCTTACAACCGAATCGTTCAATGCCCTGTTAAAAACACTGGAAGAACCACCGGAACATACAATTTTTATTTTTGCAACAACGGATGTTCATAAAGTTCCGCTTACCATAGTTTCCCGCTGCCAAAGATTCGACTTTAGGAGAATTGAACTTAAAGAAATTAAATCTGTTCTTAAAAAGATAGCCGATGCAGAAGAAATTAAGATAGACGACGAATCTTTAACGATTATAGCTAAAAAAGCGGACGGCGCTTTACGCGATGCCGAAAGTATTTTCGATCAAGTTGTGTCTTTTTCGGGCAACACTATAGAAGCCTCCACAATCAAAAAAATGATGAATTTGATTGACGAGGAGATTTATTTTAAAATTTCCGATGCCGTATTAAACAAAAACTTTGCAGCTGCTTTCGATATTACGGAAGAAATTTACAATAAGGGATGGAACTTCATCGATTTTGTAAACGGATTGGTTGAACATTTCAGAAATATCCTGTCCGTTACGATAAGAAAAAACACATCTTTAATCGAAGCTTCGGAAAATATTAAAGAGAAATACACCGAATACAAAAACCGATTCGGCGAAGGCGATTTATTAAGAATTTTGAACTTCCTAAATAAAGTACAGTACGAAATAAAGCAAACACAAAATATAAAGCTCAAAGTTGAAATTTCGCTTTTTCATTTAATAGGTTTGGAAAAATCGTCCACAATAACCGAACTCCTCGACGAATTAAAAAAAAAGGGTAATCGTTTAATTCCCGAACCGGAAAAACAAGCAAGCGTTCCCGTTAAATCAGCAGTTTCGGCACCTACACCAAAATCCGTTTACAAAACTACCGAAGAAACAATTTCGGTAAATACACCAACCGCTCCGGTTCAAACAAATCTCGATTTCAATGCGATTGCACAACAATGGCAATCATTAATAGAAAAAGTCACGAAAGAAAAATTCATATTGGGCGGCATTTTATCTTCTGTTAAACCAGTGGGTTTTGTTAATAATACCATACGAGTTCACGTTGAACATGAAGATGATATTTCGATATTAAAAGAAGAATGTAATTATTTGCACAAAAAAACGAACGAAATTTACGGTGCAAAATTAAAATTCGATTTTTCGTTCGGGAAACAAATTACTACAGCAACCGACCACAAATCGACTCAAGCCGTACGGGAAAAAATACAACACAAAACAAACGACAGCGATCCTTACGTTCAAGAAATCATCGAAAAGTTAGACGGAAGGGAGATAGAATAGTTTACGTATTTTTAGTTGAGGTAATTAATTTAAAATAAAAAATCCGGCAAAAGCCGGATTATAAATAAAACCTGGCAACTACCTACTCTTCCACCATTAAAATGGCAGTACCATCGGCGTTTAGGGGCTTAACTTCTCTGTTCGGAATGGGAAGAGGTGTTTCCCCCTAGCTATAGTCACCAGAAAACTTTAACCGTTGTAGTAAAAAGTTTCAAACAAAATTAATAAGATTGAATGAGTAAGAATCCGAACCAAAATCATCTTTTAATAAATTTTATGGATAAGTCTCACGACCAATTAGTACTGCTCGGCTAAATACATTACTGCACTTACACCTGCAGCCTATCAACCTCGTCATCTCCGAGGGGTCTTCAGTGCCAAAAATGGCAGGGATACCTAATCTTGAGGTGGGCTTCGCACTTAGATGCTTTCAGCGCTTATCCCTTCCGAACGTAGCTACCCAGCGGTGCCGCTGGCGCGACAACTGGTGCACTAGAGGTTCGTTCACTCCGGTCCTCTCGTACTAGGAGCGACTCCTCTCAAGTATCCGGCACCCGCATAGGATAGGGACCGAACTGTCTCACGACGTTCTGAACCCAGCTCACGTACCGCTTTAATTGGCGAACAGCCAAACCCTTGGGACCTTCTTCAGCCCCAGGATGCGATGAGCCGACATCGAGGTGCCAAACCTTGCCGTCGATATGAACTCTTGGGCAAGATCAGCCTGTTATCCCCGGAGTACCTTTTATCCTTTGAGCGACGGCACTTCCATTCGC
>CAZKKI010000028.1:0-17543 GCA_964553325.1 uncultured Melioribacteraceae bacterium | reverse complement strand
GCCGGGTTTTTATCAGATAAGTTTGGTGGATTTTTATCCCGCTCTGTGCACGGCCTCCGGTGTAATTCTTTCGCTTTTGTAACCGAGCATTTTTTCGAGTTCGTCTTCGTAAAAGAATTTTTCCGCTCCGAAAGCCGGGGTTAAATCGTCCAACCATGATGCGGTTTCATCGAAAGCCGCAAAAAATGGACGTTTAACCCATGCGGGATTTCTCGCTTGTAAAAAGTTCAATACGAAAACCTTTTCACCGTAAATTTCCGTAATTCCTTCAATTGCCACTTTGCCCGGAGTAGCCGACATTGAAGGTCCGCGAACCGTTCTCATTAAACCGGATACTTGTTTGTAAGCATTTTTGTAAATATTGAATGCTTTGAACAGCGGAACCGCAAAGTAATGTTTTGCGCCGGTATCTCTTTCAACGAAAAAGTAATACGGAATTATTCCCAATTTAACCTGTTCCTTCCACATTCTTGCCCAAACTTCGCTGTCGTCGTTTATAAATTTAATAAGCGGGGACTGCGATCTTATTTCCGCGCCGGTGTTTCTTATTCTGCGTACGGCTTCGCGGGCAACATCGGTTGAAAGTTCCACCCAATGATTAAAATGCCCCATTATTGCCAAATGTTTTCCGCTGTTTACAATTTGCTCGAAAAATCTCAGTAAATCGTCCGCCTCTTTATCCGTAACGTATTTGTACGGCCAATACGAAATCGATTTCGTACCGATTCGGATATTTTGAATGTGATCGAACTCGGGACTCAGCAACGGTTCGATGTAAGCTTTTAATTTTTGAAGACCCATCACCATCGGATCGCCGCCGGTAAACAGCACGTCGGTAATTTCAGTATGTTCTTTTAAGTATTTTTGGAATCTTTTTGATTCGTCCGTTGCAAATTTCAAATCGTCCACGCCTACAAACTGTGCCCATCTAAAACAAAAAGTGCAGTAAGCGTGGCAAGTTTGACCGCTGGAAGGAAAAACCAAAGCTGTTTCGCGGTATTTATGTTGAATACCCCTTACTACTTCGCCGTCGAGCATCGGAACATTAGCCGTTAACTGTCCGGCCGGATGCGGATTTAATTCGTATCTTATTTCATTTGCAACGGCTTTAAGTTTGTCTTTAGGCAAACCGCTTTTAATAGCTCTGTACATTTTATCGAAATGCTCGGGCAGCAGCATATCTTTATTTACAAAGGTGAGTTTGAAAATGGGGTCGTCGGGAACGTTATCCCAATTGATTAATTCTTCTATAACATAATTATTGGTTCTGAACGGAAGAACGTGAGCAGCGACTTTAATCGAGAACAACTCTTCATCACCAAGCTTTTTCAGTTGCTCAATCTTGTCCAAATCACGCATTCCGTAAAACTTTAACTTTTTCGTGTCGATCATTTTCCGCTCCTTTCATAAAAATGTTAATTAAGGCTGAAATGCCAATATATTTTAAATTACAATTGACTAAAGCCAAAGTTCCCGCTTGGTAAACCGAAGAAAACGATCCCGCCAAAACATATGTTAAGTATTCTCAAAAAAATACGGATTTTGAATTCACCCGCAAAGTAAATCGGGTTAAAAACCCGGTGTGATGGTTATTGCAAAGAGGTAACTTTACTGATATCGTCTAATTTTACTAATTTTTCTTGAAATTTGTAGCCACCTTTTTCCGATTTAACGGTTTTTACGAACTTAACCATTATATGGGAAGCTTTTTGCTTTCCTTTTGCTTTAGATGCGAATGTTTGGGTTTTTGCCATAATATTCTCCTTTTTTTTCTGTCGGAAATATACCAAAATTTGATTTTAAAAGAAACTTTGCGTTTCAAAAACCGAACTAAAAAATTGTTTATTTTGCATAAAATCTTTAACTTTGTATTCTTTTTTTAGAAAAAATGGAAAATGATAGATGAAAAGAACATATCAACCGAGTAACAGAAAAAGAAAAAATAAGCACGGATTCCGCGAAAGAATGTCTTCGAAAAACGGTAGAAAAGTATTGGCCAGAAGACGTGCAAAGGGCAGAAAAAGATTAACCGTTAGTGATGAATTTTAATCTTGAAGAAATTTGGTCTTTCAAAAAAGGAAAGGATCAAACTCAAACGTCACTTTAATTTAGTTTATACTAAAGGTAAAGTAATATATTCCCCGGCAAGAAAAGTTAAGGCGACTTACTACCACGAAGACAATCGAGAAAATGCAGGCGTAAAAGTTGCTTTTGCGGTTCACAAAAAAGCAGGGAAAGCTGTTTGGAGAAACAGAGTTAAGCGCTTGTTAAGGGAAGCTTACAGATTAAATAAATCCGATATCGTGGAAACCGCAATAAACAAAGGAAAGTTTTTGTTAATCGTTTTTTCTCCTTACAGAATCGATCAAAAACGCAACAAGAAAATTTATTTGAAGGATGTTATGCCGGAAGTAATCGATTTGATGGAAACAATTAAAGAAGATATTTAATTATGCGTAAAGTTTTGATTTATTTGATAAAATTTTATCAGAAAGCCATCTCTCCGCTGTTTCCGCCCTCCTGCCGTTTTTATCCTACTTGCTCCGAATATTCCGTGCAAGCAATAAATAAATACGGTGTTGTAAAAGGCGGAATTAAATCGGTGTGGAGAATTTTACGGTGTAATCCTTTCAATAAAGGCGGTTACGATCCGGTTGATTAAAAATTTTAAAGTTTTAATTCGGAAAAAATTTAATGGATAAACAGCAAACAATTGCATTTGTACTTATCGGAATAATTTTGGTGGTTTGGCTATATATAAACGCGCCCGAACCTCAAACGCAAAATGTAAAACCGAAAGCGGATTCCACGGAAGTGGAACAAAAACCCGTTGAACCGGAAAAGAAAACGGCTGAAGAACAACCCGTTGAAACCGACACGGTACTAACCTTACAACCTTTGCAAAGTAACGTTGAACAAGAAGAGAGGATTATAACGATCGAAACGGACTTGGCTTTGTACGAAATGACGAGTAAGGGCGCAAGGTTCAGAAAATGTTATTTGAAAAAGTACGAAGTTTGGTATCACAACGATTTGCCTGATACCGCATCGTTTTACGAGAAACACGTACAATTGATTAATGATAAAGACGGCGGGGATTTTAATTTAATCTTTGTTACCAAAAACGGTAAACTTGTAAATACAAAAGACCTTTTCTTTGAAAGCGACGCCGACAATTACTATTACAAAATCACCGATGGCGATTCGCTTGTTCTTACTTATACTTTCGATACCGGTAACGGAAACAAAATCATTAAACGATTCATTATTCACGCCAACGACTATGCGGTAAAAGCCGATGTCGAATTCGAAAATATGAATGATGTTATTACAGGTTACCGTTACGATGTTGAATGGCAAAACGGAATTAATTTCCTCGAAGAAAATTCCGTTGAAGAAGCAACGTATGCAAATGCAAGCGCTTTTTCGGGTGACGAACAAGTAATCGTAGATGCTTCGGCGGGTGAAAAAGTCGAGAAAACAATTAACGGTGTTGTAGATTGGGTAGCGGTAAGAAATAAATACTTTACCGTAATCATCGCACCGGATAATCCGCAAACCGTTGATGGAGCGGATTTAAGAGGCGAGCATGTTTTGACTAAAATGGGCGAGCGTGAATATTACAGTGTGAGTCTTAAAGTTTTGTTCGACGAACGGAAACCGAATCAGAAAAATAGTTATGAAGTTTATTTGGGTCCGTTGGATTATTATATCCTCAAAGATCATAATAAAAATTTCGAAGCGATTTATGATTTCGGAAGCTTCTTCGGACTGAAATTTATTACACGTCCAATTTCAGAATACATTTTGCTTCCGCTATTTACTTTCCTGCATAAATTCATACCGAATTACGGTTGGGTTATCATCATCTTTTCGCTGATTATTAAAATCGTACTTTATCCTTTAACTCGTCAAAGTTACAAATCGATGAGAAAGATGCAGCTTCTCCAACCCAAAATCAAAGAAATAAAGGAGAAGTACAAAGACGATCAGCAAAAGGTGCAAAAAGAAACGATGAAACTTTATTCCACATACGGAATAAATCCCGCCGGCGGATGTTTGCCCACTTTGTTGCAAATGCCGATTTTGTTTGCATTATTTACGTTTTTCAGAACGGTGATAGAATTACGCCACGAACCGTTTATCGGATGGATTACAAACTTGGCGGCGCCGGACGTGATTTATACTTTGCCGTTTAAAATCCCGCTTTTCGGAATTAATCAAATTTCGGGCTTGGCAATTTTACTCGGAATTACAATGTTCTTCCAACAAAAAATGAGCGTAAAGGATCCGAGTCAGAAAGCGTTGGTTTACATTATGCCGGTTATGTTAACGTTTCTGTTTATGACGTTCCCGTCCGGTTTGAACTTATATTATTTTATGTTTAACTTGTTTTCCATCGGTCAGCAGTATTTAATCAATACACAAAAAGACGGTGCGGAACTTGTACCGGTAAAAAATCCGAAGAAAAAAAGCGGATTTATGCAAAGAATGATGGAAGCGGCCGAGCAACAACAAAAAGCTCAACAGAAAAAAAGAAAAAGATAAACATTCTTTTTTATAAGTTTGTTCACGTCTTTTTTTTAATTTAGAAAGAGCAAATGATAAAAATTGCAAAAACGGTTGTCTTGTTTCTCTTCTCGGCATTTTTATCTTTAAACGCTCAGCAAACCTATAATTTTTCAATAGAAACCAAACAGAAGAAACTTCCATTCGGACTTACGGTAAAAGAACCGGTTAAATCTCCGAAAGTATCTTTGGTTTTAAGCGGCGGCGGCGCTCGGTCTATTAGTCAAATCGGTGTTATAAAAGCTTTGGTAGAAAACGACATCGACTTCGATTTGATTATCGGAACCAGCATGGGTGCAATTGTGGGCGGTTTGTATTCAGCCGGTTATTGCTTAAACGATTTGGATAGTTTGGTGAAGGTTACACCTTGGAACGACTTTTTCACTTTTCAAAAAAACGATAGAAGAAGTTTATTCGTAGAACAAAAAATAACCGAAGACAGAGCAATTCTTGCCGTAAGAATGGACGGGCTGAATCCGGTAATTCCACCGTCGATTAATACGGGTCAGATGGTCTCTAATTTTCTTACAACAGCCGTAATAAATTCCCCCGTTCACACCGATTCGAGTTTTAAAGATTTGCTGTACGACTTCGGAGCGGTAGCTACCAATTTGGAAACGGGTGAGCCGGTCGTTTTGAACAAAGGGCTTCTCAGTTTGGCGTTGCGCGCAAGTTCAAGCGTTTCTTTTTTACTGCCGCCCGTTCCGGTCGATTCCGTTCTTTTGGTGGACGGCGGATTGGTTGCCAATATTCCCACGAAAATTGCGAAGGAAAGAAACAGCGATTTTATAATTGCAGTCGATTGCACAAGTCCGTTAAAATCGAGAGACGAACTAAAATTTCCGTGGGATATTGCCGATCAAATTGTAAGCATTCCCATTCAAATTATCAGCAGACAGCAAAAGGAACTTGCCGACGTATTGATTTCACCGGATTTGGGATTTAAAAAAAATTCCGATTTCACAGAGTTAAACGAAGTTATCGAAAAAGGATATTCGGCGGGGAAAAAATACGCAGCGAAAATTAAAGAAGCGATAGAGCGGATTACAAAAGAAAAACTAAGCGAATCCGAACCGATTACATTCGAAAATATCAGTCTGCCGGAAAACCCATCACTTCTCGAAAAACAAGTTTACGCAAATTTGATTAAAAATAAACAGGTTACAAACACCGATATTCTTTACGAACTTTACAAAATACGAAAACGGGGAGATGTAAAATCGATTTCCGCAACGGTCATCGAAGATACGGGCAAATCGGTCTTAAAAATTAATTGCACCTTTAATCCGGTGGTTAAAAGTATAAAGATTAAAAACTTAAGCAATCTTGTGGGAATGGGCGATTTTACGAAAATAACCCATTCCGTTTTGGACAAACCCTTCAATCCCAAAACGTTATTAAACGCATTAATTAAAATTTTAAGAATATACCGCAAGAGCGGGTATTCCCTTGCCTCGGTGAAAAACATTTCCTTCGATAAGAATTCCGGAAGTCTGAATGTGGAATTGGATGAAGGAGCGATTTCCGAAATCCGTGTAGAGGGAAACAAAAAAACTTCCCCTACGGTTATTTTACGTGAGTTCCCGATTACCGAAGGGGAAATTTTTAACATCGGTAAAATTTCCGAAGGACTGGAAAATCTTTCCAACACGAACCTTTTCAATAACATTGAATTATACGTCACGGAAGGAAAAGACGGGAACGTAATAACCATTTCCGTGGATGAAAAAATTCCGACGGTTGTAAGGTTCGGTATCCGTGCCGATAACGAAAACTTTTTCCAAACTTCTATTGATATCAGAAACGAGAATTTATTCGGAACGGGAACGGAGTTAGGGTTTGTTTCATCGGGAGGTTTAAGAAACAGAATTTTTATTTTGGAGCATTTGGCCCATCGAATTTTCAACACCTATTTTACTTACAGAATAAAAGGATTTTATATTTTCAACGATGTAAATGTTTACCGCACCGTACCGAGTAACGACGAACATAGATTCAAACGAGAAAAAACGGCGGAGTACCGGCAAGTGTTTTACGGCGCTTCGTTCGGTATTGGCAGACAGGTTGAGAAATTCGGCAACCTTATTTTCGAAGGCAAGTATCAAGTTGACCGGATTAAAAACCTTTTCAATTTTCCGGATTCCGAATCTTATAAAATTAATTTGGTAAGCATCAAAGCGATTATGTCTATCGATTCGCAAAATAAATATCCGTTCCCCACCGAGGGAATTTTATTAAACGCATATTACGAAACAGCCCAAACCGCATTGGGCAGCGATATAGGTTTTACGAAAGCCATGTTCGATTATAAATCGTATTTTTCGTTTTCCCCGAACGCTACCGTAAGTCTGGCATTTGCAATCGGTTTTGCCGATAAAACCTTGCCGTTGACCGAACAGTTTTCATTAGGTGGGCACTACAGTTTTTTCGGGTACCGGGATTACGAATACAGAGGTAGGCAAATTCTGAAAATTAGCGTTGCGTATCGGCATTTAATGCCGTTCAAAATTTTCTTCGATACGTATTTAAGTTTCCGTTACGATTTGGGTTCCGTTTGGGCGGAACAAGAACAAATTAGGTTTAAAGATTTGCGGCACGGCATCGGTGCAACTTTGTCGTTCGATACGCCGATTGGACCGGCCGATTTTTCGGTCGGGAAAAGTTTCTATTTCAAAAACGTTTTATCGAAGAATACTATAAGTAGCGGACCGTTCTACTTTTATTTTACGATAGGTTATTATTACTGATTTTCCCTTAACGAGCATCTTTCGGCAAGCCCGAAATACTTTCTTTGCAGTTCGACGTTCCCCAGTTTTTTGTATAAATCGGAAAGAGCATAATAAACTTTGCTCTTTCTCCGCACACCGTCTATTTTACTGTGAACAATATTCAAAATCATTTCGTTTGTCGGAACATCGAAGTCCGAATTATATAATTCCAACAAGTGAAGAAAAGGGCGGTAACTTTCGGGTTTAACGTCGATTGCTTTAGATAAATATTTGATTGCATTTTCCAAGCATTCGAAATCTTCGCAATTATTTTCGAAAATACTTGCGGTCCACATGCAAATATCGAACGATTGTTCCTCGAGTTCCTTGCATAATTTTTCCGTGTACATTATCAGTTCGTCTTTGGAAAGGGCGGGATTGGCAAGCAAAATTTTGAAAAGGTCGGCATCTTTCAAATTGTGCCGCATTGCGTCTATGAATGCGTCGAACAATTCGTTTGTGTCGTTGGAACTTCTGAACGTGTTCTCGATTCGTAAAGTAAATTCGTCGGTCATGTTGTGATTAATTTATTTTCAAAGAAGGAAATTTAGAATTTCGGCTTTATCGAATTCCGGTAACGGTTTTTCGAATTCGATGGTTTGGTTTTTATCCCATTGCTTATCCTTCGAAACAAAATAATTATGCTTTCCCAAAAATGCAAACCTTTTTTCAAGCAAATTGTTATTTCCGTCGAATACGAAAAAGGCAATAATAACGGGAAGATCGAATTTTTTGCTCCACTTCTCGTATGCTTCAATTGCCCGTTTATTTGCCAACCATTCGTTTTTGCTTTTTGCTTTCCAATCGATAAAAGCGCGCTTGGCTTTATATTCGATTATCCCGTCCGGTTTATCTTCGCCCTTTTCCCATACTTCTTCAAATCTCTTATCTTTACCGAATTGGGAATAACCGATTCCCCATTGTTTGAGGAGATTTTTCCCGTGCCATTCGGCCAAATCGTGAAGCTTATAATTTTTATGAAATTCAGCTTTCGATTTCGAAGGTTGAAAATCTAAATTTTTCATAATAAAAAAATAAAAATTTAGTCTGTTTCGTTCAAAAAATTTATTACTTCGCAAAACATTCTCTTTTCCGCATTTTATGTAAACATTTATTATTTTGATTTATGCAAATATTGCTTGTAAATAATCATAAGGAAAAATGTTTAACGATATTGTAAACGAGAAATACCAGAAGTACCGTTTTAAAGTTGATGAATTCTTGAAGGAATTGCATCAATTCACCATCGAAGTTAACAACGAGGAATTTCAAAAAATTATTGCCAATCTCCGTTCCAACATTAATGAACCGTTTTTGTTTGTTGTTGTAGGGGAAGTAAAATCGGGTAAGAGTAGTTTTATCAACGCTCTTCTCAAAGCGGATGTTTGTAAAGTAGATGCGGCACCGTGCACCGATACGGTTCAGCAAATTGTTTTTTCGGAAAATAATTTCGAAACCATGCTAAATCCCCATCTGAAAAGAATCGGAGTTAACGCGGAAATTTTAAAATCGATTGCAATCGTCGATACTCCGGGAACAAACACCGTTATTGAACATCATCAGGAAATTACGCAAAAATTTATTCCCAACAGCGATTTGATTTTGTTCGTTTTCCCGGCAAAAAATCCGCATCAACTTTCGGCTTGGGAATTGTTGGATTATATAAACGACGAATGGAAGAAAAAAGTTGTTTTTGTGTTGCAGCAAAAAGATTTGGCCCGACCCGAAGAACTGGAAGTGAATTTGGAAAAGGTAAAAGAATATGCGATTAAAAGAAATATTGAATCGCCCGTTATTTTTGCCACCTCGGCGGAAGAAGAAATTAACGGCAACGGAAACAGCGGGTTTAACGAAGTGCGTGAATTTATTAAAGAATCGGTTACGGGCGGCAAACATTTTAAGGTTAAATTAATATCCAATCTCGAAACGGCGGAAAGAATTTTAAATAAAATTGAAGACGGATTGACCGAGCACAAGCAGCGGTTGGAAAAAGATAAAGAATTAATCGATAAAATTAAAACGAGATTGGCAAGCGGCGAACAGCAATCGACTTACGAAATAAAATCACTTGTGGACAGACTCGTTGCTAACTACGACAGAATAGCAAGTAGCGTAAAAGAAGAGTTCGAAGAAGGACTTTCCGTTTTTTCGCTGTTCAAAAGAAGTTTCAGTTCAATTTTTAATAAAGACAAATCTATTAAATCGTGGATTAACGATTTGCAAAAACGTTTCGAACAAAGATTGCAAGCAAGTTTCGAAGAAATAGCAAGCGACGGGGCGAAACATTTTCTTAACGGAATAAAACATTTACTGCACGGATTGCTTGACGATCTTGGTAAAATTAAAGAAACGAAAACCGAAACCGAAGAGATTTATTTGAAACTCGGAGAGGAACGCTCACAAGTGATTGCCGACGTGCGAGCAAAAGTAAGCGATTTGCTTTCGAACGAATCTTTCTCGCGGTTTATGGAATCGAATCCCGGCAGCTTGGCACCTTCGGCTTTAGGCGGCGGATTGCTGGCGATTTTAGGTGCGGTGATTTTAACAACTACAAAGGTCGCTTTCCTCGATGTAACCGGAGGAATTTTGACCGGTGTCGGAATTTTAATTACCGGAAGCGTTTTGCTTTTTAAGAAAGGGAAAATTGTTCGTCAGTTCAAAGAAGGAATTGATGCGGGCAAGGAAAAATTCGAAGTGGAACTAACCCGAAAGTTAACCGATAAATTAAAATTGATTTACGAAGATATCGACAGAAGCTTTCTACCTTTTTACGAATATGTGCAAAACGAGGAAAAAAGAATCGAACCGTTGCTAAATAAAATCGGTGAAATCAAAAACAAATACGTAAAATTGAAAAACTCCATCGAAAGCGGATTTTAATTTACAATCTTGTCAATAATCCGACAAAAACCGTTAAATTTAAATACTAAACTTGGCACTGAAAATTTTCATAAAAATAAAGGATAACATATGAGCGATTACCTTGAAACCACTAAAAACGTTTATAAAGAAGCGGCGTTAAATCCACAAGAAGGTTTGTGCTGCACAACTACTCCGGTTTGGCAATTACCGGAATTGAACATCCCGAAAAAAATGTTGGAAATGAATTACGGCTGCGGAAGCACAGTTAATCCGCGCGATTTGGTTAACGATCCGACCATTCTTTACGTTGGTGTGGGCGGAGGAATGGAATTATTACAGTTTGCTTATTTCTCAAGGCGTGACAAAGGTGTAATCGGGATTGATCCCGTTGAAGAAATGCTGGAAGCTTGTGAAAATAATTTCACCGAAGCGGAAAAGTTAAATCCGTGGTTCAAAAGAAATTTTGTCGAATTAAAAAATGGGGATGCACTCGCATTGCCCGTTGAAGACGAATCGATTGATGTTGCCGCACAAAATTGTTTGTTTAATATTTTCCATAGCGAAGATTTGAAAAAAGCACTCGAAGAAATGTACCGTGTTCTTAAACCTCGCGGCAGATTGGTTTTGTCGGATCCGGTTTGCGAACAAACAATGCCCGAAAAATTAAGAGCGGACGAAAGACTGAGAGCATTATGTTTAAGCGGGGCAATCCCGTTAAAAGAATATTTGGATTTAATTGCTTCGGTCGGTTTCGGAACTTTGGAAGTAAGAGCAAAAAGGCCTTACAGAATTTTGGACCCGAAACATTACGATACCGACGAATTAATTTTCATAGAAAGTGTGGAAGTCTGCGCAATCAAAGATCCCATGCCGGCCGATGGTCCGTGCATCTTTACCGGAAAAACCGCAATCTATTTCGGTGACGATGAATATTTTGACGATCACGAAGGGCATGTGCTTTTGCCGAACCAACCGTTGGCTATTTGCGATAAAACCGCGGCTAAATTAAAGCAATTGAACAGAGAAGATATTTTTATATCGGAATCAACTTATTTTTACGACGGCGGAGGGTGTTGTTAATTTTACAATTATAAAATAAATTAATTATGAAAATATTTTCCGCGCTGATATTTTTCTTTGTTTTTTCCGTAACGGCGGCGCAAGAATTAATTATTTCGGGAAGCTTCGTACCGGGTAATTTATTGGTCGGTTTTGCTGAAAACCTTGAAAGCATTATGCTTGACGATACGCAATTATCCCACGATGAAGGCGTATTCCTTTTCGGTTTCGATCGCGACGACAAAGGCGAACATTATCTTAAAGTAAAACTTTCCGACGGAAAATCAATCATAAAAAAAATAATTTTATCCGAAAGAAAATATAAAATCCAACGGATAAACAGAATCAAAAAGAAATATGTAACTCCGCCCGAAACCGAAATGAAAAGAATAGCGAAGGAAAGAAAGATTTTAAAAAAAGCCAGAAACGGGATAGGGAAAACGGTAAACGCATATTTTTTAAGCGGGTTTATCCGCCCCGTTAAAGGGGGAAGAATTACCAGTGTTTACGGCAGTCAGAGAATATTGAACGGCGTGCCCAAAAATCCTCATAACGGTTTGGATATTGCGGCTCCGAAGGGAACACCGGTTTTTGCAACGACGGATGGCATAGTGAGATTGACTGGCAATAACTTTTATTACAACGGAAATTTTGTATTGCTTGATCACGGACAAGGTTTAAGCTCTATTTATTTGCATTTAAGTAAAATTTCGGTTAAGGAAGGCGAAATAGTTAAAAAAGGACAAAAAATCGGGGAAATTGGTACAACAGGAAGATCGACCGGACCGCATCTGCATTGGGGAGTTAATTGGTTCGGCAAAAGAATCGATCCCGCTTCGTTATTAAAATTGGATTTGAAGCCGATCCGGAAAGGCAAGTATAAATTATCATCAACAAATTAAAGGAGGTAAAATATGGCTGCTAAAAAAATTCTAATGTTTGTAGGCGATTTTGTTGAAGATTACGAAGCCATGGTTCCGTTTCAAATTTTGACCATGGTCGGTCATACCGTCCATGCGGTTTGCCCCGATAAAAAACCCGGCGATACGGTTAGAACAGCGGTTCACGATTTTGTAGGCGATCAAACTTACGTGGAATATCAAGGACATAATTTTCACATCAATTTCGATTTCGACGAAGTGAATCCCGCCGATTACGATGCTCTTGTCATTCCGGGCGGAAGGGCACCCGAGTATTTGCGTTTGAACGAAAAGATTTTGGAAATGACGCGACACTTTGCGGAAAACAACAAACCGATTGCCGCTATTTGTCACGGTCCACAAATTCTTGCAGCTGCAGGAGTATTGAACGGTAAACATATGATTTCTTATCCTGCGGTCGGTCCCGAATGTAAAATTGCCGGTGCAAAGTACGGTGAAGTAAGTCCGAATGCGGATAATGCGGTAACAGATGGTAATTTGGTAACCGCGCCGGCTTGGCCAGCTCATCCCGAATGGATGCGTCAGTTTTTAAAAGTTCTCGGTTCCGTCATAGAACCGTAGAAGCATTAAAAAGCCCGGGCTCATAATCGAATCCGGGCTTTTAAATTTCGTAATTGCAATATTACGAATTAACGGCTTTCTTAAGCGGAATTAATTCGTAGTTTATCTTTTCGATTTCCATTTCGATGTTATCCAATTCCGCATAAATTTGATCTCTGATATCTTGAAACGCCGTTTTAATTTCGTCGAACAACGATTTGTAATAATTAATTCCTTCTTGAAGATTTGCACTGAATTTCACGAAGTAATTTATTTCCTTTTCCGTTAAAGGTTTCGTTACTTCCGAAATTTTATTGTTCAAATAATCGACGTACAGCTTTAATTCCTTGATAAACAAATTCGGTCTGTCTTTACGCAACATGATATTTATTCTTCCGTAAATATGATCGACCATTTCTTTCAAAGTGTATGTTTGCGAAAAATAAGCCAAATTTGGTCCGGGGCAAACCGAAACGCCTTCTTCTTTCGATTCGGGTTCCAAATTATTCGCCACCAATGCGGAAGATGCAAGTCCCAAACACAAGCAAGATTTATCGGTAATTTTGTGGAATTCCTTTTCATATTCTTCTTCCGGCAAATCTTTAAGTACCAACTCTTTAAGTTTTATTTTTTGATATTGTCTTGAAGCCGTACAAATCGGTTTATCGGTAAACTCGGTATTCGAGACGAGGAATTTTTTAGGACACGAACTTCCGGGTTTTCCTTGTTTAATTAACTTTATTTTTTCGGCGTCTTTTGTGTTTGTGCGTAAACTGTTAAAAGGAACGCCGAGCGGCGAAATTCCGCTTAAATACAAATCTTTTTCCCGCGCTTTTGCAAGTAGCTCTCTTGTTTCGTCATCAACTACTGTAGCTTCGGGAACCAAAAGGAAGGGGGAACCCCAACCGACCGAATCGAGTTTGTAATAATTGAGCAGAAATTCATGTTCTTCCGCCGTGCCCAATCCGCCCTGAGCTGTAAATTTAACTTCGAGAGGTTTTGTAAGTTCGTAATTTCTGAATTTCAACAAAGCTTTTTTCAAGAGTTGCGTGTTTTGTTCAATTAGTTCTTCCCTGCGGTTTTTGAATTCTTCCAATATCGGTCCCATCAAAAATCCGTCGGTGGCAAATGCATGTCCGCCACAGTTTAAACCGGATTCTATTCTGTATTCGGAAACCCAAATGCCCTTTTGTGCAAGGAATTTCCCTTGAATTAAAGCCGAACGGAAATCGCTGACTTTAATAACGACTTTTTTCTTGATATAACCGTTTTCGTCGGGGTAAAATCCGTCGAAGTTGGCGATATAACTGTAAAGCCGTGGATTTATTCCCGCGGATAAAACGATTGACGATTCCAAATTACTTTCGGCAAAACCGCGCAAGGCCGCATGTGCGTCGTTAAATTCAACGGGAAGTTTTTCGCGTTTGTTGTAATTCGGTTTATCCAATTTGGTCATTATATTAACATCGATGCTCCCGACAGAAATATTTTCTTTAAGCCATTCCTGTATTTTAGTCGTACTGAAATTTTTCTCCACCATTTCATTGAATTTCTGTCGTAGTTCCGAATATGAAGGCAGCATTTCAATGTATTTTTCCAATTCACTTCCTTTTGCGAGAATCGAATTTTTCATTTCGTTGAATTTTTGCCGAACGATTTTATCTATCAGATTTAAATATTCTCTGATTCTTTCCGCCCTGTAATCCGGGTGTTTTGTTGTAATCGGTTTAAATTCCAAATTTAATTTTTTGCTGTAGTATTCCCTCATTTTTTCAACGAGGAAATCGTCCACAATCGAAATTACCGAAGAAATTCCGTAGTGCGCCACTTTTACCGGGCTATCGATTGTAAAGCTCAATCCCATTACTGGAATGTGAAAAGTATGCGGCGATTTTTTTTGTTGCATTGTTTTTAATATCCTACTTTGTATTAAATGTTTTTAGAATTTACGGAAAATAAGCGAAAACACTAAACTTTCATTCAATTTTTGGGGGTTGCGTTCGGTTTTATTCGAGGGTTATAAAAATGATGAACACGCAGTTAGTTTTCAGCTTTATTTCGTAAATTCTATTTACAAGTATAAAATACGAAATTATTTACTACAAACACAAATTTTTAAAAGAATTAAGGCGTTTTTCTATGCGATTTATACTTTATCGGTTACCGCATCAGCCCCGGCTTTTAATGCTTCGATGTTGGCGCTAATTATTTTATCTCCTTTTTTTGCGAATAACATTTTTACGGCTTTTTCCAGGCTTTGCATTTTAATTCCGAGAAACGGGGACGAAGCTCCAACCATTACAACGTTCGACGATTTTGGCGCTTTGATTCTTTTTGCGATATCGTCCGCATCAATAATTATTGAGCGGGGAAGCGAATCAATATACTTTAAGAGTTTTTCGTGTTCGGGGTAATCTTCGATGTTTACGAAAGGTTTGGAATTTGTAATTAGCCGTCCTTCGGGTTTTAAAAATGATAAATACCGTACGGCTTCCATCGGTTCGATACCTAAGATTATATCCGCCGAGCCTTCGGGAATTAAATCGGAAAATATCCGGTCGCTTGAAATTCTGAGGTGCGAGATTACCGCACCGCCGCGTTGACTCATTCCGTGAACTTCCGATTGTTTGATGTTATAACCTTCTTCCATAGCGGCCAGACCGATAACCGCGGCAACGGTTAAAATTCCTTGACCGCCAACACCGGCAAGAATAATATCTTTTTTCATTTTAATTATTAATTGTTTGTTTTTTAAGTTTTTTATCCCTTTGTAACACCCTGACGCATTCGCGTTCGGCTATAACAACCGAAACCCCTCGATAGTTAAATTCTTCTTGTAAAACTTCCACCATTTGGTTATGGTTTTTTCTTAGCGGAACGAATTTGCGTATATGTTCCGGTTCCACACCGGCGGCTTTACAGATTTCGGCAATTCTTCCTTCACCCGAAGTCGGTTGTCCGCCCGTCATTGCAACGGCGGAGTTATCCAAAATAATGATTGTAACGGGAGAATTATCGTTTACGGCGTCTATCAAACCGGTAATTCCCGAGTGCATAAAAGTCGAATCGCCGATTACCGCAACCGCTGGAAAAACACCGGCATCCGCCGCTCCCTTTGCCATCGTTATCGACGCACCCATATCGACGCAAGAACTGATCGAATTAAACGGCGGTAAAGCACCAAGAGTGTAGCAACCGATATCGGATAAAACTCTTTCGTTTCCGTAATCTTTAATTGCTTCGTTCAATGCATTGTAAACATCTATATGTCCGCAACCCGGACAAAGTTCGGGCGGGCGGTTGGCAATGAATCCCGGAACTTCGTAAGTTTTTTCGTAATCTTTTCCTAATGCTTTAGCCGTGAGATTCGGATTCAGTTCACCGTCGCGCGGAAGAGTTCCGTCCAATCTTCCGTGTACGGGCTTACCCGAATTGAACAAACCTTTTATTTGTTCTTCGATGAATGGATACCCTTCTTCCAAAATCAACAAGCTCTCAACTTCGTCATATAATTTTTTTATTAAACCTTTCGGGACGGGGTATTGACTGATTTTTGCGACGGGGTAAGGGCAATTTCCGCCGTTGTAATTTTCCATTAAATAGTTAAATGCAATACCCGAAGCAACGATTCCGATTGATTTGTCCGTGCCCGGAAAGTATTTGTTATATTTTGAATTTTCGGCTTCTTTTAGAAAGCCGGTCTGGTTGCTTAAAAGTGATTTGTAACGTTTTCTGGCGATTGACGGTAGAAGAATAAATTGTTTCGGATCGCTTGGAAACGAAGCCGTATTTTGCTCAAGCGGTTCCGAAAGGTTTACGGCATAACGTGAATGTGCCAATCGGGTTGTTATTCTAATTAAAACCGGTGTGTTAAATTTTTCGGAAAATCCGAAAGCTTCTCTTGTGATATCGTAAGCTTCCTGTTGGTTCGACGGTTCGAAAAAAGGGATTTGAGCAAACTTCCCGAAATATCTCGAATCTTGTTCGTTCTGGGAAGAATGCATCGAAGGATCGTCGGCAACAACTATAACCAGTCCGCCGTTTACACCGGTGATAGCAGAATTCATAAACGGATCGGCCGCAACGTTTAAACCTACGTGTTTCATACACACAACGGCTCGCTTTCCGGCGTAGGACATGCCCAAAGCGGCTTCCATTGCCGTTTTTTCATTGGTTGACCAACTTCTGTGAATGTTTTTTTCTTTTGCGGTTTTGGAGCGTTGAACGTACTCCATTATTTCCGTTGAAGGTGTGCCGGGATAAGCGTAAATTCCCGATATGCCGCCGTCAATTGCTCCTTGGGCAATCGCTTCATCCCCCAGTAATAAAAGTTTTTTCATTTTGATAATTTATTTGTGGATATTCATGTCTTAAAAATAAATAAAATTTTTCTATTTTGTGATGAGAACGGCGCTTATCTTTTTCGACTAAGATATAATACGGTTTTGTCTAAGATTCGACGGTTTCATCGAAAGTAGGAGAGAAAGGTGAGATATAATGAATGAGCCGAGAATATAAAAATGCCCGACACTAAAGAAATATCGGGCTTTTAACGTTAACTTTAGCATGTTTGTTTTTTTACTTCATCAAAACCATCTTTTTTACAATGCTGAAATTGCCCGCATTTAACTTATAGAAATAAATTCCGCTCGGTAATCCGCCACCGGTCGAATTCGCATCGAAAGTTACTTCGTAATTTCCCGGCGCTTGTTTTTTGTTTACAAGCGTTGTTACTTCCCGACCCAAAACATCGTAAACGGTTAATTTTACGTTAAGTGTTCTCCCGCTTGTGTTATAAGGAATA
>CAZKKI010000027.1:0-76410 GCA_964553325.1 uncultured Melioribacteraceae bacterium | reverse complement strand
GCGGAAAAAGCTGTGAGTTCGACGGGGAGGGGCGCTGTTACATTAAAATCAAATGTTGATAAATTAAATCTACTTGAATTATCCCCAACCCAGTTGTTGTTGTCAGTTAGATATGATAAAATTTCAGATCCTGTACCAGTCATATTGCTTTTATCATAAGCGGCGTTATCATATTCATCTCCAGAACCAGAGCCAGCACCAACCGCAACAGCATTTACCCCATCTGTTAATCCTTGTGGTAAAGCGGACGTGTTTGAACTTGTCGCATCACTCTGCCATTGATTACTATTTGTTTGAACGGCAAAAATAAACGTTGGGTTATTAGACGGGCCTTGGAAAGCGAATACTTGATCACCCGAGGTACTTAAGTTAAATCCGTTTTTCCCAACAATATCATCATTGTCACTTACGAAATCAGAGTTATTTGCTTCATAGGTTATTTCTGTCCCATAAGGCAAATCTGTTGGTGCGATGTATTTTACCGCTCCTTCGCCTCCCCTGAATGTGTTGTTCGATTTCCACCCACTATCAGTAAAACGAATTTCAGTACCTGCTTCAATATCGACCAATAGAACAAAACCAAAATCATCTGGGTTGTCGGCATTAACACCAAAAATTGCAATTTCTCCTGGGGATAATACAGTCTGCCCCCAAACAACACTGCTTATGAACAGTAAAACGGTAATTAATTTTTTCATCCAACCTCCAAGTTTTAATTGAAAATAATTTATTTGTAACCAACCGTTTTCAATTTCAGGATGAAAAATGTGATGTAAACCACATTTTTATTATAACCGGCTCAATTTAACACTCCGCTGCCGATAATCGTGTGATTTAAATCACTTTTACGGGAAAAGAACAGGAATCGTACCGAAGAATAATAAACGGGAAAACCGACCGGATAAATTTTCATATTAATAAAAGAAATATTTAAAAACATTTCAACAAAAATTCTTATAAGATGTTGTTAGTAAAAGAGTTACAAGGTTTCGGGGCGGTGTAAAAAACTGAATCGAAAAAAGTTACGGAAAGGTTTTTAGAAATTACTTTAAACAAAAAATTTTATGAAAAATTCCGACTCAAAATGCGAATATTATCATTTGTCGAATCTCAAAATAAAACATGTATTTTTCAACTTGATTGTGTTTAACTTATGATGTTTAATGTTAAATATTACAACACAGAGGTTTGGTTCCCGACCGTTACTCGCCGCAATCGATAAAAGGCACGCAAGGTTTTTTGCCTTTTGATTCTTTAATCAAATTGAAATTTTTATCAAAAGCTTTTATCGTTAATTCTGTGTCGTTATAAAGATATGCCAGAACGGGCGCAATAAAATTAATATCGGCAATTCCGCCGTCTTTATTGTACGGAACGCTCAAAAGCTCAAAGTTTTTATCGCGGTAAATTTCAAGAATTACCCTTCCTGCGGAATCGTAAACGTATTCTATCACGGAATAATTGAATTTTGGTGTTTCTGCCGGTTTACCCGCTTTGTCGAAGTATTTAACATATTTTACTTTTCCCGATTGATCGTATTCGAACGTTGTAATCGCGGGAATAAAAAGTTCGTCGGTTAATTTGCCGCTTTTGTCGTAACGTTCTATTTTTACAAGATGATTGCCGTCGAAAATGTTTTTTTCGAAAAAACTTCCGCGTGTTTCTTTTTCTTCGACGTTCTTTTTGTAAACTTCGTAAATTCCGGCCGAGGGCCTGATTAAATTATATGTAACTTTTTTTTCAACCGGTATATTTCCTCCGCCGCAAGAAATAAAAAGAATTGTAAATGCGGCGAGAATTGACAGTTTTAATTTCATATTTTCCTCGTTGTTTTCTTTGAAAAGTAAAAATACATAAATCATGCAAAAAAAATCCCCATTATTAATTTTTTAGGAAATGGTTTGATTTCCGAATAAATATATTGTGGATTCGATATCCGATTAAAAATATTTGACAAAATTAAATGATTTCCATATATTTTTTGGCAAATCGAAATAATTTCAAAATAAATATATTGATATGAGAAAATTCGACCAGATAAACAGAAAAATTTTGGATCTGTTGCAAGAAGACAGTTCGATTACAAATGCCGAACTGGCGGAAAAATTGAATTTGTCTCCCGCCGCTGTGTTCGAGCGCGTAAAAAAATTGGAAAAGAGCGGAGTAATTAGGAAAAAAGTTGCCATTCTTAATCCCGAAAAAATCGGTAAGGAAACAATAGCATTCGTTTCCATTTCAATGAGCGGGCACTCGGCAAAATCCGTAAAAAAGTTTTGGAAGGAAATAGAAAAACTGCCCGAGGTGTTGGAGTGTTACCATATTGCGGGAGAAGACGATTTTATTCTAAAAGTAATTGTGGAAAATATGCAGTGCTATGAAAAGTTTCTTTTACAAAAATTAATTTCTCTCGAAAACATCGGTAAAATCAGAACGTCTTTTGTTATGTCAACGGTAAAATACAACACTAAAATTCCGCTTTCCAAAATATGCGAAGATTAAAATTTTAATAATTAAATGGAGTTAATAATGGAAAAAGAAATAACGGCCGTCACCGAAAAGGATTTCAATTATTGGGTGGCAAAGGGCAAAGAAATGATTCGTGACCGGCAAAGAAGAATTTTGCGGGCGAAACAATGGAAATTCGATACTGTTGCCACTCATGGAATTTACGATTTGAACCAAGCTTTGAAGCTAAACAACGGTTCCATAATGGAACCCGTTTATTTGAGTCCGGCACAAGCCTACGAAAACAGTTATGAAATGGAAGCCGGTCTTGCTTATGAAATGCCAACGTGGTGTTACAGCAGAATAGCAAACCCCTCCACGTTTTTCCTCGAAGAAACGGCGGCATTGTTGGAAACTTACGGTTCGGATATGGAAGCATCGGCTTTGGCAACTTCCAGCGGAATGAGCGCAATTAGAACGGCAACCGATTCGTTTCTGGTAAAAGACGAAAGATTCCCCAAACCGAATTTTGTTGCAAGCGCCAAAGTTTACGGCGGTTCGTTCCAGCAATTTTGGGTAAGGCGCTGGCAGGAACAGGGAATAGAAGTGCGGTGGATAAAAAATCCACTCGATTTGAACGAATGGAAGAGCAAAACAGATGAAAACACAAGGTTTTTGTACGGAGAGTTTCCTTCCAATCCTTCGGTTGATATTTTCGATATAACCGCGGTTTCCGAATTGGCGCACGATTATGAAATTCCGTTAATCGTCGATTCCACTTGCGCCTCCCCTGCATTAACCCGGCCCTTGTTGCTTGGTGCCGATATTGTAGTGCACTCGGCATCGAAAGTAATAAGCGGAAGCGGCACATCGATTATCGGATTAATGATAGCGAAAAAAAATATTGTGAGCAAAATCGGAACAGAGGAAATGAAAGAGGACTTTGCAACATGGGCGAAACTTTGGCCTTATCGCGATAACGGTCCGAGCATCAGCCCGATGTCGGCAATTTTAACGTTGAACGACATGCGAACGTTACGCATGCGGATTGAACAAATGAGCGATAACGCAATGAAGGTAGCCCGTTTTTTGGAATCACATCCGAAAGTGGAATCGGTTCATTATCCCGGTTTGGAAAGTTATGCGGCTCACGATTTGGCAAAGAAATATATGAAACTTGTCGATAGCGATAAAAATATGTACGGCTACATGCTTGCCGCCGAAATTAAAGAGGATGCACCGGGCGAATCCAAAAACACAAGAAAATTTTACGACGCATTGAAAATGATTTGGCGCGCAACCGATTTGGGACGCGTTAAAACCGTCGCAACGTTAAACGCGATTTCAACCCATCAACAGCAAGGCGAAGAAGGAAGAGCTTTGGCGTCCATAAAACCATCGACGTGCAGAATTGCATGCGGGGTAGAAAATGCCGACGATATTATCGCCGATCTTGAACAAGCATTAAATGTTATTTAAAAAATTAAGGAATTTAATTATGAAATTTAAACTTGCGTTAATCGGATTCGGAACCGTCGGACAAGGGCTTTGCGAGATTTTGATTAACAAAAAAGATTCGTTGGAAAAAAATTACGGTTTCGAATGGGAAATCGTTGCGGTGTCGGATATGTTGAAAGGATCCGTCTATTGTCCTGCGGGCCTGAAAGCCGAACGGTTATTGGAACTTGTAAAAGAGGGCAAATCGCTTAGCGAATATTCGACCGGAGAAAACGACAATATTTTTACCGGTTGGGATGCACTTAAAACCGCAAAGGAAACAAACGCCGATATTGTATGCGAACTTTCTTACACCGATATTAAAACCGGTCAGCCCGCAACCGATCATTGCCGGGCGGCATTAAGTGCAGGAAAACACGTGGTTACGTCGAACAAAGGTCCGGCGGCTCTTTATTACAGTGAGTTGCAAAAGCTGGCCGAGAAAAACAACGTTAAATTTATGATTGAAGGAACGGTAATGTCCGGTACTCCGGTTATCAATCTGGCAAGAAACGAATTGGCGGGAAACGAAATAAGTGCGATACGGGGTATTTTAAATGGAACCACAAATTACATTCTTACCAAAATGGAAGAAGGTATGAGTTATGAAGATGCGTTGAAGAAAGCGCAGGAATTAGGCTATGCAGAAGCGGATCCGACCGCCGACGTTGAAGGCTTCGACGCTTTGGCAAAAGTTACGATTCTTGCTAACGTTTTGATGAACGAAAACCTTACGCCGTCGGATATTCCTTGTCAAGGAATTACCCGGATAACTTTAGATGATATTGAACAAGCAAAATCGGAAAACAAAAAATGGAAATTGATCGGTGAAATCAAAAGGGAAAACGGAAAAGTTGTTGCATCGGTTCAACCTATGAAAGTGGAAACATCGCATCCGCTTGCCGGCGTTAACGGAGCGGTGAACGCAATAACATTTTCGACCGATTTACTCGGTGATGTTACCGTTACCGGCGCCGGTGCAGGCAAAATTGAAACGGGTTATTCGATTTTAACCGATATTTTGGAAATTAACAGATTTTATAAGGAGTAAAAAACCATGAAAATGATAATCGGTGGACAGTGGGTCGATAAAGAAGAAACAATCGACGTACGTAATCCGTACGACAATAGCTTGGTCGATACCGTTCCGCGCGGTACGGCCGAAGACGTTAAAAAAGCCATCGATATTGCCGTTAAAGGTTACGAGATTAATAAAAATCTTCCCGTTCACAAAAGAATTTCTATCCTAAAAAAAACTGCCGAGTTAATGCAAGAAAGGTTTGAAGATCTTGCAAAAACCATTGCCACGGAAGGTTCGAAAACTATTCGTGAAGCAAGGAAAGAAGTGGGTCGTGCAATCAACACTATAACAATTTCGGCGGAAGAAGCCAGAAGAATTAACGGCGAAACAATTCCTTTCGATAGTGCGGAAGGTTCGGAAAACAGAGTTGGGTATTATTACAGATTTCCCATCGGTATTATCGGTGCAATTACTCCTTTCAACGATCCGCTTAATCTTGTTGCCCATAAACTCGGACCCGCAATTGCCGGGGGAAATTCGATTGTACTGAAACCGGCTACGGTTACTCCGCTCTCGGCATTGAAGCTTGGTGAGTGTTTGTTGGACGCCGGACTTCCTCCGGAAATTTTATCTATAGTAACGGGATACGGTAGCGAAATAGGTGACGCCTTGGTTACCGATGACAGAGTACGCATGATATCTTTTACCGGCGGAGTTGACGCGGGAAAAGAAATTGCAAACAAAGCCGGTTTGAAGAAAATCGGGATGGAACTCGGTTCTAATTCCCCAGTAATCGTTTTAGACGATTGCAATATCGACGATGCGGTTGAGTCGTGTGTATCCGGAGCCTTTTGGGCTGTAGGTCAGAATTGTATCGGTGTGCAAAGGATTTATATTCAAAAAGGAATTTACGAAACTTTCCGCGATAAATTTGTTGAGCGAACGAAAAAATATAAAACCGGATATCAACTTGACGAAGATACTGACATGGGTCCGATGATTACCGAAAAGGAAGCAATCCGTGTTATCGACTGGATTAACGATGCAAAGGAAAAAGGCGCAAATGTTCTTACCGGTGGCACGCGAGAGGGAACTCTTGTACAACCCACGGTTTTGGAAAACGTATCTTCCGAAGCAAAAATCGATTGCCAGGAGATTTTCGGTCCTGTTGTTTCTCTGTACAAAGTCGATTCGCTCGAAGAAGCGGTGGAAAAATCTAATGCCGTCGATTACGGATTACACGGAGCGATTTTTACAAATGATTTGAATAATGCGTTCTATGCAATAAAAAACATGGATGTTGGCGGAATAATGATAAACGACTCGACCGATTACCGCGTTGATTTAATGCCGTTCGGCGGTGTTAAGAAAAGCGGATTGGGAAGAGAAGGTATACGTTATGCGCTCGAAGAAATGACCGAGCCTAAAGTGGTATGCTTCAATTTATGAACTTTTAGGGTCCGGTAAAAATTTAAAACCGGACCTTCTCCGTATTGCAACTTTTGTTTTGTAATTCGTGTATAAAATTGTAAATTTTATAAGGTAATGCATCTGTTCTTTATTCCCGTTTAATTGCCGTCTTTATGGAATTTTCAATCTGCCGTTCACAATTGGTTTGAGCAAGGATTGAATTAAATTTCATATAGATTAAAATGGCAGTAATTTTTTCGAAAAAGGGAAGGAGCAAAAGAAGGGGTCATTACGTCCATTCGAAAAACAAATCCAACCTTTCATTCCTGTTTAATATTTTCTTTAGAATCACGAAAAATTTTCTTTTTGCTTTCTGCGCTTTAAAAAATTTCTTTGAAATTTTTTCTGCTGAGGTAGTCCCGCTTTGCATTTTAGTGAACGGATACGCTGTACACCCGTTAACTAAAAAATACCGTCCGGTAATTTTTGCTTTTCGTATTTAATCAATAACCAAAAGATAAACAGGAGGTGGTGAACAAAGCGTAATTTAATCAATATTTATTAACACACAAAAAGGAGGAGACAGAAATGAAAAACTTGTGGCGAATTTTAAGTGTTCTTGTAGTTCTTGCTTTGATAATAGGATTCGCTTTGCATGAAGACGAAGACGAATCCGGTTTGTGGGAATTTTACGAGAACACATTAACAAAAGCAAAATATGTTGATTTAACATTTGCTTTTAATCCGACTATCCCCGTTTGGCCTGGATTTGGACATGCTAAATTTATGCCTACAAAAGCCGGCGCCGATATTCCGGGTTACGTAAAAAAAGGTGATGTTTACACCTACAAACAACACGGGTTTATTGCAACTTCGTATTTCTTGCCAACGGATCAATACGGTACACAGTTGGACCCGCCCGCACATTGGGACGAATACGGCGCAACGATAAGTGATCTTCCTCCGACTTATGCGGTAAGACCTTTGGTGGTAATCAACATAGCGGATAAAGTTGCCGGTAATCCCGGATATCATTGCTCGGTTGAGGATATTAAGAATTGGGAAGCAAAACACGGAAAAATACCCGAAGGTTCCGTCGTAATGATTCGTTCCGATTGGCATAAGAAGTGGACAACCGAACCTGAACGATACAACAAAAAACCTTTTCCCGGAATAACTTTGGACGCAATTAAATTTTTACATAACGAAAGAAAAATACTATTTCATGGTCACGAACCCTTGGATACGGATACAACCGCAACTTTGGAAGGAGAATATTGGTTGATGCATAATCATTTTTGCCAGGCGGAAGGTGTAACCAATCTGGATAAAGTTCCCGAAGCCGGAGCGTTGATAGCAATCGGATTTGCAAAACCCGAAGGCGGTACCGGTGGTTACGCAAGGTATATTGCAATTTGTCCGCCCGATTGGAAATACGGAGTTTCGATAGATGAAGTGCCTGGAGCTCCATTACCGAAACAACCTGCGCCGTTGAGAAGAGATGAAAACGGTGTGTTGAAACCATTCGTTGAAAAACAAAAATAATTGGGAGGAGTGAAAATGAAAAAAATATACACGTTATTGGCAATGCTGATTTTGCCGGCAATGTTGTTGGCTCAAACCCCAGATGTTAAATGGGGTGGTTTGTTTTACATTTACAATTTCTTTCATTCCAATACTGATTTTATAAGTACAACGGATGACGGAAACACATATATGTACATGCATGGCGATTTTAATGCAACGGTCGATTTCGGAAAAGGTGTAACGGCATATATGGCAATCGGTGCTTGGGGTCAGCATGGAATGAGTCCCTATTACGGCGGCGGGCTTGGAGAAAATGTAGATCCTTCTGTTCGAATACTTCAAGCGTATTTCACAATAAATAATCTCTTTGATTCCCCTCTGGCGTTGAGAATAGGGAAAGAGCGATTGTTATACGGAGACGGAGCGTTAATGTTCGACGGTGGTGAAGACGGTGCTGCCGGAGTTAAATTAATGTATAAATCCAAAGTGTTCTGTGCCGATTTATTTTATTATCGATATGCGCAAATGGGTGGAATTGCAAACGTAGGTACGGGAAATGATGTTTATCCTGGTAACTGGAATATCATCGGAATTTATCCAACGATTAAATTAATGGACGGTAAAATCAAAGCGTCGCCGTATTTTATTACCCGAAGCGTGCAATCGTCGAAAGATGCAACGGATTCGCCGATGTGGTACGGAGGCCGAATTGTTGCAAGTCCCATTGACGGCTTGGATTTGGTTTTACAATATGTTATGATGGGTGGAAAAAACGAAAACAACGACACGGATTATAAAGGAACTCATTTGCGTGCGGGTGTTGATTTTGCAATACCCGACATGCCGTTGACCGTAGGTGCGGCTTATGTTTCAAACAGCGGCGACGATGCAACCACGCAAGATAACGAGTTGTATGAGTCGGTTACAAACGGTCCGTATACTTTCGGGTTTTATAAAGATTGGCCCGGATTCGGCCCCGCACATCTAATGACAACCGGATACGGATTTTCCGGGTTGGCTCCGCATAATGCAACTGTTGTAAACCTGAATGTAATTAATGGTCATGTTTCGGTTAATTTAAACGCATTAACATTACGCGGCGATGTGTTTATCTACGCTCGCAATTGGGTTCCGGACGGTGTTGAAAGCGCTATGGGAAATGAAATCGCTTTGATGGCCAAATACAATTATAAAGACGAAATAACATTCGGATTTACCGCCGGTATCTGGTCGCCGGGCGATTATCAAAAATCGTTTATCGAAGTGCCGGGATCTGATGCGAAAGCCGAAAGCGCTATCGGCGGATATTTTTGGCTGGCAAAAGCATTTTAATTTCAAATGCCCAGCTTCTCGTTGGGAAGTTGGGCATTTTTTAATTACTTGGATTTGTTATAAGCTCTCATTCCTCCCATTACATTTACAGCGTTGTAACCGTTTTGGCGGAGAATTTTTGTAGCTAATCTCGATCTGTTTCCCGAGCGGCAAATGACGTATATTTTTTTGTCTTTGTAGGGTTCTAATTCGTTTACTTTCTGATCCAATACTTGAACGGGAATATTAATAACTCCGTTTATATGACCTAACGGACCTTGAAGTTCGGGAGGAGTTCGGACATCCAAAATAACAAAATTGGAATCTTTCTCCATGGCGGTTTTCAAATCTTGAACGGTAACGTTAACAATTTCCTCGGTTTTCTTTTCCGCCGTGCCGGTTTCCTGCTGTGCACAACTTATTAGCGCGCTAAACGCAATTATCATAAATGTTAATAACGTTTTGGTGTAATACAACATAAAGATCGCTCCTTTCGTTTTAATAAGAGTTTTTATCTTAATTTGCGAAATATACAAAATATTGATTGAATAAACTAAACAACGGTAGTTGTAAGCTTCCCGATGTTTTCTATTTCAGCTTCGATTTTGTCTTGCCGGGTTACTTTCCCTACGCCTTGAGGTGTGCCCGTAAAAATCAAGTCTCCTTCTTCAAGCGTCATTTTTGTCGAAATGAATTTGACGATTTCCGCCGGAGGGAAAATCATTTTATCCAAAGTTGAGTTTTGACGTATTTTTCCGTTAACCGAAAGGGTGATTCTTTCTGTGCCGCTTAGTTTGTAATTTCGTATTGATACGAATTCTGATATGACGGCCGAAGTATCGAAAACTTTGGCCAAAGTCCACGGATGCCCTTTCCTTTTCAGTTCGTTTTGGATATCCCTTAGCGTCATATCCAAACCTACGGAATAACCGGCAATTGCCGATTCGGCTTCGACCAAATCGGAGTTTTTAATTTTTCTGCCGATTAACAAAACGAGTTCGACTTCGTGGTGCATTTCATTAGAGTAGTCGGGATGTATAATGTTTTCGCCGGAATTGATTAAAACGGAAGGTGGTTTAAGGAAAATCAACGGAAATTCCGGCACTTCGTTTCCAAGTTCCTTTGCATGCGCAACATAGTTTCTGCCCACACATACGATTTTTCCGATGCTGAGATTTGTACCCTCAAAAATTACGGTTTTCATAATTTCGCTCCGGTGTTCTTTTTTTAATGTAATATACAAAAGTCTTCTTCATGAGAAATTCGAACGGGATTAACACGGTTTAAGTTTTTTGCTTTTTCTTTTTAGCTGCGGGAAATAGTATGTTGTTCAATATTAAACGGTATCCCGGGGAATTTTTATAAAGACTCAAATTTGTAGGCGGATCGTTTACAGCATGCCTGTAGTCTTCGGGATCGTGCCCGCCGTAAAATGTGAACGTTCCCCTTCCGTAATTGCCGTGTATGTATTTTACTTGATCGGTTCCCGCGCGCTCGGCTAAAATGTAAACGGATTTTTTAATTAAACTCTTTCTGAACATTGTGGTTTGACCCATAAATCCGTGAATGACATTAACATGGTTTTGAACGAGCATTGTGGGTACAGGATCGAACTTTGCGGAAAAATCGAACAGTGTAAAATAATCGTTTTTCTCGCTTCCAATTTCCATCGGTTGGATATCGATGTTACTAAACTCGTAAACAAGCGGATTCATTTCAAGTTTAAAATTTTCGAACGCTAAGGTGTTGGAAAAATCGAGTTTATTTTGTGCGTCCGGGTCGGCAGCGTCGCCGTCGAACATTCTATCTACAATATCGACGTTCATAGCGGCAAGTGCAATATCATATGTGTCGGTTGCCGAACACATCGCAAATAAAAATCCTCCTTGTGCAATATATTTTTTGATTGTTGCAACCACGGCTTTTTCCATTTCCGAAACCTTTTTGAACCCGAGTTTTTTTGCTTCGTTTTCGTATAGCATCTGCATTTCGATATACCACGGCGCGTTTCTGAAACTTGCGTAAAATTTACCGTACTGTCCCGTAAAATCTTCGTGATGTAAATGAAGCCAATCGTATTTTTCCAAATCGCCGCGCAAAATTTCTTCAATCCACACTTTATCGTAAGGTACTTCGGCATATTCCAGCGCAAGGGTTACGGCGTCGTCCCAAGGTTGAAATCCGGGTGGAACGTAAACGGCAATTTTGGGCGCTTTTTCCAATCGCACTACGTCCATGTTTTGTTCGTCGCTTTGTACGAAAGAGTAAATATCGATTGCTTGTTCCGTTGTGAGCTTCTCGAAAGCAACGCCTTTGATTTTACATTGTAAAGCGAGCTCGTCTTTGTAATCGAACATAAACGAACCGCCGCGGTAATTGAGCAGCCAATCGGCAGTGTTTCCCTTTTTAAGCGCGTTAAATGTAATTCCGTATGCTTTCAGATGGTCGGTCTGTTTCAAATCCATATATATCAACAGTTTCGGTTGCCCGAACAGGCAGCCGGAAAAAATCAAAACCGGAATTATTAAGAATTTTAATTTGTTAATCATTTACTTTATCATTGTTAACAACATTTTAGAGTTTGCCAAAGCTTTTAATCCGTGGGGAATATTTGCGGGCATAAGGATTGAATCCCCGCCGGAAAGGACGAACTTGTCGTCACCGATTTCAATTTCCATTTTTCCTTCAAGGATTTGAACGAGCGCGTCGTATGGCGAAGAATGTTTGGTCAGTTCTTCTTTTTCCCAAAATGCGAAAAGCGTAATGTTGCCCGCCGGCTTTTTTACAATTTGTTTGCTCACAATGGAATTTTCTTGAAATTCTATTTCGTTGATTAATTTAATCACGGATACTTTATCGCCGTTCTGATTTTTCATAATTATACTCCGTAAAAGTTAAAAAGTTCTTTAAAATTTCTCGCCTTTTTTCTCGCGGAGGTGACTCCCAACCGGTCGGATTCTCCCCCAAATCGAATAGAAGAAAAGGATGATCGAAGTTACTTGCAGTGCAGAGGCAATTGTGACGGTTAAATTCAGCCAACCGGCATATAAAAAACTGTTAATAACTTGAGTAACGAACCTGATTGCGGTTGATATTGCCATCAACCAAAAAACAAAACGGATGAGGTCGGGATTATACCGTTTATCAGTTTTTTCGGCGCGGGGAAAAAACCAAAGCGCAACGCCCATAATCATCATAATAACCGAACCGACAAGTACGATATGTGTGTGTGCGGAAATAATTTCCGTATTGTAGCCTTGAACGAAATAATATTTGGAAATTATTAAGTAAAGGCCGCTTAAAATTCCTACAATCAAAAATATTATACTGGTTTTTATGAAATATCTGACAGTTGTAAACATATCCGCCCCGTACCCGTCTTTATTAAAAAAAATTTTCTTTACACGTGCAAATTAGAAAAAGTTGAATGATAAAAAAAGAATTAAAAACCGGAACATTTAACACTTTGTAAGTGTAAGTGTGCGGACTTTTAGCAGAACACTTTTTTTAGTATCATTACACATAAAAATCCGGAGGATAAACTAAAATGAAAATCGGTTTAATCGGTACGGGATTGATGGGAAAACCGATGGGGTTGCGTTTGTTGGAAAGCGGGTTCGACCTTTCCGTTTATAATCGTACGCGGGGAAAAACAATACCGCTTGCCGAAAAAGGAGCGAAGGTGTTCGATACTCCTGCCGAACTTATAATTGATTCCGATGTTATAATTCTTATGCTTGCTCATTACGAAGCAATTAAAGAAGTTTTATTTACCGAAAACGCAGGTTTCAACGGTAAAACGGTTATTCAGATGAGCACGATTTCGCCGAGGGAAAGTAGTGAGTTGAACGTTAAAATTAAACAATCGGGCGGAGAATATCTGGAAGCGCCGGTTCTCGGTAGTATTCCGCAGGCAACAAAAGGTGAATTAATAATTATGGTGGGGAGCACTATACCGCAATTCAAATCGTTTAATAATTTGTTCGATGTTTTGGGCGGTAAAGTTGTGCATGCCGGCGAAGTTCCGAAAGCGGCGGCTCTAAAATTGGCATTGAATCAATTGATTATTACGGAAACCGCCGCCTTTGCGATGAGTCTGGGTTATGTACGGCAAACAAAAGTGGACGTTAATATTTTTATGGATATTTTGCGAGGCAGTGCTTTATATGCTCCTACGTTCGATAAAAAACTCGAGCGCTATCTTAACAGAAATTTTGAAAACCCGAATTTTCCGGTAAAACATTTACTTAAGGATTTAAAGTTAATATCTCAAAACTTCTCATATGAAAACATCAACAATTTAATTTTAGAGGCGGAAAAACCTATATTGCAAAAGGCAATCGAAATCGGGTTGGGCGAAAAGGATTATTCGGCTCTTTACAATGTGATTCATCCGGAAGACGTAAATCGAAACGGCGAATAGTCGGGGAATGATTTTATCATGCAAAAACAATCGAAGGGCAACTTTGCGTGCCCTTCGTTAATAAAACAAATCAACCTTTGTTAAAAAAGCGCGAACGGTTTAAGCCGATTTTCTATCCGATTCCAGATAAATCGGTTTTGCTTTTTTCAGAATTGTGTCTTTTGTAATCAAGCACTTTTCAACGTTTTCCAGATTGGGCAATTCGTACATAATATCGAGTAAAGCATCTTCCACGATTGAGCGGAGCGCGCGTGCGCCCGTTTTTCGTTCCATTGCCAATCGGATGATTTCATCCAAAGCCGCTTCTTCAAATTCCAATTCAATGCCTTCCATCATAAACAATTTTTTGTATTGTTTTATGATGGCGTTTTTCGGTTCGGTTAAAATACTTTTAAGTGCTTTTTCATCGAGTGAGTGCAGTGGAGCGATAATAGGAATTCTTCCGATAAGTTCGGGGATTAATCCGAATTTTAATAAATCTTCGGGTTGAATGTTTTCGAGCAATTCGTCTTTTTCAACCGATTTATCCTTTTCGTCTTCGGAAATGAATCCCATTGTGCTTTTGTTTATTCTCGATGCGATAATCGATTCAATACCATCGAACGCACCGCCGAGGATAAATAAAATATTCTTTGTGTTAATGTTAATCAAGCTTTGTTCGGGGTGTTTTCTTCCGCCTCTTGGGGGAACGCCGGCCACTGTTCCTTCCAGAATTTTCAACAATGCTTGTTGAACACCTTCGCCCGAAACGTCCCGCGTAATCGATGTGCTTTCGCTTTTACGGGAAATTTTATCTATTTCGTCGATGTAAATTATTCCCTTTTGCGCTTTTTCGAGATTGTAATCGGCCGCTTGAAGCAAACGGACCAGAACGGTTTCAACATCGTCACCAACATACCCTGCTTCGGTTAATGTTGTAGCATCGGCTATGGAAAACGGAACATCTAAAATTTTTGCGAGAGTTTGGGCAATCAATGTTTTCCCTACGCCCGTCGGACCGATTAATAAAATATTGCTTTTATCTATTTCCACTTCTTCCAATTCAAAGAAAGAGGAATTCGAATTTATTCTTTTGTAATGATTATAAACGGCAACAGCAAGAACCTTTTTGGCTCGTTCTTGCCCGATAACATATTCGTCAAGGCTTTTCTTAATTACTTCCGGTGTTAAAGTTCCTTTATAAACTTCCTTGGTATTGTAAGCGGCAAGATTGTTTTTAAGAATATCGACGCTTGTTTTTATACAAATATCGCAAATGTATACATCGGGCCCGGCAACCATGCTGGTAACTTCGCTACCGTCTCTACCGCAGAACGAGCAGTGTACCGTGTTTTGATCTTCAGTTTCTTTCATAAAGTTTTACTCTCGGTTTTTATTGTTTTAACAATTTGTCGGACTTCATCAAGATATAACGAGTTAGGGAAATTATCAAGCAATTTTTCGTATGCCTCCAACGCCCTTTCTTTGTTGTTAAGTCCGTAAAAATTAACATTGCCAAATAAGTATAAAAATTTATCGGAATACAAGTTAAATTTATCGTCGGAAGTAATTTTTGTGAGCAAAGACACAGCTTGGGGCAGATAATCGAGTGCAATTAGCATTTCGATGTATTTTAACTCTGCAAAATCTCTTAAGAGGAATAAATTTTTATTTTCCGATAATTTTTGATATTCCGCTGCGGCTAACGCATAGTTTTTTTGTTCGGTATATAAATCGGCTTTTGCAAATGCCATAAGATTTAACGAATCGGTTTTAAGTGTATTAATTAACAACGACAATTCTATAGCGTCATTCGCGTTATCGTCTTTTAAATTATCGACAAGCTTACTCAATTTTTTAGATGCTTGAGTAAACCGTCCGTTCCAATAATCTATTTTTGCAAGCATAAACGCGGCTTTGTTTTTTAATTCGGGTTCCGCATTTTTGTCGGATAATATCTTCTTCAGGTTGCTTTCGGCTTTCTCGAAATTATTTTCCGTAATAGAAAGTTCCGCAATTTCCAAAAGCGCGGGTGCGTGGAATTCGGAAAACGGCGAAGCGGAAACTACCAAGCCAAACAGACTGTCGGCTTTTGTATTTTCGTTTAGTTTTTCCGCATAAATTTTTCCCATCCGGAATAGCGCTTCAATATAAATTTTACCGTTCTCGTATTTTTCCGCTATTCTTTCGTAACTTTTAATTAACCGTCGATATGCCTCCGGATTTTTAACCTTTAATTTGAAATAAGGTTTCCAAATTTGCGAAGAGTCGATTTCCGCTTTTTCCAGCTCTTCTTCTTCCGTAAAAGCAAAACCGATTTCAGCTTTAGGGAAATATTCCGATTCGGGATAATTTTCCAAAATGTATTTGAACGATTTACGGGCAATAGTAATTTTGCCTTCGCGCAAAACCTTTTGGGCAAACCGGTAAATTAACATGCCGTTGTGATTGCCAATTTTGTCCAATTCGACTACGGCTGAAAGAGCCTTGTCGTATTTATTTATCATTGTGTAAAGCGAACCGAGTAAATCCAGAAAGACCGGCAATGAAGTTTTGTTATAATAATTTTCAACGGTTTCGATTACTAAATCGGGCGTAGCATACCTCCCGAAATAATTCGCAATTCTTCTTTTTATGTTTTCGATTTGCGTTGGTTGACGTTGTAAAATGTAACAATATTTTTCGGTTGCTTTTTTATATTCGGTTACGGCCGAATACAAATGCGCTAAATCGTATGCGAAAATAATCGGGTCATCGGCAATTTTTTCCGCCTTCTCGTAAATCTCTATTGCTTTTTCGTATGCTCTGTTTTCTATAGCCGAGTTTGCAATTACTCTGTAGACGGAAGTTCTGCGCGGAAATTTATCGAGTGCCGAATCCCAAATTTCGTAAGCTTTTTCCGTGTCCCCCGAAATGTAGTACGTATTACCGAGCAAAGCGAAATAGGAAACATTGGTTTTGTTGGACTCGAATTTTTTTTCTATCAAATCAATTGATTTGTCGTATTGTTTTAATCTCAAATATATTTTGTTTAAAGCGTCGAAATATTTATAATTTGCGGGGTTTTCAGAATAGAGCTCTAAATATAATTCCTTTGCTTTTTCTAACTCTCCTGCGCGTTCGTACGTTTGTGCCAATCTGAATCTGTTATCGATTTGCACCGGATTCCGGGAGCTTTTTACACGGGTTTGCGCGTGCAATGTTCCCAACAACAAAACCGATGTAACAATTGCAATATTTAGTAGTTTGAATTTCATTTTGCTGTCAAAAATTTTTCTTCGAATAAATTGCCGATTCCTAAAATTAAATTTGGATCGAGGCACTTTTTTAATCGAGCCATTTTCCGTATGTTTTCTTCACCGAACATTTCCAATAAGTAATCCCGTTTTAATTTTCCTATACCGTGTTCGGCGGAAATTGTTCCCTTTCGCTCCACCGCATTCCGGAGAATTTTTTTATATAATTTTTTTGCGGTTTCGAATTCAACATCGTTTTCGGGAAGCATGTTCAAGTGCATGTGCGAATTACCGAAATGCCCGTAAATAACAAATCTTATTCCGCTTTCTTGAACCAATTGCTTTGAATAATAATAAAATTCGTAAAATTCTTCGTCCGGCACGGCCGTATCGGTACCGATTTTTCTGAAATTATTTTGCGTTATGTACTCGTTTACTTTCGAAGAGACGGCGTGGCGGAATTCGTGAAAGCTTTTTTCGTCGGTTTTGTTTTCAGCAATCCACGATTTTTCCAAATCGGCATTATGTTTTTGCAACAAAGAAATCCATTTTTCTAAAATCGTCGTTTTGTTTTCCGTGGTGCAATCCTGTTCAAACCAAACCGCTGCGGAAGTTTCGGGCAAATTGGGAAAATCCGGTCTTAAGAAATCGAGGGAGTTTTTATCGAAAAATTCCAAACCCATTGCATTGATATTATTTTCGTAGTTGTTCTTGCGTGATTGATAACTTAAATCGCGACTTTCGGCAATAAAATTTAGTGCGTCGGATTCTTCCCGGAAAAATGCGACCGCGGAAATAATTTCTTCCGGTTTGGGAAGCAACCTCAAAGTTATTTGAGTGATAATTCCCAATGTACCTTCGGAACCGATAAATAAATCGATTAAATCCATATTTTTTTTGCAGTAATAACCTGCGGCATGTTTGGTCTCGGGCATTTTGTAATCCGGCAATTTACACTTTATTTTTTTTCCGCTTACCGTTTCCAATGTAATATCGAATCCGTTTGCAAAATGTCTTCCTCTTTCCAAAATGATTTTTTCACCGTCCGGTAAAATCACGCTTAAACCCGTAACAAAATTACGGGTGGGACCGTACTTAAAGGTTTTGGCACCGGATGCGTTTGTGGCTACGGTTGCCCCGATGTAACAATTTTGTTCTGTCGGATCCGGAGGATAAAACAAGTTATTTTCGGCTACAAGATTTTTCAATTCACTCATTAAAACACCGGCTTGAACCCGGACAAATTTTCCGTCCGTGTTAATTTCCGAAACCTTGTTTAATTTGTCCGTAGCTATTACAATTCCGCCTTCCGGAACCCTTGCGCCGGTAAGTCCCGTACCGTTTCCGGCAACGGTTATTCTTTTTTTTTCGGCATTTGCTTTCTTTACAATTTCGGTAAGTTCCGATTCGTTTTCCGGAAAATAAACGGCCTCGCAAAACCCTTTATAATTTGCCGCATCGGTTAAATACGATTGAATTTGACTTTGATCGGTTTTAATAATCATAATCCGTTTAATATTCCAAATTATATAAAATTAAAGATAAGCAGCGAAAGTAAAATTCCCAATTTCAAAAGATTATTTCTCTTCGTAAATTAACGTTGTTATTTTGTACTTACAAAAATGATTTTCAAACGATTTGAATACGGACAAAAAACAATACTATATTTATTTGCTAATTGCTACCGTAACCGCAATTTTGCTTGCCGGAAAAATTCAGTATACGTTACCGCAGTTTGAAGGAATCGATTTATTCAAATACCGTAAGATGGCGCTTGCCGCACCCGGTATAAATCTCGAAATTCCGCACCCGTATGTTTACAGAATTTTTGCACCTTGGCTTGCCGGAGTTCTTCCGCTTGATGTAGACGGTTCTTTTTATCTGCTTAATCTGATATTTCTGTTCGCATTGTCTTACGTAATTTTCGAGTTTATTTTATTGTTTGGCGTGGAATATAAAGCCGCTTTTTTTGCAACCGTAGCATTTTTGTTTAACAGATATTTCTTTCAGTTTTTGGCATTCGATTATTTTCAGCTTTCCGATACAATTTCATACTTCCTGTTTGTACTCTCTTTTATTCTTTTGACGAAAAGGAAATATTTTTGGTTGGGTGTTTCGATTGCAATCGGCGTCTTGACTCGTGAAGTTGCATTATTAATTATACCGGTAGGATTTGTTTACTTATATGAAAAATCGAGGGGAAAGGATGATTACATAAAATTCGTTACCGTTACGATTATCGCATTGCTTATATTTTCGGCGGTAAGATTGGCGATTAAAATTGATTCGGATGAAAATTACTTAACCCAAATCGAGTACGGATTGATTAATTTTTTTAAGCCGCGTGGATTCGTAAAACGATTTGTTATTGCGTTTACACCGTTTTCGGCTTTGCCTTTTTTGTTTTACAAAGAGTTAATTAATTTATTACGGAAAAACAAATTTTTGTTTGTCTGGATTTTGTTTGCCGTCGGCAGCAGTCTGTTTGGGAACGATTACGAAAGATTGATGATGCCGTCGGCTCCGGTTTTCTTTCTGTTTGTTGCATTGTTGATTCAGAAGTATTTGTCGGTGAATAACAACAAAATTTCAAATAAGATTTTGCTTTTCGGCGTTGTTATCATTTCGTTGCTGGGTAGTTTGTATCATTTGTGGGGAATTGTTCGATTTGCCGATTCGGAAATTTCACTTTTGGCAACGGTAATATTGGATATTTTAATTTTATTAATTTTCGGTTACTTAAAGTTTACGCGGAAAAACCGCCCGGGTTCCGATAAATCTGTTTTCTTATAAACAATTTATTATTTTAGCAAAATAAAATTAAAGGAAAAACAAAGTGCATCCGTCAAAAAGATTAAGTTACATAGGCGTTTCGCCTACAATGAAAGTTTCGGCAAAGGCAAAAGAATTAAGAGCAAAGGGAATTGATGTAATTGATTTGAGCGTTGGAGAACCGGACTTTCCTACGCCCGAAAATATTAAAGAGGCGGCAAAAAAAGCTATAGACAACAATAAAACGAAATATACGGTTAATACGGGATTGCCGGAATTACGGAAAGCTATTGCCGAAAAATTAAAGCGCGATAACAATCTGGAATACGACATAACCCAAATTGTGGTTTCGAGCGGAGCAAAACAAAGTTTGTTTAACACAATCCTTTCCGTTCTTTACGTCGGCGACGAAATGATAATTCCCGCACCGTATTGGGTTTCTTATCCGCACATGGTTAGCGTTGCACAAGGTGAATCAGTAATTCTGGATACAAGCGAAGAAAACGGGTTCAAAGCTACTGCCGAACAAATCGAACAAGCAATTACACCTTACACCAAAGCGCTGTTGTTGTGCAATCCTTCCAACCCGACCGGCTCTGCATATACTAAACCGGAGCTTGAAGAGATAGCCGAAGTTGTTGAGAACAAAGATATTTATATTATTGCGGACGAGATATACGAGAAACTGGTCTACGGAAATTACGAATTTACAAGTTTCGCTTCGTTAAGCGAGAAAGTTAAGAATAAAACCGTTTTAATTAACGGTGTATCGAAAGCATATTCTATGACGGGATGGCGCATAGGCTTTGCCGCAGGACCTCCAGAAGTGATAACCGGAATAAATAAAATACAAAGTCACAGCACCTCGAACGCATCGAGTATTTCGCAATATGCGGCTCTCGAAGCTTTCTCGGGCGATCAAACAGCCGTTGAGGAAATGCGAAGGGAATTCGAAAAAAGATTGGAGTATTTCCACAATGCGTTAGTTAATATTGAGGGAATTTCTTGTTATAAACCGCAAGGAGCGTTTTACCTGTTTCCGAATATTCAACATTATTTCGGAAAATCGTTTAACGGTACTCCGGTAAACTCTTCGGTGGATTTGGCGCTTTATTTGTTGGAAAATGCCAATGTTGCGGTTGTGCCCGGCAGCGCTTTCGGGAAAGAAGGATTCCTTCGAATGTCGTTTGCCACATCCATAGAAAACCTGAAAGAAGCGACGAATAGAATTGAAACGGCTCTGGGTAAATTAAATTAATAACCGGAAAGCTGTTCGGTCAGTTTTTTATAAACTTCTTCAACGTCCATTTCCTGGCTGGTCCAAAGTTCGAACGATTTCGCACCTTGTTCGATGAACATTTTCAAACCGTTAATCGTTTCAGCTCCTTGCGACTCGGCAAGTTCCAAAAATTTTGTTTTCAACGGGTTGTAAATCACATCGAAAACTATTTGCCCGGCATAAAACGAATTCTCGAAATTTGTGGGACTGTCGTCAACGTTCGGATACATTCCTATCGAAGTGGTATTGACGATAAGCTTTGAATTTCTAAGAACATCAACGATATCGGGCGGCATAAGTTCGTATGTTTGAATGTTCGGGAAATGCATTTTTGCCGAAAAGTAATCTTTTAAGTATTCCGCTCTTGCCACGGTGCGATTAATTAAATTTATTGAACTTACTTTGAAATGTCTGATTAAACTGAACAAAACGCTTCTGGCGGCACCGCCCGCTCCGATAATACTTACGTTTGCGCCGTTAATTTTTTCTCTATAAGGCTCAAGTGTTTTTATTACACCGTATGCATCGGTATTGTGGCCATGAAGGTATCCGTTTTCATTTACAACGGTGTTTACCGCCCCAATTACCCCCGCTTCTTCGGAAACGTCTTCCAAATACTGAATGATTTTTTCCTTGTGCGGAATTGTAATGTTAAACCCTCTGATACCGAGAGCCAACATTCCCTTAATTGCGTCTTCCAGTCTGTCGGCGGGAATATCAAACGGGACGTAAATGTAATTCAATTTATTTAAGGCAAAAGCCAGATTTTGCATTAGCGGGGAAAGCGAGTGCTTGATGGGATGACCCACCACACCGATTAATTTGGTATTATGATTTATTTTTGCTGAAACCATGATTAAAAATTATAATATTCGAATAAACTTAAAAAGAGTTCGGTTTTGGAAATTCCCGGAAAATCTTCTTCGAATGTTTCTTTAAGTTCCGGTTTGAGTTCGAAAGCGGATTTCAAACTTTTAAGAGCATCTTCCGTTTTTTGCAAATAAAAAGCGGCTATCGCTTGATTGTAATAAGATTCCGCGGAATTTTTCCGTAACTCAATGCATTTTTGAAACGATTGAAAAGCATCGAACCAATTACCGATTTGCAAATAGTTTACGGCAAGAGTGAACCAGTTTTCGAAGTTATGTTCGTCCGCGATGGTTTTCTTCTTAAAAAGTAAAATGGTTTTGAATGCTTTAAGCAACCATTTTTCATTGTCGTGTCGCCAGAATTTTTTGATATTATGACTCAACAAAACGGCTTTGTTCAAATCGGTTGCAGCGTAGCTTTGCATGCCGAGCTTTAAATAACAATTACCTCTACCTAAAAAAGCTTCCGTGTAAGTATCGTTTAAGCTGTTGATTTTATCGTAATAAGAAATCGCATCGGAAATGTTCCCGAGGTCTTCGCTTACTTTTGCAAGGTTTAGCCACGTTGCTTCGTCCAAAGGATCCAACTTAGAAGCTTTAAGAAAAGCTTCTAAAGCATCGTTCAAACGGTTTAAGTTGGCATAAGCCACGCCGATGTTAAACCATGCACCTACAAAATTTTCGTCTATCGCGGTTGTTATTTCAAAGCTGTCTATCGCTTTTTCAAAATTGTTCATTCGCATCAGAACAATTCCTTTGTTGTACCAGCCGGTTGGATTGTACGGTTCGATGGAAATATATTTTTCGTATGCTTCCAGCGCTTCTCCAAGTCGATTTAAATTTTCGTACGAATATCCCAGTTCATACCAGGCTTCACTGAATTCGCTTTCCACGTCCAATGCTTTTTTGAAATACTCTATAGCTTTTTCGAAATTTTCCTGGCGCTCGTACAAAGTTGCCAATCCGAATAGAGCTTCTTCGTTTTCCGGATCGAACAAAATACTGCTTTGCAACGATTCAACGGCGTCGTCGATCATTCCTAAATTTTCTTCGGCAATTGATTTGCTGATTAAAATGTCGGCATCGCTGGGGTTTAGCGATATGGCTTTGTTGAAGCATTCCAGTGCTTTTTCAAATTCGAACAAGTTGCTGTGGAAAATTCCTTTCGAGTACCATAAATCGGAATTGTAAGGTACAATTTCCAAAGCGGCATCAACCAAGTAGATTCCGTCTTCTATAAAATCGTATTCTATGCAAAGCTGGATTGTCTCTTCAATGTTCTCAAGATAATCGAAAATTTGACCCGACGAAACATACTCTTTGCATGTTTGAACTTTATGTTTTAATCCCTCGTTGTCGTTAAGGGAATTATAGTCGCTGTTAAAAAAATCTTCCGGATAATTCATTTTTATATTAAATATGTTCTAATGAAAAACTATTACTATACTTTCTTAAAATCAAGTTGAATTTGTTGAATGTATTATTAAACAACAATTATTTTTTTTAATGTTTCCGAAATAAAGGTTGAATCGCAATCGGGATAAATATATTATTGCAAAACGGGAAAAAATATAATGAAATTAATCCCTAACGACAATTAGCATTATTAAATAATCTACCTTAATTTTGGAAATACGAAAAATAAATTTGTTTAAGTATGAAGATAATAATTGCCGGTGGCGGTGAGGTTGGTTTTCATCTTGCAAAACAACTTGCGGGAGACGAACACGATATTACGTTAATAGAGTTGAACAACGAGCGTTTGGAAAAAATTCAATCGACCGTTGAAGTTTATGGTGTTAACGGTTCTTCGACGTCCGTGAACGTGTTAAAAAATGCCAAAGTGGCCGAAACCGATTTGGTTGTTGCCGTAACTTCTTTGGAAGCGGTTAATATCAATACTGCAATTCTTGCTAAAAGACTTGGCGCCAAAACAACTATTGCCCGCGTTGAACATGCCGAGTATGTTGCGCCGGAAAACCTCGATTTATTTAAATCGATGGGAATAGATTACTTGATTTACCCCGAAGAGTTGGCCGCGCTTGAAGTTGTTAAATTAATCGAAAGGGTAGCAGCAACGGATGTTATCGAATTTGAAGAGGGTAAACTGACAATCATCGGATTAAAATTGGATAAAAACATTCCCATAATCCGTAAAAGTTTGAAACAAGTGGCTGCCGAATTAAAAGACGTACCGTTCAGAATTGTTGCAATCCAGCGCGGGATAAGAACCATAATTCCATCGGGGGATGATTTGTTTTTGCCGAACGACCAGGTGTTTGTTATCACAACTCCGGAAGGAATTGAGCAAATTATTAAAATGGCGGGCAAAGACCAGATGAAGATGGAAAACGTAATGATTCTCGGCGGAGGCAAAGTAGGGCGTAAAGTTGCAAAACTTTTGGAAAATCAGTTGAACGTAAAATTAATTGATTCGGATAAATCCAAAGCCGAGGAGCTTTCAAATTATTTGGAAAAAACTTTGGTTATTCAAGGAGACGGAAGGGATATCGATTTGCTCGCACAAGAGGGAATTGTTGATATGGACGGATTTATTGCCCTTACTGAAGATAATGAAACCAACATAATTACTTGTTTAATGGCAAAACACCTCGGAGTAAAAAAATCCATCGCTTTGGTGGACAACGTTGACTATATTCCCCTTTCTCAAACTATTGGTTTGGATTCGTTGATTAACAAAAAGTTAATTGCCGCAAATAATCTTTCCCGTTTTATCCGGAAGTCGAACGTTATTTCAATCGTAACTTTACAAGGCATTGATGCCGAAGTATTGGAATACAACGTTCTTCCCAAATCACCGGCTACGAAAAAGCCCGTGAAAGATCTAAAGTTTCCTAAAAATGCTCTAATCGGTGGTTACGTGCGGGGCGAAAAAGGTTACATTGCAATCGGCGATACACAAATTGAAGCCGGCGACAAAGTTGTTGTGTTCGCTTTACCGGGCACGGTAAGAGAAGTTGAAAAGTTTTTTAAATAAACAAAGTTCAAATGAAGATAATTACAATATTAATTACTTTTCTGTTTGCCTCATCGGTGTTTGCGCAGGAAATTTATTTTGCCAACAGTTACACTGAAACGGGAGAGCCGATTGACGCAACAATCGATTTAAAAATAAAACCTTGGGGCTCGCAAATTTATATTCTCTTCAAAAACAATGGAAAACCGATCGGTGATCCGTTGTTATATTTGTTTGTGGATAAACTACGCGGCGAAGAATATAAACCGTTCGACAGCAGGGTTTTAAATATCGATAAAAATGCAACTTGGGCGGTTTATAATTACGAGTTCAAAGACCCGGGTGAATACGAAGTATATTTTATGAATTCAAAACAAACCAGGTTAGCTACCGCAAAGTTGAAAGTCGAGTTGGAAGACCGTTACGTTGAAGGCTTCTCGGTTCAGTCGTCCAGGTATTACGAAGGCGCCAAACTTGTTTTCTGCGAGGCTGTTGTAAACGGCAAACCGATAAATATTTTGAGAACAGCATCCATGAAAAACCAAAACGGTATAGTTTACGTTTACTTGAATAATTTTGATGCGCTCAATACCGATACTCTGTTCGTTCAGCTTTGGAAAGACGAAAACGGCGACGACGATTTTGAAAAATTTGTGGAATCGAAAAAATATAAAATCGACCCGACTTGGTCGGATACTTTTTTCAAATATGTTTTTAAAAAACCCGGGTTTTACGATATTAAAATATTCGATCAAAACGAAATAATGATTGCTTCGAAACATATAAGAATAACTCCGTAGGAATTTTATGAAAGGAATAATACTTGCCGGAGGCGCCGGTACAAGACTTTACCCGATTACAAAAGTATATAGCAAACAACTTGCGCTAATTTACGATAAGCCGTTAATTTATTATCCGCTCTCAATTTTAATGCTCGGCGGGATTAAAGATATTTTAATAATTTCAAACGAAGAAACAATACCGCTTTATAAAAAATTATTCGGGGACGGCTCCCAAATCGGAATGAACATCAATTACGCGATTCAAGAGGCGCCAAACGGTATTGCAGAATCGTTTATAATCGGTGAAAGATTCATAGGAAACGATAGTGTAACGTTAATTTTAGGCGACAATATTTTTTACGGCAAGTTGGATTTTCTTTACCGGGCGTTGGAAAATCAAAATTCGGGTGCTACAATTTTTGCCTATCAAGTGAAAGATCCGGAACGTTACGGAATTGTAGAATTTGATGATACAGGCAAAGTTATTTCCATTGAAGAGAAACCGAGGCATCCAAGGTCGAGCTTTGCCATTCCCGGATTGTACGTTTACGATAACGAAGTAATAGAAATCTCAAAAAATTTGACGCCTTCGGCACGTGGCGAACTTGAAATTACAGATGTTAACAAAGCCTATTTGGAAAAGGGAAAATTACGGGTCGAGAAAATCGGTCGCGGCGTTGCCTGGCTCGATACCGGAACACCGTCCGCATTACTAAGTGCATCAAACTTTTTCGGCGTGATAGAAGACAGACAAGGTGTTAAAGTGGCGTGTATTGAAGAAATTGCTTATAAAAGAAATTTCATTTCCCGCGAGCAATTGGTGAACCTAATTGAGACGATGCCGAAATCGGATTATACCGAATATCTAAAAGGGTTGATTTCCGAATAAATTAAGCGCTTAGTTCCTTTCTTAAGATTTCATTTACAAGTTTCGGATTGGCTTTGCCTTTCGTTGCCCGCATTACTTGACCGACGAAAAACCCGAATACTTTTTCTTTTCCCGCTTTGAATTGTTCAACTTGCGAAGGGTTATCGCTCAAGACTTTTTTGATTATTTCTTCCAACGCGGCAGTATCGGTTATTTGCACGAGGTTTTTTTCGTTAACGATAACTTCCGGATCCGAACCCGATTTAATCATCTCCGGGAAAATTTCTTTTGCAATTTTACTGCTGATTACATTTTCGTGTATCAGATTAATTAACTTTGCAAGGTTATCCGGACTAACCGGAAAAACGGAAATGTCGATTTTGTGTTCGTTAACGTAAGCCGCAACATCGCCCATTACCCAATTGCTTGCTGTTTTATAGTGTTTTGTTTTCCGTACTATTTTTTCGAAATAATCCGCGGTTGCTTTTTCGGAGGTTAACACTTTCGCGTCGTATTCTGGAAGTCCGTATTCATTTATAAACCTTTGTTTTCTTTTGTCGGGCAACTCGGGAAGAGAAGTTTTTACTTCGTTAATCCAATCCTCTCCGATTAAAACCGGAACCAGATCGGGTTCGGGAAAATAACGGTAATCGTGTGCTTCTTCTTTTCCGCGCATCGAAACGGCTTTGCCGGCATCGGCATTCCATAAAAGCGTTTCTTGTTCGATTTTTCCGCCGTCTTCCAGAATGTCTATCTGGCGTTCTATTTCGTAAGCTATGGCTCTTTCTACATTACGGAACGAATTCATGTTTTTTACTTCGGTTCTCGTTCCGAACTCTTCGCGGTTTTTCGGTCGGACCGAAATATTGGCGTCGCACCGAAGTGAGCCCTCTTCCATGTTGCCGTCGCAAATTCCCAAATAGGTTACAAGTTGATGAATTTTTTTCAGATAAGCCGAAGCCTCTTCCGGCGATGAAATATCGGGCTCGCTCACAATTTCGATTAATGGAACCCCGGTTCTGTTGAGATCAACAAGTGTGCTTTCTCCCAAATCGTGAATCGATTTGCCCGCATCTTCTTCCATGTGGATTCTTTTAATTCGGACTTTTTTTATTCCCGTCTCCGTTTCCAATTCCACGTAACCGTGTTCACATATCGGTTTTTCGAATTGAGAAATTTGATAACCTTTCGGTAAATCGGGATAGAAATAATTTTTACGTGCAAAAACTGAGTTGCTGTTGATTTTACAATTGGTTGCCAAACCCATCATAATTGAGAAATCTACAGCTTTTTTGTTTAACACCGGCAGAACTCCGGGGTGACCGAGACAAATCGGACAAACATTAGTATTTGGCGGATTCCCGAATTTTGTTGAGCAACCGCAGAAAATTTTCGTGTCGGTTAATAATTGTGCGTGTACTTCCAGACCGATAACAGCTTCGTAATTAGGGTTCATTTACAAAATGTTTTATTTTATGAGCGCCAAAATATAATTAAATTTGTGAAATATTATTTACTTTTATGAAACTCGAAAAAGAGAGGTTTGAATGGGAAATATAAAAGTTTTAATTTTTACCGCTCACCCGGACGATGCCGAAATAGGTATAGGCGGAACAATAGCCAAATTAACCGGCAACGGTGTTCCCGTCGGAATAATCGACATGACCGAAGGTGAGTTGGGGACCCGCGGAAATGCTGTAACCCGGGCGGAAGAAGCAAAAGCCGCAACGGAAATCTTAAAAGTAAGTTTGAGGGAAAATTTGGGTTTTGCCGATGGTGAGGTTCGCCCGAGTGTTGAAAACGTTAAAGCCGTGGTTTCGAGAATTAGAAAATATAAACCGCAAATAGTAATCGCTCCGTATTTTAACGACCGTCATCCAGATCACATAGGAGCCGGTAAAATAGTAAAGGAAGCAATGTTTTTTTCGGGGTTGCCTAAGTATGAAACTTTTGAAAATGGGAAATCGCAAGAAGCATACAGACCCAAAAGGCTTTTTTATTTTATGATGACTTACTTGTTCGAGCCGACTTTTATCGTAGATGTTTCGGACACAATTGAAACCAAAATGAAAGCTATACGTGCTTTTAAATCGCAATTTCACGATCCGGAAAGTAATGACCCGGAAACTTTTATTAGTCATCCCGAATTTCTTAAAAACATAGAAGCAAGAGCAAGACATTTCGGTTTTCAAATCGGCAAGACATACGGCGAACCGTTTTTCTGTGAAGAGAAAATCGAGTTTGATTTTACATGGATTTTAGATTCGTAGTAACATTAATCCGGAAAAGAGCAAACAAGCCCGGCTTTTAGAAAACCGGGCTTTTGTGTTTTTATCTGAGGTTATTTTATTAGAGATATAACTATATCAATTTCGTCGATAAGTTCATCCGACTTACCGCTGAAACCGATTGATTTGTAACGGATAAATCCGTTTTTGTCAATCATGAATTTGGTTGGAATTCCCCGCACCCCGAAATCCGCCACCACTTTATTATCCGAATCCAATAAAACGTGGAAGGGATAATTGTTTTTCGCAATAAAATCTTCGGCGTTTTTCTTTTTGTCTTTTACCCTTTCCCATGTATTAACAAACAAAAATTCCACATCAGGATTGTTTTTGTATTTTTCAACAACCTTTTTAAGAGCCGGAAACGATTTTTTACACGGACCGCACCATGTCGCCCAGAAATCGACCAGAACAACTTTACCCTTATAATCGGAAAGCGAAACTTTGTTGCCGTTTAAATCGGTTAGAGTAAAATCCGGCGCTTTATCTTTAATCAATTTGCTTTTTATTTCCGAAATAAGTTTTTCTTTTGCCGAATCGAGATATTTTTTAACGAGCTCATCATAGCCGTCTTCGCTTCCGTTAACTTTTACGTAAGCCTCTTTCATTGCGGATTTAATGTATTCGGTTGCAAAACCGTCTTTCAAAAAATCGGTTGCGGCTTCAAGCGCTTTTTTATAATTGTCGGTTTCCATTAAAGATTTGATATATAATTCATTTAATTTTTCAAATGGATAAAAGTCAATGGTCAATTCAACCGCCTGCCGCAAGTAATCGGATGCAAGTGCTTTTTTATTTTGTTTGTATAAAATTTCACCGTACTTGTGTAAATTTCTTCCATAGGAAAAACCACGCATTTCTTTCCATGCATCTTCCGTGTAATATTCTGGTTTTTTGTCGGTCGGGTTTTCATATTCCCTTTTCGAGTTTTTTACACCGAGCTGGGCAATTTCGAAAGCTTTAAATAAATCGAAATTTTCCTGAAGCATTTTATCGGCTACATATTGAAAGAAGAAAGGTTGAATTTTGTCTTCGTTTGCAATTATTGTGCGGTAAGCTTTTTCAAGCTCGTTTTTTTGAACATAGTAAACAATTAAATTTCCGTAGAAGTCTCGAAGTATATCGCTGTCGGGAAATTTGCTTTCAAATTTGTAAAGCAGTTTTAGTTTTTCACTTTCGTTATTTTCGTTTCTGAAATTACTTAACAAAACTTCCTGTGCTTCTTCGGAGTCCGGGAATTTCTCCAGCAGTAAAGATTTGTATTTTTCCGCGTCGTTCATCAGATTTAATCGGAGCGACCACGTAATGAGTAGATCCAAATCTTTGGAAGTCAAATCCGTTTTTCCCGAAAGCAAACCGAGCTCTTTCTTAATTAGTTCTTTGGCGGATTCTTCGTTCAGATTGTATTCGATTAAAAAGTACGTGTTAAGAAATTTGTTCTTTAATTCCGGCTTTTCCTCTATTGCATCGTTAAGTAATTGCTTGGCTTTTTTATAATCTTTTTTAATTCCCGCTATGCCTCCCCACTTTGCATAGGCACTTGCCAGTGCGGCGTTAGCTTCGGGCGGAATGTTTCCGCTTTTATCGCCGAAGAGCACAATGTAACCTGTTTCGTTGTTGGTGTCTTCGAGTTTTCCGCTGTTGAATGTAACGACTAAACCGAAAGCCGAATCGACGGTTTTGACGTACATGTTCCACAAGCCGTTTCTTTCGGCAATTTTCTTCATGGGAATTTTTTTGGTGCTTAAAATTTTATCCGCAAAGAAATATACCGTTGCGTTTATACTGTCTCGCCCTTTTAAATTTGTGGAATCGGCGTTGTAATAAATTTGAACCTCTTCACCGGCAGTAACTATATCGGGATTTGTACCGAATTTACCTTTATGCTGTTTTACTTGACAAGATTGTACAACAAGAACAAACAATGCCAGGCCCAATAAAGCAAAAATCTTTTTCATAACAATTCCTTTTTATTGTAAAACTTATTTACAATTATAAAATTAATTGTCGGTAAAAACAAAGTGAGGAAACGGAAATTACATTGTTGTGTTTGTGATTTAAGAATTTTTTTCGCGAGCTACAATTCCTAATCCGAGTTTACCCAACAACGAGCCCAGCGTTTTTTGTTCCTCGAGGGATAAGATTGAGAATATATCTCTAATGTATTCCGCATGCCGAATAAAATAGTCGTCGAATATCTTTTGACCTTTTTCGGTTAATTCGATTAGAATAACCCTTCGGTCTTTTTTGCTGGGTACGCGTTTAACCATTTCCAGCTTTTCCAGGTTGTCTATTATCAAAGTCATATTCCCGCCGGTTGCAAGCATTTTGTTGCAAATATCACCGACTTTCAAAGGCCCTAAATGACCCAATGCTTCGATAACCGCAAATTGCGGCAAGGTTAGTCCGAACGATTTAATATTTTCGGATGCTTTTCTGTATATCGTAGAGAACGTTCGCGCTAATTTTACCCACGTCTTCAACGATACTTCGATATCTTCCGGATATTTTATTTTGCTCATGGTTTATTGGAATTACTTCTTTAAGAATTTAAAGTAATCAATAAAGGAATTAAAATCAAGATATTCCATCTTACATTGATTTTAAAGTAAATTTTTTGGAACTTTAACTTCTTTTGTTTGTTAATGATTGATAATTTTTATATTGTTGGTCATAAAGAAAGAAATGTTATGCAAGAAACCGCAATAAAATATTTTACACCGAAGGAAGCTCAAAAAACCTTGCCTTTGGTAAAACAAATCATTCGCGATATAATCAACAATAGTTTTCAAATCCGTACGATTGTAGAATCTATGGGTGGAGACATATACGAAAACGAGGAAGTGAAAAAGTTAGCAAGGGAAATAGACGGCTTTATTAAAGAGTTGGAAGAAATCGGTTGTTTTTATAAAGATTGGAATTTTTCGATAGGTTTGGTTGATTTTCCGGCGATAATAGATGGAAAGGAAGTTTATTTATGCTGGAGAAGCGACGAAGAGGAAATAAAATATTATCACGATATAGACAAAGGGTTTGCCGATAGAAAACCGATTCCTCAAAATTATTTGGATGAATAATTTAACTTTCCTTTATAACAATATTTATCCCGCGTTTTGAAATTTCGTTTATTACTTTTTCGGGCGAAACTTTGCCTACGGAAAGAACTCCGGAATTTAATTCTCCTTTTGCAGCCATAATTGCAATTACCGACGCATGCCAACCGGTAAGCCTTTGCATCGAAGTAAATCCGGTAGATTCGTCGAAGTAGTCTATTAAATCCGCTTCAACGGTTTTTCTTTTTCCGTTTTTGGTGCCTCCGGCAATTATTTTAATTATCCCGACGTCTTTATTGCTTCGCGGTTTTATTTTCGGGGAAAGGAGAAAATGATAGAAGTCGCGCGGAGAAATTTCGCAGTCGTTAATTTTTACCGGTGATTCTTCGAAAAGTCCCAACTCCGAAAAAGCTTTAAATTTTTGCCAATGGCCGGGATAACGCAAAGTTTTATTTGTTAAAGTTTTAATTTTACCCTCCAGTTCCCACGGCAGTGTTGAAAGTCCGCCCGAAGTAACCGCGGCTTCTAAATTCCCGAGAGGTTCCGGAAAGTTTAATTCTTCGAATAAATCGAAACACGGAACTTCCGATATCTTCCCGTCGATTATTAAAACGGCATTACCGTAATATTCGTTTGTCAATCCGTTTATATTGAAATGTAATTCGTAATTCCACGGCGGAACGGGATTTTGAGGCAAGCCGGCTCCGTAAGATTTTATCTCCTCGGTTTCGTCGAATTTATCTAACAAAAACATAATTAATGAGATGTTTAACCCCGGATCCATTCCACAGTCGGGCACTACGGTTATTCCGGCTTTTTCCGCTTCTGCGGAAAGTTTCATTTGGTTGCGCACTACTTCGGTGTTACCGCCCAAATCTGTCATGTGAGTTTTCGATTTTATTGCGGCTTTGGTGAGATTCAAATTATATTTGTACGGCACGGCGCTAACAAAGGCATCGACCTCGTCCAGTAAATTTGAAATTTTATTTAAATCGGAAGCATCGGTTTGGAACGGAATGCAAATATCTTTTCCGGTTAACGAATTAATTTTTTGTGCCGAAAAGGTTGCGGTTTCAAAATTACTGTCGGCAATAAACACTTTTTCCGCGTTACCGTTAAGTACAAAATCGTAAGCGGAGGCGAGACCTTGCCGCCCCGCTCCGATTACGGCATAAACGTATGACATTTATTCTTCCGTAGAAACTATTTTGTAGGAATGTGTGATTTCAACGGAACTTTTTAACATTGCGGTTACCCCGCAGTAAATTTCTTGGGAAAGCTCGATTGCCCGTTCCACGTCTTTTTCTTTTATGTCTTTTCCGTAGAAAACAAACTCGAGGTGAATTTTGGAATAAACTTTCGGGTGGGTATCCGTTGTTTCGGCGGAAATATTCATCTCGAAATCATCCAACTTAACTCTTTTCTTTTGGAGAATTGCGGCTACATCGCTGGCCGTACAACCCGCTAAACTTAATAATAACAGCTCTTTCGGTCTAATTGCCGCATTGCTTCCCCCGAAGTCTTCCGGACCGTCTACGGTTACCCAATGATTCGAATCGGTTTTTCCTACGAATGTGATTCCTTTGATTTGTTTCAAATATGCTTTTGCTACACCCATATTTTCTCCTTTTCGTTCTTAAAAAACTGAATTTGTTTTTGTTTGATGATTTATCAAACGGGAAGATTCATGTTTCGAAATATACTTAAAGAATTTCGCATCTGTGAAATTATTTCCGTAATAACAAAAATCGAAAATTAGTAAATTAACATTCAAAATTTTAACGGTGATTACAAATTGAGTGCAAGAATTCAAAATATTTTAGCCGGAATTTTAATTTTGATTGGCTTCTTGTATTTTTTAAGAAATCAAGAAGTGCAGGCAACCGTGCTTGGTGTTGTTTTCTTGCTTTACGGATTGTTTGCCGTTTTTTTCTCTTTCGGAACAACCAAACACGGCATATTATTTTTAGGCGTTTCTTTATTTTTAATCGGCTTGGAACTGCTTCTGCCGTTGGTTTTCGTAATTAATTACTCCGCCGGATATTTTGCAATGACCGTGTTTTTTATTTTGGGTGCTGCAAATTTGATGTTGTTTCTAAACTCCCGTGATTTGAAATTCCATCTTGTTTTCGGAATTTTATTGATATTGGTTTCTTTGGTAATTCCGTATTCCGAAATATTTTGGTTTATTGATTTGGCGGTAGATAAAACGGTGGTAATTTTACTGAATGTGTGGCCGGTGGTTTTAATTATAATCGGAGTTGGAATTTTAACTTCACGCAAAAAAGATACGATTAGTAACGGAAGTTAATAAGGATAAAAAACATAAAACAATACCGAAAATAAAAACAAAATCCACATTCCCGTTTTCACTTCTTTGATTTTCCCCGCGAAAAATTTCGTAACTGGATAAAGGACAAAACCGGATGTCATTCCGATTCCGGGATTATATGTGAAACTCATTAGTACGATAATCGAAAAAGCCGGAACGAGATCGGACAAATCCGAAAAATTTATTTTTGTAACCGACGACATCATTAACAACCCGACTATTATTAAAGCCGGACCGTAAGCATACGCCGGAACCGCTATAAATAACGGAGCAAAAAAGAGAGCGAATAGAAATAAGATTGAAACCACTACCGCGGTAAAACCGGATCTTCCGCCCGATTTGATTCCGCTTACCGATTCCAAAAACACGCCTGCAGTCGTTGTTCCCAAAATAGCCGCAACAATGGTAGCAAGAGCGTCGCACAGCATCGGCTTTTCGATTTCGGGAAGATTGCCGTTTTCGTCGAGCAAACCCGCATTATAAGAAACGCCGATCAACGTTCCCATCGTATCTACGAAATCCAAAATAAAAACCGTGAGAATTACGGCAACAAATCCCCAACTTAATGCTCCCATAATATCCAATTTACCTAAAATAGGTTCAGGCGAAGGCGGAACGCTTATCCATTTTTCCGGTAACGGTGAAACGCCCGTAATAAATCCGATTAGCGTAACGGTTATAATCCCGATTAATATTGCGCCGTTTACTTTTCTTATCATTAATACCGACACAATGATAAATCCGAGAATGCCCAGTTGTACCGTCGCGGTATTTAAATTTCCAATGTGTACCGGCGCTCCTTCAACACCCAAGCGAACTATACCGGTTTCATTCAAACCGATAAAAGCAAGGAACAATCCGATTCCAACCGCAAAAGCGATTTTTAATGTTTCCGGAATTGAATTTGCGAGCCAGCTTCTTATGTTGAATAGGGTAAGCAAAGTAAACAAAACACCACTTACGAATATTGCGCCCAATGCGGTTTGCCAACTGTAGCCCAAAACTTTTACAACCGTATATGCAATAAAAGTATTTTCACCCATGTAAGGTGCAATTGCAAACGGACGCTTCGCATATACGCCCATTAAAAAAGTTCCGAAAAAAGCGCTTAGAATAGTTGCAACCATAGACGGTCCGAACGGAATTCCTGCCGTTTCCAGAATTTTCGGGTTAACGATGATGATATATCCCATTGTTAAAAATGTTGTTAATCCGGCTACGGTTTCTTGTTTAAGGTTGGTGTTTAGTTTTTCGAACTCGAAGAAGCGCGCAATCATTTGTTCCCCGCAATTGTTGGAAAGGCATCGAAGACGTAACGGTTAAAGTTAATTATAGTTTTATTATATTTCCATACTTTAATATTAATGATTTTCGGGAAAAGCTGAAGATATGACTTCAAAAGAAATAAGAAATCAATTTCTTGAATTTTTCAAGAGCAAAGACCATAAAATAATTCCAAGCGCACCCGTTGTACCTTACGACGATCCAACGCTTCTTTTTACGAATGCGGGAATGAATCAGTTTAAAGACGTATTTCTCGGTAAAGGCGAGCGGGATTACACACGCGTTGCCAACACACAAAAATGTATTCGCGTAAGCGGTAAACACAACGACTTGGAAGAAGTGGGGCGCGATACATATCACCATACATTTTTCGAAATGCTGGGCAATTGGTCTTTTGGCGATTATTATAAAAAAGAAGCTATCGTTTGGGCTTGGGAATTATTAACCGAGGTTTGGAAACTGCCGAAAGAACGCCTTTGGGCTACCGTTTACAAATCCGACGACGAAGCTTACGAACTTTGGAAAAACGAAACGGATATTAATCCGGGACATATTTTGCGCTTCGGTGAAAAAGATAACTTCTGGGAAATGGGCGAAACCGGACCGTGCGGACCGTGTTCCGAAATACATATTAATTTGAGCGACGATTTTGACAACCCGGAATACGTAAATGCAGGAAAAGAAGAATGCATAGAAATTTGGAATTTAGTGTTCATTCAATATAACCGGGATGAAAACGGTACACTGCACGAGTTACCGAAAAAGCATATCGATACGGGTATGGGATTCGAACGTATCTGTGCCGTATTACAAAATAAAAATTCGAATTACGATACCGACATTTTTATGCCGTTGATTGAAGAGGTCGCGGAAATTTCGGGAATATCTTACGAAAAAGAAGAACACAAAGTTGCAATGCGCGTAATTTCCGATCATATCCGGACGTTGACTTTCGCAATTGCCGACGGTGCGGTGCCGGGTAACGAGGGACGAGGTTATGTGCTACGTAGAATTTTAAGGCGCGCAGCCAGATACGGAAGAAAGCTTAATTTGAAGGAACCGTTTCTTTACAAATTGGTGGACGTCGTTGTAACCAAAGCCGGTGGCGGAATGGGTGAAATTTTTCCCGAAATCAAAACAAATCAAACTAATATCGAAAAGATTATAAAAGCGGAAGAGGAAAGCTTTAACGTTACGCTCGATAGAGGAATAGAATTGTTCGAGCAAGTTGTGGAAAAAGCCAAATCCGAAGGTAAAAATGTAATTTCCGGAGACGACGCTTTCAAGCTTTACGATACCTTCGGCTTCCCCGTCGATTTGACAAAAGTAATGGCCGAGGAAATCGGTTTTTCCGTAGATGAAAAACGGTTTGACGAATTAATGACCGAGCAAAAAGAACGGGCGAGAAAATCGACAAAAGACAAATTGGCTTCCGTTAATATTATTGCAACCGAATTGACCGATATTGAACCCGTAACCAAAGAACCAACGGAATTTGTCGGTTACGATTCTCTGGAAGCAAAAGGAAAAATTATCGGCGAAAAAACCGTTGAAGACAAAGGCTTGATTTTATTGGATAAAACCCCCTTTTATGTTGAAGCGGGCGGACAAATAGACGATTTGGGCAAGCTGATTGTTTCCGGAGAGCAATTAAACGTTTTGGATGTTGCAAAAATTAACAATCAAGTTGTGCATGTTGTGGAAAAACCCGGAAATATCGATTTGTTTCCCGGCGAGGAAGTAATTGCAAAGGTCGATGAAAAACGGCGCTGGGATATCATGCGCAACCATTCGGCAACGCACTTCCTTCATGCCGCCTTACGCAAAATTTTGGGCACGCACGTAAAACAAGCCGGTTCGTATGTGGGTCCCGACAGATTAAGATTCGACTTTACTCACTATAAAAAACTTTCGGAATCCGAGATACGTGATATTGAAGCGTTGGTTAACGAAAAACTTCGGGAAAACATCGAACTGACACACCACCGGAATATTCCGTTCGAACAAGCAAAGAAAATGGGAGCGCTAATGTTCTTTGGCGACAAATACGGCGACAGAGTGAATGTAGTTCAATTCGGGGACTTCTCTCTCGAATTTTGCGGAGGAACCCACGTTAAAAACAGTTCTCAAATCGGGTTGTTCAAAATTATCAGCGAGTCTTCGATTGCTAGCGGAATAAGAAGAATTGAAGCGGTTACGGGTGAAGGAGTTGAAAGATTTATTTGGGAACAATTAAATCAATTGAGAAAAGCCGACGAGAAAATTATACAGTTGCTCGACGAGAAGAAGAAAATAGAAAAACAACTGACAGAATATAAACTTAAAGAGAAACTCGGCGGAATTAACGACGTTTTGAAAAATCCGGATGAAGTAAAAGGAATTAAAATATACAAATCGAAAGTCGATGCCGGCAGTATGGACGAACTTAAATCTTTAGGTGACGAGTTGAGAAACAAAATGAAATCCGGCGTCGGAGTGTTGATTTCGGAACTTAACGGGAAAGTGGGTATTGTTTGTGTGGTATCCGAAGATTTGATTAAAAACAATAATCTTGCCGCCGGAAAAATCGTTGGAACAATCGCTAAAATTGTCAGCGGCGGCGGCGGGGGCAGACCCCATCTTGCCACTGCCGGAGGAAAAGATGTGACGAAAATTGACGAAGCGTTGGAAAAAACAAATGAAATAATCGCAAAGCTTTTATAATGAAGGATTACATTTCCGCTCGAGTGCCGCACCTTGTATTTTTTATAATTCTTCTTTCTTCCGTTTTTTACGGTTGCAACCCCGCTGTAATTAACCTCACCGATGCTAAAAACCGGGTGAAGGATTATTACGAATCGGGTAAATTCGATGAAGAAGTCGATTCGATTGTTTCCGAAGCGATTGAAAAGTTGGAAAATATAACCGTTACGGAAAAGTCCGTTGTAATTTTCGATGTTGACGAAACTTCCCTTTCGAATTACGAATATGCTAAAAAACTTGGCTTCGGTTACACGTGGCGAAGTTGGGACGAATGGGTTAAATCGGCAAAAGCAAAAGCTATTCCCGGCGTTAAAAAATTGTACGATTATTTGATTTCAAGAAAAATAAAAGTGATTTTTTTAACCGGAAGAACTGCGGAACAATGCGAGGCGACGAAAACAAATTTGGTGAACGAAGGATATACGGAATTCGATACTTTAATTTGTAGAACCGGAAACGAAGCGAATCTGAAAACAATAGTTTATAAAAGTAAAATAATTGAAAAGTTAACCGGATTGAATTACGAAATAATTGCTTGTCTCGGAGATCAACCCGAAGACGTTAAACCGAGCGGATGCAAGCTTAAAATTTTAATACCCAACTATCTTTATAGATTGGATTAAATTATCACTCTGTCGGAAAGCTCGTTTGTGTCGTCCGGTTTGATGGGAAAATGTTGAGATAAAACTTTGCCTATTTCTTCAACCCCTTTGATAATTCCAAGTGTGAATCGACCGTTACGGAATTCATCTTCCATTAAACTTCTTATTCTTCCCCAAGTATCGGGAGTAACTTTTTCGTTGATTCCTTCGTCTGCAAGAATATAAAATTTTCTTTCGCCCAGAACAATAAAAAGAAGTATGCCGGTTTTGTCCCGCGTTTTATCCATGTTTAATCTAAAAAATTCTTCTTCGGCAAGTTCTTTAATTGTTTTGTTCCTTTTAAGAAAAGGAATTTCCTCTTTTATGCTAACGCGGATTTCTCCCGAAGTGGATTTTTCCGCTTCTTTTATTTTGTTGGAAATTCTTAAAAAATCGTCGTCGGTGAAAAAATGATAAATAAGTTCGTTCATATTTAATTCGCTTTATTTATTTCTAAAAATACGGGAATTATGATTTATAGAAAAGTTGAAGATTAATTTTTAAACAGATTTACGAAACAAAAGTATTAATTCCGGGAACGTAAACCTGAACGCAAAACAAAATACCCTACAACTCCCGAAACGAGTGACCCGATTATAATTCCAAGGCGTTCGTCGAATAAAATATTTGAACCGGATTCGCCGAATGCAAGCGAACCGATAAACAAGCTCATTGTAAAACCGATTCCGCAAACAATAGCTGTTCCGTATAAAGTTAACCACGTCATTCCCGCCGGTAATTCGGTGAACTTAAGTTTAATTGTCAGCCAACTTGCGCCGAATATCCCGATTTGTTTCCCGAAAAATAGACCCAAAGCAATACCGAGCGGAACGCCGTGTAACAGTTGATCGATTCCGACTCCTGAAAGGTTAATTCCTGCATTTGCAAAGGCAAATACGGGCAGAATAACATAAGCAACAGCATTGTGTAAATCGTGTTCCAAAGTTTTCAACGGCGAGTAATTTTCCTCTTTCGATGATTTTAACGGAATGAACATTGCCAGAATTACTCCGGCCAAGGTTGCATGAACGCCCGACTTGAGCATCGCCGTCCACATAATTACGCCGATCAAAATGTACAAGCTTTTCGATTCGTTTTTACTTTTGTTTAAAATTGTTAAAACGACAATGCACGCAAGCACAACGGCAAGCGAAGTAAAAGAAATGTTTGCAGTGTAAAAGAATGCTATAATTATGATTGCGCCAATGTCGTCGAAAATTGCCAAAGAAGTTAGAAATATTTTTATTACCGTCGGTACTTTTGATCCGAGTAACGACAAAACGCCCAAAGCAAAGGCAATATCGGTTGCTGCGGGAATCGCCCACCCTGCAATTGCGGTTGAATCCCCGAAGTTGAATGAAATATAAATTGCCGCGGGTACAACCATTCCGCCGATTGCTCCCACTCCCGGAAGAATAATGCTTTTTTTATCGGAAAGTTCTCCTTCGATTAATTCTCGTTTTAATTCAAGTCCGACAAGAAAAAAGAAAATAGCCATTAAACCGTCGTTAATCCACAATAATAGCGGTTTGGCAATTTCCAATGCACCGATGCGTAGTTCCACTGGAGTTTCGAGGAGCAACGAATAATATTTTTGTAACGGAGTGTTTGCAAAAATGATTGCAAGCACCGTTGCGAACATTAAAAGGATTCCCCCGGAGGATTCAAGCTTGAAAAATCTTAAAATGAAATTTGTGCGGTTTACGGCCACAATTTATTCTTTCAGAGATTGTTAACATTTTTGTTTAATGGATGGTAAAGATAATTTATTTCTCTGAAAAACACCCGGATTTTTTATAATCGTAAAACATCATTACAATTTTTTGTGGGTTTAATTAACAGGCATAAAATGCGGCAACGAATATTTCCGCCACCGCATTTAATTTTGTGAAATGGAAAATGTTATTTCGGAAAATACTACAAACTGATTATATCGCTGTAAATTATATATGCCATCAACATAAGTAAAATGACAAAACCGGTGTTTTGAATTGCGATTTTCACTTTGACCGGCAGCTCTTTGCCGATAATACCTTCGATTAAAATAATAACAAAATGACCACCGTCGAGAACCGGGAAAGGCATAATGTTTATAATTGCAAGGCTTAAACTAAGCATTGCAAGGAAAAAAAGGAACGACATCATTCCCGAATCGGCAGACTTGGCTGCAAACTTGGCAATTTTTACGGGACCCCCGAAAGCTTGGTTGAATTCCACGTCTCCGCGTATAACGTTCGACACCATTGAGAAAGTTAAAGCCGTGTACCTTCCGATATCGCTTAAAGCTTTAACAAACGATTCGCCCAAACCGTAATCGTCCGATTCGACGGGCCCGACGTAAACATCGGCGATATAAACACCGATTTTCCCTTTTTCGCCCGGATTTACTGAAACTTGAACGGTATCTTTATCGTTACGTAAAATTTTAATAGGTATATCTACGTTTTTGTGCGAAGAAATTATTTCGATAACCTCCGCGCTGGTTTTTACTTCTATGTTATTAACGCTAAGGAACATGTCGCCCGGTTTTATCCCGCTTTTTTCGGCCGGTGAATTTTCAACAACATCTTGAATAAAGGGTTTTGTAAACGGTAAAGGTAAAAACGAATTTTCTTTTACAATCTTTTCCGAAATTAATTCGCTGGGGATATTTAGCGTTATTTCTTCGCCGTTTCTTAAAACTTTAACTTCTATGTTGCTGCCTATCCCTTCGATGAATGACAGGGTTAAATCGTGCCAGTTTTTTACTTTGTGTCCGTTCACTTCTAAAATTTTATCGCCGGTTTGAAATCCGGCTTGTGCGGCAAGACTTGTATCGGCAACAACACCTATTTCAGTGGCTTTAATAATTTGTTTTCCGGTATAAGCGTTAATGCCCCAGAAAATAAAAATCGTTAATAAAAGGTTCATCAAAACGCCGGCTGTAATTACAAATAGTTTTTGGTACGTCGGTTTCGCTCTGAATTCGTAAGGTTTTGGTTCCTCGTTGGCAAATTTAGTATCGAAACTTTCGTCGACCATTCCGGCAATTTTCACGTATCCGCCCAAAGGCAACATACTTACTCTGTAATCGGTATTTCCTTCCAAATCCAAATCTTTGGGCAAATTGCCGAACGAAAAGCCGGTAATTTTGTTCCATCCGAACAATCGTTTTCCCATTCCGAGTGCAAATACATCAACTCTCATTTTGCAAAGCTTTGCTGCGGCAAAGTGGCCGAATTCGTGCACAAAAACCAGAATGCCGATGGTAATTACAAAATAAATTATATAATCCATTAAAACACTTTCTCCTATATTAAGTTTTTAGCCGCTTCCCGTGCTTTTCCGTTGTATTCAAGTACATTTTCAAGGTTAACTTCGAAAGTATTCGGAATTTTGTTTAGCGTTTTTTCAATTAGCTCGGGAATTTGTAAAAAAGTTAATTCTTTTTTCAAAAATTTTTCGACGGCAATTTCATTTGCCGCATTAAGTATACACGGTGCCATACCGCCCTGTTCCATTGCGATGTACGCCAGTTGTAAACATTTGAATTTCTCGGTGTCTGGTTCGTAGAATGAAAGACGGTGTAGTTTCGGAAAGTTTGTATTTACAAAATCGTTACTTAATCGCTCGGGAAAAGTTAATGCATACTGAATCGGGATTTTCATATCGGGCAGACTTAGTTGTGCTTTTATCGAACCGTCGATAAATTCAACCATGGAATGAACGATGGATTGAGGATGGACAACAACATCGAGCTTGTCTTTGTTAAGATCGAACAACCAATGGGCTTCGATAACTTCGAGTCCTTTGTTCATCATTGTGGCCGAATCGATTGTGACTTTACTGCCCATATCCCAATTGGGATGTTTCAACGCTTGTTCTACCGTTACGTTTTTTAATTCAGCATACGATTTTTTGAAGAAAGGACCGCCCGAAGCCGTAATTATCAGCTTTTCTATCGAATCTTTTTCTTCTCCGACCAAGCATTGAAATATTGCGCTATGCTCGGAATCGACCGGAATAATTTCGGCTCCGTATGTTTTTGCCAATTGGGTAACAATTTCACCAGCGGCAACCAAAGTTTCTTTGTTTGCCAATGCGATTCTCTTTCCGCGTTTTATTCCTTCGATTGTTGGCACCAAGCCCGCAAAACCGACGAGTGCCGAAACCAAAATGTCGTAATCGGTTGATTTTGTAAGTTCCACCAACCCTTCTTCGCCTTCCAGAACTTGAATTTTTTTGCCGATGCGTCTTCGTAATTCTTTAGCATTTTCCCTGTTTCTTACAACAATAACTTCCGGTGAAAATTCATTGGCTTGTTTTTCCAATAAATCGATGCTTTTATCGGCGGATATTGCCGAGATTTCGAACCTGTCACGTAGGTTTCGGATAACTTCCAATGTATTCAATCCGATTGAACCCGTTGAACCTAAAATTGCAACTCTTTTTGCCATAATTATGTGGTGGATTTCAAAATTTGTAATAATACTAAATTAATTTTATAAATATAAGCATGAAAGCCGGAAATACCGACATATACTCAAAATTTTTCGGAGGTTAAAAACCGGCCGCCTTTGTAAAAAGAAAATTTCAGCAGATAAATTTTGTTTATAATTGTAAAATTTTTTAGCTTTAAGAAGACAAAAAAATCTGATTTTTTGACTTAAAGTTAATTGTCGTCGGTTAAGTAATTAAAGGTTAAGAAAATAATGCAATAAAATCGGTGCCGACCGAAAAAACAATTTAAATAGTAATTAAAAAAATGAAATTCAAATAGGAGAAAGTTTTATGAAAAATATCGGATATTTTATTATTGCGTTTTTCATTGCCGGCTTCGGATTTAATGCTTTTGCACAAAATTCAAAAGTAGCCGGTAAGTGCATGACATGCCATAAAGAAAAAACCCCGGGGATTTATAATCAGTGGTACATGTCGAAACATGCCGATAACAATGTTACATGTTTAAGTTGCCACGAGGCCAAAAAGAGTGAAAGTGATGCTTTTTTTCATGAGGGAGCGTACATAGCAACATTGGTAACGCCAAAAGATTGCGGTAATTGTCACGAAAAGGAAATGAAAGAAGTGAATAATTCCTATCATGCAAAGGCGGGAAAAATTTTGGAATCGAAAGACGCTTACTTGGCTTATGTAGCCGGAGGAACCCCCATAGTAAAAACGGGTTGTGAGAGCTGCCACGGTGCAAAAATCATTATCGACGAAAAATCACCGAATAAACTTTCGAATCTGACATGGCCGAACAGCGGTATTGGTAGAATTAATCCCGACGGTTCTCTCGGTTCTTGTAATGCTTGCCACACTCGTCATGCATTTTCGAAAGCTCAAGCGCGCAAACCCGAATCTTGTTCGAAATGCCACCTCGGACCCGATCATCCGCAAAAAGAGGTTTACGAAGAAAGCAAGCACGGAAACGCTTATTACACTCATCTCGATGAAATGAATATTAAAGCGGATCGTTGGGTTGTGGGAATTGATTATTTTGAAGCTCCCACTTGTGCTACTTGTCATATGTCAGCTACCAGAAAGCAAAAAGTTACTCACGATGTCGGTCAGAGAATAAAATGGACTTTGCGACCCCCCGTATCGAAATACAAAGACAATCCTGACGTGAAAAGAAAAAACATGAAAGATGTTTGTGCAGCTTGCCATACGGAACGGTTTATAGAAGGGCATTTCGTGCAATTCGATGCAACAGTGAGATTGTACAATGAAAAATTTGCCAAACCGGCAGGTGCAATTATGAAGATTATAAATGACAAGGGGCTGAAAGAAAGAAAAGCAAATTTTGCTAACGATATAGATTGGATATATTGGGAGCTTTGGCATCACGAAGGAAGAAGGGCAAGGCACGGAGCCGCTATGATGGGTCCCGATTACGCATGGTGGCACGGAATTTACGACGTTATTCATAACTTCTATTTTGAATTTTTACCTGCGGCAAGAAAATTTAACGACAAAGATGTAAATAAGTATATCGATAAATTATTAAAAGACGATCCCATGCACCAATGGTTTTCGCAAAGAACTACATCCGAGCTTAAACGGGCAATAAAAAGTGGTGAGTTACAGCAAATATACACCGACTTGTTCAAAGAAAAGTAGCAGGTAAAAAATGAAATTGAAATACATTAACTTTATTCGCGGTGTTTCAATAAATCGAATTGGAAAAATTGGGGTGGTGTTAATTACATCATCCTTTCTTACTTTTGTTTTTCTGGAGTTGCTAAGGATATCGGGTGTTTTTACAAATGCGTATTTCGGATTGATAACTTATTTGCTTTTGCCTACCCTTTTTGTAATCGGATTGATTTTAATACCTTTCGCATGGATAAAACACAAACGGCAAACCGGAAAATCGACAAAAGAATTGCTGGAGAAGCAATTTGATAAAGACGACCTGACCGAAAGTAAACTCGGAGCGAAAATTGTTAGAACGGTTTTGATTTTTACTTTCATTAACATTTTATTTTTACTGGCGGCAAGTTTCAGAACTTTAAGTTTTATGGATGAACCCGAGTTTTGCGGAACCGCATGCCACTCCGTTATGAGTCCCGAATGGACAACGTATCAACAATCGCCTCATTCGCGTGTTGCTTGTGTGGAGTGCCATGTGGGCGAGGGAACAGGCGCATTGATTAGTTCGAAATTAAACGGAGCTTGGCAAATGATTTCCGCTACTTTCGATTTATATGAAAAACCTATTCCCACTCCGGTCCATCAACTTCGCCCCGCTCGGGAAACTTGTGAAAAGTGTCATTGGCCGGAAAAGTTTTACGGTTCGAAATTAAAAACTTTTATCCGTTATTCGAATGACGAGTTATCTACCCCGAAATACACAACTCTGGTATTGAAGATTGATACCGGAGAAGAAGTTGGACATGCCGGAATTCATTGGCATATTGGGAAGAATAATGTGGTAAGATATACTTCCGTTGAAGACAAAAGAGAGGAAATTATTTGGGTGGAATCAAAACAACCGGACGGTTCGTTCAAGCGGTACGTTAATAAAAAATTGTCGGGAATCGATTATCCGAGCTCCGTGATTAGAGAAATGGATTGCGTTGATTGTCATAACAGAGCTACACATATTTACGAAGATCCATCAAAAGCCGTGGATGACCGGATCAGGAAAGGTTTAATCGATAAAACCCTTCCCTACATTAAAAGAGAAAGCTATGGCGCGTTAACCGCGTCTTTTGCCGAAAGCGACAGAGCCGCGACGATAATTGAAAACAGAATTAAAAGATTTTATAAAAAGAACTACCCCGATTTAATGGCGTCAAAAAGCATGGAAATTGACCGTTCAATCGAAACTTTGCAAAAAATATATTCGAGAAATATTCACAAAGGTATGAACATCGATTGGAATGTTTATCCCGATCACATTGGGCACGAGGGGGAAGGCGGATGTTTCCGTTGCCACAACGAAAATATGGTTGACGAGAAAGGAAACAAGATAAAATACGATTGTACTTTGTGCCACTCGATATTAGCATACGAATCCGAAGAACCGTTCAAGTATCTGAAACCCATCGACGAAGTTGAAAAAGATTCGGCAATGCATATTTACTTGAAGGAGGAGTTTCTGAAATCATTTGATTGACCCGTTTGTCGTAATTTGGAATTAGTAAGCCAGGATGTATAAATCTTTTCGGGGCTTTTCGGTTCTAATTTGTTCGAACAGCAAATAGTTTTAAACTTGAAGCAAAAAACTATTGAAGAAAAAATGAATTTCCTTGTTGTAACCGGAATGTCAGATAAACTCGTCGAAAATTTGTTCGAGATGTTCAAGTGCATTCATGTCGAGGCCAAAAGTAACGGAATCGGCGAAATTATTCAACACCACAACAGCATTTATACTTGCATCTTTATTTTCAACTTCTGAAATTCTTTCGGCAACGTTTTTATTAAGAATCATAATGTCATTATAAAGTTCGTTTAGCTTTTTCATTTCCCAATCTGGTTTTTCTCCCTTTTTCATTTTGAAATATTGTGCCAAAAGGTACATCGAGAAAATTTTAATTTCGGTTTCTTCTATGTTGGCAAAAGGGAGGTGGAACTTTACGAGTGTTTTAAGTTTTCCGACAATCGGGCAGCCGCTCGATGCCATAATTAAGCCGAGCAAACTGCTCACTCCTGTTTGTACGTCGGCATTTTTGACGTAATTTCTTTCTTGGGATACAACCGTGATTTTTACTTGCTGGAACGACGGAACATCTTCGAAGAAAGAAATAACTTTACTTAAACTTGTGGCTACGGGACAGTAAACATGCTCTTCCTCGTTTAACGGACAATGCGGGCATTTAAAGTTTTTTAGTTTTGACCATTCCGGTAAATTTTCTTTCGGTTGGTTTTGAAGAATTAATGTTTTTGGATTGATATTTACGTCGAATACTTTTTTAAATCCGTTTGAACATTCGAATATATATTGATAAGAAATGAAATTTCCGTCTTTCATTACTCGATTGCCTTTTAATCGTTATAAAACAAATATAATGGACAAATCAAATTTTTCAACGGGTGCTTTGTATTTTTTCCAACCGTTTGAATGCTTGGTCGTATTCGTTAATTAATCTATCGAACAATTCGGAAACCGTCGGGATATCATTAATTAAGCCGGCTCCTTGACCTGCTTCAAGCATACCGTTTTCAAAATCGCCGTCGAAAATACTTAATTTTTCCCGCTTGTCTTGTAACAATTTTAACAATTCTTCTGTCGGTTCGCAATTTTCTTCTTTCCGCAGTGCAAGTTCGCTGAATTTATTTTTAATTACGCGGGCAAGGCTAACTTTTTTAAGAATTAATACCGTGTCGTTGTCTTTAGCTTCGAGAATTTTTTGTTTATAATTCGGATGTGCCGAAGATTCGACGGTTGCGGCAAAGCGGGTACCTATTTGAACTCCTTCGGCACCGAGGGAAAGCGCGGCTAATATTCCTCTGCCGTCCGCAATTCCGCCTGCGGCAATAACGGGAATATCCAAAGCATCGACCAATTGGGGAATTAAACTTAAAGTGGTTATTTCGTCCCGACCGTTATGCCCGCCGGCTTCAACACCTTCGCCCACAACGGCATCGCAACCAACGTTTTGAGCTTTCAATGCAAACTTTAGAGAAGGAACAACGTGTACTACGGTCGTTCCGTTCGATTTAAGCTTGTCTATAAACTTTCCGGGATGTCCGGCGGAAGTAAATACTATTTTTACGTTTTCCGAAATTACGGTATTAACCAAATCTTCCGCATCACCACGGAGCAACGGAATGTTCACGCCGAACGGCTTTTGGGTTGCAACTTTACACTTCCGGATATGTTCTCTCAACAAATCCGGTTTCATCGAACCGGAACCGATTAATCCCAATCCGCCGCTGTTAGAAACCGCGGAAACCAGTTTCCAGCCGGAAACCCAAACCATTCCGCCTTGAATAATCGGGTACTTAATGCCGAACAGCTTTGTTATTTTCGTTTCCATTTTCCCTTGTTTTAAATAGATTAAAATGCAATTATTTTAAAATTAGCGCTTTCATTTCCGATAATCCATTATAATTTGTTTTTATATGCAAATTTGTATATGTTTTAATTTGCTCAAAATTTAAAGATTATTTAATATTTTTCTCAAGAGGAATAATGTCATATTACTTTACTTCGGAATCTGTTTCGGAAGGACACCCTGATAAAATTGCCGATGCCATATCCGACGGAATTTTGGATGAAATTTTGAAACAAGATCCCACAGCCCGAGTTGCTTGCGAAACATACGTTACGACCGGTTTGGTTTTGGTCGGAGGTGAAATCACAACAAAAGCCTACGTTGAAATTCCGAACATCGTCAGAAACATAGTTAAAGAAATCGGTTATACCGAAGCGGAATATAAATTCGATTCCGAATCATGTTCGGTTTTAAATGCCATACATGCTCAATCGCCCGATATTGCCATGGGAGTTGACAAAGGTGGTGCCGGCGATCAAGGATTAATGTTCGGTTATGCATGCGATCAAACACCGGAATTTATGCCCATGCCTATTGTTTTTGCCCATAAGTTGGTAAAACGGCTCGCTTACATAAGAAAAAGAAGACCGCAGCTAATGCCGTATTTGCGTCCCGATGCAAAATCACAAGTTACTATTTTGTTCGACGATAACCATAAACCCGTAAGTGTGGATTCCGTTGTTGTTTCCACTCAACACGATAGCAACGTAAGGCAAAGTACAATACGTAAGGATGTAATTGAGCATGTAATTAATCATGTAATTCCGAAAAGACTTTTAAACGGAGATACAAAAATTTATGTAAATCCCACCGGCAAATTTGTAATCGGCGGTCCGCACGGAGACGCTGGATTAACGGGAAGAAAAATAATTGTGGATACTTACGGCGGATGGGCTCCGCACGGCGGCGGTGCGTTTTCCGGTAAAGATCCTACAAAAGTTGATAGAAGTGCTACTTATGCCGCCAGACATATAGCTAAAAACATTGTTGCCGCCAAATTGGCAAAAGAGTGTTTGGTACAAGTAGCTTATGCAATAGGCGTACCCGATCCGGTTTCGATTCACGTGGATACAAAAGGTACGGGCGTGGTTTCCGATGAGGAATTAGCCTCAATGATTCGCGATATTGTTGATTTAACGCCGTTAGGAATTATAAAGAGATTAAAACTAAGAAGACCGATATTCAGAAAAACCGCTGCATACGGTCATTTCGGAAGAAACGAAAAAGAATTTACATGGGAAAAACTCGATTTGGTGCCGAAATTCAAAAAGTATTTTAACCACAAGGGATAATAAAAATGGATAGAGAATTATTGGAAAAAGATCACAAAACAATAAAATTCAAAGTTAAAGATTTATCTTTAGCCGAATGGGGCAGAAAAGAAATTGCTCTGGCGGAAAAAGAAATGCCGGGGTTAATGGCTCTTCGGGAGAAATACGGGGAAGAAAAACCTTTGCGCGGTGCAAAAATAACCGGCTCGCTGCACATGACGATTCAAACCGCCGTATTGATTGAAACTCTCGTGGAACTTGGTGCCGATGTTCGTTGGGCGAGTTGTAATATTTATTCCACACAAGACCATGCGGCGGCAGCAATTGCCGAACGCGGGATTCCCGTTTTCGCTTGGAAAGGCGAAACTTTGGAAGAATACTGGTGGTGCACTGAACAAGCTTTAACTTTCCCCGACGGTAGCGGACCGGATTTAATAGTTGACGACGGCGGCGATGCCACACTAATGATTCACAAAGGCGTTGAAGCCGAAGATAATCCGGAAATTCTTGATGTTGAAACGGAAACGGAAGACGAACAGGAATTACTGAAAAGACTGAAAATTACGCTTAAAGAAAATCCGAACAAATGGCATTCGATTGCAAAGAACGTAAAAGGAGTTTCCGAAGAAACCACAACCGGCGTGCATCGTCTTTATCAAATGAAAGACGCTGGAAAATTGCTTTTCCCCGCAATTAATGTAAACGATTCGGTAACAAAATCGAAATTCGACAATTTATACGGTTGTCGCGAATCGTTAGCCGACGGAATTAAGAGAGGTACAGATATTATGGTGGCGGGCAAAAATGTTGTTATTTGCGGTTACGGCGATGTTGGAAAAGGTTCTGCCCAATCCATGAAAGGGTTCGGTGCAAACGTAATTGTTACTGAAATTGATCCTATTTGTGCGCTTCAAGCCGCCATGGAAGGGTTCCAAGTTAAAACGGTTGAAGATGTTTTGGATATCGGAGATATTTTTGTAACAACTACCGGGAACAAGGATGTAATCAGAATTGAGCACATGGAAAAGATGAAAGACGGTGCGATTGTTTGTAACATCGGTCACTTCGATAACGAAATCCAAGTGGATCAGTTAAAAAATTATCCGGGCATAAAGAGAATAAATATCAAACCGCAAGTTGATCAATACGTTTTCCCGGACGGACATTCGATTATTCTTCTTTCCGACGGCAGACTGGTCAACTTGGGTAATGCTACCGGTCATCCTTCTTTTGTAATGAGCAATTCTTTTACGAATCAAACATTGGCTCAAATCGAATTGTGGAAGAACAAATACGAAGTGGATGTTTACCGGTTACCGAAACATCTTGATGAAGAAGTGGCTCGGTTGCATCTTGAAAAGCTCGGTGTTAAATTAACGAAACTTACAAAAGAGCAAGCCGAATATATCGGGGTTCCGGTTGAAGGACCGTACAAACCCGATCACTACCGATATTAAGATTTTCCCGAACTTTATTTATAAAACAAAAGCCCGGCATTCTTAAAAGAAAACCGGGCTTTTTTCGAGGGAAGAATATCTTTTATTTTTCGATTATGTTTCCGTCAACGTCAATGTATTTTATTTCATATCCCAATTCGTTTAAGCCTTTTCCGATTTTTTCTTTATCGCCTACAACAACCCAAACCAGACTTTCGGGTTTGAGTACGCGTTTTGCCGCATTTCTTATTTGTTCGACGGTAAGATTCTTGATTAACGAAGGATACTTTTCGTAAAAATCCATCGGAAAATTGAATCTAACCAAATCGCTTAACGAAGCGCTTACACTACGGATTGTTTCCCATTTCCCAGGTAAACTCAATACTCGGTTCAGCTTTATTTTTTTCAACTCGTCTTCTGTTGCCGGTTTGGTTGATACATATTGCGAAACTTCTTTATAAACTTCTTGCATCGATTCTTTCGTTTTGTCGGTTTGTACCAAAGCAAAAACCAAAAAAGGACGTTGTGCTTTTGCGCCGAGTATCAGACTGCGTGAACCGTACGACCAATGTTTGTCTTCGCGTAAATTCATGTTTATTCTCGATGTAAAAGTTCCGCCCAAAATGTCGTTCATTATTTCTATGGCTATGTTGTCTTTGTCCGCTTTAGGCGGAAAAATTTCTCCGGCAAAAATAATCGATTGCTGAGCCGCCGGCTTATCCAGTAAGTAAACCACCGGTTTTGTTTTGTTTTCGACAAAAGCGATATTTTTTGTAGGAACTTCACCCTTTTCCCAGTCGCCGAAGAGATTTTCCATTTTGTCTTTTAGTTCTTCAATTGTAATATCGCCTACAACCACAAGGTATGCGTTGTTCGGTTTGTACCATGTTCGGTGGAATTTAATCAAATCGTCTCGTGTAATTTTTTCTACGGTCGATTCGTAACCCGTACCAGTAAACGGATAAGCATAAGCATGACCTTCTCCGAACAGGAATTTCGGGAATACCCTCAATCCCATTTGTATCGGTGTGGCTTTTTCCCTTTTAATTTGCGCCAAACGTTGTTGCTTTAGTCTTTCCAGTTCGTTTTGAGGGAATTGCGGATTAAGAACAACATCCGCAAAAATATCGAGGGATTTATCCAAATTGGATTTGAGGGAATTCAAACTTACATATGACATATCCAAATCGGAGTAAGAGCTCAAACGCGCACCGAGCATACTTAATTCTTCACTTATTTCCAAAGAACTTCTTGTTTTGGTGCCTTCGTCCAGCATCGAAGAAACCAGACTGGCGGTTCCGGGCAAAGCGAACTGATCGGCCGAATACCCCGCATCGAACATCAATGTTAAATTAACAACCGGAACGGTTTTTCTGTTGGCAAGCAAAATTTTCATTCCGTTGCTTAAAGTGGCTTGTTCGATAGCCGGAAATTTTGCATCGGGCGGAGTACCCGTTTCCGGTAGTTTCGAACGGTCAACATCGGTTTGTACCGTTTCGTATTTCGGATACGGATGAATTTCCAAGATTAGAACACCGTCGGAAAGCCATTTAACGGCAGTGTTCTTAATGTCTTCCGCCGTTGCCGCTTTAACCCGTTTCAGTTTGGTTTTATAGAAATCGGGCGATCCGCCGAACACTTGGCTTTGAGCGAGAATATCGGATTTACCGCCGAATCCGCCTATTCTTTCGATTCCACGAACGAAAGAAGCAAAGTATTGTGTTTTAACTCGCTTCAGTTCTTTTTCGGTGGGACCTTCATTAAGAAATTTAGCCATCTCTTCGTCGATTGCTTTTTCTACCGTTGACAAATCTACTCCGGGTTTTGCTGTGGCAACTATTGCGAATTGACTGCCAATTTCTTTTGAATGTACATATGCATAAACATCCGTGGCAATTTGATCATCGTAAACCAATCTTTTATACAATCGGGAAGTTTTTCCGCTCGACAATATATCGCTTGCCAAATCGAGCAAAACCACATCTTTGCTTTTCCATTCCGGTATATTCCAAACCTTGTAAATTCTTGCTTGCGGAACGCGGTCTTCGGCTACAATGCGTTTCGTTCCTTTCATTTTTGCAATGTTTACTTGCGGGCGGGAAAGAGGAGGTCCCGGCTGAATATCACCGAAATATTTTTCCACTTTCTCTTTTACTTCATCGGCGTTAACGTCTCCCGCAATTACCAAAGTTGCATTTGCGGCGCCGTAATATTTTTTGAACCATTCGTGCACGTCTTCAAGCGAAGCGGCATCCAAATCTTCCATCGAGCCGATAACAGTCCATGAATACGGGTGACCGGCGGGATAAGAATTTTTTGTTAGCAACTCGTATGCAATTGCATAAGGTTGATTTTCACCTTGACGTTTTTCGTTTTGTACAACGCCTCTTTGTTCGTCAAGCTTTTCTTGAGTTATGGCGCCAAGCAAATGTCCCATTCTGTCCGATTCCATCCATAATGCCAAATCGAATGCGGAAGTGGGAACATTCTGAAAATAGTTTGTTCTATCTTGATTGGTTGTTCCGTTTAAGTCGGTAGCACCTACACGCTCAAGCGCCTGAAAATAATCGTCGTCGAAGTTTTCACTGCCGTTAAACATCAAATGCTCGAACAGATGAGCAAAACCTGTTTTGCCGGGTTTTTCGTTTTTCGAACCGACGTGATACCAAACGTTTACGGCAACTATCGGTGCTTTGTGATCTTCGTGTACGATTAATGTTAATCCGTTTTTTAAAACAAATTTTTTGTAAGGAATATTGATATCTTCAATCTTTTGAGCGAAAGAAGATTGAACGAAAAGAAGCATTAATAGAAAAAATGCTTGTTTTTTTAAGTGTTTCATCTCTCCTCGGGTTTTTATTTAAGAAAAATTATATTCTTTTGACGTCAAAAAGCCAAAATTGTTTCAGAACGTTAGAAATAAATTATTAAAAAAATTATAGGAATTAGGATGCCGGCGGCAGTAAGCCATTTGCCCCTTCCCGAAAGCCCTTTCCGCCCTTTAATCATAAACAAACCCGTAAATGCCAGAACGGCTAACGAAACTGCAAAAGCATCGGCAACGTAAGTCCATAATTTCTTCGGAGCATTTAAATGCAAAAAGTTTGTTTCCCGGAACACCGCCCGACTTTTAACCGTTTCTATTTTTACCGTGCCGGTTTTAACGTTGGCGGAAATAGTTTTTCCTTGGAAAAAAATATCGATTGAATCGGGTGAAGCGCGAAAACTGTTTTTAGGTTCGTCGGTAATATTTAACTGTGTTAATACGTGTGAGACGGCTTCGTTGTTAGAGAATGAGGAATCTCGAAGCGGCGATATTTTACGTGAAGTGTTTTCAATTATGTAATTCGGGTTCCAGTCGTCCACATGATTTACGGCAATGCCGGAAATTGCATAAACCAAAGTTAATCCGAAGCTGATATAACCTAAATCTCTATGAATAATTCTAATAATTTTACGTATCTTCACAGTTTTGGTATTCGATTGATAAATTTTGAAATTTAATTTTATAATTTAATAATCTTAGTCTCTATTCCCCAATAAAAAAGGTCGCCGAAGCGACCTTGTAGAAATTACTTTCAAAATCGGTGGTGGTTATTTAATAATCGCACCGATTCCTTTTATTTGATAGATAGTTTTTTCTGTTTTTTCGTGTTCGCATTTTTCATCTTTATGATTTTCCTCTTTCTCGCAATTCCCGTCGCACCCCTCATCTTTAACGACGAAAGAATAAACTTCACCTTCCACCAAAGCGGTTTTGCCTTTGGCTTCCAAAGGAAAAACGATTTCGCCGTCGTTCACTTTAACTCGAATCGTTCCGTATCCTTCGTCTGCGGCAACTTTTATCCAACATCCTCTTTTTTTGCAAACGTCAACCACGGTTCCTTCAATCAATACTTTTTTGCCGACAAATTTTTCCGGATTGGCAAGAATATCGGAAACTTTCGTTTTTTCGGTCAAGGTTATTTTCTTTCCGTAATGTTTGCCTTCTTCGGCTTTAACGACCGAGACGAAAAGAACGGTCAACAAAATTAATTTTAATACGTTGCGCATATTCACCTCATTTTTTGAAAATTGTTTTAGAAAAATAAAAGAACTGAAATTAACAATCAATGTTTATAATTATTTATTTACACGGGCATTTTGTAATATTGTGTTATAAAAATCGGATTGCTTTTCAAGACAAGGAAAAATAATGAGAAGAAGAAATTTTATTAAAAGCGTATCGGCGGTAACGCTTGCCGGTTTGGGCGGAATAAAATCCTTTGCGCGGGAAGACGACAATTTTATTGCGCGGAAAATACTTCCCCCGAAATTAAACAAAGGGGATACTATCGGACTTATTGCGCCGGGCAGTTTTATAACCGAAGACGAGTTAAACGAGTCTATTACAAATTTAAAAGATCTGGGATTTAACGTTAAGTATTCGGAAAATATCTTGGCGCGTTTCGGTTATCTTGCCGGAACCGACAAACAAAGGGCGGATGATGTGAACGGGATGTTTGCCGATAGTGATGTAAAAGGAATTGTTTGCGCACGCGGAGGTTACGGGTGTTCCAGAATTCTGCCTTTTTTGAATTATTCAATAATCAAACAAAACCCGAAAGTTCTTATAGGCTATAGCGATATAACAGCGTTACTTTACGGAATTTATTCTCAAACCGGAGTTGTTTGTTTTCACGGTCCCGTCGGCATATCGACCTTTAACGAATTTTCCGTTGATAACTTGAAAAATGTTTTGATGCAACCCGAACGGAACTTTGAAATGAAAAGCGCCGTTGACGAGGGTAACGATGAATTATACAAGATAATTCCGATACGTTCGGGTGTGGCTGAAGGTGAATTGGTCGGTGGCAACCTTTCGATTGTGGTTTCGTTGATAGGAACACCATACGACGTCGATACCAAAGGTAAAATCTTATTTCTCGAAGATGTTGGCGAAGAACCGTACAGAATAGACAGAATGTTAACCCAATTAATTCAAGCCGGCAAATTCGATGATATAGCCGGAATAGCACTGGGAGTTTTTAAGAATTGCAGAGTCAAAGAGAAAGATCCTTCGTTCAGCAAGTCGTTCACTCTACCGGAAGTTTTGTACGACAGACTTTACAATCTTGGCGTTCCCGTTATTTACGGGCTTTCGTTCGGTCACATTGAAAATAAATTCACTTTGCCCGTTGGAATTAATGCGCGGTTGGATGTGGGGAATCAGACGTTGACGTTGCTCGAAAAAGCAGTTAAAGATTAAATAATTGGAATAACCCGATGTTTGCCGAAGTTGTATTTCCGTTGCCATTCAGAAACGCTTTTACGTATTCGATCCCCTCTCAACTTGAGAATTCGGTAAAGGTTGGGATACGGGTTGTTGTTCCTTTCGGGAAAAGAACTTTAACGGGTTATGTTATAAATGTTACCGAAACAACTAAGGTCGAAAAGGGAATAAAGAAAATTCAAGATGTTCTAGATGAAATCCCGATTTTTTCGAAAGAATCGTTAAAGTTTTATCAATGGGTTGCCGATTACTACATCAGCTCGCTAGGCGAAGCAATTAAAAACTCGATTCCCTACGGTTCCGAAATTGAATCGAAAAAAGTTGTTGTTGCCGATAAGAATTATTGCCGAGAGCTTTTGGGAAAGGAAAAGAAGAAAAATACGGTCAGAACAAAATTGTTACAGCTTCTTTCGGAAAAAGAAGTATATAAAATTTCCACGCTACAGAAAATTTTAAAGAAAAAATCCATTCACTCTCAATTAAAAACGCTTGAAAAAAACGGAGCGCTTACAATTTTAGATAAAATTGAAGATCCGAAAGTAAAAGTTAAAAAAGTTAAATATGTTAAAATAGCTTGTGATATTGATAAGATTTATGCGGCTATTCCCGAGCTGGAATCGAAAGCCCCGAAACAAGTGGTTGTTTTGCTCGAACTGATTTCGCAAAAAGAAAAAAGTATTGCCCAAAGCGAATTGTTACAAAAAACAAAAACGTCACATGCTACGTTGGCGGCATTGGTAAAAAAAGGATTGATAGAAGTTTTCGATAAAGAGGTTGAGCGTGTTTATAAGGAAACTTATTCCGAGAAATTGGTAAGGTTCGAATTAACCGACGAGCAGAAATCGATAGTTAAGGAAATTTCCGACTTGATAGAAAAAAAGGAATTCCGTGCGTATTTATTACACGGCGTAACGGGAAGCGGAAAAACCCAAGTGTACATCGAACTTGCAAAGCTTGCTTTGAAAAAAGGATTGAACGTATTGATATTAGTTCCGGAAATTTCGCTAACACCGCAAATCACGTCGAGGTTTTACAATCATTTCAAGGAAAACGTAACGGTGATGCACAGCCGTATGTCGCTCGGTGAAAAATACGATTCGTGGCGGGGAATAATAAAGGGGAAATATAAAGTTGTTATCGGTCCGCGCTCCGCATTGTTTTCGCCGATTGAAAATTTAGGGTTAATAGTGGTTGACGAAGAACATGATCAAAGTTATAAACAGTATGATCAAACCCCGAAATATCAAGCGAGGGACACGGCAATAGTAAAAGCAAAATTCAATTCGTGTCCGGTAATATTGGGCTCCGCAACTCCTTCGGTGGAGAGCATGTACAATGCGACAAAAGGGAAATTCAAACTTGTTGAACTGAAAGAGCGCGTAGATTCGGCAAAACTTCCGCAAATCCGTTTGGTAGATATGATTGTTGAAAATAAAAAGAAACGGGTTACCGGCGTATTTTCTCACACGCTTTTGGAAGCAATAAGTGACAGATTAAAAAAGAAAGAATCGGTTATTATTTTGCAAAACAGACGCGGATTTGCCACTCAAGTTTATTGCGAAGATTGCGGACATATTGAAATGTGCGAGGACTGTTCCGTTTCGATGGTACATCATATCAGCAAAAACATTTTAAAGTGCCACTATTGCGGAAATACAAAACCCGTTCCGCGCGCTTGTCCGGTATGCGGCTCGGTGGAAATTAAATTTTTCGGAACCGGAACGCAAAGGGTGGAAGACGAATTGGAATATCATTTCCCGAATGCAAGAATCGAACGGATTGATTCGGACACACTCGATAGAAAAGGAAAGTTGGGTATAATTTTAAATCGTTTCAGAAAAGGGGAAATCGATATTCTCCTCGGCACTCAAATAGTTTCGAAGGGAATGGATTTCGCTAACGTTACGTTAGTCGGAGTTATTTCTGCGGAAACGACTTTGTGGCTTCCCGATTTTCGGGCGGACGAGCGAACTTTCCAATTACTCACACAAGTTTCGGGGCGTGCGGGAAGAAGCAAAATCGAAGGCGAAGTTATTATCCAAACACAAAACAGCAAGCATTTTGTTTTGCAGAAAGTACTTCAAAACGATTATTTCGGATTTTACGAGAACGAAATCAAATTGCGTATGCAGAGTAACTATCCCCCGTTTTCAAGATTGGGATTAATTGAAACCAAAAACGAATATGAAAACAAAGCTCGCGGGGCAATAAATGATTTTTATAATTACTTACAAAAAAGAACAAAGGTGCTTATCGTTGCTCCGCCGACCGAAGCAATAATAGCCAAATTGAAAGGGCAGTACCGGTTCCACTTGATTGTGAAAAGCCCGAAAGCAAAAGATCCGGGCGGCAAAGAATTAAGGCGGGCGATCTTTGATGCCTATGTTGATTTTAAACAAAAATCGCGATATCGCGATGTAAAGCTCTCCATCGATATTGATCCGCAGAGTATTATTTGATTAAAAACAGATGTGATTAACGAAAAAATAAAAACCCAACCTCTTAAAGAAGTTGGGTTTAATAAATTTAATTGGAAAGCACGCTTGTAACTTTTTCCGCCGCATCTTTTAAGGTTGCTGCAACTTCGAAGTTCAAGCCGGATTTTTCGAGTAATTTTCTTCCTTCTTCGGCATTTGTTCCGTCTAACCTGACCACTATCGGAAGTTCAACTTTAACCTCCTTTACCGCATCGACAACGCCTTGTGCTACTCTGTCGCATCTTACGATACCGCCGAAGATATTGATTAATATGGCTTTAACATTGGGATCGGAAAGAATGATTTTAAATCCGTTTGCAACGGTTTCTTTGTTTGCCGTTCCGCCGACGTCCAAAAAGTTGGCGGGTTCACCGCCGGCAAGTTTAATAATATCCATCGTAGCCATTGCCAAGCCGGCTCCGTTAACCATACAGCCGACGTTGCCGTCAAGTTTAATATAATTCAAATTGTACTTAGAAGCTTCGATTTCAAGTTCTTCCTCTTCGTCCAAGTCGCGGTAAGCAACGATTTCGGGATGTCGGTAAAGTGCATTATCGTCAAAGTTCATTTTTGCATCGAGAGCGATAACCTCACCTTCTTTTGTTACAACGAGAGGATTGATTTCGGCGATTGAAGCGTCGGTTGCTTCGTAAGCATTGTACAGAGCCATTAAAAATTTAACGGCGTTTTTAAATTGCACACCGCTCAATCCCAAACCGAAAGCCAGTTTACGGGCTTGATAAGGTTGCATTCCAAGTGCGGGATCGATTGTTTCTTTTAAAATCAGCTCGGGGGTTTCTGCGGCAACTTTTTCAATTTCAACACCGCCTTCGGTGGAAGCCATAACAACGTTTTTCGATTGAGCGCGATCGAGAGTAATGCCGACGTACAGTTCTCTATCGATATTTACGCCTTGTTCGATTAAAATTCTTTTTACTATTTTTCCTTCGGGACCGGTTTGATGCGTTACCAATCGCATTCCAAGTATTTCTTTTGCAAGTTTTCTTACTTCCCTTAAATTTTTTGCAAGTTTAACGCCGCCGCCTTTTCCCCTTCCGCCGGCGTGGATTTGTGCCTTAACCACCCAAACTTTTCCGCCGATTTTTTTAGCTGCGGCAACAGCTTCATCCGGCGTAAACGCAACAATTCCTTTCGGTACTGCAACGTTAAATTTTTGCAGAATTTCTTTTGCTTGATATTCATGAATTTTCATAACAAACCTAGAATTTAGTGGATAATATTTTCAATCATTAAACGAAAATTAAAAATAAATAGTTAAATACCCTAAAATAATTTTTAACAAATATCGTAGTATTGCAAAACGAAAACAAAAAACCCCCGAAAAATCGGGGGCTTGAAAGTGTTGTGAAATCCGTTAAACTTTTTCACTAACGGATTTGGCTTGTAAGAACAGCAGTAAGTAATCTCTTCCGCCGGCTTTTGAATCGGTTCCCGACATGTTAAATCCTCCGAACGGGTGACCTCCGACCAAAGCGCCGGTACTTTTTCTGTTGAAGTAAAGATTTCCTACATGGAATTCTTTTCTTGCGCGTTCCAATTTCTTTCTATTCTTGGAATAAACGGAACCGGTCAATCCGTAAATCGTGCCGTTTGCGATTTTTAAAGCATGATCGAAATCCCTTGCTTTAATTACCGCAAGTACCGGACCGAATATTTCTTCTTGTGCGATTGTTGCATTTGGTTTTACGTCTTTTATTACGGTTGGCTCGATGTAATATCCGTCGCCTTCAATTTTCTTTCCGCCCGTTATAAGTTTACCTTCTTTTTTACCGGTTTCTATATACGACAAAATGTTCGCTTGAGCCGCAGCGTTGATAACCGGACCCATTCTGTAATTGTCTTTTGCAGGTCCCACTTCAATCTTTTCAACTTCTTCTTTAAGTTTTTTATTGAATTCGTTATATATTTTTGCGTCCACTATTGCGCGCGAACAGGCGGAGCATTTTTGACCTTGGAAACCGAATGCCGAAGCTACAACTCCTTGAACCGCCGCGTCGATGTCGGCTTCGCTGTCTACGATAATCGCGTCTTTACCGCCCATTTCGGCAATAACGCGCTTGAGCCAAATTTGCCCGGGTTGAACTTTTGCGGCAAGTTCGTAAATGTGCTGACCCACACCCACGGAGCCGGTAAACGCAATTGCCCTTGTAAGCGGATGAGCGACCAAAGTATCGCCCACTTCGCCGCCGGAACCCGTAACATAATTCAACACTCCGTCCGGTAAACCGGCTTGCTTCATTATATCGAAAAACAATTTGCCCATCATCGGCGTATCGCTGGAGGGTTTAAGTACAACGGTATTTCCGGTAACTATTGCCGCAGCAGTCATTCCAACTAAAATTGCAAATGGAAAATTCCACGGGGGAACAACAACATGAACACCAAGTGGAATGTAGAACAGTTCGTTCTTTTCACCCTTTACTTTTGTTACCGGTTGTTTTGCTGCGTATCGTAAATTTTCACGGGCGTAAAATTCAAGAAAATCGATGGCTTCCGCAGTATCCGCATCCGCTTCCACAAAGTTTTTACCCGCTTCGTAAATCATCCAAGCGTTTATTTCGAATCTTCTTTTGCGAACTATCTCGGCAGCTTTTAGTAAATATTTCGATCTTGTTTCGGCGGGAGTGTTTTTCCATGTTTCAAAAACTTTTGCCGCTTCGCGAACCGCACGGTCGGCTAATTTTTTATCGGCTTTGTAAAATACACCGATTACTTCTTTTTTGTTCGATGGATTATAAGAATTAAATTTTTTCTTGGTTCTGAGTTTCTTCCCGTTGATTACCAATTCGTGTGTTTTACCGAATTGTTTGGCAACTTTTTTCAAAGCGTTTACTTGGCTTTGATAAATTTTCTTATTGGAAAAGTTGTTAATCGGTTCGTTTCTGAACGGTTTTAGTTTCATCTTTTGCTCCTTTTGTCTTTTTTACATTTATAAAAAACTTGTCGAAAAAATTAAAATTCCATCTGTTAATTCAAGCAATTTTTCGTTAAAAAACAATTAAATAATTTACTTATTAAACAAAGCATCGTAAATTGCGTCGTGGTAAACCGCTCGGAGTTTGTAAATTTTTCTGTTTTTCCGCGTAGGGTAAACGCGGTTTGTTAGAAGTATAACGAATATTTTATTGTCTTTGTCAACCCAAACGGAAGTGCCTGTAAATCCGGTGTGACCGAAAGAGTTTTTGGAAAATTTCGTACCGAATGAAGAAATAACATCGGTGCTTTTTGTATCCCACCCTAACGCTCGTGAACTTTGTTTGCTCTGTCGCGTTGTCCATTCTTCGATTGTAGAGCTTTTAATGTAAGCCCGTCCGTTAAGCCTTCCGCCGTTTAGCATCATACGGAGGAAAATTGCAAGGTCGGGACCTGTTGAGAAAAGTCCTGCATGACCCGCAACGCCGTGTAGCATATAAGCTCTTTCGTCGTGTACTTCGCCTTGTATCGGGCGCATTCTGTAAAACGTGTCTATTTCGGTCGGTGCACATTGGTTTTTTAAGCTGTCGGGCGGATTGTACATCGTGCGGGTCATTCCCAAAGGCTTAAATACTTTTGCTTCCAGAAATTTATCAAGGCTCGTACCAGTTATTTTTTCAATTACTTTTTGCAGGGTAATAATTCCCAAATCGCTATAAACGTATTTGGTGCCGGGTTCGTAAATCAATTCGGTGTTCATTATGTCGTTTATCACCTCCTCTTCGGTGTTGTAAACGTCATAATATTTTTTGAATGCCGGTAAACCGGAATTGTGAAGCAGCAAGTTTCTAATTGTAATTTCACCTTTGCCGTGGTTATCGAACTCGGGCAGATAAGTTTTTACTTTTTCGTCCAGCTTTAGTTTGCCTTCATCATACAATATCATTGCTGCTGTAGTTGTTCCGATTACCTTTGAAACGGAAGCCAAATCGAAAATCGTATTCAATGTCATTGCAGGTGAAGTTGTATCGTAAGTGAAATGGCCGAATGCTTTTTGATAAATTATACTGTCGGGATTGCCGACAATCAAAACCGCACCGGGAAACACGGAATCTCGTATCGATTGCAAAATTAATTTTTCGACTTTGGAAAAATCCGGCTTTGAATCTTTTGTTTCCCAAATTTTCTTTTGGGAATAACCTATAAAGAATATTCCTATAAGAATTATGAATATTATAATTTTGTTAAGTTTCATTTTTCCACCTGTGTTTTTTTCCCAAACGTCGGATCTAAGGGAATAAATTTAGTAATCAAAAACGCGGGAACGGTTGCAATAATTACCCAGATAAAGAAATGTTTGTAACCGATAATATCGGCCAGCCAACCGCTGAACATTCCGGGCAGCATCATACCCAAAGCCATAAATCCGGTTGCAATTGCAAAGTGCGCCGTTTTGTATTTACCTTCCGAAATGTAAATCATGTAAAGCATATAAGCGGTAAATCCGAAGCCGTAACCGAATTGCTCGATGGCAACGGAAACGGCAACGGGTAAAAAGTTTTCGGGTTGGGCGTATGACAAATAAATGTAAACGGCGTCCGGAAGATTAATGGCTACAAGCATCCACCAAATCCAATACTTCAAACCGTGCTTGGCGGCAAGAAAACCGCCTAGCAAACCGCCGAGTGTTAAAGCGATAATACCGATTGTGCCGTAAACCAAACCGACTTCTCCCGTTGTTAATCCGAGTCCACCCAACTCTCTGGCATCCAACAGAAACGGAGCCGCAAGTTTAACCAATTGGGATTCACCCAGTCTATACAACAGCAAAAACGCTATTATTAATCCGATTTTTTCTTTCTTGAAAAACAAAGCGAAGGTTTTGAAAAATTCACTTACAATGTTACGGTTCCCCTCAGAGGCGGCTTTATCGCTTTTCGGATAAGGCAAGATAAATTTGTGATACAAGAAAAAGATTACAAATAAAATTGCGAGGGAAGCTATTGTAATCATCCACGAAAGGGGAATATTTCCGGCACGTGCAACGAACACGGCTTTTGCTTCCTTTTTAAGTTTCGGATCGATTTGTATAACCGCATAAGCTTTTTTGTTCCAATTCTTTTCCGTGAATTCGAATCTTAATCCTTCTACTAAAAAGATGTTTTTGTCGCCGCCTTCTTGGCCGAAATTTACAATAACCGTTTCTCCTGGCGGAGGTGCTTTCGATAAATGAAATGCGATTAATCCAAGATTGCCTACAATCTCTTTCGTTTTTTTTATCTTTTTTAATTCCCCGAAATTATCGCGAAGAAATTTTTCCAACCAACCGGGTTCTTTGGCGGCTTGTGCTTTATGTTTTTTATTTTCCTCTTTTAGTTTCTCGTAATAAAATCCGTTTTCGGTGTTAAGTTTTTTGGCAAGCTTTAATATCGAGTCGGCTTCGGCTTTGTGTTTAGGTACGGTGGGAATAATTAAATGGTTGGGCTCGGCGATAATTCTAAGCTCGCCCTCCAGCGCGTTTGTAGCGGTTGAATCGTCAAACGAAATAATGTTTTCGGCAATGGGCTTTGCCGTTGCATCGATTGTAACGGGAGGCAAACCAGTAGTGCTTTCAAGATATCCGGCAAGAATAATAAGCAAACCTTGTCCGGTAATCATTGCGAAGCGATAAAACGTGCTCCTTATTCCAACAAAAAATGCTTGGTCGTGTTCGGAAAGACCCAACATGTAAAAGCCGTCTGCTGCAATATCGTGCGTAGCCGAGCTAAAAGCCAGCAGCCAAAAAAAAGCCAATGTATATTGAAAAAAATTGGGAACGGGAATTGTAAGCGCTACTCCGGCAAGACCGGCGCCAATTAATAATTGCATAATAATTATCCAAAACCGTTTTGTTTTGAATAGGTCGACAACCGGACTCCATAAGGGTTTGATAACCCACGGAAGATAAAGCCAGCTTGTATAAAGGGCAATATCCGTATTTGAAATTCCCAAACGTTTGTACATAATAACGGAAACGCTCATCACGATAACGTAAGGGATTCCTTCCGCGAAATACAGCGAAGGCACCCAAGTCCATGGATTTCTGTATTGTTTTTTAGCTTTACTCATTGTGTGCTCTGATAATTAAGCAATTCGTGAAACAAAATATTGCGCGGCCATCAATGCCGCTCCCTTTTCCGGCGGCATCTCAGGTTTTACCAAAGAAACGTTTTCCAGAGTGTTTCGAATTTTATCCCGGAATCTTTTTGAATAAACATTATCTTTGGTAATTAAAGAACCTATAAACGAAACTTTTAATATTTCAACATCAATTAATTTTTGCATCGCTTTGATATGCAGGAGTAATTCGTCGGTTTCTTCTTCAATAATGGTTTTGCAAATATTGTCATCGTTTTCCGCAGCTTGAAGAACGAGTGGTGCGACCGAAGCAATATCGAAATTATTAACGTAAACCTCGGTGATAAGCGATTGCTGGTCGCTGATTCCTTTTTTATCCGCGAGCAATTGTGTGAGGATGGTTGGTGTTCCGCGTCCGTCCAATTCTTTTGCAACGGCGCTCAATCCTTTTCTGCCTAGTGAAAAGCCGCTTCCTTCGTCTCCAATGTATCTGCCGAAACCGCCTACGCGGTGAATTTCGCCGGCTCTGTCTTTCCCGAACATTATTGAGCCCGTTCCGGCAATTAAAATGCTGCCCGGTTTCCCGCCGAATGCTCCCTCCAAAGCAATACGGGCGTCGCTTTCCACTTCAAAAGACTTAATCGGAAAATTGTTCCGCTTGCAAACATTGAGAAAATCGTATTTCATTTTTTCGGCTTCTTTTACTCTTCCGGCTCCGGTTGTCCCGAGGACAACATAAACAACATCGTCGGCGGAAACATTGGCCGAGGTTATGCAGTTATTAATTAGTTCAATTAAAGTTTGAGAAACTTCCGTTGTGCCTCTAATTAAAAAGTTTGTAGGACCGCCGGTACATTCGGCTAATGTTTTTAAATGCAAGTCGGTTAAAACGGCTTTGGATTTAGTTCCGCCACCATCAATTCCAATAACATAATACATTAAAATTTCCTTATAAATTAATGGCTAAAATAGTCAATTTCTCAGGAACTTAAAAGAACGGGATTTGTAGAAAAATCAAACGGAAATTGAATAAGTTGTGAAAATTTCTTACAATGTAATCGAGTTCTTTAAAACATAATAACTGGCAACAAATACGGGGGTTAAAATGCCGGCGGAAAAACTCAAACGTTTTTTGGATGAAAACAATGTTAAATATGTATCCATTAAACATTCGTTAGCTTACACATCGCAAGAAATTGCCGCAACAGCGCACATCGAAGGCAGAAGATTAGCAAAGACGGTAGTAATTAAGGTTGATGGAAAAATTGCATTAGCCGTTTTACCCGCTTCGTACAAAGTGGATTTCGATATGTTGAAAAAAGAATTAGGAACGGAAAACGTACGTTTGGCAACAGAACAAGAGTTCAAGGATAAATTTCCGGGTTGCGAAGTAGGTGCAATGCCGCCTTTCGGAAATTTGTATAATGTTGATACCTACGTTGCCGCATGTTTGGTTGAAGACGAGGATATAGCGTTTAATGCGGGAACCCATACGGAATTAATTAAAATGTCTTATCTTGATTTTGAAAGATTGGTTAAACCTAAAATATTAAGATTCGGAAGAAAACAAAAAACTTAATAGGATTGCACCGTGAAATATTTTGGGATTGATTTTCAAGCTAAATGTGAATAATTTGCATTACGTAAAAACTAAGTTCGGCACGAAATGAGAAGTGCGGGTAAATTCATTTTAAGCATGGGTGTGGCGGTTTTTTTGTTTTTAACTACCGCTAACGCTTATTTGCATAATCATAAAGCCGATCCCTTCACGCACTACGATTGCCCCGCATACCTAATCAGTGTTACATTGGTTTCGCTGACGTTCTTTACAGCAATTTTACTTAAGCTCATTTTCCCCCGACCTTCAAATATTCAAGTTCCAGAACACGAAAATTTTATTACGTCCAATTATCATAGCCAACATAAAAACAAAGCTCCGCCGTTTTAAACGGTTTCCGTTCCATATCACTGTAAAAATTAATTAAGAGTACATTCACTAATAAGGGTGTAACTATGTTTAAACGATGCTTGTTTTCGTTGGTTTTCGTTATGGCGTTTAGTGTTGTTACGGCTCAAAACCAAGCCGATTCCGTAAAAGAAAAGATAACCGCCTTGGAAAAGCGTATCCGGTTGTTGGAAGATAAATTATATCAAAAAGAATTGGAAGACCTGATTCGCGAAGCTGAAACGAAAGCCGAACAAAAGAAAGAAGAAAAGGAAAGAAAAACTTTTAGAAGCGGCCAACGTTCGCTTCAAGCAATTAATCCCGAAATAAGTGTTACAGGGGATTTATTCGGTGAATTTGTCAATGAAAACAAAGACGAATCCGGTGCTTACTTCAGAGTGTTGGGAATTCATATACAGAGTAATCTTGATCCGTTTAGTTTAGCCAAGGCTGCTATAGAATTTACCCCGGAAGGAGTTGAACTTGGTGAAGCTTATTTAACTTGGACGAATTTTTTGCCCAACCTCAGTTTAACGGCAGGAAAGTTTAGGCAGAACTTTGGCGTTGTAAACCGGTGGCATGCTCACTCGCTCGATCAGTTCGATTTCCCGCTTGCTCTAACTACAATTTTGGGCAAAGAGGGATTGAACCAAACCGGGATTTCCCTTAATTGGCTTATGCCTTCGTTTGTTTCGGATGCCAACAGTTTAACAATCGAAATAACAGACGGACAAAACGAACAACTATTTGCCGGCAAAAATTTTACTTTCCCTGTGATTCTGGCACACTTAAAAAATTATTGGGATTTGTCGGAAAATACGTATTTCGAACTCGGAATGACCGGCATGTTCGGAAAAAATAAAGTACCGAAACCGTTGAACGGAATTTTGGAAGAAGTTGAGAAAAATACATTGCTTGCCGGATTGGATTTAACATTGTTTTGGCAACCGGTTAACAAGGCGTTGTATAAATCGTTCGTTTGGAGAACAGAATTGTATTATGCCGAAAAAGAATTGCTTGACCCCAATAAAATAAAGGCTTTTGGCGGATATTCATATTTACAGTATCAACTAAACGAAAAATGGTATATGGGTACAAGGTTCGATTTTACACAACCGTTCGATTTGGAGAATTCGGATAAATTACTCACGCAAATTGTTCCTTATGTTGTGTGGTGGCAAAGTCACTGGGTAAGATTGCGATTACAATATAATTTTCTCAACTCGAATTTCGGAATTGATTCCCAGAATATTTTAAAATTACAAGTTACTTGGGCTATGGGTCCGCACAAACACGACAGATATTAAACACGGAGAAGTAAAATGAAAAAAATATTATTGAATATATTATTTCTATTCATTGTAATACAGGTAAGCCTAATTGCAAAAGACAAACTTTTGGTTGTTACAACTTTAAGCACGTATGCCGATATAGCAAAACAAATAGGCGGCGATAAAATCGAAGTACACTATATAGTTAAAGGTAATGAAGATGCGCATTTTGTAAGACCAAAACCGAGTTACGCCGTGTTATTGAATAAAGCGGATGTATTCGTTTCAACCGGTTTGGATTTGGAACTTTGGGTGCCGTCTATCGTGGACTTATCGAAAAACGAGAAAATACGTTCCGGTCAAACGGGATTTGTAGCCGCATACGACGGAATAGAGCTGTTGGATAAACCCGATAATCTTTCGAGAAGCGAAGGAGGACTGCACATTTACGGGAATCCGCATATTACTACAAGTCCGTTAAACTTTAAAGTAATTGCGGAAAACATTGCAATCGGACTTGAAAAGAACGATCCGGAAAACTCGGAATATTACAGGGCAAATCTTAAAAAGTTCAAACATAAAATAGATGTTGCCACTTTCGGTGATAGATTGGTTGATTTAATGGGAGGAAATCTGTTAACCAAGCTTGCCAACTCGGGAAATCTGATTGGATTTTTACGAGACAAAGAATTTAAAGGAAAAAAATTAATTGATTTGTTAGGCGGTTGGTTGAAAAAAGGAATGGTGTTCAGAAATAAAAAGATTGTGGCATATCATAAAAACTGGGAATATTTCATCCGGCTTTTCGGAATAAACATTATCGGTTATGTTGAACCTAAGCCGGGAATTCCGCCTTCGCCAAAGCATGTTGAATCTTTAATCCGGCAAATGAAAAAGAACAACGTAAAAGTTGTATTGGCGGCAAATTATTTTGATGAAAATAAAGTCAGAAATATTTGCGATAGAGTCGGGGCAATTCCGGTTATAGTGCCTATGTATGTTAACGGTGCACCCGGAACGGAAAATGTATTCAAGCTTGTTGATTATTGGGTCGATCATCTGAGAGCTGCATTTTTGGAATTGGCCGATAAAAGCTAAAAACTTTGGAGATCGAAATGAATTTAAGTGTTTGGGATATAATGGCGCCGGCTTTTTTCGAGTGTTTGATATTGGTCGGAATACATTCTTATTTGGGGTTACATGTTTTAAGGAGGAAAGTGATATTTGTTGATCTGGCGCTGGCGCAAATTGCCGCTCTTGGTACAACCGTCGGATTTCTGTTCGGGATTTTACCCGGAACTACCGGCGCTTATTGGTTTTCGCTTTTCTTTACGTTTATTGGCGCTGCGGTTTTTTCCGTTCTCCGCTTCCGCCACGAGAAGATTCCGCAAGAAGCAATCATTGGACTTGCTTATGCAATAGCAGCTTCAGTTTCGATTCTGGTAATTGATAAAGCTCCGCACGGCGCCGAACATATAAAAGAATTGCTTACGGGAAGTATTCTGTGGGTTAAATGGTCAACTATCTTGAGCGCGGCAATTGTTTATAGTTTTGTCGGGGTTTTTCATTACATCTTTCGTAATAAATTTATTTTGATCTCGGAAAATCCCGAGCAGGCTTATAAGGAAGGACTTTCCGTAAAATTTTGGGATTTTCTGTTTTACGTTTCCTTCGGTGTGGTAATAACCCATTCGGTTGGCACCGCCGGGGTTTTGTTGGTTTTTGTTTTTCTTGTTGTGCCCGCAATAACATCGATGTTAATAACGGACGTATGGTGGAAACAACTTGTAATCGGATGGACGATGGGATTAATTGTTAGCATTACGGGTTTGTATATTTCGTATGTTGCCGATTTGCCCAGTGGTCCTACGGTGGTAACTTTTTACGGAATAACACTGCTGATAGTCGCAGTTGTTTTGTATTTGGTAAGAGCAGAGGCTAAAACCGCCGCCCTTACGAAATTGGCGCTTGGTCTTGGTGCGGTATTAGTTGTTGTGTTCGGATTATATTTGCTGGGAAATTATTTTAATTCATCGTCGCGTGCGGATAATCGTAATATTCAAACGAACTCGAAAAATGTTATGAAAGACAAAACGGAATACGGCAACTTACAAAAGCTTATCGGAATGTACGAAGCCGAGAGGGATGATTATGAAAAATTCGTGATTGCACAAAAAATTTTGAAAATAAACAAAAAAGAGGGATTGATTCGTTTGTTCCGGTTGCTTCAAAAAAACGGACTCCCGTTCTTGCGCGAGGAAATAATTACGCAACTCCGCAATATCAGCGGTAAAAATTTCGGTTACGATTCCGAGAAAAGTAATGATGAAAATTCGTTATCTTTAAAAAAGTGGGAAGAGTGGATTAATTCACAAATGTAAATAGATATGGGAAACAAATTTAGTTATTATAAACTTCCCGGCAACGTTGCATACGGAATTATTGTTTTTGCGTCATTACTTGCAGCGTTTTGGGGTGCTGCGGAGTTTTTTCACGAAGGATGGTTCGAGCCTTACGGAAAATATTTGCCGTATTATTTAATGCCGGCCGCAATATTAATTATTCTCAATTTAATTTCCCTTTCGTTCCCGCGTTTAGGAGGCGCTCTTATAATTATAGGTACATCGGCATTTCTTGTTTGGCGCTACAATGCTTTAATGAGATTACATTATGTTGTTTCCCCCTCTTTTTGGATTATGGGATTCGTTTTTATGCTGCCCGGTATTTTGTTTGTGGTTGACGGATATTTGAGAAAAAAACACGAAGAAAAAAAGCTCGCTAAATTTTCATGGCGTACGCATAAAAAATATATTATTGCCGTTGCTCTTCCCATAATTGTTATGCTGATAACAAGTATTCCTCTTTTAAAACGGAATTTGAACAGAATTCCTTTGGAAAATTATAACGAAATTAAAATTCGCGGAAACGGTATTGAACTTGTATTTGCGGGTTCGGGACCGGGTTGGCTTTATTCCAACAAGAATCCGATTGTTTATAAAGGTAAAAAGTATTCCGGTTTGTGTTGGAATGAGATAGCGTTATTCGGAAAAGCGCCTGTAGGGTTTGAACATAAGCGGTACGGACTGGGGTACAACGGTAGTAAAAAGTCTATATACTATGCAACGCAAAACGATTTCGAAAATTATAATATGTTCAGATATATAGATTCCACCGGAACTAGGTTAACCGATTCGATTTACGATTATTGGAGGTTACCGTCGATTGACGAATATGTGCGGGTTTTGACCTATCGAGATTCTAACTCTGGTGGAAAGTTTAATTATGAAACCGGTATTGCCACTTACGATGTTAAGCCCGATAAAGACGCGCCGGTATGGGCTCCCGAAAAGGAGGTTATTTATTACTGGTCGGCTACAAGCGCGAGCGATACAACCGCTTATGATATTACTTATTCCGGCCAAGTAAGAAAAATATTGAAAACGGTAAAACAAGATTACCGGGGTTTCCGTGCTGTTAGAGTGATCTCGAATTAAATATCCAACCAGTAAGTAAACTTTGCCAGAAATATGTTATTGGCTTCGGAGCTTAACAGATTTTTAAAATCTCTGCTCAAATTAAAATTTCCCGGATCGTTAAAGTTTGTTCTGTCGTGCGACCAAACAAGGTAAAAAATTGAACCGGGCATTACTTCCCAACGGAAAACCAAAGTGCCGCGAATGGATTTAAAATTAAAATTGGGATTGTATAAATTAAAACTGTTTGCAGGGCCGTTTCCGTCCGGATCGATAATATACTCGTCGTTATTTTCGTCGTAAGTTATTATTGAATTACCTTTTCCGTAAACATTGAATTCCAAGGTTCCGGGCTTTGCGTATTCTTTGAAGTTGGTGTATTTACCGACCGAAATTAACGGTTGGGCAAATAATTGTAAACTGATTGAAGGTGTGAAAGTCCAATTTAACCGTATGTTTGCCGAAACGGTCTTTTGTTCCAGTTCCCCGAAAATATATCTTCCGCCGTAGGTAAAGAATGCGGTGTTGTCTTTAACCGTTGTAACGTATTGCAGTTTGGAAATCCGGCTCGAGTATTCCGGTTCGATGCTAAAATTAATTTGCGGAGTGGGTTTCCATTCGATTCCGGCTTCGAAAGAAAATGAATTACCGCCGAGCTCGTCACCACCGCCGTTACCACCGATCGAAAAAATCAAGTTCTTCCTGCTGTCGGATGAAAAATTTAATCCCAACCAAAATCCGGCTGGACTTTTAGCTAACGGACCGCCCCGTGTAAGAGTTTTTGAGATTGTTTCGAAACCGTAGCCTCCGTTTATATTGATTCCGTAATAGTTCATCAGTTGTAAATTGCTGAAGACGAAAAATCCGTTGTTAATTTCGTTTCCTTCGAAATCGTAACTGCGGAAATGAGCGCCGTATAAAAATTTCTTTCTGAATATTCCGTCGGGTTCAAACCACCGGTAACCCAATACCAGATGTGTATTTATTTTATCGGCATTAAATTGAAATCCCAAATCGTTGTTTTCAAATCCGGGTGAAACGGCTCCAACCGAAACGTTAAAATAAAAATTTCCCTGTTGTTTGTTAAGCGTAAGTCTTGTATAGAATCCGCTTAACGACGTTCTGCTTGAATCGAGATGCATGTAGGTGGCGTCCGGTCTTTGGAAATATCTGTAAGGTTCTTGCTGCAAGCGGATTAAATATTCTTTGGACCCTTGAACATAAGAGCCAACCGCATAACCTGTTAAAACGTATGCCTTTTCATTATCTAAAAAAGTCCACCCGTCCAAACCGAACGTGTAGGCTTGTTTGCTTAAAATATTATTAAGTTCGGGGGTTCTTAAATCTCTGTTAACCGAAGTAAACATAAAACCCAATGCATGCATTCCGCCGTTGTATTCTTTTTGAGACCTAAGCACACCGTAATGTGTTAACGGTTCAACTTCTGCTTCGTAGTGGTTGCCGTTTTTCGAGTAAGCGGCAAAGGTTCTTTGAGTTATTGCGCTAAGCACACCTACGGATAAATCGCTACCGATTTTACCCGATAATTTAGCAGCGCCAAGTATCCGGGTTTCTTTCGGAACATCGGCATAATCGTGCGCAGGTAAATATCCTTGCGGTGCACGCCCGATTCTTCTTGAGTAAAAGAGAGTCGGATTGCCGAAGTTGAAATTCCAATTGCTACTTGCTCCGCCTCTGGCAAAGTTGAAAATGCTTTGTCCTTCGATAAAGAATGGTCTTTTCTCGCTGTAAAATGTTTCGAATGCGGTAAGATTAACAACCGCCGGATCGACCTCGACTTGACCGAAATCGGGATTGATTGTTAAGTCCAAATTCAGATTGGCGCCAATACCGACTTTAAAATCCGCACCGATCGAAGTAACGAATTGGTTCGATTTATAAAACGGATCGTTGGCGTCGTGTACTAAAAATTGGGCTTTCTGAACGATATATGGCAGAGCTTCTATTCGCTGACGCGGTTCTATTCCGTTCAGTCCGTGTAACTCTGCAAACAAAGATATGAACTTGCTCTCTTTGCGCGATAGCCTTATAAAATGGTCTTCCTCGTTTTTTCTTTTGATGAAACGCATAAAATCAACACCCCAAACCATAGAATCGTTTTTGTTAAACCGAAGTTGCGAAAACGGTATTTTCATTTCGAGGCTCCAACCGTTTTTGTTTAATTTCGATTTAGCCTCCCAAACCCCGTCCCATGAATCGTCAATTGAAGTTTCATTGTAGAATGTTCCGTCGAGCATCGTTCCGCCCGCGCTTAATCCGAAAAAGTAACCTGTTCGTTTATCGTGATAAGGATCGAAACCGACAAAAAACATATCGGTCGGTATAAAGGTATCTTTCCGTGAAAGAGTGACGTCAATGGAATCGGGTGAACTGTCGTCTAACTGTGCGGCAACATAAATGTACTCGTCGTCGTATGCAATCCATACTTTTGTTTTTTCCGTTGCCGGCTTTCCTTCGTCGGGTTCCTTTTGAATTAAATCGTCGTAGTATTTAGTTTGCCAAACTCGTTCCGTAAGTTCGCCGTCTATTTTAACCGGTTCGGTTGTTCTTACCGCCAAAACTTTTCTTTTTGTTTCCTGAGCTTTTGCCGTAGTTATCAAAATTAATAGCAGACCGGTAAAGACGAACTTGAGTATTTGCATTTTACTCCAAAAATATTTTGAACATTCATTTAGACTCGTTACTGATATAAAAGTTGCAAGCTGCGTCAATCGTAAACGAATTTAGTTGTTAATGATTTCGAAACCAAAGTTTTCTTTTTCAGCAATTGTTTCCATTAATTTTCTAACGTCACCGGAAATTTCCGCTATTACAAGTTCGTCATCCGAAAGAGAAATCACCAAAATGCTCACGGGTTTGTTTTCCGCGTCCGTTCTCATATAAATGCCGGTAAGTTCTCCTTTGTGTATTGATTTTACCAAACCGCGCCATCCGGCTTCCAACAGGTTTACGGATAAATCGTTTAACATACCAATCGACAAATCTTCCCCTGTAAAATCAAGGGGTTCGTAAATACCTATTTGAACACTGGAAACATTGTCGAGAACTTCATCGAGTTCAATGTCTTCGTCGGCTAAACGTACAAAAGCGCCGGCAAACATGATGCCGGCCGGACCTACGGAAAATTCAATTTCTTTTTTGAACCGGCAATCGAGATTATCAATAAATGTACTTCTGATATTGGCGAAGTGAGTATTTATTCCGAAGCAACCGGTCAGTACAAAGCCGAGTAAAATAAGAACGGCAACAATTCTTGGTTTTTCGTTTTTCATTTTCTTATCCCTTAATTTGAGTTATCCAAAGAATCGAGACCGGGGATATCGAATTTGTTCGAGAGCTTCCCGACGGTTTCCATATCGATGTTGCCAACGATGTTGACAAACGAAGCTTCTCCGAGACTGTCGAGAGTCATGATTGCCAATCCTACAATTTTATCGCTTTGGTTGTCGGTTCTTATAAAAATGTTTGTAACTTCATCTTTGGATTTGGTTCTTACGATTCTCTGCCAGTTTTTCTTTCTCAAATCACGCTCGATTTTTTTAACCCGCCGAAGCAACTCTTCTTTGTCGGAAGGCGACACTTCGAAAGTGTTAACGCGGATGAGTTGCAATCCGCCTATGAGATTTGATAGTTCATCTTCGTCTTCGCCTCTTCCCTCCGTAAACTTAGCTACTAATTTCAACAGGTTGTGGTCGATTAACACTTCCGTAACTTCATTTCCGCTTTCGAAAACGGAAAGGTCGCCGAAATTAACATAACCGGGTAATTTCGAATAGTCTACATTTTGGGCATGTATTTTAATTAAAGATAAAACAATAAATACTAATGTTATTTTAATTGGGTTTTTCATTTTTATTCCCTCCTGTAAGTAAACTTTTAACAATGGTTGCACTTTGTGTAAAAGGTTTTGCAATATTTTCGGGAAGTATTTCCCGTTCCAAGTTTCTGCTGGCTTTGGAAAATGTTTCGCTAACAAAAACAAGTGTTTGTTTTATTTGTTTTTCGGCAAGTTTAATTTCGACTTCGGTATATTCCGGTTCGTTTTTAGTATTGAATATAATCAAAGCGATCGCTGAAATTACTATTACGGAAACGGCATATTTAAGAATCGGTTTGTTTAATAAAAATGAGAAAAACGATAATAAAACGTTTTCCTCTTCGGAATTGCTTGCAAGTTCTATGTTCGGATATTTTTCAATTTCAATCAGTTTCTCTTTTTTCAATGAGCGAACTTTTCCGGCAGTAACGGAATATTCTTGTAATAAATTATGTACGGTGTTATTTCTTTTTGCTAAAAAGCGGATTTTAATTTTGGTCAATATCCCGGCATCGCCGTATGCGGTTGAGATTATTTCTTGTTCAAGTTTCGGATTCATTTACATCACCTGTTCGGATTTAATTTTTCTTAATTGTTTTTGCAACGCTTTACGTGCACGCAACAAATAAACTTTTACGCTGTTTACCGGAATTTCAAGCGCGTCTGCAATCTCTCTGTATTTTAATCCCTCCAATTCGTATAAAACAAATACGCTTCTAAGTTTATACGGCAACGATTCGATAGCATTTTCGATAATTTCCGTTGTCAATACGTCGGGGAAATCACCTAAGTAATTATCCGGAGTAATATTGGCGATTGTGTTTTCTTCCCCGTCGTATTTGAATAAAATTTCGTTACCGTTAATCCGGTTTCTTTTTCTTAGAAAATCTACACACAAGTTATGAGTTGTTTTCATTATCCATGCTCTTGCGGACTGCATCTTAAACTTCCCGAGATTTTCCCAAAGTTTTATTAGTGTTTCCTGAGTTACATCCTCCGCATCCATCCGGTTTTTAAGCATAAAATAAGCATAGCCGTAAATTTTGCTTTTGTGCTCTTTAACCAGAAGACCATATCTTGTTTTTTTCAGTATCATCTTTCTACTGTAAAAGACGAATGAGAAGGGTGTTTTGTTACAGGAAGTGTGTAGGAGAA
>CAZKKI010000026.1:0-49385 GCA_964553325.1 uncultured Melioribacteraceae bacterium | reverse complement strand
GGCCTGCATTGCGAGAAACAAACGGCACACAAGATGGGTTTGGCAAAACTCATAATAATTCTACCTATTCTTGGCGTTTAAGAAATTCATCTACTGTTGAATGGTTTGTTACGATAGATGCAACGAGTATTGACGGATTTTCTTTTTACGTCAGACGGTGGGATGCATCGCCTGCTACCAATTTTGATGTTGCTTATAGCATTGATGGTGGAAGCAACTATACAAGTGTTGGTACAATTGATAATTCTCTTCTTTCAGATTCTGATTGGAAACAATTTTCATATACCTCTACGATTACTTCATCAACTACAAATATTAAAATTAGAATTAAAGCAAATGGTTCTACCGAAAGAATTATGGTTGACGATTTTACCTTTGACAATCCCATGCCCGTCGAACTCACAGCTTTTTCCGCTTCTATAAACGGGAACAACATAGAACTGAATTGGAGAACCGCAACGGAAGTAAACAATTACGGATTTGAAGTTCAACGGGCTTCGGAAAATAAAGATTGGCAAAAAATCGGTTTCGTGGAAGGACACGGTAACAGCAATTCCCCGAAAGATTATTCTTTCACGGACGGCAATATCGAAAACTCGGGCAAATATTTTTACAGATTAAAACAAATCGACGTGGACGGTTCATTTGAATTTTCTCCCGTTGTAGAAGTTTTTGTTGGTGCTCCCGATAAATTCGAACTTGCACAAAATTATCCCAATCCGTTCAATCCCGTTACTACAATCAAGTACAGTATTCCGTCTAACGTTAAAACATCAAACGTATCTCTTGTCGTTTACGATGTTTTGGGTCGCAATATCGCAACTCTCGTCAATAAACAACAAGCGCCCGGAACTTATTCGGTTAGATTCGATGCGTCTGATCTGAACAGCGGAATTTATTTTTATCAACTTTCTGTAGGAAATTTTACCGAAATAAAAAAGATGATTTTAATGAAATAAAACCTAAATAAATTGCTTTCCTGTACATGTGATAATTTCAAATCATTAATCCGGTCGGATTTAAAACCCGGCCGGATTTATGTAATCGTTTCAAGACTCAATTTCACAATGCGAACAACGGAATCCGTTCTTTTATTCAAATTTATGATAAACAATTTTTCTGATTGAATCGAATTGAAGATACGGATATTCTTCGCGCAATTTCTCAATCGCTTCGCCCGCTCTCAATTTGTGGTCTTTGCGTAGTTCTTGAAATCTCTTTTTTATTTGGAAATTCCTAACGGATTTTTGATCGATTAATCCGCGTTTTTCCAAAAGTGCGTAAATTTCATCGCTGATTAATTCCGACAACGGATTATTTATTTTTCCCATTTTGTTTTATCCTTTCCAATCTTTTTTATATCCAAATATGCCTCTACGGTGGATTTTTTTCTGTCGTATTCCAGACAAAAATGAAATTTCTTTAAATTCCATACAAACAGAAGCGGATGACCGTTTTTTACGATTTTACAAACCGAGCTTCTTTTTTATTTCCGGAGGTACGGCGTCTTTATGAACCATAATTGCGATTGTTTTCAGTCGAACGTACGGTTCGGACATATACCAAAAGCCGTTAAACTTTTTATCTTTTGTTCCCCACGAATTTTTGGTATAATAAAATTTCGTCCCCTTTTGATTTTTAGCTAAGCCGGTAATATGCATTAAATGATCGTCGGTAACATCAAAACTATCGAAAGCCCTTTGTCTCATTTCCTGGGTTACAAACATTTCTACTTCCGGTTCGTTCCCTTTTTGTTTGTCGTCAACGGGTACAACCGCATAACCTTTTTTGCGGTAAAAATTATCCCGACCCGTATCACCGTCCCAATCGATTGTATAGCCGTTTTCCAATGCAAAGTCGATAATTTGCATTAATTCGTCAATCGGTACGTTATAATATTCTTCGTGCATCCAGTTATCCGGCACCTCCAAAACAAATTTTTCATAAAACGGATGGTGTGTATACGAGGTGAACTCGATGTAATCCCCGGGATTCAATCCCGATTCCTTTGCGAATGAACGGGGCGTATACTCTTTCCCGTTGTAAAAGAACTTTTCTGGTACTTCCCCGAAATATATATCCAACGTTGCACTAATTACTTTCTTCCAGTTTTCCGAAATTGTTTTGGAAGAATTTTTTAATACGCCGCTTAATATTCCTTTCATTACGGAAACTGCTTCCCTATGATTTAATATTCCCTCGTCGTTTAATTTTTCAGGATAAACCGTCTGCGGAACGAAACCGTATTTTTTAATAACCGCCAAAACGTCGTGAGCTTGTCCACCTTCATCAAATTGGGTTTTACCGTGATAACGGATATAATTTTCGGCTTTCATTTCATAAGCCCTGCGCGCAATATACATTTCGGAAATGTCGAATTCGGGTTTTCCCAAACGCAATAATTCGGATTCCCAAAACGAAGACGTTGCAAAAGCCCAACACGTTCCGGTTTGACCCTGATGTTTTACGGGCGTGGTTTCCAGATTTATTATCGTTGTAAATTCGTGCGGAATTTTCTTTTCTTTCTTTTGAGCAAGACCAACCGAAACAATTAAAATTAAAATAATTAGCGTTTTATTCAATTTATTTCTCCCTTTCGATTTTGTTTTTTGCCAATTTATAAAAACAGAAAGGAATAATGCAAGGATAGAAGAAAAAGAGTTTGGATTAAAAAACAACAGGCGCTTTATCATTTAAGTTTTGCACCGGGGGTATAAAAAATACATACACAAACTTATTTTACAATTCCATTAATTTTACATTCCCAACGCTTTTCTTACGAATCCGTCAGCTTTTTCCAATCTTCTTTTAGCTTCGTTCACATCAACGTTTGCCAGAATCATAACCAACGCCGTTTTTACATGCCAACCCGCTTTTTCCAAATAGTCGGTTGCATCCTCGTAACTTACGCCGGTAATTGTCATTACAATTCTTTTTGCACGTTCAATCAATTTTTTGTTCGTCATTTGCAAATCGATCATCATATTTTCGTACGTTTTTCCTAGTCTTACCATAGCCGTAGTAGTTAACATATTTAGCACGAGCTTCTGCGCCGTTCCGCTTTTCATTCTTGTGGAACCCATAACAACTTCGGGACCTACAACCGGACAAATAGCAACGTCGACGCTTTCGACGTTAAAAGTTTCGCGGGGCGTGCAAGTTACAAATAACGTTGTAGCACCCAATTCCTTGGCTTTTCTTACCGCTCCGATAACATACGGAGTTCTTCTGCTTGCCGCGATTCCGCACACAACATCTTTTTCGTTCACGTTGGCTTTCAAAACATCCTTCGCACCGTTTTCCTCATAATCCTCCGCACCTTCTTGAGCTACAAACATTGCTTCTTTTCCGCCCGCAATAAATCCTTGCACCATTTCCGGGTCCGTTCCGAAGGTCGGCGGACATTCTGCAGCATCCACAACACCAAGTCTGCCGCTTGTTCCCGCTCCAAAATAAAGCAAGCGCCCGCCTTTTTTAAATGCTTTTACTATCAATTCAACCGCTTGTTCGATATACGGCAATTCCTTTTCGACTGCATACGGTACTTTTTTGTCTTCGTCGTTAATAATTTTTAATATTTCCGCCGTTGAGCTTAAATCGATATTGGTGGATTTTTCGTTTCGTTGTTCCGTAGCCAACGCGGCTATTTCTTCGAATAGTTTTTTAGAATCTTTGCTCATTTCGTAAGTTCCAGTAAAATTAATTTTTTCCCTTTTTCGTTCCGTGTGTTCGAAGGTTTGTACGCCAATTCGAAAACAGTGGACTTTTTAATGTACGGTTTATATTTGGTTTCCGCCGTTTTAAATTCTTGAGTTAAATCGCCGCCTTTTATTGCAGCGAGATATGCTTTTTGTTTAATCAGCGGAATAGAATAGCGAAGCAATACGCTTAAAGGAACGGTCGAGCGGCTTACAACAAGATCGAACGAATCGGCGTATTTTTCTTTAAATTCCGGACTTTCGACCCTGCAGTTTTCCGCAATAACGTTCGGCATTTTCAATTTGTCGATAAATTCCCGTACCGCATCAATTTTCTTTGCGGTGGAATCGGCCAAAACCCCGCGCATCAACGGTTTGATAATAGCGAGCGGAATGCCCGGAAAACCTCCGCCGGTTCCGATATCCAAAAATCTGTTTCCCCTATCGGGCAAAAATTCCGTTATGTATGCGGAAATAAAAATGTGATTTTCAACGATATTTTTAATGTCTTTTCGCGAAATCAAATTTACAACTTTGTTTTTCTCAACTACAAGCTCTGCAAAGTGAGCCATTCGCTCAAGCTGATAATCGCTGAGAGCAATGTCGTTATCCCAAAATATTTTTTTTAATTCACTAAGGTATTGTTGTGCTTGAGTCAATTCTGCCCCCGCAATTTAATTTTTCAAGTATATCATTAACACGGAAATATCCGCCGGAGAAACTCCGGAAATACGCGAAGCCTGCCCGATTGACCGGGGTCGGACTTTATGTAGTTTTTCGCGACCCTCGGCGGAGATTGTGTTTAAACTTAGAAAATCGAAACTTGAAGGAATTTTAGTGTTTTCAAGTTTCTCCATTTTTTTCACCAGTTCCATCTGGCGCTTTATATATCCTTCGTATTTAAGCTCTATTTCCAGTTGTTGCAACACTTCGCCGTTCCTTAAAATTGCATTTGCAATCGGATATTTATTTTTGTCGATATTTTCCAAAATCTCGCGCAAACTCAATTCCGGCCGTTTTGCAAGTTTGCTTACCGTTTCCCCGTTATCGAGTTTGGATGACTTTTTAGATTCCAACAAGTCGTTTATTTCGTTCGGTGAAATTCTATGTTTCGAAGCGAAATCGAACCCGCGTGCAATCAATTTTTCTTTTTCTTCAAGTTCCTTGTATAAATCTTCCGGTATCAATCCGAATTCATATCCGTATTTCATTAATCGTCTATCGGCGTTGTCTTGGCGCAGAAGCAATCTATATTCCGCTCGCGACGTAAACATCCTGTACGGTTCGTCCGTAGATTTTCCAACCAGATCGTCGATTAAAACCCCGATATAAGCTTCACTTCTTTTCAAAACGAATTCGGGTTTTCCTTGAATTTTCAATGCGGCGTTAATTCCGGCAATTAATCCTTGCCCGGCTGCCTCTTCATAACCCGATGTTCCGTTAATTTGTCCGGCAAAATAAAGTCCTTTCACCAATTTTGTTTCGAGTGTAAGCTCAACTTGGTGCGGCGGAAAGTAATCGTATTCAACCGCATAACCGGGTCGCGCCATTTCAACATTCTCCAAACCTTTGATTGAGCGTAATGCTTCAAGTTGAATTTCTTCGGGCAAAGAGGTTGAAAATCCGTTCAAATAAATCAAATCGTCGTTCAATCCTTCGGGTTCAAGGAAAAGTTGATGTTTCGGTTTATCGGAAAACCTAACGATTTTATCTTCTATGGATGGACAATATCTCGGTCCCGTGCCCTTTATCAATCCCGTAAAAATCGGCGAGCGGTCAAATCCTTTCTCCAAAATTTTATGAACTTTTTCGTCCGTGTAAGTAATATGACACGGAACTTGTGGTAAATACGGAAAATCGGCTTTCGGAGTTCTTCTGGAAAAAGGGCTGGGATTTTCATCGCCAGGCTGAACTTCCAACACATCAAAATCGATTGTGGACTTTACCAATCTCGGCGGAGTGCCGGTTTTCAGTCTATCGACCGTAAAACCCATTTTTTTAAACGCCTCGGAAAGCCCGGTTGCTGCTGGTTCGCCGTATCTGCCGCCTATTTTGGGATTCGGACCTGTGTACATCAAACCGTTCAAAAACGTTCCCGACGCCACAATCAGAGCTTTACAAGTGAATTCTTTGCCCACCCGGGTTTTTATTCCGGTTATTTTTCCGTCTTCTGCAAATGCATCTATTACCGAATCTTCAATCACCTCCAGATTAGGAGTTCCGAGAACAAAGCGGACTGCTTCTTCGGAATAAAGTTTTCTATCGGATTGACACCTGCCCGCCCAGACGGAAGGACCTTTCGATTTATTTAACGTACGAAACTGAATTCCCGTTCTGTCGGCAATCAATCCCATTGCCCCGCCGAGGGAATCGATTTCGTGCACGATGTGCCCTTTTGCACTTCCTCCGATAGCCGGATTGCAAGACATTCTGCCGATAGCGTTTTTATCCATTGTAATCATTGCAACCGACATACCCATTCGAGCCGCCGCAACTCCGGCCTCTATGCCGGCATGTCCGCCACCGATTACAATTACGTCGTAATGCTTCATAATTTGTTCTTTCCGTTTCACGTGAAACGTTTACGGTTTCAAACCAAAAAAGTTTCTTTAGGTTTCACGTGAAACATTTATTTTCCAATGCAAAAATTTGAAAATATATTATTCAGAATATCGTCCGTTGTTACTTTCCCGATAATTTCGCCAAGTTGGTTTTCGGCGTTTCTCAAATCGACCGCAATAAATTCCCCGCTCATCTTTTTATTAACGGAACCGAGCGCCATCAACAGGCTTTCTTTTGCTTTTTTTAATGCATTAAAATGTCTTAGATTTGAAACCACTGCCGATTTTTCCGTGTACGTTTGCGAGCCGAATGTTTTTTCTTTAAGTAATTTCAATAATTCGTCGATTCCCTTTCCCGTTTTAGCGGAAATATATACATCCACACGAATATTTTCCGGTTTCTTCAAATCGATTTTATTTACAACCTTTATAATTTTCTTATCACTTTGTAATTCCAAAATTTCATTATAAACGTCAACTGCAAATCCCGAGTTAACGTCGTTTACGAAAATTACAACATCGGCGTTTTTTACGGCTTCCCGACTTCTGTTAACGCCTTCTTTTTCAATTTCGTCGGATGTCGATCTGATTCCGGCCGTATCAAAAAATCTAAACAAAATCCCATCTATCGACGCTTCTTCGCGAATTACATCCCTAGTTGTTCCGGGAATGTGGCTTACAATCGCTCTCGATTCTTTCAAAATATAATTCATCAAAGAAGATTTTCCAACGTTCGGTTTTCCGACAATCGCAACATTCACTCCGTCTCTAATTACTTTGCCGAAAGAATAACTTTCCAGCAGTTTGTCAATTTCAGAAATTACATGATTAATTTTGTTTTTTATTTCATCAAACGAAACGAATTCTATGTCTTCCTCGGCAAAATCGAGTTCAAGTTCCACAAGCGACGATATATTTATAAGTTCATTGCGTAAAAAATTTATTTTTTGAGAAAGCAGGCCGTCTAACTGGTTTCTGGCTCCCCGCAACGAAGCTTCCGTGCGAGAGTTAATTATGTCGGCAACTGCTTCGGCTTGTGCCAAATCCATTTTATTGTTTAGAAAAGCGCGTTTCGTAAACTCGCCCGGTTCAGCCAATCTTACGTTATTGTTGAGCAGAATCTCAATTATTTTTCGTGCAATCAGCGGACTTCCGTGCGTGCTGATTTCAACCGAATCTTCTCCTGTATAAGAGTGCGGTTGCCTAAAAACCGAAACCAAAACATCGTCTATCACTTCCTCGTTTTCCGCATAAATTTTTCCATAGTGGATTGTATGACTTTTGGATTCGGAAATTTTCTTCTTGCCTTTGAATACTTTGTCGATGACTTGAAAGCTTTTCGGACCGCTAACCCTAATCACGGAGATTGCTCCCACTCCTTGCGGAGTTGCAATTGCCGTAATGGTGTCTTCGTCGGTTAAAATCATATAATAATTTTTGCGGTTTTTCCGCTTTACAAAATTTCTAAAAAAAGAACTACAAAATTACTCTTTTTTTTGTAAAAAAACAACGGGGCGCGTGCCCTAACTTATTCTAATTTAACACCTTAAGAGAACGCGGTTTATTTGTAATAAAATATAAACTTTTAAAGATTACATATTAAAATGTGTGTGTTGTTGTGGGGTGCTTCCTTTACCGCGAAACAACATGTTTAAAACTTAAAGCATTTGGGGTTTGTTAGCGTAATAATACCATTTTTTTTGTTTGAAGATATTTTCCGGCTCGGAGTGTGTAAAAATAAATCCCGCTCGGTAAATCTAACGGTTTGAACCGCACTTTGTAAGTTCCGGGGCTTTGTTTTTCATCCACCAGCGTTGCCACTTCCCTGCCCAATACGTCGTACACTTTTAAGGTGATGTGAAAATCCGCAGCCGTTCTTTCTCCGAGAGAACTTGTGCTCAACGACGGTGCCGTGTATTTTATTGTTGTGATGGAATTACCGGGCGAACCGCTTCTTCCGAAAGGGTTGGGATAATTTTGGTGCAAGACGAACGTTTGGAGTAATTTATTCGGGTCGCTCTTAATATCCGACGGCAAGCCTATATAAACGTTTCTACTTCTTATTATGTTCGAACGTAAACCGTCTAATGTTTTTGCACCGCAAACCGAGAACGCAACATCAACCGTATCGCCCGGATTGAACGTGAACGGTCCCGCCGAAATCACAGCGGAAATATCGCTTGGTCCGGCTTCGGTCACACTTAATCCGCTCGAAATTGCCGTCCATTTTTCCGCATCGGAAAAACCGTCCCAAGAAACGATTCCGCCGTTATCTCCGTTTTGGTCCATTGCATAAAAATTAAATTTCTCCGAAGACACCAGCGCCACTCCGATTTTCGTATCAGTCGGATTTGCATCTTCGTCGTAAAAATATCCGAAATTATTAATTGTATCGAATTTTACTATATCGCCATCCCAATCGTTTTCGTCCATATCCAAATCGAAGTATATTCCCGCATAAAAATTACTGATTGTGTTACCCGAACCATTAAAAAATTTATACCTTAAAATTATAAAGTTCTCGTCCGGCGAACCGGCAAACGCATAAGAATGGAATTCGGTTGTTATACCCAAACCGTTCGATACATTCTCGCTGAAAACCGCAAAACTTTGCTGATCCGCTTCTGTTCCGGGTGTGCTTACAAGAAGAGGTTGAACAATCCCAAAGTCGTTATCTTTCTGTGTCGCGTCGAAATTTCGCGCACAGTTCAATATTTGGTTTTCGGAAGTTCCGTAAATCAACGCACCTTCAAACAAAACGTTGTTATCGTCCATATAAATTAACCCTTCGCCTTCGGTATTGTTCGGAAAATCGTTAAAACCAAGAGAACCGTTACTTGTAAGCGTAAGAACCAAATTATTTATATCTTGATTTGCATAAGTGGGATTCGCGGATATTGTTATCCATTGAAATCCGTCGTATTCCCCGTCGCTAAAACCCAACAGCAAATCGATATCTGTATTGGGCGGAGTGTTCGAATCTATAACAATTTCCAGTTTTTGATTATCATTCGACCTTGTCTCCAGTGTTTGCATTCCTCCAAGCGAGGAGGTTCCGTTTAATATTCCGGCGAAAGAAGGTTGGTTTATTATTTCAACGGTTAAATTGGAAAGCGGTTTTAAATAGTTGGTAACGAAAAGTTCTATCGAAACCTTCTCGCCTGATTCCACTAGTCCGTCTCCGTCTCCCAAATCGTTTACAACAAAATCAATAACTCGCACCGATTTTGAATTCCCGTTGCTTAAAGTGTTATATGCGTTTATTCTTCCCGAACCGAATAGATATTGCACACCCGGATTGATGCTATCGATATTCGTAGTATTTGTACGGATTTGTTCGCCAATCTGTAACGGATTATAGTTGGGATAAACATGAGCGGTTAGAGCCGCAAGTCCGGCCACCAACGGGGAAGACATGGAGGTTCCGCTCGTGCTTTTGTACGTATCGTCTTGCCATGTCGAATATATCGATACGCCCGGTGCAACAACGTCTATTTTCTTTCCGTAGTTGGAAAAACTTGCTTTTTGATCGACATAATTTGTTGCGCCAACCGACAGAACACCTTTATAACTAGCGGGGTAAAACGGATCTACACGGTTATCGTTTCCGGCGGCCGCAACAATTAAAACCCCTTTTCCTACGGCATAATTAATAATTTCTTGTGCCATACTTGAATAATTATATCCGCCCCAACTGCAATTAATTATTTTTGCGCCATTATCAACCGCATAAACTATTCCTTCGTAACCGTGGCTGATAAGCGCCGTTCCTACATCCGACCTCAAATTATCTTGCGATGTTTTTACGGCCATAAGTTTGGTATTAAATCCGATAGAAGAAATTCCGATAGAGTTATCGGTAACGGCGCTTGCTATTCCTGCAACCAACGTACCGTGATCGGGTTTATCCTCAACGGGATCATTATCCGGCGTTCCGTCGATTCCTCCGAAATCCCAACCGCGAACGTCGTCCACATATCCGTTATTGTCGTCATCCACACCGTTACCGGGTATTTCGTCATCGTTCATCCAAATATTCGCCGCTAAATCCGGATGGTCCCAATCGATTCCGGTATCAATTATCCCGATTACAATATCCGGACTTCCTTTGCTGATATCCCACGCCTTATCGGCTTCGATTTGATACAAATGTAAAAGTGTGCTGTCCGCGTATTTCGGATCATTCGGCACATACGTCGTTTCGTATAAAAAATACGGTTCCGCCCATTCCACATCGTATTTAATTTTATACTCGTTAATTAGATTTGTAATGTTTACCGGCGCGTTTACTTCTATCACTTTTATTTTAGACAAGGGTGATGAGACGGGTTTATCCGGAAATACGGATTTTATTTTCTTGATAAATCTTTCGGGATTTTTTATTTCTTGCTGTTTCGAGGCGGTTTTCCGCAGAGTCGGCTTTTCTGTTCTAAACTTAACGACAAATCTGTCTGCGAAATAATATCCTCTTTCGTTTTTGTAAATTTGTCCTTTAGAATTTGCGGTAACAAAAAAAAGCAACAAAAAGAAAAACAAACCATTCCGAAACGGCATAAAAAAATCCCCGAAAATTATAAAGCTGTACGGAATATCGAAAATTGCGGTTTAAAAAACAATATAAAAACGATTAGCTTTCCAGCGCTTGTTTAAGATCCGCTATTAAATCGTCCACATTTTCAATTCCAACGGAAAGCCGGACCAAGCCGTCCGTAATTCCGGCGGCTTCCCTTTGTTCTTTTCCCATTGAAGCGTGCGTCATGCTTGCCGGATGTTGTATCAGAGATTCCACTCCGCCCAAACTTACAGCGAGTTGACACAATTTAACCGAGTTCATTACTTTTTTGCCCGCTTCAATTCCGCCTTTAAGCTCGAACGAAATCATTCCGCCGCAGTCTTTGTGTTGTTTTTTGGCAATTTCGTATTGTGGGTGGCTTTCGAGCCCCGGAAATACAACCCATTCAACCGCCGGATGTTCTTCCAAAAATTTAGCAATTTTTTCGGCGTTTCTGCTATGGCGCTCCATCCTCAGCGAAAGGGTTTTTAATCCCCTGTGAACCAAAAACGCGTTAAACGGATCGATAACTCCGCCGTTTTGGTTCAGCACTTTTCTCATTTTCGAATACATTTCCTCGTCTTTTACAACGATAACTCCGGCCACAACATCGGCGTGACCATTTAAAAATTTCGTTAAGCTGTGAACCACAACATCGGCGCCAAGATCCAAGGGGCGTTGCAAAGCCGGACTCATAAAAGTATTATCAACAACGAAAACGAGATTGTGTTCTTTTGCTATTTTCGATGTTTCTTCTATATCGGTAATTTCAAGTGTGGGGTTACCCGGGGTTTCTACATAAATTACTTTTGTGTTTTCCTTTATTGCGTTTTTAATTTGATTCAAATCGGATGTATTAACAAATGTGGTTTCCACACCGAAGCGGTTAAAAACGGTTGACAGAAGGGTTGCAGTGGGACCGTAAACCGCTTTGGAACAAATTACATGGTCGCCCGAACTCACCAATGTTTGAAAAACCGTGTGAATTGCCGACATTCCGCTGCCGCATCCCAAACCTTTGTATCCGTTTTCCAGTTCGGCTATGGCTTGTTCCATCGCTTCGATGGTGGGGTTTTTCATTCTGGTGTAAATGTAGCCTTCTTCCGCTCCCTTGAAAAGAGCCGCTCCATGATCAACCGATTTGAATTTAAAAGTCGATGTTTGATAAATCGGCGTAACAACCGGACCGAATTCATATTCTTTAATTCCGGCATGAACACATTTAGAGTCGAAACCTACGTTTTTTAGCTCACTCATTTTGCTTTCCTTTATATTAAATTAATTGTGCGTTTCCGTTCTTCCCGTTTTCGCCGTTTTCTTCAACTATAATCTTCGCCACGTCCGCGATCGTATCGCCTTCTTTCAGATTTATAAGTTTGACTCCTTGAGTATTTCTTCCCATTACTCTGATTTTCTTAACGCTTTGTCTAATTACCATTCCCATGTTTGTAATAATCACAAGCTCGTCGTTATCATTTACCTCAAGCATTGAGATGAGTTTTCCATTTTTCTCACCCGTTTTAACCGTAATTATTCCTTTGCCCCCGCGTTTTGTAACTCTGTAATCGCTGATTTTACTACGTTTTCCATAACCTTTGTCGGTTACCACAAGCAAGGTGGCTTCGGAATGAACAACGATAAACCCGACGACGTAATCGTCTTTGTTCAACTTGATTCCTCTAACCCCGGTGGCGTTTCTTCCCATGTCTCTTACATCTCGTTCGTGGAATCGGATAGCCATACCGTCTTTCGTACCGATAATAATATCGTTGTTACCGTTGGTCAGTTTTACTTCTATTAATTCGTCGCCTTTCGGAATATTCATGGCAATAATTCCGCCCCGCCTTACGTTGGAAAATGCGGAAAGGGCCGTTTTCTTGATAGTTCCGAATTTTGTGACCATTGCGACGTATTTATCTTCCGAAAATTCCTTAACGGCCACAAAAGCCGTAATTTTTTCGTCTTTTTCTTTTTCCACCAAGTTTTGAATCGATCTTCCGCGCGCCGCTCTTCCGCCTTCGGGAATTTCGTAAACTTTTTTCCAGTAACATTTTCCTTTATCGGTAAAAAACATTATGTAGTGATGAGTTGATGCAATAAACATGTGCTCTATGAAATCTTCGTCTTTTGTTCCCGCACCGGTAACTCCTCTGCCGCCGCGCGCTTGCCTTCTGTAACCGCTTACCGGAAACCTTTTAATAAATCCTCTGTGTGAAATCGTTACCACAACATCTTCTTCGGCTATTATATCTTCGAGTGAAAATTCTTTGTAATTCTTAATTATTTGAGTTCTTCGTTCATCGCCGTGTTTTTCTTTAATTTCCTCAAGGTTTTCTATTATGATTAACTTTCTTTTCTCCTCGCTTGTCAAAATTCCTTTAAGATGCTCGATTAATTTTATTGTTTCCTTGTATTCTTCTTCTATTTTCTTTCGTTCGAGTCCGGTTAACCTCTGCAATCTCATATCGAGAATTGCTTTGGCTTGAATTTCCGAAAGTTTGAATTTCTTCATTAAGTTATTTTTAGCGGTTTGCACGTCCCTCGATTTTTTAATCGTTTCTATCACCGCATCTATATTGTCCAAAGCGATAATATAACCCTCGAGAATATGTGCTCTTTTCTCGGCCGCTTCAAGTTCGTATTTTGTTTTTCTTATGAGCACGTCCATTTGGTGATCGAGGAAGTGCGACATCATTTCTTTGAGGTTTAAAACTTTCGGTGTTCCGTTAACAAGAGCCAGCATTATTACGCCGAAAGTTACTTGCATTTGAGTGTGTTTGAACAGCTGATTCAAAATCACTTCCGGTTGCGAACCTCGCTTTGTTTCGATTACAATGCGCATTCCGTCCCGATCCGATTCATCCCGTATGTTCGTTATATCGGATATTTTCCCCGCTCGAACCAAGTCGGCTATTTTCTCAATCAAATTTGCTTTGTTAACTTGATAAGGCAATTCGCTAATAATAATGTTCTCTTTATCGTTTTTTAACGATTCTATATTAGCTTTCGCTCTTACAACAACTCTTCCCCTGCCGGTTAGATAGGCGGATTTAACTCCTTCGTACCCGAAAATAATTCCACCCGTCGGAAAATCGGGTGCAATTATGTATTTCATAATTTCTTCAACCGTCATTTCGGGGTTTTTAATCAAAGCAATCAATCCGTCTATCACCTCGACCAAATTATGCGGCGGTATGTTTGTTGCCATTCCCACTGCAATACCGCTCGAACCGTTAACCAACAAGTTCGGCAAATATGAGGGCAATACTTTCGGTTCTTGTAGAGTTTCGTCGAAATTCGGTACAAAATCGACAGTATTTTTATCCAAATCCCTTAACATATATTCCGATATTTTGGCAAGTCTCGCTTCCGTGTATCGCATAGCAGCCGGGGAGTCGCCATCTACCGAGCCGAAATTTCCTTGTCCGTCTATTAACGGATATCGAAGGGAGAAGTCTTGGACCATTCTCACCATTGTATCGTACACCGCGCTGTCTCCGTGCGGATGATACTTACCGAGAACTTCACCGACGATTCTGGCGGATTTTTTATAGGGTTTGTTATAAGCCAATCCGAGTTCGTGCATGCCGTACAAAACTCTTCTGTGCACGGGTTTCAGTCCGTCCCGCACATCGGGTAATGCACGAGCAACAATCACCGACATTGCATAGTCGATATATGACGATTTCATTTCTTCTTCTAATGCAACGGGAACAATTTTTTCAAACATTGAATTCATATCGGTTTTTACCTCTTTTTAATACCAATTGTTATCGGATAAATTTAAATATCTATGTTCGCATATCTTGCGTGTTTTTCTATAAACTCCCTGCGGGGTTCAACTTGGTCGCCCATCAGGGTTTCAAATATTTTGTCTGCCGCAGCGGCACTTTCCAAGTTCACTTGTAATATGGTTCTTGTTTCCGGATTCATGGTTGTAGCCCAAAGTTGTTCGGGGTTCATTTCGCCAAGACCTTTATATCTCGAAATGTTAACCCCTTTCGGAAGGTTTTCATCGTCAACTTTTCCTTTACCATTACCGCGTAATTTTTTCAACACTTCATCTCGTTCGGCATCGTCGTATGCATAAATTTCTTCTTTTCCCTTTTTAATTCTATAAAGAGGTGGTTGTGCGATGTAAACCCTGCCTGTTGTTATTAAGTCTTTCATATATCGATAGAAAAACGTGAGCAGCAATGTTCTAATATGGCTTCCGTCAACGTCAGCGTCCGTCATTATTATAATTTTGCCGTATCTGGCTTTTTCACTGTTAAAATCTGCACCGATTCCCGCTCCAATTGCCGAAACAATCGCCTTAATCTCATTGTTTTCCAGAATTTTGTTAATTTTTGCTTTTTCAACATTAAGTATTTTACCTTTAATTGGTAGAATAGCTTGAAATCTTCTGTCTCTGCCTTGTTTAGCCGAACCGCCTGCCGAATCGCCCTCAACAATATAAATTTCACAATGTTCCGGATCGCTTATCGAGCAATCGGCTAGTTTACCCGGTAAATGCATTGAGTCGAGCGCATTTTTTCTTCTGACAAGTTCCCTTGCTTTCCTTGCCGCTTCGCGTGCTTCGGCAGCGCGCATACATTTTTCTATAATTTTTTTCGCAACAGAGGGATTTTCTTCCAAATAATCCGACAGTTTCTCGCCGACGATGGATTCGACTACCGACTTCACTTCACTGTTACCCAGTTTTGTTTTCGTTTGTCCCTCGAATTGCGGTTCTATAACTTTAACGGAAATTACCGCCGTTAAACCTTCCCTGAAGTCGTCGCCGGTAAGTGTAATTTTTTTGTTTTCCTTTATTAATTTATTCTTGTATGCATAATTGTTCAGCGTTCGTGTTAGTGCGGTTTTAAAACCGACCAAATGCGTTCCACCTTCGTGCGTGTTAATGTTGTTCACGTAAGTGTGAATGTTATCGGAGTAAGCATCGCAATATTGAATTGCCACTTCAACCGGTGTGTTGTCTTTTTCTCCTTCAATATAAATGGGTTTATGAATAGGTGTCCTGGTTTCGTTCAAATATTTTACAAATTCAATCAAACCGCCTTTGTAATGGTGAACCGCTTTTTCACCTTCGATTTCATCTATCAGCGTAATGGTGATGTTTCTGTTAAGGAAAGCCAGTTCGCGCATTCTGTCGTTCAGGGTTTCAAACTTGAATTTGGTGGTCTTGAATATTTCACCGTCGGGTTTGAACGTTACCTTCGTTCCGGACTCGTTTTTATTTACCTTTTTAATTTCTTTTACAGGACCTTTCGGTATTCCCCTTTCATACTCTTGTCTGTAAAGCTTTCCGCCTCTTTTAACCTCAACAACTAGCCATTCGGATAATGCGTTTACGACGGAAACCCCGACTCCGTGTAAGCCGCCGGAAACTTTATATGTGCTTTTGTCGAACTTACCGCCCGCGTGCAACACCGTCATTACGATTTCTAACGCAGATTTTCCCTCTTCGGGATGAATGTCTACAGGAATACCTCGTCCGTTATCTTCAACCGTTACGCTGCCATCCTTGTTTATTGTAATTGTTACTCTGTCGTTGTATCCGGCAAGAGCTTCGTCTATACTGTTATCGACAACTTCGTTAACCAAATGATGAAGTCCTCTTGCTCCGATATCGCCAATGTACATCGCCGGTCTTTTGCGAACCGCTTCGAGACCTTTCAATACATTTATGTTTTTTGCGGTGTAATTTTTTTGAGCTTTTTCTTTTGTCACTTTTGCACCTCTGCTTAATTTACAAACTTTATATCCGTAATAATTTTTTCATCGAAATATTTATTTATCACCTCGATGGTTCTTTTCTTATTTAAATTCAGTTCGCTTCTTAAAACGGAATTCTCCACTTTGATGAACAAAGTTCCTTTTTCGACCCTTTTGGCTTCGGCCAATTTTGCAAGCTTTGGAAATATATCTTCAAATTTTTCAATTACCGTTTGTTCCTTCGATTTCTGCGTGAACTTTTTGAAATTTTTATCGCTTCTTAAGACATCGCCGACGCTTTTTATTTTATACGACATATTCAATCTCTCCCATGTTTACTTGAATCATTTTATCTTCGTCGTCTTTTATTAAATTTTCCGTATTCGTAAAGTCGGTTAAAGTTATGAAAGCTTGACCGATTTTTTTCAGATAAAAACTTATTTTTTCAACTCTTTCGGAATCGAGTTCGCCGAAAACATCATCGAGCAAGAACAACGGTGTTTTGTTTAACTTGTCTTTCAAATAAAAGAATTGTGCGAATTTTATCGATACTTGGAACGTTTTGTTTTGCCCTTGCGAGCCGAATTTTTTAAGCTCGAACTCGTTTATCTTGAAAATCACGTCGTCTCTATGCGGACCTGTCAAATTATTTCCGCGAATAATTTCTTCTTTTAATTTCCGTTTAATCGATTCCTCAAACTTTTCTTTCAGTTCATCCAAATGCTCGAACCCGACTGTCGATTTATATTCCAAAGACGGTATTTCCTTTTCACCCATAATTTCGTTGTACGAATTCTTAACGTAATCGTTAAATTCCTCTATAAATTCTATTCTTTTTTCAATAATTTCAGAACCTTTTTCAATTAACGATTTACTCCAAACTTCCAATTCATCTTCGTAAACAGGATTACCGGTCTCTTTAATTTTGTTGAGTAAGTTACTCCTCTGCTTGAGGATTCTATTATACTCCATCAAGGTTTTTAGATACGTACGACTGGCTTGAGAAATAACAGAATCGATAAGTTTTCTTCTGTGGGTAGGAGAGCCTTGCGTTATAAAATGGTCGGCTTGTGTTAATGTTACAACAGGAAATTTCCCTATTATGTCCGCCGATTTATATATCTGTTTTTCGTTCAAAAATATACTCTTTTTACCGTATTCGAGACTATAAAAAACTCTGACTTTATTAACGGTTCCGTTAGAAAAAATACCATTTACGTCAAAAAAACTTTCATCGAAGTTAACCGCTTCGGAATCGGGTGATTGCAACAGGTTTTTTGAGGTACACAAATAATAAATCGCTTCCAAAAGTGAAGTTTTACCTTGGCCGTTTCCACCTACAATGTAATTTAGGTTCGGGGAAAACTCTAAGTGAGTATTTTTGTGAAGACGAAAATTTTTTAATTCCAAATGTTGCAAAATCATTTTAGCTGTTTAGTCGAACCGGCATTAAAAGCATCATCAAGTCCAAATTCTCTTTTTTCTCCGTCGGGAAAATAATCACCGCTTTTGTAGGCGAATGTAATTTAAATAAAAGTTCTTCTTCCGAGGTCATATGACTTAAAATATCGTTAACGTATTGCGAATTAAAGCCGATATCCAAAGGATCACCGGTGTATTCGCACGGAATGTTTTCCGTTCCCGAAGCACCTAAATCGGTATCTTCCGCGGATATTTGCAAAACGTTATCTTTCAACGAGAACTTAACCCTTCTCGTACTGGAAGATGAAAAGAGCATCATTCTCTTTATAGCATCGTGTAGTTCTTTTGTTTTGATCTTAAGTTTGAATTCGTTTTCCAAGGGAATAACGCTTGAATAATCGGGATACTTATGTTTAATCAATCTTGAGATAAGTTCAATTTCGTTCAACATAAACGAAATGTGAGTTTTAGTTAGATAAATTTTAACGTCTCTCTCATCCAATAATTTCTGAATAACGCTCAAAGCTCTTTCCGGAACGATGTACTGTTCGTTAAAATCCTGTTTTATATCCTTGCGTAAATAATTAACCAATCTGTGTCCGTCCGTCGTAACTATTCTAAAACCGTCTTCGGAAAATTCGAATAAAGCTCCCATCATTGCTGGACGCATTTCCTCTTTACTCAGTGCGAAGGTTGTTTTGTCAAGTGCATATTTTAAATCGGAACCGTTGATTGAAAACTCGTTAATCTCTTCTTTATCTATACTTTCATCGGGGAAGGTTGGAACGTCGGGATAATCTTCCGTACCGAGATAGCTTATACTGTACTTTCCGTGTTCGGTAATCAGGTTTGTTCTTCCGGTATCCAAAATTTCGAATGTTATGGTCGTATCTTTAAATGATCTGATAACATCGTAGAGGAGTTTTGCGGGAAGCAGAATACTTTTGTTTTCTTCCGCAACGATATTTATGGACGACTTTAACGATATTTCCAAATCGGTAGCGTAAACCGTTAGGGAGCCGTCTTCAATAGCAAAAAGGAAATTTTCCAGAATCGGCATTGGAGTCCGTGAGGGAATTGCTGGATAGACTCTTGCCAATATTTTTTCTAATTCTTTACTGTTTACCTTAAACTCCATTACTTCCTCAATTGAATAGTTTTTAATATATAAATTTACTAAGAATTAAAAATATATTCAATTATATTGACTTATCAACAAAAGCAATTGTTTTATAAAAACAATAAGGTGAATTTTAAAAAAGAATAGTAATAATAAGTTCGTTAATACGTTGATAACTAAACTAACATGTTGTTATTAAATGAGTTATACCCGGTTTTCTTTATTTGCATGTTGTTAATAACCGTGTGGAATTAATTTTTATAAAATAATGCAAAAGCGAAACACCGTGTTGTGCACAAGTTATCCGAATTAATAGACAAGTTATGCACATGTTTAAAAAAATATAAGGGAAAAAATTTACAACGGTGTTGATAATTTGTTGATTAAAAAAATGAGAAAATTAAATGATTAGAGACCCAATTCGATTTTATTTCTTATTGTGTCGATAGATTCTTTTAATGCCGAATCTTCTTCTATCAACCTGTCGATGTTATTGTAAGCGTGGATAACAGTTGAATGATCCCTCCCGCCGAAATGAAGCCCGATCGTTTTCAGAGATGAACGTGTAAGTTTTTTTGAAAGGTACATGGCAACTTGCCGTGCTATAACAACTTCCTTTTTTCGGTTTTTTTCACGGACTTTGTTTTCGTCAACGCCGAAGTATTCGCAAACAACTTTGTTTATGTAATCTATGGATATATTGGTTTCTCTTACCGTTGCAATTTCCTTAACCGTCTTTTTAACAAGCTCAAAATTAATCTCGGCTGAGCTTAGCGATGCATTTGCAAGCAGTTTAATTAGACAGCCTTCGAGCTCTCGAATATTGGTTGTAATGTTGTATGCGATGTACTCCAAAATTTCATTAGAAAGACTTATACCGTAACTTTTTGCTTTGTTGTTTAGAATGGCTATTCTGGTTTCAAAATCCGGTGGTTGAATATCGGCAGTGAGGCCCCACTGAAATCTAGAGATTAATCGCTCGTTCAATCCGTTAAGATCTTTGGGTGGTTTGTCGGACGAAAGAACAATTTGTTTACCCGCTTGGTGCAAGGTGTTGAAAATATGGAAAAACAGATCTTGTGTTTTTTCTTTCCCAATTAAAAATTGAATGTCATCTATAATCAAAACATCCATGTTTTTATAAAAGTTTGAAAATTCATTTACGGTATTATTTTGAATTGCTTCAACAAATTCAACAGTAAAAATATCGGCTGAAAGATAAATTACTTTTTTGTTCTTTGATTCGTTTACAATTTTATTGCCAATGGCTTGAATAAGGTGTGTTTTTCCCAAGCCGACTCCCCCGTAAATAAACAAGGGGTTGAAAGATGTTTCACCTGGATTTTCACTAACGGCAATGGCGGCAGCGCGGGCAAGTTGGTTTCCTTCGCCTTTTATGAAATTATCGAACCTGTATTTGGGATTCAGAAAGGTTTCGTGTTCTTCTTCAACGACTTGCGGAGCAACCGACGCCCTTTGAGGTTGAACATCGTCGAATAAATCAAGATTATCATCATCTTTTACGATAACATAAACAAGACTGCCGTTTTCACCAAGGACTTGATGAATCGTTTTGTTGATTAATGTATTGTAATGCTCTTCTATCCACTCTATAAAAAAGCTATTCGGAACTTCAACTTTTAAAATGTTTTTATCGAGCTCTGCCGGTTTGATGGGCAAAAACCAGGTGTTATAAGTAATGTTAGGTACATTTTCCTTGATAATTTTCAAACACTCTTTCCAAACACCGGCGGCAGTAACCAAAGATTTTTTAGATGAAGTTTTCGTTTCCAAATTTGAGTTATCCACAATTTTTTATTTTACCGAAACATAAAAACAAGCCAAAAATAAAGTTTTTTTTGAATCACAAAAAAACAGCTAACAAGTTATCCACATTAAAAAAAACAACCTAACCACAAACAAAACAACAACTTACAACCAACACTTAATAAATATAAACACAATAATCAAAAAAACGCCAACCAACACAACATTGTGAAAAGTTTCACGGCAACGAGTTATCCACATGATATCAACACTTTTTTTCGTCCCCTAATCACGCTTGAAAATATCATATAATTTTGTTTTGAGCAAATAAAAAATTCAATAAAATTCTAAGTCGTTTTATTACAACAAAATAAAATTTTGTAACTAACAAATAACGGAAAAATCACGAATTATTTTTGTAATTTTGTCAACCAAACATGGAGATAAAACGGAATGAAAATAGCGGTAACAGGCGGTGCGGGATTTATCGGAAGCCACATTGTTGAATATTGGTCGGGTCAAAATGCGGAAATTTTAATACTCGATAACTTGAAAACCGGATACAGAAACAACGTGAAAGGCTTTACGGGCATTGATTTTATTGAGGGTAGCATAAACAACAAATCTCTTGTCAACGAAATACTACAAGGAGTGGATTACGTTTTTCACCTTGCCGCAATGGTCTCGGTGCCGGAATCGATAGAAAATCCGGAAGAGTGCGTGGACGTAAACGTAAAAGGATTGTTGAATGTTCTCGATTCTTGCGTAAAAAACGGTGTAAAAAAAATAATATTCTCAAGCTCGGCGGCGGTTTACGGAGACGACCCCGCTTTGCCTAAAACTGTGAATTTGAAACCGAAACCACTGAGCCCGTACGGGATTACAAAACTCGACGGCGAATATTATCTTCAAATGTTTGAAAGGGAATACGGATTAAATGCCGTTTCGCTCAGATATTTTAACGTGTTCGGACCAAGACAAGATCCTAAAAGTCAATATGCCGCAGCCGTGCCAATCTTTATTTATAAAGCGCTGAAGAACGAGGATATAACGATTTACGGCGACGGAGAACAAACAAGAGATTTTATTTACGTAAAAGATGTTGTAAAAGCTAACATTTTGGCTGCAACAAACGAAAATGTAAGCGGAGTTTTTAATGTTGCTAACGAAAAAACAATTACGATTAATGAGCTGGCGAACACAATCATCGAATTGACCCAATCGAAAAGTAAAATAATTTACGCAGCGGAACGCCCGGGCGATATAAAACACAGTCTTGCATCGATAAAGGAAACACGAGAAAGGCTCGGATTTGAACCGGAACACGACTTGAAAACAGCATTGGAAGAAACAATTAAATTTTTTGAAAAGAAAACGGAAAACAAATGAAGAATATAGTGATAATTTTTACCGGCGGTACCTTTTCGATGGTTATAGATAAAAAGACGGGCGGAGCAGTTCCACACTATCACGGTGAAGAATTATTGAAGATGATTCCGGAAGCTGCGGATTTGGCAAATATTCACGTTCATAATTTCGGAACTTACCCCGGACCTCACATGACGCCCGAATTGATGTTCGAACTATCGGGAACAGTACAAGATTATGTTGATAAAGACTGGGTTGACGGAATAATTATAACGCATGGAACAGATACGCTGGAGGAAACGGCGTACCTTATCGATCTATCTGTAAATACGGAAAAGCCGATTGTTCTTATCGGCGCGATGAAAACAAGTACGGAACCGGATTGGGACGGACCCCGAAATCTTACCGACGCAATTCATATTTGCAACTGTGAAAACAGCAGGGGAATGGGTGCCTTGGTTTGTTTGAACGGTGAAATTAACGCTGCCAGCGAAGTCACAAAAACCCATACGGAAGATATCGAAACATTCCACAGTCTCGATTTCGGTGCGCTCGGCTTTGTTGAGAGGGGACGTGTTATTTACAACCGCTTGCCGCGTAAGCTTGAAAAGATAAATACGAAAAAGATTATCCCGGATGTGGATTTGATAAAGGTTTATGCGGGAATAGACGAAAAATGTTTTAAATTTTCCGCAGATAGCGGTATCAGTGGATTGGTGGTTGAAGCTTTGGGTGTAGGTAACGTGCCGCCGAAAGCGTACGACGGAATTATGTACGCAGTGGAAAAAGGAATTCCGGTTGTGCTCACCTCGAGGTGTCCGGCGGGGGAAACGTTGGATATTTACGGCTATCCCGGGGCGGGGAAGTGGCTTAAGAAAGGCGGTGTGATTTTCGCCGAATATTTAAATGGACAAAAGGCAAGAATTAAATTAATGTTGTGTCTGGGAATAACGAAGGACGTGGAAGAAATAAGAAAAATGTTCGAAGAATGAACGGCTTGATGCAAAAACCGCTTGTAAAGAATTGGCTTCCTTCAATGTTTTTACTTCCCGTTGTCATTTTGTTGTTAATTAACTCCGGTAAGTTCATCCCTATACTCGATCATATTAACTTGCTTTTCCACGAAGGCGGACACGGGGTGTTTAGGTTGTTCGGCGGATTTATTTACACGCTTGGCGGTACGCTTATGCAAATATTCATTCCCGTGCTTTTCATTTTTTATTTTCACACAAACGGCAAAAGAATCGGAACGCAAATATCGCTTGTTTATTTGGGCCAGAATTTATTGAACATAAGCGTATATGCCGCCGATGCCGAACAACAAGCGCTACCGCTGCTTGGCGGAAACAAAGTTTATCATGATTGGAACCGGATGTTGACGGATTTAAATCTTCTTAACCACGCGGAAGCGGTTGGGAATTTATTTTATTTTGCGGCGGTGTTGGTTTTTATCTTGGCACTTTTGTTTCCCTTAATTAATAAAGAATATACGAGAACGGACATACAAATGGATTTGTGAATCGGCAGTACTTCCTGAATTAACCCACGGTTTATGCAAAACCTTAATTATTAAACATTTATATAAATGTTTTGAAATTGGATGATTGTTTTGGAAAAAAGAAAACGGCAGTCAACCGGACGTGTAATTGTTAATATTCGGTTCGAAATATTTCGGTTTGTTTTTGTAGATTTATTTTTTGTTTTAAATCAAACTATAAAGAGAAATTATGCAAAAGTTAAAGAAGCTTTTTGTTCTACTAATAATCTTAAACGGATCGGTAATTGCAGAAGGATTTAAATTCGCTGCGATGTCCGACTCAAGAGGACCGTACAACGGTGTGAACGATCCGGTTTTATCGGCTTTGTTAAATCATTTATTAGAAACACAACCGGAAGTTAAATTTATTGTGTTTGCCGGCGACATGGTAAACGGTCATAAACACGATCCCGAAAGAACTTTCCGCGAACTTACCCATTGGAAAGAGGTGATGGCTCCGGCTTACAAGAATCCGAATTTAGTGTGGCCGAAAATTTGGCCTGTCGTTGGAAACCACGAAATCAGACATAGAGAAGACGAAAATAATTTCCGCCGCGCATTTCCCAATGTTTTTAATAACGGACCCGATGACGAAAAAGGACTTTCATATTCTTTCGATTTCGGAAATTCGCATTTTGTGGTTGTTAATTCGGATAGATGGTATTACGGTGATCCCGAAGATACTACCGACGACAGAAGAGATTGGCATTATATAAAGCATTTGGATTGGCTTGAAAACGATTTGGCCGATGCGAAGAAAAGAAACGTAAAGCATATTTTTGTTTTCAGTCACGAAATGGGATTCCCGACCGGCGGACATTTACGGGACGGACTGCCGAACTTGGGGCGGGATTTGGTTCTGCCTCTCGATTCCACCCGTATTTGGTACTTGGAACGAAGAAATAAATTTTGGGAATTGCTTAAAAATTATAATGTGGACGCACACATTTGTGGTCACGAGCATTTGTACGCAAGGCAATCGGTCGACGGGGTTTATGAAATTATCACCGGAAGTTCTGGCGCGCCGTTGTATGAATTCAATCCGCGTTACAGAGAAAACCCCGATACCGTTTATCCCGGCGAGGAAATGAGTTACGGGAAAGCCGTTAATTATTATAAGGTTTTAAAGTATAATTACGGACCCGGCAAAAACTCTCAAGCATCGGAGGATTTTTTCGGATTGAAAGCGTTTAATTATACGGTTTACGATGTAAAAGACGATCACGTTGTTGTGGAAACTTTCGGCGGGTTCTTAAAAGAAGGAACACATAACGAGTTGGGAACAGAGATTAAATTAATAGACAAATTTTATATTAATAAAAACTAACCGGTGAAACAAGAAGACTTATTGAAACACAAAAAATTATATTTTAAATATCTTTAATTTCAAAGTGTTTGTGGTTTTCTGTTTTTCCTTTTGTGTTGTATTTAAGATTTATCGTGTTATCAATGAATTAATTTCGCTTGCCGAATAGAAATTTTAACGGTATATGCGAGCGTGCCGCCCAGTCGATTTCGGAGTGCTTGGCGCCATCGATCACTTGGCACTTCAAGTTTTTATTTTCTTCGTATCCGATTTCCTTTAATAATTTACACATTTCGTTAAAATCCCCGATAAGCTCTTTCTCTTCGCTACCGCAATCAATATATAATTTGCCGTTTTTGTTTACATATGGGTTTTCTTTCACCATATTGAAAACCGAACCGTCGTCGACCCAAAACGAATTCGATAAGCACGCGGCTTTACCGAAAATTTCCGGGAAGTTCCAATACATCTGAAATGAAATTAACCCGCCCATCGAAGAACCCATTAAAGCGGTGTTTTGCGGATCGGTTAATGTGCGGAATTGCTCGTCGATGTAACGCTTTAACTCTCGAATAATAAAGAATGCATAGTTTCTGCCTTTCCGGGTAAAGTAATTATATTCTTCCAATCTGTCTTTTGTGTTGTAAATAGCAACAATAATAAATTCATCCACAATATTATCTTCCATTAAAATTGTAGAGGTTTCGTCCATTTTCCAGTCGTAGCCTATAAAAGAAGTATGCGGATTAAACAAATTCTGACCATCGTGCATGTAAAGAACCGGATAATGTTTATGTGAATTTGCATAGGAAGGAGGAAACCAGACGATGACATCACGCTCGTTTCTCAGATACATGCTGTAAAATTCGTGGAGATGTTCGTACGTCCCAATAATTTCATCTCTATCCACTATGTAATTTTTAAACGGAGCCAAACTTTTACCGTCTGTTTGTGTTAAAAATAATTATCGATCGGAGTTGCCGTAAATTCAAATATACTGGCATACGGGTTTTCAAATCGATTGCAAAATATAATGAAAAAGCAAAACGATTAAAAAGCTGCATCTCACATAAAAAACTTTTTAATAAAAATTATCGATTCATAATTGTTATATTTGTTGCCTAATTTTCAATTTTGTACCGGAGAAGTAAATGAACGACAACAATAACGAAAGAATGAACGAGCTCGAACAAAAATTACATCAATCCCAAGAAGATTTATGGAGGGTGTTCCGTATTATGGCGGAATTTGTCGAAGGGTTTGAGGCGATGGCAAAAATAAAGCCGAGCATTGTGGTTTTCGGCTCGGCGAGAGTAAAGCCGGAACACAAATATTACAAATTGACCGTTGAAGTGGCAAGGAATATTGTGAATAAAGGGTTCGGGATAATTACCGGCGGCGGACCGGGGATTATGGAAGCTGCCAACAAAGGCGCTAAAGAAGCCGGCGGAAGTTCGACGGGAATTAACATAGAACTTCCACACGAACAGAATGCGAATCCGTACATCGATAAAGACAAGTTGCTCACATTTCGTTATTTCTTTGTTCGCAAGTTAATGTTTTTCAAATATGCCCAAGGTTATATTTTAATGCCGGGAGGTTTCGGTACAATAGACGAAGGATTTGAAGTTTTAACATTAATTCAAACGGGGAAAACATCAAAATTTCCGGTGGTTTTAATGGGTAGTGAATATTGGAGTTCGTTAATCGACTGGGTTAAAGAAAAACAGTTGAAAGAAGGTTATATAAGTGAAGAAGATTTGGAGCTTTTTACAATTACAGACGATCCGAAAGAAGCGGCCAATATATTTTATAAGTTTCACAAAGGTAAAAAATTCACACCGAATTTTTAATCGAAAAACGGTTATGTTTCTTAAGACCGGGAGGATTTGGTTAACCGTTTTACTATAGTGACTATCGTTGCTATGAAGCCGAGTAAACTAATCGGCGGCAGCATTGCCGGCCACGTTTGCGGTGAGCTCCAGTTTTTAATTCCAAGCAAAAGAGTGTGAAAACTCAAAAAAGTTAAAGCCAATAAATTTAGAAAATTAATTGTAAAAATTTGTCCGAATAAATTTCTGTAATAATCGCGTGTTATCATAAATATTACCAAAAAGGTAAACGCAGTAAAAGTCAAGACTCCGAACAACAAACTCATTTCGCCGAACACGGTCAGCTTTCCCGAAACAAATAATTTCGGAAAGTATTCCGGTTTGATTATTGTGTATGTAATAAGCATGTGGGTTAGGGCGATTAAATAACCTGCGGTGCTTAAATAAACGGAAAAGTCTTTACCGAATTTTTCGCTCTTTAATGTAGCTATACATACTAAAATTACGGCGCTCAACGCGAAAGATTTGTTAGTTACATACAATGGCAATTGAGCAAACTCAACTTGTTTGAAAATGTTGTAACGCACTACGGCGTATGCCCACGAAAGGAAGACAATTAAAACAATAAAACGGATATTGTTGTTTTTTATAAGCTTCATAAAAACCTGTTTTAATTTTTCCTTATCATTTCAACGGTTTGTTGATTTTCCGCGTTTATCTCTCCGCTTATCCGGTTAATATATCTTTTTTTGACGGGAGCGGCTTTAATTCGTTTGGAGATCACATAGTACTTTGCTCGGTGTTTTTTGTAAACGTAAATGTTGTTGCCGTTTTTTATTTTAGCCGTGAGATTATATTGTTTTTCTTTTGTCATATTCTACTCCAAAGAATTTAAGCTTTCATTCTTTTCCCGCGTTCTTCATGAATGAATATCCAGCTTACTATTTTCCCAATGTTGATTTCTCCGAAGTTATTCCAAAACTCTTTCGTTCTAACATGCATGGAGCTTGTATCGTCCGGCGGAATCGAGTTGGCTTCTTCCATGATTGCACGGATTCTATCTTGCCAAATTTCCATATTACAAACTCTTAAGTCCACCCAACCGTCGTTAGCCCAAAGTTTAATTTTATCTTCGGTTATTTCAAGCTCGTTTTTTCCCCTGTACGGTGGAATTTTAATTTCATTTCCCCGCAGCAAATTTTTTCCGTCGGGCAGTAAAATCGGAATGCCAATCGATACAATCTCGTTTCTTAATTTTGAATTTGTTTTTATTTCCGTATAGGTTTTTTCGCTGAGTTCCTCGGGGGTATAATCCAAAATATTCGCCATGGATTTTGTAACAAGTTTAATCAAATTTATTTCGTGAAGTAATTTTGATAGTCTAGGGGGACCAAGCAACTCGAATGCAACACTTTGTACGTTGTGGATTTTTTCCAACTGTGCTAGCTTTTCAACGGCGGTATGCTGTAAAAATCCGGCGCGGTATGTCGGTTCTAATGTTGCGTTGTCTAGCGCGTTTATAATATCGTGACCCGTATTTCCGCCTTTAATTTCGAAGATAACATCGGCGGCAATTTCTTCCGGAGTAACATATTCCATTTGTCCTTGGGTTGAAATCGTTTCGAATTCCCCGCGCGAAAATGTTCCGTTTTCGCCGGTGTCAATAAAAACCGACTTCAGAGTGTCGTCTGTAACTTGGTAGCGATTGTCGACCTTAAGTTCCAATTTTCCTTCAAGGGGAATTGCTTCGTCGAGTGAAACATTTTGTAATTTTATGGGTTTGCCTCGTTTTTTTATTTCGTCAAAAGCGATTTTTTTCCACGCGATTGCCGCGGTGGGTTTAATTTCTTTTGTAATAGCCGCGTCGGGGGTTCTGCCCAATAAAAATAATAAAAGAGTGTGCGCACCCGCAACGGAAGATTTGCTTAATAAAACCCTCGAGGGTTTTTCTTCGCTGTGAGTGTAAGGAATGTTCAAGCCCATTCCGCCTGTCCCGCTCGTTCCGATTTTCACATAAATTTTTGTATTGTTTTTGCTCATTGAATTGTAGAGAATTTGAATGTGACGTATCAACTGAGGAATGTATTGCGTACATAGAAGTTTTTCCGTTTCGGCTATTAAATCTTCTTTCGGCGGATCTTCGGCAATCATCGAGCTTATTCTGTGATAAGTGGAATATACATCTTGATATGCAATTGCCGTGGCGGAATTAATACAATCGACGATTATTTCAGGCTTGTATTCCGACAACATTTTGTATATTGACGACGCCTCAAGCATTTCGGGCGTAAGCTCTTCCATAATATCTTTAAGCAAGATTTTTCTTTTAACGGGATCTTCCAAAATTTCAAAGCGGTTTATATCTTTGAATTCCTCACGCACGAAAATATTTCCCCACCAGGGAATAAAGTAACCTTCGGGTAAATGAGGAAATTCTTTGTGCAACTTTTGAATTTCGTCTTCAACCTCTTCTCTTTTTAACGAAGTAACGATAATTCTTTTCGGCTTTTCGGGAATTAGTTTTCTGGTTACCGCATTTCCTACTAAGCCCCAAGCACCCAGAACCAGCACGGTTTTGTTTTGAATGTCCATTTTTCCTCGTAAAAATTTTTGTTATTAAAATTAAATCAATTTGTGTTACAAGGCAATATTTTTATGTTAATTTAATGTTATTTATCCGTATAGAGAAATTGATAATGAGCAATTGCTTTTATATGTTTAGTAATCATTTATAATTGATATTCCGAAAATTATCCGGTCGAAAGAATTATGAGAATTTGCGATATACTTACTGTAGATAAAATTATTCCCACTCTTGAAAGCAACGATAAAAAGGGGGCGATAAACGAGCTGATTGATTTATTTAAAAACGACGATAGGGTAATCGATTTGGAAGAAGTGCGGCACGTAGTTCACGAAAGGGAAAAAATCATGTCGACCGGTGTAGGAAAAGGCTTTGCAATTCCTCACGGAAAAACCAACAGTGTAAAGGAAACCATAGCGGCATTCGGTAAAACTGCGATACCCATCGACTTTGAATCGCTTGACGACCAACCGGTGAGATTGATTTTTCTTCTTGTCGGCAAAGAAAACATGGTTGCTTCGCACATTAAACTTTTGAGCAGAATCTCCAGAATGATGAATAACGATTTATTCCGCGAAAGCCTGTTGAACGCAAACACGGCGGAAGAAATTTATTCGATTTTCGAAGAGGAAGAGAAAAAGTTTTAACCCGCCCACGCCGAATTATTTTACCGACCTTTTGGATGCTTTCGTAAATGGTTATATTTGATTCCTAATTTTATTCGTTCACAACAAAAATGTAAAAATGATTAAAGCAATTACCGGAACAAAAGATATTTTACCCGATCAAATAAGCGAATGGAAACGGCTTGAGAAAATAGTTGAAGAACAAATGTCGTTTTTCAATTACAAGGAAATTAGAACTCCTACGTTCGAAGAAACCGTTTTATTCAGCAGGGGAATAGGCGAATCAACCGATATTGTAAGCAAGGAAATGTACACTTTTATCGATAGAAGCGGGACGAGCATTACATTGAAACCGGAAATGACGGCTTCGGTTGTACGCGCCTTTATCGAACATAAGCTTTCGAAAAAACAAAGCCTGCACAAACTATATTATATCTCTTCGATGTTCAGACAAGAAAGGCCCCAAGCCGGAAGGTTAAGAGAGTTTCACCAATTCGGTGCGGAAGCTATCGGCGGCAACGATCCGATGCTCGATGCCGAAATGATAGAATTGGCATATTCGATATTAAAATTATTCGGATTAAAAAATTTGGAAATTAAAATTAATTCTCTCGGTGTTCCTTCCGAAAGGGAAAAATATAAAAACGAATTACAAAATTATTTAAAAGATAAGATCGATAATCTCTCCGAAGATAGTAAGAAACGGTTTGAAACCAATATACTGAGAATTTTCGACAGCAAAGACGAAAAAGACATCGAAATTATGGCCAATGCCCCGAAAATATTGGAGTTTCTAGGTGAAGAAAGTTTAAACCATTTCGAAGAAGTTAAAAACTATCTCGACGAAATAGGAATAAAATATACGGTTGATTTTAAACTTGTAAGAGGTCTTGATTATTATACGAACACAACCTTCGAAATAGTAAGCGGAAGCGTCGGCGCGCAAAGTGCGCTTTGCGGCGGCGGAAGATACAATTTGCTAATCGAGCAACTGGGCGGCCAATCAACTCCTGCAACCGGCTTCGCGGCGGGAATGGAACGGATTTTACTTGCTTGCCGGAACGAAGGGTGTGAAGAAAAAAACGAATCGTCGATAGATATTTATTTGGTAAGAATGGAACCGGCAAAAAAACAAAATGTGTTTAAGATTGCGGACCGCTTGAGATTGAGCGGAATAAAAACCGAACTTGATTATTTATCGAGAAGCGTAAAAGCTCAAATGCGTGAAGCAAACCGAATGAAAGCAAAATATGTTCTTTTTGTCGGAGGTGAAGAGTTTGAAAAAGGAAATACCGTATTGAAAGTTATGGAAACAGGCATTCAAGAGGAATTGCCTCTTGGTAAGTTCGACGAAATTATTAATCGTATAAAAAAATGAAAAGGATTTACGGCAGAAAACCAGTACTCGAAGCGCTGAAAGCCGATGAGGAAATCGACCAGATTTATATTCTTTACAACCAACATTCAAAGTCTGTAAACGAAATTAAAAAACTTGCAAAGCGCAAGGGAGTAAAAATATCGCAGGTATCCCAAAAGAAATTTAACCAACTTGCCGGAAAGGAAAACACTCAAGGGATAATAGCAATTAAAAGCGGGATAAAGCTCTATTCTTTCGATGAAATTTTAGATGATATCGGCAAAACCAAAGAACCGGTTTTGTTGTTAATTGATTCGGTGCAAGATCCGCATAATCTCGGGGCAATTTTAAGGTCGGCAGAAGCGGCGGGAGTTGAAGGCGTAATTATAACCGCAAGAAATACTGCTCCGATAAGTGATACCGTTGTTAAAACGTCAACCGGAGCAGTTTCCCATCTAAAAATTTGCAGGGTAAATAATTTGGTGGATTCCATAAAAATATTGAAGAAGAACGGATTTTGGATTATCGGTTCCGCTTTGGGTTCGGGTAAAAGCTATACTGAAATCGATTATTCCGGTCCTGTTGCCCTTGTTGTCGGTAACGAAGAAAAGGGTATAAGAAAATTAGTTGCCGAAAATTGTGATTTTCTGGTTGAAATTCCCATGAAAGGAAAAATCCAAAGTTTAAACGTTTCCGTTGCAACAGGTATTTTGCTTTTCGAAATTTTGCGGTATAGAGCGGAAAGGGAATCTTCAAAAAATTAGAAAGCCCGATACTTAGAAAGCACCGGGCTTTTCCGTGAATGTTAGACGATAGTGTATGTTATTTCATTAAAATCATTTTTTTAACCGACGTAAAATTTCCTGCGGTCAACCTGTAAAGGTAAAAACCGCTTGGCAAATTGTTCGCATTAAATACCGCCGAATAATAACCCGGAGATTTCGTTTCGTTCACAAGTGTCGTAACCTCGTTTCCAAGCACGTCGTAAATTTTCAGCTGTACAAATACAGGTGATTTGTTTTCGGTTACCGGAATTGCGTATTCGATAATTGTACTTGGATTAAACGGGTTCGGATAGTTTTGTGTCAACGAGAACTTTGTCGGTAGTTCTTTGCCGTCTTCTATTCCTGTCGGAGGTTTAATAACCGCTTGGACCGGTATTTTGAGTTCCTCCGTGTTTGGGTCGTTCGAAACAACCATTAACACTCCCTCCGCGTATGTGCTGTCGAGATCGTTAGCCGAAACATTAACGTTAACTGTAAACTCTCCGTTGGGTGGTGTAATTCCGTTGGTTGGCGAAGGTTTAATCCACTGTGAATAAAATGTCCAATGAATGCTCCATTCCAAATTGCTTCGACCCGAGTTTTTAATTACTAAAGGTAGCGATTGAAAACCGCCCGGCACCAACTCAAATTTGAGCGTATCGGTTTCGACCGCAACTTTAGGAAAGTTACCGACCGTAAATTGAATTTTAATTGTCCTGTCGTAATTTGCGGAATCGTTTGCGTAGAGATACAGAATATTTGAAAAATCTCCGTTCGGCAAGTCTGTTGAATTAAATGAAATTCTCACGGTATCGGTTTGGTTGCCACCAATCGTATCGCTTACATCCAATAAATTCATCCATAAAGTATTGCTGTTTTGCACCAGCCACCAGCTTTTGTCTTGACCACCGCCGTTCCCTATGTAGAATGTCACGGTCACGGAATCGTTTTGGTTTAGTCCCACCCATAAACTGTCGGTTGAAACATCAAGTTTGTAATCCGAACCGGTAACGTACAAAGCTATGCTTACCGAAACAACAGAATCCACCGGGTCATTCGACATTATAGAAATTGTATCGAAGAAAACTCCCTCGTTCAAATTTGCCGTGGATATTAGTAAAGAAAGTGAGTCGTCGGAACCGGGAGCAATTGAACCTGAATCGGATGATAAAGATAACCACGATTCGTTCCAAGAAGCCGACCAGTTCAAGGGTTCAACGCCTACATTAGAAACAACCAATTCGGTTAATTCAGTGGAATTTTGATAAAGATGCAGTTCTATATAATTTGTCGAAACGGTAATCTGCGCCGTTTGACCTCTAATTATTAAAGCATTGGAAAATTCCGATGTGTTGTTCGAATCATCTGTTGCCGTAGCTGTTATATATTTGCCAACGTAATTTCCTGACGGGAAAGAAAATCTAAAATCTTTTTGACCGTCGGCTCCAAGGGAAAGGGCTCTGCTTCCTATAAAAGTTTGACCTTCTCCATAACCGCTGGCATCGGCGGAATCGTTAACAAAAAATTGCAAAGTGTAACTGCGGTTCGGTTTACTGTAAAACGTACCGGAAACAATAAGGGAATCGGACTCTTGAGCCTGATCTATCTCGGGAAAGTTCTGGAATCCGTTCGGTCCGTCATCTTCGTCCATCAAATCGTTTTCGTTCACCATCCCGTCCCAATACAAATCTATTCCGTACAAACCGTTTTGGTAAATCGAATTTCCCAAAACTGCATTATTTTTTGTTTCACCGTAAGCAATGACCACACCTGCTGCACCATTGTGGGCAATTACATTTTCCGTACCACTATCCGTACCGCCAATTAAATCGTTAGAAGAGTTATTGAACAAAAGGATTCCGACTTCTGTGTTTCCCGCGTCCGAAACTCCGTCTGCTGCCGTACCGATATAATTTCCTTGAATTGTTATGTTCGAACTGTGTTCGATTCTTATTCCCATTTCGCCGTTACCACTTATTACGTTTCCAGCTCCGGGTTGACCGATAATCGCTCCGTGCGCCCCGTTGTAAATCCCAACGCCTTCAAAGGTATTAGGAAGCGTAGAGTAGCCGTCGGGGGCAACACCAATGTAGTTATTAAGCACAGTATTTTGCTCGGCTCCATTTCCGGAAAGCAAAACTCCTTGCATCCAGTTTCCCGAAATAAGATTTCGGGATGCGGAATCCGACCCGCCAACAGTGTTATTGTGCGCACCGTCTTTGATTTGTACGCCCGGACTGTTTCGTGAAAGAGCAACGGTTCCTGTTTTATCCGTTCCTATGTAGTTTCCCTCAATAGTATTGTAGGAAGAACTTCCGGTAATGCTGACGCCCCCAAGAATAATATTGGCGGCTGCCGGCGTGGTTCCACCGATTCTGTTATAGTTTCCGCTCTTTATTTCAATTCCAGTTCCGTCTGGAGTAACGTTCGAAAGTCCGTCTGCACTTGTTCCGATAAAATTTCCTTCGATTATGCATGAATCGACACCGTTGACGGATATGGCGGAACCAGAATAATTATTAATAATCAACCCTTTAATTATTGTGTGGTTGGATTCAGTTTCAATCCCTAGATTGCCGTCGGCGTTTATTCTTATTAAAGGAACGGCATTCGAACCATCTTCAAACGTGTTGGTATTGGATGAAGCACCGGGCTGTGTAAACCCGTCGATTTTGACCGGATAAAATATCGAAGGAAAAGTATTTTGCAGTGTTATTGTTTGTACGCCAGGTCCATCGATATTAAAAGAGATTGAGATTACCGAATCCCTATACCAATATGGACGGGCATTTGCTTCTTCGATTGCCGAACGCAAACTGGTTTGGCCGGATTGGTTTGTTGCCAAACCATCTCCCCAATCTGTATCTTCGTTATCTTCGGTGCTAGTAACAACGAAACCGTTAACTAATTGTTTGTTGAATCTTATAGGAATTCTCTCTAACGTTCTGTTGTAGTTTTCTCCGTAAGGCCATCTTGTATAATACAAATAAACATCCTGCCCTGTAACCTCAAAGTTCCGTGTTGTGTCGTTGTGATCCACAATTGCCGGATAACCGTATACATCGCTACCTGGTTGTGCATGAATATTGACGTTGGCTTCCATAATTAATTTGCGGGTTGACCAATGAATTAAATCTTCGGAAAGACTGTAATAAAAACCCCAAACTCCGTCTTTGACTGCAGAACCGACCAACAAAAACTTATTGAAGTAAGTATTCCATGTAATACTGCTATGCATTTTTTCAATTTTAGAATAATCCAGAATTGCAGCAATGTGATCAGCAGGATCGTAATTGGTTTGTGTGTAGGGATTTATAAACGTATTGTTGAAATCATCGCCGTCCCATACTTCCCAACTGGTTGGATCGGAAAGATCTTGCGTGCGCATTATGCTCGCTCCGGTTTCTTGCAATCCGTAACTTTCCATATGTAGCATTACATAATAGTAACCGTTATGATAAATAATATTGCTCGGTTCAAAAACTCCTGCGGGTCCCATACCGTCTTGGTAAGTGTACGGAATGCTTGCAACAAGGTGATCGGGCGGTGAAGCATGCGAGTATGTTTTTCCGGTATCGTTCGAAACCGCCAGCGTAACCGAATTATACCAATTCGAAAGAACTCCACCCTCGTGTTCGTTGTGAACCAACGAGTAAATTGTTTTTCCGTCGAGCGTGTAAAGTCCGGTTAACCATTCTTTATTGTTATAATTCGAAGGGTTATTGTCGAAATGTGAAGTCCAAACCGGACCGTTTGAGCAATCGACAGTTAATGAACTAAAATCCGGCCCAATCATTCTGTAACCTTCGAAGTGAGAAATTATTACTTGAATTTGATCGTTAGCGTCTCTGAAAAATCTCACAGGTGCATCGGGAATGTTTTCCGACGAGCAACTATCGGTAGAAGAAGAAAAGAGAACTTCGGCGGAACCTAAAATATCAACATCACCGGGATATTCTAACTGTGCAGATGTTTTAATGTTAAAAATTAAAACACTAACAAACATAAAAAGCAATTGGAAAGAATTCTTCATTTTATCCTCTATTAGTTTGCATAAAATTATTATTTTGTTATCGAGAAAATCAGCTAGAACTTTAATGAAAAGCTGCGCAAGGATGATAATTGCTTTAGGGTTGTAAAACAATTATTGTGCCAAGATTCGGCCGAAAAAACAATGAAATTTCAAAGTGTTGTAAATAGAAATTGTGAAAGTGGATAATAATAGCCAGTTTAACATGGTTGAATTGAAAAGAAAATAACTTTAATTACCAATTACTGTTTTGTAAGGGTATATAATTTTCCGTTTTTTATGTTTATGTCGATAATCCCCGTAAAACCTTTTTTCTTCATCTCTTGATAAAATATACTTAAAAAATAACCGTGTGAAACAATAAGTATGTTTTTGTAACCGGAATCAACAATCATTTCATAAAAGTTTTCTATACGCCGTTTTGTTTGGGAAATGTTTTCTAGTTGCGACTTGTGCGATTTGTACCAAGCCACTCTCGCTCCGATGTGCCATAGAAATAAAGGCAGGGTGATGTTCTTGTCGGTAAAAGAATTAACCGGAACCTCGACGAGCAAATCGGTTTCGATTATTTTTTTGTTAAAAACGGATTCTGCGGTTTTGCGGGCTCGCGGAAGAGTGCTGCAATAACATACTTCCCACTCGCTATGATTAACGGTTAATTCATTAGGTATGACGGGGCATTCGTCGTATTCTTTCATCAACCGGTTGAATTTGTCGGTAGAGAGAAAAAACTTTTTTCTTTGATCAACCTTAAAATGTCTTATTAATCCTAGCTTCATTTCATTACTTCTTTGTACCTGAAGCAGCTGACAATATGATCGTTAACCATACCGGCGGCTTGCATGTAAGCGTAACAAATTGTTGAGCCGACGAATTTGAAGCCGCGCTTTTTCATATCTTTGCTCATTGCATCGGATTCCTTTGATGTTGCGGGAAGTTCGTCGATTGATTTCCACTTGTTTATTATAGGTTTATAATTAACGAATTGCCAAATATATTTGTCGAAACTTCCGAATTCCTCTTGAACTTTAAGAAAAGCGCGCGCATTTGTAATCGCGGAATTAATTTTAAGTTTATTCCGGATAATACCGGGGTTGTTAAGCAGTTTTTCTATTTTCTTTTCCGTGTAGCGAGCTACTTTTGCTGGATCGAAATCGCTGAATGCTTTCCGGTAATTTTCCCGTTTTCTTAAAACGGTTAACCAGCTCAAGCCGGCTTGTGCGCCGTCCAAAATTATCATTTCGAAATGTTTTTTATCGTCGTGAACAGGAACCCCCCATTCTTCGTCGTGATATTTTACGTAAAGCGGATCGGTACCGCACCATTCGCATCTTTTTTTCATTTTCCCCGGTTCCTTTTTAATATTATTTTGATTTCAGTATTTTACGGTTATAAAAACTTTAAGCTTTCGTAATTTATTGATTGTAAAAGTAAGATAGTAAAAGAAAAAGTTAATATGCAAACGGCAAATCCGGTATATAAAATTACGGAGAAGAAATTAAAAAGAATTTTGTTATTTCTGTTTTTTCTAACATTAATTTTATTTGTAACGCTCGGTTACTTAGATGCTCCGCTAAAAACAACCGCCGCGCCAAACGGTATCGTATCGTTTGAGTTGGCGGGTAATTTCGAAAGTGCTCAAAACATACTTGCTTCTTGGAACGAACACGCAAAATCTTATGCGCTTAAAAGTTTGGTAATCGATTATGTTTTTTTGATTTCATATTCGTTGTTCTTTGCATTTTTAATTTTCAAAACTTCAAGGAGTTTTTCTTTTAAAGAAAAGTTTACTTGGGCGAAAATTGGTGTTGGTTTGGGTTGGTTACAGTTTGTCGCAGCCGCCTCGGACGCATTGGAAAATTATTTTCTCCTTCGTTTGTTATCGGGTTCGCAAAATCACGCATTTCCTCAATACGCTTCACAGTTTGCCACGGTAAAATTCCTGTTGTTATCGGCAGGAATTTTATATTTGTTAAGTGGAATATACTTAAGATTCAAAAAATAAAATCAATATGGTTTTCCTCTAAATCAATACATTTCTTGTATTTGTTTAACTTGGCACAACATCGTTTGTTTATTTAATCCAAACGGTTTTTATGTTTACAAACTCTTTGATTCCATAATGTGAAAGTTCGCGACCGTAACCGGATTTTTTGATTCCGCCGAATGGTAAACGAGGATCGGATTTAACAAGACCGTTTACAAACACTGAGCCGGCTTCGATTTTATGGGTAAACTCTTTTGCTTTTTCGATGTCGTTTGTCCACAAAGATGCGCCGAGACCGAATTCGGAATCGTTGGCGATTTCTATTGCATTATTTTCGTCTTTAGCTCTGATTATAGCGGCAACCGGTCCGAACAGCTCTTGTTCATAAGCCGGCATTCCTTTTTGAACATTGGTTAAAACCGTTGCGGGATAAAAGTAACCGTTTCGGTTCGATATTTCACCGCCGGTTAAAATTTTTGCTCCTTTCGTAACGGAAAGTTTAACTTGAGCGTCAAGTTCGTTCAAAAGATCTTCCCGTGCAAGCGGTCCCAATTCCGTTTCGTCATTCATCGGATCACCCGTTTTGACTTTGCTCATCTTTTCCACGAACAGAGATTCGAATTCATCCGCAATTTCTTTCACAACGATAAAGCGTTTGGCGGCAATGCAACTCTGACCGTTATTTATCAATCTTGCTGTAACCGCAGTTGAAACGGCTTCGTTTAAATCGGCGTCGGCGAAAATTATAAACGGGTCGCTTCCGCCCAATTCCATTACGGTTTTCTTCAGCATTTTACCGGATATTTCGGCTACTTTGCTTCCCGCATGTTCGCTTCCGGTTAAAGTTGCCGCTTTAATTTTCGGATTTTTAATTACGTCGTCAACTTTTTGGGGACCGATTAGTAATGTTCTGAAAATATTTTCCGGAAATCCCGCTTCTCTGAAAATTTCTTCGATTGCCAATGCCGTTTGAGGAACATTTGATGCGTGTTTTAAAATACCGGCGTTGCCTGCCATTAAAGCGGGCGCAGCAAAACGGAAAACTTGCCACATCGGGAAGTTCCACGGCATTACCGCAAGCACTATACCCAACGGATCGAATTGCACGTAACTTTCGCCGGCGTCAGTTTCTATTTGTTCGCGGGATAGTATCGATTCGGCATTATCAGCATAGTATTCGCAAACCCATGCGCATTTTTCCGCTTCGGCAATAGCTTGGGTAACCGGTTTCCCCATTTCCAACGTCATTAGTTCCGCATATTTTCTTTTGTTCTTTCTTAAAATATATGCGGCGGCTTTCATGAATTTTGCCCTGGTCTGAAAATCGGTTTCCCGCCAATTTAAAAAATCGGATTGAACGTCATCGATTATCGATGCAACTTTGTCTTCCGGGTATTCTTCGAAGGTCTTTATTAATTTTCCTGTTGCCGGGTTAATTGTTTGAATCGCCATTTTAATCCTCACAATTAATTGCAAATTTAGTATACTTAAAATTAAGCATTTTTCTCAACGATAATTTTGGAAAGGTTTATATAAATGAATCTCAAAACACAAATAATTATTGCAGCACTATTCGGTTTGATGAGTGTTGCGCTCGGAGCATTTGGCGCGCACGGTTTAAAAAAGTATTAACTCAAGAAAATCCGGAAATTTTTCGATCGGGTGTTTTGTATCATTTGATTCACTCGGTTGTTTTGCTGACCGTTACGTTAAACACCGGTTACAATTTTACGGCTTCGTTTTTGTTTTTAGTAGTCGGCATAATTTTGTTTTCTTTTTCTCCGTATGCATATTCGATTTCCGGGATTAAAATTTTCGCTATCGTTACACCGTTCGGAGGAATTAGCTTGATAATCGGCTGGTTAATGTTGATTATTAAGGTTTTGCGAACCGGTTAGTTTGGAAAACACCTCAGTTCTTCGCCGTAGCAAAAATCCATTCCTCGCAGAAGGACGGAATATAAACTTTGTTGTAAGAAATTTCGGAAAATCGCTCACTTAATATTTTATTAACAAGATCGAACGTTTCGGCGTCGAACGAGGACGAACATTGCATGCTTAAAATCCCGCCTTTTTTAAGTCTGCTTTTTATTCTGTCGAATAATTTGCTTAGATATGTTGGGCGGTCGAGTCTCGTAAAAGCCTCGGGATGCATTGTCAAATCGCTTATGATTGCATCGAACTTGCGGCCTTTTGCAAGATATTTCATAACGTCTTGATAAACAACGGTAACTCTGGGGTCGTCGAAAGCTTTGTAACAAATTTTCTTCAAATATTTTTTCGATGCCTCCACAACATCTTCGTCAATATCTATAAGCGTTACGCTTTCCGGTTTATATTTTAGGACTTCGTGCAAAATCCCGCCGTCGCCACCGCCAAGAACGGCAACACGGTCTAATTCTCCCTTTTTGCTTTTGAGTACATCAACCAAGGCTTTGTTGTAAATATGCGCATCGTGTTCGGCTATTTGTAAATCCCTATCCAAAAACAACATTCTTCCGAAAGTTTTGTTTTGTATAATTTCTATTAACTGGTATTTCGATCTTTTCTCGAACAAAACTTTGTCCACATAATATTTTACTTCGTAATCGTAGTTCGATTCGGATACAATCCACGAAGGGTTTATTAACTCAATTGTGCTTCCCCGTTGAACTTCCGCGATTCTCGAGGAGTTCGGCTTCAGTTTCTTTTCGATAAAACGAACAAATTTTTCTTGTTTTTTTGCATCGGAACAAGTGTAAACGTCAAGCGAAACATTGCCGGCTTCGGGGTATGTATGCAAAGCAATGTGGGATTCGCTAATAATTGCCAGCACGGTAATACCGACCGGATTGAATTTATGACTGATAATTTTTTCGTAGGACAAGCCCGATTTGTTTATTCCGTCGATTACAAGTTTTTCCAGCTTTTCCGGCGAATTTAAAATTTTACTTTCGCAATTCAGCAGTTCTACAACGTGATGAGTGCCTCTCGATTTCATTTTTTATTCCGTAAAAGATTTTTGAGTTTCCAAATATCGTAAATATTGAATTAATTTGAAAATAACAAAGTCGGTTGAAAATCCGCGGGGCAAAACAAATTCAAAGTTCGTCCGGGTCTATTTCTATTTCCTCTTCGGTTATTTCCAAAGCATGTACGTCCCACTCTTCGTTTGTTTCGGTTTGTTTTTCAATACCGAGTGTTTCGGTAAGCAAAAAGATTTCGCCGCCGGTGAACCAAATTTTAAACCAAATACGGAATAAAATAAAAAGTTGTTGAGCGCCGGTAACAATTAAAAAAGTGGATTTCGAAACAACCGAATAGCTTTCCGAAAAATAAAAATATCCAATTAAGAACAAAACGGGGAAAATCAACAACAGCAAGTACAAAAAGATTACCCGGAAAAAGTAACGGAATAAAAATTTAAACGACAACCAAAGTGAAACAAAAGCCTTTCTCGATTCATTTACAACCAACAAAATTTTTGCGTAATCTGTTATTAGCATGATGATGACGGCTAAAACAAGATGTAATGCGGCACCTCCCGAAAACGTATAAACCAATGCGATTTCCGATTCCGCTGTTTCTCTTAACGAATCCAAATACGCCATCAAAGGGATGTAAATCAACATTGCAGCAATCAGCTGAAGAAAAAAGGAAAACAAAGTGATTCGCAAAAAAGGTAAAATATAATTTCCGCAACCGGAAAAGAATTCTTTAAGGGAAAACTTGTTCTCTTTGTTGTAAATGGTGTGAATGATTCCACCGCTTAAAAACACGCCGAAAAAAACATAAAACACGGAAAGCCAAATGCCTATCGAAACGAAGGGTTTTATTGCTTTTCCCGAATGTTGTAGAAAATCGGTATAAGCGGTATAATCGAAATCTTTCAATAACGAATATACCGACATCGAATAACCGATCTCTTTTTTCAGAACCCCGAAAAATGGAATTAATACGGTGAATGAAAAAATTAGCAACAAAACGTAAAGCAAAAGCGTCATCCGTTTTGAATTCAAAGCGATTTTTAGTCCGTTGAAATATGATTTTATTGCTGTCATTTTATTCTCTAATTTTTCAAAGTTAAAAAATCATCGATGCACCGAGCATCATGTTTTCGAGCCAGAATAAAACTTTGGAGGCGTATTTCCAAACAACCGATGTTCTGGGTTTTGTGTTAAGACTATTGTTTTTCAAGTTTATTTCCATTGTTAATTTGTTAGCGGGATCGAGTTTAGCCCAAAGTATTTTATGGGGTTTTTCGTATTTGAATATTTTGAATCTGCCTTTACCGTCCCAACGTTCAAGTTTTTCGGAACCGTTGGCGAAATGAACAAGAATTTCAACAGGCATTTGAATTTCACCGAGCCTTTCAACATAAACCGATGATTTGTACCAAGTGGAATCTTTATTTATTTTATTATTATCGAGAGTATCGGTGGGGTTATCGAAAATCCCTTTAGCTTTTTTCACCTTTACATTTTTGATGCTTCTGAGTTTGTAATCCAGAACTCCCGTACCGTAAAGCACTTGATCGAAAAACCAATTCATATTTTTTCCGAATTTAGTGCCGTGGTTTTTGTGCACAACTTCGTTCACAATCGATATGAAATCGGTTGCGCACGGATGTTTGAATTTCCAGCGATTGTAGTATGTTTTCATTATCTCGTCCATTGTTTCGCGTCCCACCAGTCTTTCAAGCATTGTCATCCATGTGGCAATTTTACTGTAAGTAAGGGATGAGTAATCGTAAGGAAATTTCCAAGCGGGAATAGCGCTTGGGGCAATTTTGGGATTTTTCATATTCGTGTAACCCGAACGCATAAGTTCGAAATCGCCAGCGTGAAATCCGTAAAAGTCGATAGCCGCAGTTTTTTCCCCGTAATAATGATCCATTACACGGGTTTCCAAATAAGTGTTGAAACCTTCGTCCATCCACGCTTCTTCGAATTCGTTGGTTGCCAGTATTCCCATAAAATAATTGTGTCCGAATTCATGAACGGTTGTGGATTCGATGAATCTTATGTTTTCGGGAACGCCCCACATCGTAAAGGTTGTGAAAAATGTAGGATATTCCATTCCGCCGACCGCCGAGGCATAATAAGGCGGATCGACAATTGTTACGGTGGTATAAGGATAAATACCCACGTGTTTTTCAAAATATTCCAAAGCGTATTTTACCGAAGTAATTATTCTGTCGGCAAAATCCGTATGTTCCGGCTGAATCATGGCTTTTATTTTGACGTGTTTCCACTTGTCGTTGAAAATCCGGTATCGTTTCGAAGCCGTCCAAGCAAAATCAACAACGTCTTCGGCGTAATAATTAACCGTTTTGGTTCCGTCGGTGTTTAATTTGGTTTCTTTTTCCATTCCCGTTGCACCGACAATATATTCTTTAGGTAAAGTGATTGTAACATCGTAATTTCCGAAATCAGCATAAAACTCGGTGTTGGCATGATATTGATGGCAGTTCCACCCTGCTTTGGTAGCGTAGCGTTGTCCGGGTACCTCGTAAACGCCTATTTTTGGAAACCATTGGGCAACGAAAAAATAATCCCGCACAAAACCCGAGCGCGCAACGGCTTTGGGTAACTTTGTCTTGAAATTGATTTCGAGCTTGATAACCGAATCGGGTAAAACCGGTTCAATTAGCCGGACGCTTAAAACGGTTTGATCGTAAACGTTGTCGTCGTCCGGCTGAATATACTTCATTCGCCCGGTTAAGTTGTTTCCCGCATCGTCTTTCATCTCAAGAATTTTTACCCAACCCCAATCAATGTCTTTTTTCTCTTTATCGCTCCCGCCTCTGAAGCGGTGACCGCCCTCTTTATAAAAAGTCGATTTCGTATTTTTAAAAGCGTTCATGTACATGTGAAATTGCAACTCTTTAATCGTATCCTGCGAAGTGTTGTGCCAAGTTAATATTTCCGTTCCTTCAACGGTTTTTGTCGATGGAATCAATCTGACGTTCATTCGGTAATTTGCGATTCTCGGACTTAAAGGTTCTTTGGAAATTGTGGGTTGTGAGTGTAAAACGAAGGATGTTATTAAAACAATTACGGAAGTTAACTTTGTTTTCATTTTTATTCCGTTGAAAGTTTTCAAATTAATTTTCGAGTTACCGGAAAAACATTTTATCACCAATAATTTTGACGAATCAAACAACAAAGAGTTATAGAAAATCACAAACCAAATCGAAGGAAAATGATATCTAAATCAAATTACGAATTTTAACGGTGAATTTAAACCTGTAGGTAAGGCAAAATTTTAAGGATGAAAGAAGAAGGGCCGAACGTTACCGCTCAGCCCGTAAATTTACTTATTGCAAAGTAACTCTAACCGATTTTACAACTTCGGAGATGATGACAAATTGTTTTCCTCCCGCAGAGGCAAAGTTGTATTTATATTTTACTATTTGAAGCATGACTTGTCCGCTAAATGCGCTCAACGCAGAAGCCGGAATGGTGTGCAAACCGTTATCCGGAACTTCCTGTTCAATGTACGGATCTCCTTCGCCGTCTAATCCGACGAGGACAAATAACATTTTGCTGTTATCGGATTCGCCCGACCAACGGATTTCCAATCCTCCGGATTTGTTTATTGCGGAATCGGCTGAGGGGCTTTGTACTTCGAAATCGGTAGGACTAACAACACTTGCGCTGAAAGCGGGAATGTTTCCCGCACCGGATACCTCCCAAGCATGTTCCGAACCGTTGAATTCAACATTAGCCAAACTTTCAAAACTTCCCAAACCCGGACTCATATAATAAGTTTTTCCGTCGTATTCCGATTTTCCCAATACGTTACCGTTTACCGAAATCGTACCCGCATCTTCTTCGTCTCCAAAACTTGCAAAACCCATTACAATTCCAACCGAAGGTAAACCTTGCGCCGCTTCCATGTCGAATTTTATTGTGGTTAAAACCCCGCCCAGTTCCGCTTCGCCGTCGATTTGAGGAATGGGTTGACCGCTTTTGTTCGAAACAACGGTGTTTCCGTCGCCTTGAGTATCGAGGGGGTTTTCTAATTTATCGCAGGAAATTAATGTTAAGGTTAGGATTGAAATAAAAATTGTAAGAATAAATTTTTTGGAAAACATAAACACTCCTTGAATGTGTGGTTTAAATTAAATATTGAATATTCGCACTATCGGAATATTCACACAAATATTAACGGTTAATTTTCAGAATGTGATTTGGATCACACGGCGTTCTTAGCGTGTAACAATCGTAATGCCAGCGCAAGAATTTTCGGGAATGTTCAAAATTGTTATGTTTTCGAAGAAAAAATAATTTTGTATTTAAAAACCGTGAATCACTTTGAGAATTATAATTTCAATATGATATTTTATTTTGTCGTATTCCGCAAATTATCGTTCAGGATTGCTTAAAATTATAAAATCAGCCATTACGTGACCGGTTTCTTCTAAATTCGGATCGTCAATTTTTAAATTCTTGAGTTTTTCTTTATCCTTTTCTTCGTCGGTTATACCGAGTAATTTTTTACGAGCCTCTTCGCGTAATTTTTTCTTTCGGTCGTTTTTCTCTTTTTCCGCCCTTCTTACGCTTTCGAGCAGCGAATATTTTTTCTTTTCTTTGTTCTTTTTGTATTCGGCTATATCTTCCAAAATGTATTGGAATTCGGGTTCGGTTTTTAATCTCTGTTCGTGTTCCTCAACCAATTTGGGAATTACAGGGGAAAGATCGGCGTATTTCGTGTACCGTGTCGGTGCGATTCTATCCCACTCCAAAGCACTCGGGTTGGCGCTTTCGCCGAACTCGTCGGGGTCGATCGGTGTCGGAAATTTTATATCCGGCACAACACCCATATTTTGCGTACTGCTGCCGGTAATTCTGTAAAATTTGGCAACGGTTAATTTAAGTTCGCCCGCTTTTCCGTTTATTGCAGGCAAAAATCTTTTCAAATCTATTAAATTCTGCACGGTTCCTTTTCCGTAAGTTTGTTCGCCCAGTACCAAACCTCTGCCGTAATCTTGAATTGCCGCCGAAAATATTTCCGATGCGGATGCGCTGAATCTGTTTACAAGCACACCGAGGGGACCTGAATAAACGATAGAAGGATCGGTATCTTCGCCGATATCTACCGAACCGTTTGAATTCCTTACCTGCACTACGGGTCCGAGTTTGATGAACAAGCCGGTTAATGCAATTGCTTCGTCCAAAGCGCCGCCGCCGTTATTTCTCAAATCGATTACGATAGCATCTACGCTGTCTTTTAGTTCCGACAATAATTTTTTCACATCCCTTGTGGTGCTTTTGTAATCCTCGATTCCCTTTCTTTTAGCTTCGAAGTCGATGTAAAAACTGGGAATTTTTATTATACCGATTTTAAATTTTCTTCCGTCTTCTTCGATTTCCGTAATTTCCTTTTTAGCCGCCCGTTCTTCCAGTTTTACTTTATCTCGTACCAGAGAAATTGTATCGGTGGCAACATCGGAAGAGCTGTTGGCCTCGATTATAGCCAAACGAACGATCGTTCCCTTTTTGCCTCTTATCATCTGCACCACGTCGTCAATTCTCCAACCGATTACGTCCACAAGTTCGCCCTCTTCGCCTTGACCTACGGCCACGATTCTGTCATCGGGGTGCAACAAACCGCTTTTGTATGCCGGTCCACCCGGAATTATACGTACCACTTTCGTGTAATCGCCGTCTTGTTGAAGCAGTGCACCGATTCCTTCGAGCGAGAGCTTCATTCTAATGTCGAAATTTTCCGATTCCCGGGGTGAAAAATAAGCGGTGTGCGGATCGATAGCATTGGCAAAGACGTTCATAAACAAATCGAAAACGTCTTCGGATTTGTACCGCAAGATAGCTTTTTGATAATTTTGATATCGCTTGGTTAGTGTTTCTACTATTTTATCCCATTCTTTACCCGCAAGTTTCAAATTCAATGCTTCATATTTTAGTCTTTTTCGCCAAAGTTCGTTCAGTTCATTTTCCGTTTGCGCCCATTCGGCTTCCGATCTGTCAGGTTCGTAATATTCGTCTATTGTAAAATCGAATTCCTTTTGCAATCGTGCAAACACATAATCCATCCGTTGGTTGAGTCTTTTTTTGTAAACGTTAAAAATTTCGTACGGAGGATCCAACACACCGTCGTATAAAAAATCATCTATTTTATCGTGATATTTTTGGAATTTCTTTATGTCGCTTTGAAGAAAATACATTTTGTTGTAGTCCAGCGCATCGATATAATTATCGAAAATTATTTCGGAGAGAGAATCACCTATTTCAACATTTCTGTAATGGTAACGGGAAAGAATTTTGGTAATCACCATCTCGATTTTCGAAAAGTAATCTTTGGGTTGCAGAACTTTGTTTGTGTCCAACTCCACCGAAGTTTCGTCGTATATTTTTTCGGAAGATTTAACATCGCAGCTTGAGCTTGTGATGAAAACAAAAAGTAAAACGTTTAAAAATCTCATATATTTTCCGTATGTTTTTATGTAATACAAAAATTTTTTGATTTGGTTTCACGAAAAAAGAGTATCTTGACTATAAATCTAAGAAAATGTTCACACAATAATAAATCCAAAGTGGACGTAGGAAAAGTAAGAAAATATTGTTTAAGAAAAAAAGAAACGACCGAGAGCTTACCGTTCGACGAGACCACGCTTGTTTTCAAAGTATCGGGTAAAATGTTTTGCCTCCTTAATTTAAATCCGCCCTTTTCCATAAACCTGAAGTGCGAGCCCGAAAAAGCATTGGAATTACGCGAAAAGTACGACGGTGTTTTGCCCGGTTACCACATGAACAAAAAACACTGGAACACCGTAATGCTTGATTCCGGCATACCGGAAAGGGAAATTAAAAAGTGGATCGATATTTCCTATGAACTTGTAGTTGCAAAGTTGCCGAAAAATTTACGGGAAAGTTTAAGGTAAATCAAGACAACGAAATTTCCGGTTCCACCACCACTTCCGTTTTAATTGAATTCGAAATCAAACACATGTTTTTGGCTTTGAATAGAATACGTTCCACTCTTTCCAAATCTTTCTCCAGTTCAACCTTAACAATAGGACGAATAACAATTTTTGTAAACATGTATTTATTGTTTTCCATCTTTTCCATTTTGCCCGTTGTTTCCGAAGAGTAGTGAACCAAACTTACTTTTGAATTTCTTGCGATTGCGGTAAAAGTCGTCATAAGACAAATTTCCACGGAAGCGACGAAAAGATGTTCGGGTGTCCATGTTTGGGGTACGCCGAATGGAAAATCCGTCGGCGATGCAACTTTCAACTCCGGAAAATCATCCGAGCGCAAAACACCGAGAGAACCGTCTTGCCAATTCAACCGGGTGGAGTATGTATACGAATCCTTTAACAAGTTATTTTCTCCTTGAAATATTAAAGATTAATCGGGATTGTTTTCGTCTTCTTTCAAACCGAGAAAATCGAGTAATTTATTGTGACTTTCTTCGGGCAACTGCACATTGTATTGTTTGTAGAATTGAATTGTTGCCTCGATGGTTTTAAAATAGTTGCGACAATTCTCGCAATTATCGAGATGATCTTTAATTTCCACGCACTTCGGCGAATCGAGATCTTCACCGAGTGTTTCGCAAAGATGGTGCATTACCTCTTTGCATGTAATTTTATTTTTTTTATTCTTGGAATGCTGCATTTAATTCATTCCTTAAAAATGCTCTTGCTCTGTGTAAACGCGATTTAACGGCGGGGATCGAGAGATTTGTCATTTTCCCCGTTTCTTCCGTAGAAAATCCTTCGATATCCCTTAGCATAAATACAATTCTGTAATCGTACGGTAATTTTTTAATAGCTTCGTCCAAAATATTTTTTAGTTCGTTATTTTCCGCAACTTTATCCGGAGTAATTTTCCAATCCGCTATATTTTTTTCCTCGACTATTCCGTCTTCGTCTTCAAGCGGAGTGAACCCTCTTACTTTTTGCGAGCGAGCCAACATCAAACAGTGGTTCGAAACAATTGTGTAAAGCCAAGTTGAAAATTTCGAGTTACCGCTGAACTGATGCAAGGATTTAATCATACTTAAAAAAGTTTCTTGCATCGTATGTTCGGCTCTTTCCTTGTCTCTGCAAATCTTAAACGCAAAGTTGTAAACGGTCTGCTCGTACTTTTTCACAAGTTCGGTCAGCGCTTTATTGTCGCCTTTCTTCGCCTTTTCAATTAACTCTTT
>CAZKKI010000025.1:0-93306 GCA_964553325.1 uncultured Melioribacteraceae bacterium | reverse complement strand
AAAAAGGTTCTATTACTTCCGTGCAAGCGATTTATGTTCCGGCAGACGACTTAACGGACCCGGCGCCGGCAACAGCTTTTTCCCACTTGGACGCTACCACGGTACTTAGTCGTCAAATATCCGAGCTCGGTATTTATCCGGCCGTCGATCCTTTGGATTCGACCTCGCGAATTCTCGAACCCGGAATCTTGGGCGAAGAGCATTATAACGTTGCTACTCAAGTAAAAGAAATTCTTCAGCAATACAAAGATTTGCAAGATATCATTAATATCTTGGGTATGGACGAATTATCGGAAGAAGATAAAATTACGGTTAGAAGAGCCCGTAGAATTCAAAGATTCTTAAGCCAACCGTTCCACGTAGCGGAACAGTTTACCGGCTTACCCGGAAAGTATGTTAAACTTGAAGATACAATAAGAAGCTTTAAAGAAATAATTGAAGGTAAACACGACGATTTACCCGAAATGGCATTTATGTACGTCGGTAGCATTGAAGAAGCAGTAGAAAAAGCTAAAAAGATGAAGAAATAATATGAAACTAATAAATGTTGAAGTTATAACACCTTCGAAATCGGCTTATAACGCCGAAGTTGTTTCGGTTACAGTTCCCGGTTCCAAAGGGAACTTTCAAGTGCTTTTCAACCATGCTCCCATCTTGAGTAGCTTGGAAATCGGGAAAATTAAAATCGTTGAACAAAACAACGATGAAAAGATATTTGCTACCGGCGGTGGCATGATTGAGGTCTTGAATAACCGTGTTTTGATTTTGGTAGAGAGCTTTGAAAGTGCGGATGAGATTGATGTTGAAAGAGCGGAGAGAGCTTTGGAGCGAGCCAAGGAAAGATTAGCGCATAAAAACGATCCGAATATCGATGTTGCTCGTGCCGAAGCGGCGCTGAAAAGAGCATTGAACAGATTAAAAATCGCAGGACATTTACACGTTAACTAAAATAACTTAACTTTATATTTTACAAAGGATTAGCTCGAGCGGGTTAATCCTTTTTTTATGTATAATCCTCAAATTTTAGCAAAAATCCCAATACTTGGCTTTGTTTTCAGCAACGATTGCGTTTGCCGGGCGAGGAGCACGGCTGTAATATGTGCTCCCGTTATTTTTTGAATTTTACGGTTAGTTTTTTCAATACATCCAATGTGTAATAAATTTCTTCGTTGGTGTTTGAGGGAGCAAATGAAAATCTAATGGTGCCCGCCGCGTAGTTTTTTTCGTGACCCATTGCGGTAATAACATGAGAAGGTTTCACTGTTCCGGAAGTGCAAGCCGAACCGGCCGAAGCCGCTATACCGTTAATATCCAGAAACATTAGAATCGATTCCGTATCGGTTTTGTATTTTTCGGGGGATAAAGTAATGCTGAGAACGTAAGGGGATTGGTTCCGCCCCTCGTTTATTTTAATGAATTCCCCGTCGATTGAAGAAATACCGTCCCGCAGCAAATTTCTAAGTGATTGAACTTTTGCGGAATTTTCTTCCATCACATCTCCAACTATTTTAACCGCTTCGGCAAAGCCGACGATACCAGCAACGTTCTCCGTCCCGCCTCGCCGGTTTCTTTCTTGTGCCCCGCCTAAAATTAACGGTGAGACGGGTGTGCCGGTTCTTACAAAAGCCAAGCCTGTTCCTTTCGGACCACCGATTTTGTGTGCGGAAGCGGTTAAAGCATCGACATTCAATTTTTTCAAATCGATTTTCTCTTTACCGAAACTTTGTACCGCATCTGTATGAAAAAAGGAACCGTTTTCTTTTGCGAGCTCAACGAATTTAACCAAGTCGGTTTTGATTCCCGTTTCGTTATTTGTCATCATTAGCGAGACCAAAGATAAATTTGGGTCGGAAAACAAATCCGAATAGGTATCGGGAAAATCACCGTTTTTATCCGGTGAGATAAATTTCACATTGAAACTCTTCCCGATTTTTTCAGCTGTTTTTAAAACCGAATCATGTTCCGCTTTGGAAGTTATTAATAAATTTCTGCGTGTATCATTATAATTTGTTTCCATTATTCCGCTTAAGAGGAAGTTATTAGCTTCCGTTCCACCGCTTGTAAAATAAATTTCACTGGGCTCGCAGTTCAAAAATCCGGCAATTGTTTCCCGTGCTTCCTCGATCGCAACCTTTGCTTTTCTCCCGAATGAGTGAATTGAAGAAGGATTACCGAAGTAATCGCTAAAAAAAGGCAACATTTTTTCTATTACCTTCGGATGTACGGGGGTTGTTGCCGCATTATCCAAATAAATTTTTTTCATTTTTTACCTTAACGAAATATCACCGAAATGAATTTTTTCATATCCTTCGCGTGTTTTCAAAACCAAGAAACCGTTATGATCGATATCGTCGAAGATTCCGTATTTGATTTTTTTGTCTTGCACAATTTTAACTTTCTCGCCTATCATTTTACATCGAAGACGCCAAGCATTCAGAATTTTGGTTGAAGATTTTTCCAGAGTTCTTAAATTTTCTTCGAATTGATTAAGAATTTCACTTAATAATTTTTCCCTGCTTACTTCGCGTTTGGATTCGATTCTGATCGAAGTCGGTTTTAAATCGAATTTACCCGAAAAAACCGGTTGATTTACATTAATTCCCATTCCTATAATCATTTTTTCGAGTTTATCGCCGCGTGAAACCGTTTCAATTAAAACCCCGGCAATTTTTTTCTTATTAATTAATACATCGTTGGGCCACTTTAATTCCACATCGAACTGGTAAAGATTTTCGAGGGTTTGGGCAATGGAAAGCGATGTACTCAAGTTTATAAGATTAATATTCGGCATTTTGGGATACGGCAACAATAAAATTGAAAATGTTAAATTTTGGTTTTTATCGCTTTTCCACTCTTTGTTTCGACGTCCTTTCCCCTCGGATTGATGTTCGGCAAGAACGACCGTACCGGTTGGTAATTTATCGTCGGTTTTCAATAAAAATTCGTTAGTAGATTCTATTTCTTCAACGTAAATAAAATTCCGACCAATCACGTTAGTATCGAGTTTAATGTCGAATTCTTCGATGTTAAACACGGTTTCCTCCGTTTTGAAAGTATGTTAAAAAGTTAGTAAATAATGACAAAATTATCAAAAGTGCGCCATAATTAATGTATGTATGCAAAAATGACCGACACGCTAAAAAAACGAATAAAGCTCGTAACTTATTGAAATATAATGAGTTACGGCGTTCCGTGATGTTTGGCACACAGTTTGTTTTTACAAGGGCAGAACAAACAAAAAACAAAAAGGGAGGTGAGAGAGCCATGACACTAATAAAATTTGAACCTTTCAAAGAATTTGAAACGTTAACCGACAGAGTACAAAGAATTTTCGATGAGTTACCGACTTTTCCTTTTAACATGGTCGATAGCTTTTCGCCCAGAATCGATATTTCAGAAGATGACAAACACATTTATATTGATGCCGAAATTCCCGGTGTTAGCAAAAAAGATTTAAAAATCACATTGCAAGATAACATTTTAACCATTCAAGGTGAAAAGAAAAGAGAAGAAGAAAAGAAAGAAAAGAATTTCTTCAGAACGGAAAGATTGTACGGTACTTTCCAACGAAGCTTCACTTTGCCTGTAGAAGTGGATACCGATCACGTTGATGCTAAATTCAAAGACGGTATGTTGCACATCAAACTGAATAAAATTGAACCTAAAAAATCGAAAGAAAAATTAATTGAACTTAAATAATGGAAAAGGAGGTGGCTCTGCCCACCTTTTTTTCTTAAACTAAATTAAAAAAGGAGTGATGGATATGGGAAAAATTATAGGAATTGATTTGGGAACAACAAACTCGTGTGTTGCGGTGATGGAAGGTAACGAACCGGTTGTAATTCCTAATGCGGAAGGTGGCAGAACTACACCTTCGGTTGTTGCATTTACTAAAAACGGAGAAAGATTGGTCGGTCAACCTGCGAAACGACAAGCCGTAACGAATCCCAAAAATACAATATTTTCAATTAAACGTTTTATGGGTCGTAGATACAACGAGGTACTCAATGAAATTAAAGAAGTGCCTTACGAAGTTGTTGAGGGAGAGAACGGAACCGCAAGAGTTAAAGTTGGCGATAGGCTATATTCTCCGCCTGAAATCAGCGCCATGATTTTACAAAAAATGAAAAAAACCGCCGAGGATTATCTCGGTCAAGAAGTAAAAGAAGCGGTAATCACCGTTCCGGCTTACTTTAACGATTCGCAACGGCAAGCAACCAAAGATGCGGGTGAAATTGCAGGATTGACCGTAAAAAGAATTATAAACGAGCCGACTGCTGCAGCCCTTGCTTATGGTCTCGATAAGAAAGGTAAGGAAGAGTTGGTTGCAGTATACGATTTAGGTGGTGGTACGTTCGATATTTCAATCCTTCAACTTGGCGAAGGAGTTTTCGAAGTTAAATCTACAAACGGCGACACGCATTTGGGTGGCGATGATTTCGATCAAAGATTGATTGATTATTTGGCGGATGAGTTCGAGAAACAAGAAGGAATCGATTTGCGAAAAGATCCGATGGCTTTGCAAAGATTGAAAGAAGCTGCCGAAAAAGCAAAGATTGAACTTTCTACAACTACTCAAACCGATGTTAATTTGCCGTTTATTACCGCAACACAGGATGGTCCTAAACACATGAACATTACAATTACTCGGGCTAAATTCGAGCAGTTGATTGATGACCTGTTGCAAAGAACGGTAGGACCATGTGAAACCGCATTGAAAGATGCCGGTATTACTGCGTCTCAAGTAGACGAAGTGATTTTGGTAGGTGGTTCGACAAGAATACCGAAAGTTCAAGAACTGGTAAAACAAATTTTCGGTAAAGATCCGCATAAAGGTGTTAATCCCGATGAAGTTGTTGCTATCGGTGCGGCAATTCAAGGCGGTGTATTGGCTGGCGACGTAAAAGACGTATTATTGTTGGATGTTACTCCGTTGTCTTTGGGTATTGAAACTATGGGTGGAGTTATGACGAAATTGATTGAAGCCAATACGACGATACCGACGAGAAAGAGCGAAATCTTTTCCACCGCAACCGATAATCAACCTTCGGTTGAAATTCACGTACTTCAAGGCGAAAGACCGATGGCTGCGGATAACAGAACTTTGGGTAGATTCCACTTGGACGGAATTCCGCCGGCTCCAAGAGGAGTACCACAAATCGAAGTGACGTTCGATATAGATGCAAACGGTATTTTACACGTTTCGGCTAAAGATAAGGCTACGGGTAAAGAACAAAGCATAAGAATTACATCTTCGAGTGGATTGACCCAAGAAGAAATAGAGAGAATGAAACGCGAAGCTAAGGAACACGCTGCTGAGGATAAGAAACGTAAAGAAGCTGCAGAAGCCCGTAACCAAGCCGATAGTCTCGTTTTCCAAACTAAAAAGCAAATGGAGGAATTGAAAGATAAAATTCCTGCAGATGCTAAAAACAGACTCGAAACCGAAATTAAGAAAGTTGAAGATGCGCTTAAAACCAACGATACCGATGCAATAAAAGCCGCTACGGAGAGTTTGACGAAAGTTTGGAACGAAATTGCACCGACTTTGTATCAGCAGCAAGCCGGACCGCAACAACAAGCGGCAACCGGAACAACTGCGGAAGAGCCCGGTGCAAGTAAAGGTTCCGACGACGGTGAAGTTCAAGATGCTTCCTATGAAGTTGTTGACGACGATGATAAAAAATAAAAATAAATAGGAGGTGATAAAAATGGCAGAAAATAAAGAAATGGTAAAAGTTGAAGAAAAAAAGAGCTGGGAACAAGCTCTTGAAAGAGAGTCTTGGGTTGCACCTTTGGTAGATATTTACGAAACCGATGATGATTTTTATCTGTTGGCTTATATGCCCGGTGTGAAAAAAGAAAATGTTAAGATTAAACTTGAAGACGGTAGCTTGGTAATTATGGGCAGAATCAATTACGATGAGGAAGTCAGTAGAAATTATATTTTGAAAGAAACAGAAACGGGCAATTTCTACAGAAAATTCAAAATCAGCGACACCATCAACGAATCGAAAATCGATGCTCATTTGGAAGATGGTGTTTTAACGGTTCGCTTACCGAAACACGAAAGAATTAAACCCAAGACCATAGAAATCAAATAGCATTTCGCCGTAGGCTTACACCTTTGTATTAACCCCGGTCGTATTTGATCGGGGTTTTTTATTTTAATTTAGCACAATTGTTTGCCGTTCGTTTTTAATCTTTTATATTTCTTTTCTTCGCTCCGCCTTTGTAAAATACAATGAATGGTATTAATTTTAATTAATGAAAGTTTTATACGTAAACCGGATTAATCGGAAATGAAGTTTTTCACTCTTGCGGGCTTGGCAATTATTTATTTGTTACTCGGTTGGTTTAATAATGAACTGGAAACCGGAGTAAATCAAACCAACGGCGACGAATTTTACACCGACGGATTGTTAAAATCGGAACGTGCGAACGTTGAGAACATCGCGGACTATAAATTTAAAATTAAATTTCAACCGGAAAAAGATCTTATCACCGTTAAAGAAAAAATCACGTGGCGAAACACAACAAATTATCCGGCGGACGAGCTTTATTTTCACTTGTATGCAAACGCTTATAAGAGTAACAATTCCGTTTTTGCCGGATATTACAAATTGGCAGATATCAACAGAACCGAATTCCAAATTAAAAAGTTGGTTGTAAACGGAAAGGAAATGGAGTTCCGTTACGTTGCGGTAAATGCTGAATATCCGAGCGACAGTACGGTTGCTAAAATATTGCTCGATAATAAATTAATCAAAGGTGATACCGCCGTTATTCAAATTGATTACTCTTTGAAAATTCCGGTTTCGGTTAAAAGGTTCGGGAAAGCAAGAGGAACGGGTTTTTATTTCATTTCCCAATGGTTCCCCAAACTCGGTGTTTTCGAAAACGGGGAATGGATATGCGAACCGTATTATCCTTACTTGAATTTTTATGCCGATTTCGGAAAATATGAAGCGGAAATTACAGCGCCGAAAAATTATAAAATAGCAGCCACAGGAAGTTTGGTAAGTTTAAAATTTACGGAGCGGGAAAATATTTTCAAGTATGTTCAGAACGGCGTTCATGATTTTGCTTGGGTTGCAGCCGATAATTTACTTCACCGGGAAAAAATTTATTTGCGGAAAGACGGAACGAAAATCCACCTTGATTTTTATATTCAACCGACCAGAAAAAAATATTACGAACGATATGCACAAGCGGTTGAAAACTCGCTGCGTTTCTTTGAAGAAAACATTGGAAAATATCCTTATCAAACTTTATCGTTAATAGACGTACCGAGAACAAGCGCAAGTAGCGGTATGGAATATCCGACGTTATTTACCGTAAGCGCTCCCTTAATATCTCCCGTGGAAACTCATTCACCCGAAAAGTTGGTTGCCCACGAATTTTCACATCAATTTTTTCAAGGGATTCTTGCTAACAACGAAGTTTACGAAGCTTGGTTAGACGAAGGATTTGCTTCATACATCGCAAGTAAGATTATGGAAAAATATTACGGAAAGGGAATTCTTACTTTCAAGTTGGCAAGTTATTATCCGGTGTACGGAATCAACTTTCTTTCGTATAATGAAATACCCGTGATTTATTCAATCGAAAAAATTCCGTATAACGAATACGATAGGAGTCTTTCGGCATATTACGGAAATTTGACTTTGGGCTCGATCGCCGATACTTCTTGTAAATTACCGAATAGATTTTCCTACCGGGTTAACGCTTATGCGAAACCGGAATTGATGCTGCACTCTCTTGAACGTGTCTTGGGTTCGGAAAAAATGTTTGAAATTTTAAAATCATATTATGACAAATATAAATTCAAACATCCTAAAGGTATTGATTTTATTGGCGTTGTCGATAGTCATGTTAACGGAGAACTCGATTGGTTCTTCGAAAACATTTATGCGAAATCGGCGGTTTTCGATTATAGAATAAAAAGTATAAAAAAAACCGGTTCAAATAAATATTCGTTATTTATCGAGAGAACCGGCGACGGGATTTTCCCCGTAGATGTATTTATTTACACGGAAAACGACACGTTAAGAAGGAGTTGGAACGGGAAAAGCAGATGGCGGAAAATCGAATTTGAAACGGAAGATGAAGTGCTGGGCGCCGAACTCGATCCTTACCGTAAAAATTTATTCGATTTGAATTTTGCGAATAATTCGATTCTTGTTTCACCCTCTTATTCCGCTTCGCTTGCTCTTTCGGCAAATTGGTTTTTCTGGTTGCAAAACGCTTTAATGATTTTCGGGAGTATTTGAAATGCGGGTAAAGGAAATACTTACTCTCGGAGCGCGTACGGTTTATTATAATAAAAAATTCGTAGTGTTGTTTTGGGGAATGAATGCCCTCGGAGCTTTAATTTTAACTTTACCCGTTTATTACATTCTCGCCGATAATTTAAATCATTCCGTCTTAGGTCATAAATTGTTGAACGAATACGATTTCAGCTGGCTTTTGCAAATTAAATATCTTTATTCGAAAAACATAGGACAGTTTCCGTATTTACTTTACGTTTTAACCGGAATTTATTTATTGGTACAGAATTTTTTTATCGGGGGATTAATATCGGTTTTTCACAATCCGCAAAAAAATCACATGGTCGATTTTTTCTACGGCGGAGTAAAATATTGGTTAAGGTTTACGCGTTTGCTGGTTGTCATTTTAATTTTATTCTTTTTGGTTTTTAAGCTTAACGATTACTTCGGAAATCTAATCGGTTGGTATTACGCCGATGTGGAAAACGAAATGGGAGATTTTCTAACGCGTTCGTTCCGTTATCTGCTTTTAATTTTTATAATCGGAGTTTTAACCGTTATTTCCGACTATACGAAAATTTCGTTGGTTGTAAACGATAGAACGAAAGTACTTCAAGAATTGCTCGGAACTTTGAAAATCACTTCACGTAATTTTTATAAAATCTTTTCCGTCTTTTTAATTGTTGCGGTAATCGGTGCGGTGGGCGCCGTTTTTTATAATTTAATCGGAATTGTTATTCCCACCAAACCTTATTATTATCTTATTTTACTTTTTGTTGTTCGTCAAATGTTAATTATTTTTAGATTATTAATAAAAATGTTGTTTTACTCAACGGAAATTTTATTATATAAAGATTTAACCGCACAAGTGGTTGAAGTAAAAACGGAAGAAAAAGAGGAAATAAAATAGTGGCAATATTACCCATTACTGTTTACGGCGATCCGATTTTGCGGAAGACGGCTTCGCCCGTAAAACAAATTGACGATGAAATAATCGGTTTGATTCAAAATATGTTTGCAACAATGCGAAATGCAAACGGAATCGGTTTGGCTGCAAATCAAGTGGATATCGATAAACAAATTTTTATTGTTGATATTTCACCCGTTGAAGGATATGAAAAATACAAACCGGTTGTAATGATTAATCCGGAAATAATTTTACATTCCGATGATACCGTTGTTATGGAAGAAGGATGCTTGAGTCTGCCGAATTTACGAGCCGAAGTCGAACGTCCCGAGTCGATTAAAGTAAGATATTTGGATACCGATGAAAATGTTCGGGAAGTCGAAGCGGACGATTTGTTCGCCCGAGTAATTCTTCACGAGTACGATCATTTGATTGGTAAGTTAATTCCCGATAGAGTAAATGCGGAAATCAAAAAAGCGCTTCAAGAAGAATTACGTTTAATTCAAAACCGGGAAGTTAAAGTTGATTACCCGATTACTTCCAAATAATTTTTCATCCGATAAACTTTCAGGTAATAAATGAAAATTGTTTTCTTCGGCACGCCCGATTTCGCAATTCCGACTTTAAAAAAGATAATGGAAAGTAAACATTCGATTGAAGCGGTGGTTACCGCGCCGGATAAAGAACGGGGCAGAGGCAGAAAGGTACAATTTACTCCGGTGAAAAAATTCGCCGTAGAACATAACATTAAAGTATTACAGCCCGTTAAATTCAAAGACGAAAACTTCATAAACTCGTTGAAAAATATAAAAGCCGATTTGTTTGTGGTGGTTGCGTTCAGAATTTTACCGAAAGAAGTTTTTACAATTCCCCCGAAAGGTTCGTTTAATTTGCACGCATCGCTTTTGCCTAAATACCGTGGCGCGGCGCCGATTCAATGGGCATTGATAAACGGGGAACGGGAAACGGGCGTAACAACTTTTTTCCTTAAAGAAAAAGTGGACACCGGAAACATTATTTTACAGCGTAAAGTAAAAATCGACGAAAACGACAACCTGGGTACTTTGCACGATAAACTTGCGGAAATTGGCGCCGGACTTGTTGTAGAGACAATCGACTTGATAGAAAGCGGAAACTACGAGTTAACCGAACAAGATAATTCGCTTGCTACGCCGGCTCCAAAAATCACAAGAGAAATTTGCAAAATCGATTGGAACAAACCGGCTCGGGAAATTCACAATCTAATTCGTGGATTGTCGCCTTATCCTGCTGCGTTTTTTGAGCGGAACGGAAAAATCTACAAAGTGTTTTCTTCGGAAGTGGTTGAACAACCCTTGCTTGAACCGGGTGAAATTCGAAGCACTAAAAAAGAGCTTTTTATCGGAACAAAAGATAACACTTTGAAGATTTTGGAAATCCAACCCGAAGGCAGAAAAAGAATGAAAGCGGATGAATTTTTACGCGGCTACTCTTTATGTTAATTTCTTATTTCCAAAGGTTAATTATTCCTTCCTTTGTTTCGAAAATAGGTTAACAAAATGTAAAAATGTATGTCGAAATTATTTATAATTTTTTGGTTAATTGCGGGTTCACTTCTGGCACAGCAAATGCCGGACGAGGAAAAACCGCATGGAGAAGTTCACGGATTAATATTAAACGGGAATAAAAGCATTTTGATTTTAGAGGAAGGAATTCTTTACGGAAATGAGGAAAAGTTGTATGAATCGTATTTCGAAAAAATATATTCCGATTCAACCCGGAACGATATTTTTATTCCGCAATTTTCCGGGCGGAGATTCGACTATTTTAATCCGGTGATATTTTTGTTGATTAAACCCGGTTTGTATTTTGATGATTCCGCCGGAAAGATTAATTATGATATGGAAAAGTAAATGTAAATCCATTCGTTTAAAAAAACTCTTGACTCGCAAATATAAAACGCTCCGCATTCGAATGACCGGGTTTAGCCGTGCTTTCGCATATTTTTAATTATCCCTTATGCTTCTTAAATTACGGACTCGAATTAAAATTTTATTTGGATAAAATGCTGATTATCGGATCTTCTTTACTCGACTCTTTCCCCGGCGTAATTTTCGGGATGAGCACAAAAATCGGTTTGAACCGCAAGGCGCCGTTTTATTTCAACATGTCGCTGTCGGTCGGCGATAATCCGGATATTGTAAAAGAAAATCGAACCGCTTTTTTTACTAAACTCGGTTTAAATCCCGTTAAAGTTGCAATTCAAAAACAAGTTCACAGCGACGTTGTAACGGTTATAGATTCGGAAAAATTTAATGTAGGTGAAAGCGACGCGATGATTACGAATCAAAAGGGAATAGGATTGGCTATTTCGACCGCCGATTGCGCGCCGATTTTTGTTTACGATTCGAAAAATAAAGTAATTGCCGCAGTTCATTCAGGTTGGAAGGGTACGCAAAAGCAAATTGTATTGAAAACTTTGGAAGTTATGCGCGAACGGTTCGGTTCGAATCCGACCGACTTATTTGCTTACATAGGTCCTTCTATTTCGCAAAAGAATTATGAAGTCGGGCCGGAGTTCGCCGAATTTTTCGATTCCGAATATTTGTCGGAACAAAACGGTAAATTGTACCTCGATGTGAAAAAGGCTAATTTCGATTTATTGGTGAAATTCGGTTTGGACACTTCGAAAATTCAAGTATCGAATATGTGCAGTTATGCGGAAAAGAATATTTTGCATTCTTACCGCCGCGATGGGAAGAAATCGGGTAGGGCTTTTGCTGTTATCGCTTTGAAAGAAAACCAAGAATGATAAACGATAAATTCAAAATAATAGGCGGATATGTTTTAATTTGTTTGATTTGGGGTTCCACTTGGTATGCTATCAAATTGGGATTGAATGAATTCCCTCCGATGTATTCCGCCGGTTTGAGATTTTCTCTCGCCGCAATTTTCATATACGTTTTTATGATTCTACGAGGCTTGAGAATCCAAAAGGATAAAACGTCAATCCGATTGTATTGGATAATGGGAATTTTCTCGTTCGTTATTCCGTTTTCTTTGGTTTATTGGGCGGAACAATATATTCCCACGGGATTAGCATCGGTGCTTTTCGCTACATTTCCTTTTTTTGTTACGATATTTTCTAAGATTTCTCTGCCCGACGAAAGCGTAGATTTGTTCAAAGCAATAGGTGTTGTGCTGGGGTTTGCAGGAATAGTTGTTATTTTTTCAGATGATATTTCCTTGAATTTTAAAATAAGCATTGCCGGAATGATTGCGGTAATTGTGAGCGCCGCCATGCAAGGCGGAATTGCCGTTATGGTTAAAAAATACGGAAAGCATTTGAATCCTTTATCGATGAACTTTATTCCGTTGGTAATCGGGGGAGTTGTTCTGTTAATTGCGTCATTATTTTTCGAAAATTTAAAGGGAATAGAATATTCTCCGGTCGCAATCGGTTCGGTAATTTACCTCGCGTTTTTCGGAACGTTAGTTACATTTACAATTTACTATTGGCTCATGCAGCGCATTAATGTTGTAATCCTTTCGCTTTCGGCTTTTATTACTCCGATAATTGCCGTGTTAATCGGTTGGTTGTTTGCTTCCGAAGTATTTACCGTTCTCGATATTGCCGGAAGTTCTTTGGTGCTTATTGGAATTTTATTTGCTAATTTTAAAGGATTGATGAGTTTTATTAAGTCGAATAAAGGAATAACGGGTTGACGAATATAATAAGAATTAAAAACGCCACTTTTTACGCATATCACGGTGTGATGAAAGAAGAACAGCACATCGGAGGAAAGTTTGAAGCAGATGTTGACATTTACACCGATTTCAGCGAAGCGGCAAAACAAGATAACCTGAAGCTGACGATTAACTACGATGATGTTTACAAATATATTTCTCAAATCGTTCAAGAGAAAAAATATTACTTGATTGAAACGCTTGCCACAATTATTGCCGATAAGTTATTGCAAAAATATCCCGATATTCAAAAAATCGGTGTTAGGATAAGAAAATATAACGTACCGGTGGGCGGCTTTATCGATCACGTTGAAGCGGAGGTAATTAAAGAAAATGACCGGTAAAATATTTTTGGGATTAGGTTCGAATATGGGCGACCGGCTTAATTACCTTTCGCAAGCAATAAGGAAAATTTCGGAAAATGAAAATTGTGAAATTGTTGCCGTTTCTTCCGTGTACGAATCCAAACCTTTGGGACCCAAAAATCAAAACGATTATTTGAATTTGGCATTGGAAATAAAATCCGGTTTCGATGTTTTCCGGCTGTTCGAATTTCTGAAAAACACCGAGAAGGAAATCGGCAGAAACAAAAGAATGCGCTGGGGTGCGCGCGAAATCGATATAGACATTTTATTTTTCGGCGGTTTGATTTTTTCGGATGAAAAAATAATTGTGCCTCATCCTGAAATAATTCATAGAGATTTTGTATTATTGCCTTTGAAAGAAATTGATTCTAATTTTATTCATCCGCTTTACAATCGAAGTATTTCCGAATTGGCCGAAGAGCTTCAAACAACTTATGTTTATAACGTATTCGGGAATGAAAGCTTAAAACTTGAAGGAGTTAATCTTGTCTGAAGTAAGGTATATTGCCATCGAAGGTGTAATTGGTGCGGGTAAAACTTCGCTAGCCAAAAAACTGGCGGCAAAGTTAGGTGCCAATTTAATTCTCGAAGAGTTTGAGAAGAATCCTTTTCTGGAAAAATTTTACGATAACAGAAAAAGATATGCTTTCCAAACGCAAATGTTTTTTCTGTTCAATCGTTACAAACAGCAACAATTGCTCGATCAAGAAGATTTGTTTTCTTCTTACGTTGTGGCGGATTATTTTTTCGATAAGGACAGAATTTTCGCTTACTTGAATCTTGAAGGCGAAGAATTGCGTTTATACGAAAATATTTTCCCGTTGCTGCAAAGGAATTTGAGGAAAATCGATTTGGTTGTTTATTTGCAATCGAGCGTTGACCGGTTGATGTACAACATAAAAAAGAGAGGCAGAAAAATCGAAAGAAACATTACGCGAAAATATATAACCGAACTGAGTCAAGCATACAACGATTTCTTTTTCAAATATAATAATACACCTTTGCTTATTGTTAATACAACCGACATAGATTTTGTAAATAAGGAAAGCGACTTCGAGGAACTATACCGGCAAATTTTCAGAGAAGACAGAGGATTCATCGAGTATTTTAATCCGGTAATTAAAATAGAGGCTGAACAGAGTAAATGAGATTTATAATTTATTTAATATTTTTTTATTTCGTGTATAAGATTGTGAAATACTTAATCTCGCTTTTTGTTGCTCCCGCCAAGAGTGAGCCGGTAAAACAGGCGAAAAAAGAGAATTTGAAAATTAAGCAAGAAGACATAATTGAAGCCGAGTTTGAGGAAATTGAAAACAATCAAACGGGGAAACAAGAAAATTAATGTCCGTTAGAGACTTTTGGTCTGGTTTTGTTACCGGAGTGTTTAAAATTTTTTTCGGGGTAAAGGAAAACAAAAGCACGGAAATCGGCAAGCCCGCCGCTATTTTAATCGTACGTCAACACAATCAATTCGGTGATTTACTTGCAAGCGTTTCGTTATTCAGAGCGGTGAAAGAAAAATTTCCCGAAGCCCGCCTTACGGTTATTGCAAGTCCGCAAAATTATTTCGCAGTCGTTAAAAATCAATTTATCGATGAACTATTCGTTTTCGACAAAAGAAAAATATTTAATTATTCATACTTCAATAAATTACGGAAATTGCTGAAAAAAAATTACGATTTGGCAATTACACCTTCAACCGTTTCCGTTTCGTTTACAAGTTTGTTTTTAATGAGAGTTTCCAAATCGAAAATAAGAATTGGCGTTAAGAGTTTGAACGGGCAACCGAACAAATATAATTTTTTGTTCGACAGAAGAATCGATTTGGATTGGAATAAAAAGCCGGACGCACACGTATCGGATTTCATATTGGATTTGGTTCGGCCGTTCGGAATTGATACGAACGATTATTCATCGGCGGTTAATTTCGAAGAAGAAGACAGTATTAACGCCGAAAAATTTATAGAGCGATTGGGATTAAAAAATGGCGAAAAGTTAATCGGTTTACACGTGGGTGCGGGCAAACCGAAAAACCGTTGGTCGCTTGACAAATACATTGAATTGATCCGGAAATTAAATGCGGAATTTCCGGCTAAGTTTTATTTAACCGGAAGTAACAGCGACAATGAGGAAATTAATTACGTAAAAGATAATTTGGGATTAAAGATTGATGTTTTTATGAACCGCACAATTCCCGAACTCGCCGCTCTTATTTCTAAAAGCGATCTGTTCATTACAAACGATACCGGAGTTATGCACGTTGCCGGAACAACTTCAACACCTCAAGTATCGATTTTCGGTCCTACAAATCCGTTCAATTGGGCGCCTATCGGTTCAAACAAGTATTTTATTCGCAAATCCGATTTAATCGACGAAGTTCAAGTGGAAGACGTTTTCCCGTTATGTAAAAAAATATTATCGGAAGAAAAAGTGGAGACCGATGAACTTAGCGGCAATTGACATAGGAACAAACTCGTTCCACTTAATTGTGGTGAAAGTTAAAGAAGACGGAAATTTTGAAATTATCGACCGTGAAAGGGAAGTGATACGTTTGGGCGAAGGGAACGTAGGCGATATTAAATTTATTAATCCCGATGCCGCAAAACGCGCAATTGCCGCTTTGGAAAGATTTAAAAAGATTGCGGAATCGCATAACGCAAAGGTAAGAGCGGTTGCTACAAGCGCCGTGCGCGAAGCTCTGAATAAAAACGAATTTATCAGGCAAGTTTACGAGCAAACAGGAATTGAAATTGAAGTTGTAAGCGGTTATGAAGAAGCGAGATTAATTTATTTGGGCGTTCTAAAAGCCGTTCCCGTTTACGATAAACAAGTTTTGTCTATCGATATCGGCGGGGGAAGCACGGAATTTTCAATCGGCAAGGAAGGCAATCTGAAATATGCGACAAGTATAAAACTGGGCGCCGTAAGATTAACACAGCGGTTTTTCCCCGATTACATTGTAACGAAGGACAGAATAAAAAACTGCAAAAAATGGGTTGAAGGCGAACTTTACAAAATTACCCGCGAAATAAAACAAATCGGTTGTGAAATTTATGTGGGTTCTTCCGGAACAATTATGGCAACCGGGTTAATGATTTATTCCAAGAAAAACAGAAAATCCGTTCAGCCTAAAATATTGAATAATTTCACTTTTACATATAAAGAATTTTCGGATGTTAAAAAAGCCGTTCTGAATGCAACAACACCTGAAGATAGAATGAAGATAAAAGGACTTGATGCAAAACGAGCGGATATTATTCCCGCCGGAATAATAATTTTAGATACGATTTTTGAAAAATTAAAAATCAAAGAATTAACAATATCCGGTTACGCCTTGCGCGAAGGAATAATTATCGACACATTGCAGAAAGAAGAAAGACGCACTGGTAAACCGAAACTCTGCGATATCAGATTCGACAGTGTGAAAAATTTATCGGAATCGTGTAACTACGACCGCAAACATTGCATGCATGTTGCAAAACTTGCGTTGAAAATTTACGACCAGCTTCAAGAGGAATTGGGTTTGAGAAACGAGTGCCGCGAGTATTTGGAGGCTGCTGCAATTTTGCACGATATCGGATATCATATTTCGCATTCGCAACATCACCGCCACAGTCAATATATAATTCTGCACAGCGAACTGCTCGGTTTTAACGAAACCGAAATAAGAATAATTGCAAACGTAGCCCGTTACCATCGTAAAAGTCATCCCAAGGAAACGCACAAAGAATTTAGTGTTTTAAATAAGAAAAACAAAAATGTTGTGAGAAAACTTGCGGCAATTCTCCGTTTGGCGGATTCGTTCGATCGTACACACAGTCAATTGGTTACCGGTGTAAAGGTTAAAGTAAACAAGGGAAAGATTGTTTTTTCGCCGGTGGTAAACGATAACGCTACAATCGATTTGGAGAAATGGAGCTTCAACCGGAGAAAATCCCTTTTTGAAGAAACGTTCGGGAAACAAGCAATTGTTGCGGAATAGGGAATTGAAGGGGGAAGAAAAAAGTATTTAGAAATTCCATTTAAAAAATAAAAAAGCCCGACCATTCAGTCGGGCTTTTATTTTCAACGTGTTCAATCTATTAATACATTCCGTCCATTCCACCCATACCACCCGGCATTGCGGGAGCTTTTTCTTCTTCTTTCTTTTCGTAAACAACCGCTTCGGTTGTAATTAACAACGAGGAAACGGAAGCTGCGTTTTCCAGAGCCGTTCTTGTTACTTTGGTCGGATCGATTACGCCTGATTCCATTAAGTCTTCGTATTCTTCGGTTTGGGCGTTAAATCCGAAACTGTCTTTGCCTTCCAATACTTTGTTCAATACAACGGCGCCTTCCAAACCGGCGTTGCTAACGATTTGTTTCAGCGGTTCGCCCAAAGCTTTTTGAACGATTTTAATACCGGTGGTTTGATCGAGATTATCGCCTTCAACTCCGTCTAAAGCCGCAATTGCTCTAACGAAAGCGACACCGCCGCCGGGAACAATACCTTCTTCAACGGCAGCTCTGGTTGCGTGCAAAGCGTCTTCCACTCGGGCTTTTTTCTCTTTCATTTCAACTTCCGTAGCGGCACCTATTTTCAGAACGGCAACACCGCCCGAAAGTTTAGCCAAGCGTTCTTGTAGTTTTTCTCTGTCGTAATCGGAAGTAGTTTTTTCGATTTGTGCTTTTATTTCGTTTATTCTTTTTTTGATGTCTTCGCTTTTTCCTGCACCTTCAACAATTGTGGTGTTGTCTTTGTCGATTACCACTTTTTTGGCTCTTCCGAGATATTCCATTGTAGCGTTTTCCAATTTAAAGCCGCGTTCTTCGGAAATAACCGTACCGCCGGTTAGGATGGCGATATCGTCCAACATGGCTTTTCTTCTGTCGCCGAATCCCGGAGCTTTAACTGCGGCAACTCTTAAAGTTCCTCTCAGTTTGTTAACTACCAAAGTTGCCAAAGCTTCGCCTTCCAAATCTTCCGCAATAATTAATAACGGTTTACCCGATTGAGCGACTTTTTCCAGAATCGGGAGCAGGTCTTTCATCGCGGAGATTTTTTTATCGTGTATTAAAATCAAAGCGTCTTCCAAAACAGCTTCCATGGTTTCGGAATCGGTAACGAAATACGGTGAAAGATAACCGCGATCGAATTGCATACCTTCCACCAAATCCAATTCAGTTTCAGTACCTTTCGCTTCTTCAACGGTAATAACACCGTCTTTACCTACTTTTTCCATTGCATCGGCAATCAAGTTGCCAATTTCCTTGTCGTTATTGGCGGAGATTGCGCCGACTTGTGCAATTTCTTCACGTCCGCCGACTTCACGACTCATATTTTTCAAAAAGTCAACTACTTTTCCAACCGCAATATCGATACCTCTTTTCAAATCCATCGGGTTTGCGCCCGCGGTAACGTTTTTCAATCCTTCTCTGTAAATTGCTTGAGCCAAGACTGTTGCCGTTGTTGTTCCGTCGCCGGCAACGTCGCTTGTTTTGGATGCAACTTCGCGTACCATTTGCGCACCCATGTTCTCGATTTCATCTTCCAATTCAATTTCTTTTGCTACGGTAACACCGTCTTTTGTTACGGTAGGTGCACCGAATTTCTTCTCGATAATTACGTTTCTTCCTTTGGGACCTAAAGTAACTTTCACGGCATTAGCCAGTTTATCTACACCCAACTTAAGTCCCGCACGTGCTTCAGCGCTAAATTCAACAATTTTAGCTGCCATATTTTTCCTCCTTAGTTTTTGAAAAAATTTTATTCAACAATTCCTAAAATATCGCTTTCGCGCATAATGAGATATTCGGAATCACCGATTTTTACTTCCGTTCCGGCATATTTTGCGTATAATACTTTATCGCCGGGTTTAACGTTCATTTCAATATGTTTGCCGTCTTCGGTAATTCTACCCGGACCCGTTGCTATAACGGTTCCTTCAATCGGCTTTTCTTTGGCCGTATCGGGTAAAACGATACCGCCTTTTGTTTTTTCTTCCGCCTTTTTAGGCTCAATCAAAACTCTATCGGCAAGAGGTTTAATTTTTACTTCGGCCATTTTTACCTCCCGTAAAGTTTTGTATTAGCACTCATTAAAGACGAGTGCTAATATATCAAACATTCGATTTTTTGTCAATATTATAATTTTTAAGTAATTCAGTCACATTTAACTATTGTTTGATGAGAAATGTTTCAAAAAGGTTTGAAGAAAACCTGGGTGTTACTTGTATTTCGTTTTCTTTTAAGTGTTAAAATATTTGAGTCGAAATTTTATTTGAAAGCGAAAATTTTTTTTCGGTTAATCATGTTTTACTTCAGATAGAAAAGTAAAATGCCATTCATGTAAAAATTTACATTATTTTGAGAAAAATTTTCTTCATAGACAAACTGCAAAATAAAAAAATGCAAATTTTATTTGGAAATAAAGGATGAAATTCATATATTAAAAATGTAAGCGCTTACATTTTGGGAGAAACATGAAAGCAACAATTTACGATATAGCGAAGAAAGCCGGCGTATCAATTGCAACCGTTTCTCGAGCCCTCGGAGAAAACCGCGATAAAGTTAAACCTGAAACCAGAGAAAAAATTTACAATATATGCAAAGAACTCGATTATTCGCCGAACAGTATTGCAAAATATTTAGCAAAAAAAACTACCGGCGCTATAGGTCTTGTTTTACCTGAGATTCAAGGGGATTTTTATACTGAAATTATTAAAGGGGTCGATGAGCTTTCATATTCCGGCGGCTATAATTTACTCGTAGCAAGTTCACACAGCAGAAGGAATATAGTCGAATCCATTCTCGGTTTTATGAAAGAGAGTATGGTCGACGGTGTGATTTTAATGATTCCCTCGATGAATAAACAAATAGAAAGTATTTTGGATAAATATCAAATACCTGTGGTGATAATAAGCGATATGGATGGTTTCAAAAAGTTCGATAAAGTTAGTATCGATAATTATCAAGGTGCTTATTCCATAACCGAATACCTCATTAAAACTCTTGGGCATACTAAAATCGCTACTATTTGCGGACCCGAAGAAAACTTTGACGCTCAAAAAAGAAAACAAGGATATATAGATGCTTTAAGGGATGCCGGATTGCACATAAATAAGAAATGGATTGTTGAAAGCGATTTTACGATTAAAGGCGGTGAAATTGCATGCAGCCGGTTATTAAGTTTAAAAGAAAAGCCAGATGTAATTTTTGCTGCTAACGATAATATGGCGGCGGGTTGCTATAACACTGCTAATTTGCTCGGTTACAAAATACCCGATAACTTGGGGGTTGTAGGATTCGATCACGTCGCATTTTGCGATTTTCTGAAACCAAAACTTACAACCGTTCACGTGCAAGTATCGGAAATAGGACGGGTTTCCACAAATCTATTGTTGGAAAGACTGACCGATAAAGATAAAAAAGACAAACCTCCCAAACATCTGAAAATATCAACAGGAATCATTATCGGAAATTCTGTGATAAAGAAAACTACAAACTAACTTTCGGAGGAAAGATGTATCAGCAATTCAAAACAATTTTATTACTAATGCTTTTTGGTGTACTCAGCATTACGCATGGACAAAGTCATAGCGACCCGCCGTATCTTCAGATAGTTAGTGCCGAAAACCCGATTACAATTGATGGTGTTCTGGACGAAACCGATTGGCTTAAAAGATACGATTATTTGGTATTCGGTAAAGAAGCGTTACCCGGCGACGTAACATACACCGTTACGGATTCGGCTCATGTTAAAGGCGAAAACACCGATTCCACTTTAACCTTTGTAAAAATTATTCATTACGGCTTGGATCTTTATATCTCGTTACAATCGAACGATAAGTCTGTTGGGAAGTTTGGCAATAGTTGGGAAGGCGACGGATTGTTCATGAAAATTAAATCCGCCAGCGGTATTCCGTACGAGTACAAATTGTTTTTCAACCAAGGTGGGGTCGATCCCGATATTGCATTCGAAACTAACGGTCCGGAAGGTTCGGGTGAAGGTGCAGCTTGGAAAGCTCCGGGCACTATTGTAAACGATACAAGTCAAGTCGATTCGGGTTATACAGCCGAAATGGTAATTCACCTCGATAAGCTTGGTTATACTGATGAACATCCCGATGTTGAAGTTGCAATGAATATTTTTGATCCTGATGGTTATACCGACGATATGGATCCGTGGGGAGCAGGCGGTACGTATTTTAAAAGCTGGTGGGGAAGTGAATGGGGAAGCGAGTTCAGAGTGTTGCGCTTGGCAGACCCTCCATCGGTAAAAGCCAATAAAACCGACGATACTATAACACTTGATGGTGAATTAACGGAAGATTTTTGGGCGTTTGCCGATTCGATTGTTGTTGGTAAAGGCAGTCCGACTTCAACCGGAGGTTATTATATGCAATGGACTCATCCGACAAATGTATACGATGATAGAAGTATGGCAACGGTTAAATTTATGCATAACGGTACCGACCTTTATATTGGCGTTGTATCGAACGACTCCTCGGTTTGTAAATGGGCTCCGGGATGGGAAGCCGACGGGTTGTTTTTGTGGATGACCAATAAAGGTGAAATCCCCGATCCGGGTTCGAGAATGGAAATTAAAAATATGTTTTTCGATGCCACCGAGGGTGCAAAAGCTGTTTTCGAAACTAATGCTAACGTGCCAAGCGGTGCCGCCGAAGGTGCTTGCTATTTACCCAACGGCACGGTAACTCATACCGAGTCCAACGGACCCGACGCCGGATATTCCCTCGAAGTGGTTGTACACACCGATATGTTCGGTTATCAAGACGGTGACGAAGTAAGTTTGAGTATTGTAATTTGGGATCTGGATTATGCTTCAGCCGATGTGTGGACGGACAGTACGGCCGATTATGCGCCTAACTGGTGGGGAACACAATGGGTGGATACTAATTTTGAAAAGTATCATTTGTATAGGAAAGTTGTGTTAGCTAACACAACCGATATCAAGAAAACGGATAATATTGCAAATGATTTTGTTCTGAAACAAAATTATCCTAATCCGTTTAATCCTACAACCACAATTAATTTTTCCATACCACAAGAAAGATTGGTAACTTTAAAAGTCTTTGATATACTTGGCAGGGAAATTACCCAATTGGTAAACGAAGTTAAAAAAGCCGGTTCGTACAGAGTTACATTCGATGCTTCGAATTTAACTACAGGAATGTATTTTTATAAATTAGAAGCCGGAGATTTCTCTTCGACGAAAAAGATGTTGTTAATTAAGTAAGCTCCTTATAAATAAAACGTATTTCCGTTCCCGCTAAAAATAATAGTGGGAACGGTTATAATTAAAAATATTGTATGCGTTTAAAAGTTAAAAACATCTTGTGGATAATTATTTTCTCTTTGCTGACTTTATCACTTTCGTATAATGTGAATGCTCAACAAACAGGAAAGATTTCCGGAACGGTTAGAGATAAGAAAACAGGTGAAGCTTTATATGGTGTTAACATATACATTCCGGGGAGAAACATCGGTGCGGCATCCGGCAAGGATGGATATTTTGTAATTCTGAATTTAAGTCCAGGCACCTACCGGGTTATCGCCTCGATGATCGGATATCGTAAAGTGATTTTTAAGAACGTTTATGTTTCCTCCGGCAAAACAACCACGCTGAATATCGAAATGGAAGCCCGCTCCGAAGAATTAAAAGATGAAGTGGTTGTAACTGCTGAAGAACCGGTAATTAAAATGGATTTAACATCAAGCGAATTAACCGTTACGGCTAAAGAAATATCGAGTTTACCGATTGAAAACCTGAATGATATAATAAAACAGAAAGCAGGTGTGGTTCTGGATGCTTACGGTAATATTCATATCAGAGGAAGCCGAGCTTCGGAGGTAGGTTATTTAATCGACGGAATCTCGGTAAAAGATAACTTCTCTGGTACTCGTACGGCAGATGTCGATGTTCAATTCATGGACGAAGTAAAGGTTATTAGCGGTGTTTTTAATGCTGAATATGGTCAAGCAATGTCCGGCATTATTGATGTAATTACGAAAGAAAGTAGCGATAAGTTTGAAGGGAAAATAGGTTTTTATGCTGGTGATTATGTTAGCACGGACGAGAATATCTTTTTCAATATTAAAGAAATTAATCCGGTCACAATTAACGATATAAAGGTTAGTTTAAACGGACCAATTAAAATATTTGGCGGTAATTTGAATTACAGTCTGGCTTTTAGAAGATACGAAACAGACGGATGGCTTTACGGGCAGAGAAGATTTAATACTACCGACAGTTCTTATGCGATTGGTTCGGACTATTTTATTCAAGCAACCGGCAATAATGAAATTATTTCGATGAACGGACAATTATTTTACAATGCACAAATGAAATTCAATTTTCCCCTTAGTAATAAAATCAGAGTTTCAAATTTTACTTTGTGGGATAACTCGGAATGGCAAAATTACAATCATTTATTTAAATATAATCCCGACGGGTTGCCTCATAATTTTAAGAATGCCCTCAACAATATTTTAAAAGCATCATATATATTCTCCTCTTCGGCTTTTTTAACGTTAAAGTATTCGTTAGCTTATTCCAACAACAAAACATATGTTTATGAAAATCCGAACGATCCGAGATATGCAAATCCCGAATTATTGAGACAATTAACAAATTATAGTTTTTATACCGGTGGTACCGATATGGTTCACGATGAAAGAACTACAGTAACTAATATAATTAAGCTGGATTTCCTTTCTCAGATTGATAAGTACAATGAATTTAAAACGGGATTCGAATACAGAATTGAAAACATAAACATTACAAACCTGACGGCAAGATATAAAAACGAAACGCCAATCTTTAGCTTTAACCGTTTTATTAATGAAGGAGAATTTAATTATAAACCGCTAAGTATGGCGTTTTACGTTCAAGATAAACTTGAATACCGAAGCGTAATAATAAACGCCGGTTTGAGGTTCGACTACTTTGATTCGAAAGGTGTTGTACCTGTGGATAAATCGGATCCGGAAAACTCCGCGAAAGTACCGGCAGATAAACAAATGCAAATAAGCCCCAGAATAGGTTTTGCGTTTCCCGTCTCCGCCGACGGAACGATTCATTTTAGTTACGGACACTTTTTTAGAATACCCGATTATCAATACTTATATTACAATCCGAATTTTAAGGTTGGACCCGGCGGTTTATACACTTTGATGGGTAATGCCAACCTAAAAGCGGAATCTACAATAGCTTATGAGTTGGGTTTACATTATAAGTTATTTGAAGTTTTTGGTTTGGAAGTAACAGGATTCTATAAAGATATCTCCAATTTGTTGGGTACCGAAATAATAAATACAAAAATTGGCGGTGATAGATACGCCAGATACACAAACCGTGATTACGGCAAAGCAAAAGGTATAACAATATCGGTATTTAAACGTGCTTCGGTAACCGAGCCGTTTTCCGTTTCTCTCGATTATACATATCAATCTTCCGAATCAAATGCATCGGATCCTAATGATGCATTTAACAAATCGCAATCGGAACCACCCAAACAACCGAATATACAAGTCGTACCGGTGGATTGGGACCAAAGACATACATTGAATTTCGCTCTTTTTTATACAAAGCCGAATAATTACAATATCGGAATAATTGCAAAATATGAATCGGGGTTCCCATATACACCGGAAAATCAGTCGATTCAATCAAGTTTCGAAAATAGCGAAAGGATGCCAAGTAAAGTAAATGTCGATTTTCAAATAGATAAAAGTTTTAAAATATTAAATCAAAAATTTAAAATATATATTAAAGTATATAATTTATTCGATACACGAAATGAAATCAAGGTATACAACGACACGGGAAGGGCTGGTTATTCGTTAATTAGTCAATACACGCCGGAACAACAAGGGCCGAATACATTAACCGAATTTTTAACGAATCCAACATTTTATTCTGAACCACGAAGGATAATTTTAGGATTGAATTTGGAATTAAATTTTAATTAAGGTATTAGGTATGAAATATTGGTTATTAGTTTTTACCCTGGTTTTTTTGTCGCTTGAACTTAACGCGCAAATACATATTCCGGCGGAAAAACGTGGCAATAGAAAATACCGAAAAGAAGCGATTCACAACGGTAACTTGGTTGAAACGTTGTTTTATAATTTCGGCGAAGTCGCTTGGTGGGGGCGGGAACCTTCGGGGGTCTGGCCGAAAGGTTCAAGGCATTCTTATATGGATGGGATAACACCGGTTGTTGCCGCTCAGGTAAAGGATAACACCGGAAAAATTATACGAATGGTAGAAGCCGGTTACCGTGAAAATATGGATATTTCGCCGCTTGGTGTAGAGAGGGGATTTCAACCCCGCCCCGGATATTTTAATCCCAACCAATCTTCAATAGCTATGAGCGACAAACCGATTACTTGGCCTGAAAGTTGGCCGGATAAGGACAAAAGCTGGAACGGGTTTTGGAACGGTTATTTCGGGAAGAGAACTAATGCCGATCAAGAAAGTTATTTTGTAATGGATGATAATTCCGATGACGCCCACGATTTTTATCCCGATTCTTCCGACCATTCTCGAAGAGGATTGGGAATAAGTGTTGCAGTTAGAGGTTTCCAATGGTCGAATGTTTTATCCGAAGATCTGATATTTTGGCATTATGAAATTACTAACGAGGGAACATACAATTATAACGAAATGATTTTCGGAATGTATGTTGATTGCGGTGTTGGCGGACAGTTCGATTCGAATGACGATTATGCGTCTTTTGATAAGGAAAATAACATTACATACAGCTGGGACCATGACGGAATAGGTGAAGGAGGTTGGAGTCCTACCGGTTATGCGGGTTACGCTTTTCTGGAAAGCCCGGGTAATCCTAATAATTTTATAGATGATGACGGAGACGGTGAAGACGCAAATCCGGTTATTACGGAAGAAATGATTGCGGGTGAAATTCCCGGTAATGGATTCGATGATAATGGGAACGGTATAGTTGACGAAACAGAATTAAATATCGGAATGAAATTTGCCGATGGTATTGATAACGATAACGATGGAGTAATTGATGAGCTAATTGATGAATCGAGAGCCGACGGTATTGATAACAATAATAATTGGGACCCTGCTATAGACGATGTCGGACTCGACGGTCTGGCGGGTACTGGTGATTTTGGTGAAGGGGACGGGAAACCGACTTCCGGTTGGCAACCTCCCGGTGCCGTACCCGGAATGCCCGAAGGTCCAGTTAATAAATACGGATTGGTCGATACTCATCAACCCGGTGAACCAGAAATTGATAAAACGGATATAAATGAATCTGATCAAATCGGACTTACCGCATTCGATGTTTTTTTTATCGGTTCCGGAGTAACTTTCCGCGAAGACGACAGAATTTGGGAAAGAATATCATACAGTCATTTTGATACTGATCTGCAAAACGGAAATATTGCATTTCTGTTCGGCTCCGGACCGTTTATTTTACCTTCAGGTGCTACGGAAAGATTTTCACTAGGATTGGTATTCGGTAACGACCTTAATGATATCGTCCGTAATAAAAAAGTTGTTCAGGAAATTTATGATAATAATTATCGTTTTGCTTCTCCCCCGATTAAACCGCACGTTAAAGCGGTACCGGGCGATGGAAAAGTTACGCTGTATTGGGATTCAAAGGCGGAACAGTCTTACGACTCGTTCTTGAAAGAATATGATTTCGAAGGGTATAGAATTTATCGTAGCACCGACCCGGGATTTTTGGACGCTTACACTATCACGAACGGTTACGGGGATAATACGTTTTTTAAACCCATTGCTCAATTCGATATTGTTAACGACGTATATGGATTTTTTAGTTTAGATTATCAAGGAACGAAATATTATTTAGGAGATAATAAGGGATTAAAACATACGTGGACGGACACCGATGTAATTAACGGTCAGACTTACTATTATGCCGTAGTTTCTTACGACAGAGGAAATGCAAAAATAGGATTGTATCCTTCGGAATGTACAAAAGTTGTTGTTAGGGATTTAGCGGGTAATGTTTCACTCGATGTAAATACGGTTGAAGTTACACCCGGAACGGTTACGGCGGGTTATGTTGCCCCTCAAGGATTAGATACTCTTTATCACATAGCAGGTCATGCGACTGGAACAATTTATACTCAAATAGTCGATCCTACATTAGTCGGAAATAAAGAATACATGCTTGTGTTTGATAATTCTGTTACAGACTCAACATTTTACTCGGTTTTTGAAATTACGAATGGAGATACAAGTTTAGTTATAGATAAATCTTATTATACGCACGGTGAAGATTTTAACGAATTGTTTGATGGAATTAGATTATTTGTATTGGATGACAGCATAGAATATGATTACAGTCATTCCGGTTGGATAAAAGGGAATAGCAATGCGATAATACTCGGGAAAAAATTGTATGACGTTGAGATGGTAAGCAGCGAATATCCTGTAAGTTATGAAATTCGTGTAGGACAACCGGATTCATCTTGGCTGTACGGTTACAGAAACGAAACTAATTTTCAGATATGGGATATTTACAACAACCGGAAAGTCAGATATTACTTGTGGGAACCTCAAGATAATATTGATCATAAATTGACAATCGGCGATTATATCGAAATTTGGAAAGAGATTGACGGTTTGTGGAAAAGGATTTGGAAGTTCTCATTTGTTGCTACTCCAAATGAAAAAATAATTAACCCTGTTGCTGGTGATATTGCATATTTAAAGATAAAAACACCTTTCACTTCTCTTGATAAATATACATTCTATACAATCGAGCAAAAAACGGATTACCGAAAGGCTAAAAGTGATTTGGATAAAGTTAAAGTAGTTCCGAATCCGTATGTAGGCGCAGCGAGATGGGAACCGCAACGGTTGACGTCCTCTGGGAGAGGTGAAAGAAGAATTTATTTTACTCATTTACCACCGGAGGCTACAATCAGAATTTATACAATAAGTGGAGATCACGTTAGAACATTACATCACAACTCAACGTTACTTGATGGAAAAATTTATTGGGATATGAAATCGAAAAAAGGTTTGGACGTAGCACCCGGAGTTTACGTATATCATTTGAAAGCGCCGGCTGTCGGAGAAAAGATCGGCAAATTTGCTATTGTAAAGTAAGCGGAAACAATTATGAGGATTATATTTGCGTTGTTATTTGTATTGGCGGGATTTTTCGAAAATATTTTTCCGCAAACGTATGCTGGTAGCAGTGCGGGACAATTTTTAAAAATTGGAGTAGGTGCAAGAGCCGAAGGAATGGGAAGTGCTTTCGTTGCCGTATCCAACGATGCATCGGCTATTTACTGGAACCCGGCCGTGATATCCAGACTTGAAAACAACTCGGCGCTTTTTAGTCACACTTATTGGTTGGCCGAAACATCTCATAATTTCGCTGGCATAATAGTCAAACTTATGAATGGACATTCGTTGGCATTAAATTATACTTCGTTAACGATGGACGATATGCAAGTAACCAATGAATTTTATCAAGAAGGAACAGGGGAATATTTTTCCGTTTCCGATATGGCTTTGGGAATATCATACGCTTTCAATTTAACGAATGATTTTAGTGTAGGCTTTACAGCTAAATATATTTTGCAAAACATTTGGCATATGAACGCTTCGGCGTTCGCTTTGGATGTCGGAATTTTTTATTTAACCCCGGTTGAAGGATTATCGCTCGGAATGTCAATTACTAATGTGGGTTCGAAAATAAAATATGAAGGTGAAGACAATTTCATTTACTATTCGTTTGATCCATTTAAACATGGTAATAACGATAAAATATTTTCCGAAATAAAAATGGATAGCTGGGACTTGCCGTTAACTTTTCGGGTAGGTCTCGCTTATCGAATACTAAAAAGCGAAATTAATAATATCGTAATTAGTGCCGATGCTGTCCATCCTAATGATTACAATGAATACGTTAATGTGGGGATTGAATATTCTTTTAGAAAAACGATTTTTCTCCGGTCTGGGTATAAATCTTTATTTAAAATTGATTCCGAAGAAGGATTAACGGCCGGTGTGGGTTTGCTTTACTATATAACCGACTTTATCCCTATGAAAGTTGATTATTCGTATTCCGACTTCGGACGGTTAAAAGAAGTGCATAAAATATCGGTTGAAGTAGGTTTTTAACAAGTTTAATTATAAAATATTACAAGTTAATGAAAAAATTTGAAACGAAATTCGGATATTTTGAAAACAACGGAAAAGAATTTGTAATAAAAACTCCGTTGACACCTAAACCTTGGGTAAATGTTATATCAAACGGAAATTACGGAATGGTTGTTTCTCAAACGGGAGGCGGATTCAGTTGGCTGGAACATTCCGAATTTAACAGAATTACCAGATGGCACCAAGATTTAATAAAAGACGAATGGGGTAAGTATATTTATTTGAAAAATAATGATACGGGGGAACTATGGAGTCCTACCTGGCAACCGGTTAAAACCGATCTTGATAAATACGAATGTAGATACGGAACCGGTTATACAAAATTTATTTCGGAATTTAAGGGAATAAGAGCGGAACTAATTTTATTTGTACCGTTTGATGATACAATTGAAATTTGGGATATTAAAATTAAAAATAACAATTCCGAAAAAGTTAACTTATCCGTGTTTACTTATTTTGAATGGGTGCTTGGTTCTTCGGCTGATTACCATAGGGAATTTCATAAACAATTTTTGGAAACTGAATACAACGAGAAAATCAATGGGTTATTTGCAACTAAAAGATTATGGGATATTCCGCTAGGTGAAAGAGGACATTGGAATATCGAATACGACTATATTGGTTTTTTCGCTTGCAATAAATTAATCTCTTCATATGAAGGAGATAAAGAAAACTTTTTAGGTAAATACGGAAGTCTGGAAAAACCCGAAGCCGTTACGGTTGGAAAATTAACTGAAAGTACGGGAAAGTTTAACGATGCTATTGCTTCGCTGAAAGTTGATTTTATACTCCCCCCGAAAAAAACCGAAAGGTTTAATTTTTTCTTGGGTTTGAAAAAATCGAAAATAGAAGTGCTGGAAACTATTAATAAATATAAATCTTTCGGCGTTATCGACAATTCACTAGCTTCAGTAAAAGAGAAATGGGATTCCTTGCTCGGCACGCTTGTGATTGAAACACCGGACGAAGCCTTGAATTATATAGTTAATGTGTGGTCGCGTTATCAGGCAATTTCGGGTAGATTGTGGGGAAGAACTGCTTACTATCAACAAAGCGGTGCGTTCGGTTTTCGCGATCAATTGCAAGACAGTCTCGTTTTTCTGCCGATTGATCCTGTATTTACTAAGAAACAAATTAAACTTCATGCCCGTCATCAATTTTCCGGCGGGGAGGTTCTTCACTGGTGGCATCCGATCACGGAGACGGGACTTAAAACCAACATGACGGACGATTTGTTATGGTTACCCTTTATTGTTGTTCAGTATTTATTAGAAACTAATGATTACGAAATATTAACGGAAGAAGAACCGTTTTATAATGAAGAGAAAAAAGCTTCGATATTGGAGCATTGTAAATTGGCAATTGATAAAGTGTTGAGTAGGTTTAGCAAAAGAGGTTTACCTTTAATTGGAGCAGGGGATTGGAACGATGGAATGAGTGCGGTAGGACTTGAAATGAAAGGCGAATCGTTTTGGTTAGCTGAATTTCTTTACAAAATTTTAAATGAATTCGCAGCTGTATGCAGAAGCATTGGAGAAGTTAACTGTGCAGCACGTTATATGGACAGTGCGGAAAAATTGAAAAATGCATTTGCCGAACATTCTTGGGACGGGAGTTGGTTTTTACGAGCAACCAAAGATTCAGGTGAGAAAATAGGCAGCAAAGAATCGACGGAAGGTAAGATTTATTTGAATCCGCAAACATGGGCTGTAATCAGTGGGATTTCTGAGAGTTCAAAAGAAAAAATTGCAATGAACTCGGTAGTTTCGAAATTGTTAGGTAAAAATGGTTGTTTATTGCTTCAACCCGCTTACACACAACCCGATGAGTATATAGGTTACCTTACAAGATATGCTGCGGGTCGTAGAGAAAACGGCGGAGTTTATTCTCATGCTTCTGCCTGGTCGATATGGGCTTTTGCAAAACTCGGAGAGGATAAAGTGGCTTATGAGATCTGCAAGAAAATGAATCCTGTATATTCTGGAATGAAGCCGGAAGAATATATGGCGGAACCTTTTGTTTTACCAGGAAATGTGGATGGCCCCGATTCTCCAAACTATGGAATGGCCGGTTGGACGTGGTACACGGGTTCGGCGGCATGGTATCAAAAAGTTATAGTGGATTGGATACTAGGAATCCGAGCAACAAAAAAGGGTTTAATAATTGATCCGCATATTCCTTCGGATTGGGAAAAATTTAAAATCAAAAGGATGTACCGAGGTACCGAGTTTTATATTACCGTTAACAACCCGTATAAGTTAAGCTCGGGTAATATTGAATTGGAAATTGACGGAGAAAAAGTAGAAGGTAACATGGTTTTTGAATCGGATAAAAAAACATTAAACATAATTGCTACTATAAAGTGATTTTTAATGATTAGTCTAAACGGAAAGTGGAACTGCATAATCGATAGGGAATCGAAGTTTACTATAGATTATGTTAGAGAAATCGTTGCACAAAATAGAATATCCTGTTCAATTAAAGTCCCGTCGAATTGGAATGCCGGTGGATTAGCCAATTTTTCCGGTACTCTTTGGTATATAAGAAAAATTAAAATTCCGTCTAACAAAGGCTTGAAACGTTTAGTGTTTTTTGGTGTTGATTATTTTGCGGATGTATGGTTTAACTGGAATTATTTAGGTTCGCATGAAGGTTATTTTCAAAATTTTGATTTTATTATAGAAGATTCAAAAATAAATAATTCAAAATATAATATTTTAGTTGTAAAAGTCACGTCTCCAAAGGAAGAACCGGGTAAAGTTTGGCCACATAAAAAGCAACTGATAAAAGGAATATTTAATCATCACGATTGCAGACCGGGAGGTTGGAATGAAAAATATGGGCAGGACAAAAATACAGGAGGTATTTGGAACAATGTTGAGTTACATTTTGAAAAGAAAATAATTATCGAGGAAATTAAAATATCTTCGAAAATTATCGGGAATAAAGCGGAATTAAAAATTGTATTAAATTACAAATCCCGGTTAGATTCCCAAACTTTGGTCTTGGCAAAAATTTCTGTGAAGTCAAAGAATCGAAAATTAAAAACATTTCTTTCCAAAATATTTTTCATGCCGGGTTGTGGTAGCGCTACAACATTTATTTCAATAGCTAATCCTGAACTTTGGTATCCGTACGAATTGGGAAATCCAACCATCACGGTTATAAAAGTATCATCGGAATATTTTAACGAAAAAACAATTCTATATGGAATTCGCGAGATAAAATTAAATGAAAATGGCGAGTTTATTATAAATAATAAAAGACTGTTTTTACGTGGGACGAACATTATACCCGAACAGTTTTTAAGTAATCTTACGGAACATAAAATTGCTAATCTTGTTTCGCTATTGCTGGAAGCGAATGTGAACATTGTTCGAGTTCATGCTCATGTTAATAGAAGTGAGCTTTACGAAGCTTTTGATAAATCGGGAATTTTGGTATGGCAAGATTTTGCTTTGCAATGGACTTACGAAGAAACGACGAAATTCAAAGCGAATGCTATAAAGCAAATCAAGGAGATGGTAAATCAACTTTACAATCATCCTTCAATAGTATTTTGGTGTTGCCACAACGAACCCGGAAAACAAATTGAAACTCTTGATCGTTACTTATCTTCGGCCGTGCATGAAGAAGACAATACAAGAATTATAAGGATCGCTTCAAATTATGAAGAACATGCATACGAAGGATGGTATTGGGGAAAAGCGGATAATTATATTGCTACACCAATGGGACCTTTGGTTACCGAATTCGGTGCTCAAGCGGTCCCCGGGTATAAATCGTTGAAAAGAATATTGTCAATCGAAGATATAAAAAGACCGAACTGGGAAAAATGGGAATACCATAATTTTCAATACGAACAAACTTTCAATGTAGCAGGTGTATCGATTGGTAAAGATGTGAAGGAATTTATTGATTTGTCTCAAAATTACCAAGCCGAACTTATTGAAAAAGCAGTCAACTATTACAGAAGAAAAAAATGGAACGGAGTAACCGGAATTTTTCAATTTATGTTTATTGATAGCTGGGAATCTATATCATGGTCGGTTATTGATTATTTCGGCGTTAAAAAAAAGGGATTTTTCGCATTACAACGAGTATTTAAATCAGTTTATATTTCAATTGGTTTGAAAAAAAAACGGTATCAGGTCGGGGCGGATTTATTTTTAGAATTATGGATAATTAATGATTTACAAAAGCAATTTAATAAAGCAAAAATTAAAATATATGTAAATAAGCAAAAGTTATTTGAAATATATGGGGTAACAATAGAAAAGGATTCAGTTCTTCATATTGGTAGCGATGAGATTAGAATAAAAATTCCGAATGCCCGAAAATTGTCATTGTTAAAGGTAATTGTTTTAAACTCGGTAGGAAAAGTACTTGCGGAAAATAAAGCGGAAATTGAAATTTTTAAAAATAAAGTAAAATGGTGATGAAGCCCTTTTTATTGTTGATTTTAGCGTGTAGTATATTACATGAAGGATTTTTTGCACAAGATTTTGTTTTCTTTGACGATAGTCCTACACCGGTTTCGTACGACCCCAGTTGGGGTTTTGTTAATTCACCTAGTTTGCTGGAAAGAGTGGGTGATAAATTTCCGGTAGAGGATTCGATTAAATATTCCGGTACGAATTCACTTAAATTAAGTTGGGTATCCACTTCCGGAGGAGATTGGGGGATTGCTGTTGCCGAACCTGGTTGGCCGGGGCATGATGTGACGATAAAGGATTCTTTAACATTTTGGGTATTTACGGAAACCGATATCTCTTCGATAAACATGCCCAAAATATATTTGGAAGATTTATCTAACAGAAAAACCGAAAGTCAAAAAATATCGGATTTTTCCAGTGATATTGCAGCAGGAAATTGGACAAAGATAAAAATACCACTTGATGTTTTTTTTAATAATTCTGGTTCGGCGGATTTACAACAAATTAAAACCGTATTCTTCGGTCAACAAACAGCCGATAATGTGCACCACACTTTGTATATTGATGAAATTAGAATGGTGAATGCTGGTGAGACGGATACCATTCCTCCTGCAACACCAAATTTATTATATGCAAAAGGTTTTTACAAACACATTGATGTTAAATGGAATAGAAATACGGAAGATGATCTTCACGGTTACCGCATATATAAAAATAATAACGGAATACCAGAACTGATTGGGAGCGTTGGCAAGGATGAAATATTTTATACCGATTTTATAGGCAAAACTGATTCGACTGCGTCATACCGGATTTCTGCTTATGATGTTTCGGGTAATGAATCGGAATTAAGCAATGTTGTGACAGCATCTACGAGGTACATGAATGATGATGAATTATTGTCGATGTTGCAAGAATGTACTTTCCGATATTTTTGGGATTATGCACATCCCGTTTCCGGATTGATACGTGAACGCTCCGGTTCTGGAAATACGGTAACTTCGGGGGGAACGGGAATGGGTATAATGGCAATTATTATTGGGATAGAACGAAATTTTATTACACGTACTGAAGGAGCCGAACGTATATTAAAGATTGTTAAGTTTCTTAAAAATGCCGATCGTTTCCACGGAGCTTGGCCGCATTGGTTAAACGGCGAAACTGGAAAAGTTATTCCGTTTAGTCAATATGATAACGGGGGAGACCTTGTTGAAACTGCATATTTAGTTGCAGGTTTGTTGGTTGCAAGATCTTATTTTGCTGAAAATAATGATACTGAAAATGAAATTCGTTTGTTGTCCACCCAACTTTGGGAGGAAGTTGAATGGGATTGGTATCAAAGAACGGAAAATGGTTCGGTTTTATACTGGCATTGGTCTCCGGATTATAATTGGCAAATAGATTTACCTGTGCAAGGTTATAACGAAGCGATGATTACATATCTTCTTGCGATAGCTTCTCCGTCTCATTCAGTACCGCCAACATTATATGAAACAGGTTGGATAAGTAATGGTTATGTAAATGGAAAAAGCTTTTACGGTATTAAATTGGATATAGGCCCGGATTTTGGCGGACCCCTCTTTTTTATGCATTATTCTTTTTTAGGTTTCGATCCGAGAAATAAAAGAGATAAATACACTGATTATTTCAATCATGCCAAAAATGTGGCAGCGGTTCATATAAAATATGCGATTGATAATCCTAAAGGATATGACGGTTATGGTGAAGCTACTTGGGGATTAACAGCAAGTGACGATCCATACGCTGGTTATTCCGTTCATTCACCGATGTATAATGATAACGGTACAATTACTCCTACCGCAGCGTTATCGTCATTCCCATATACACCGGATGAATCGATGAAGGCTTTAAAAAATTTCTATGATAATTATGGTGAAACCCTTTGGGGAAGTTACGGGTTTAAAGATGCTTTTAACCCCACTTTGAATTGGACGGCAGAAAGTTATTTAGCAATCGATCAAGCTCCTATTATAATTATGATTGAAAATTTCAGATCAAGCTTGATTTGGAATTTATTTATGGGCAATCCGGAAATTCAACAGATGTTGAACGCGATAGGATTCGAAGCAATCGACAATATCGAAGATAACATGCCGGAATTGAATTTTAATCTTTATTACAATTATCCCAATCCTTTTAATCCGGATACGATAATTGAATTTTCTTTACCGAATAAAATGAATGTAGAGTTGGTTGTTTATAATGTTTTAGGTAATAAAATAGAGTTGCTAATGAAAGGTAACTTAGAAGCGGGAACCCACAAAGTAAAATGGAGGACAAATAATCTTCCGTCCGGGGTATATTTTTGTGTTTTGCGATCAGGTAAAAAATCTTTGGCAATTAAGATGAATTTGATACGTTGATTCTCGCGATGATTAATTGTTAGTATGGATTAACTAACTTATTAATTAATTATAAGAGTTGGAGCCATGAAAAAAACAAGAAAAATCAGATTTCACAAAAGCTTTTTATTTACAGTTACAGCAATTTTTTTGTTTGTATCGCCTAAAATTTATATGCAAAGTTTTAAAATGGTTGATGATTTCGAAACTCACAATTGGCATTGGTATCACTGGGGAAACGACGATGGCAGTGTATCTTATAGTAACAATTGGAGTACTGAAGGTAGTTCTTCGTTAAAATTAACATCCGTTAAAAACAATACCGGTTGGAATATTTTTGGAACTGGTTGCATTGAAACCGAAACACCGGATTCAATAAAAATGGATGTCTATGCAATTCATAACCATAGACTTGAAATTAAAATTGTAAATTCGGATAACCAAGAAATATTTCTGCAAGCATTAAATATGACTGCAGGAAACAAATATCTAGATTGGAAAATAGATGTTAATGGAAATAACATACGAAAACTCTATTTGGTCCAATCTTGGTATAACGGGACGGTTTCGGTTTATATTGACAACATACGCTTTTATAAAGATGGTATTGAAACATTGTGGGACGGTTTTGAGGCACCAAACTACTATTGGGATGGATCCGCTGATGCTGATAATAAAGATAACCAAGTAACAGTATCTGATGACATAACGCATACAAAAAGTTCCCCAAATTTTGGAAGTACTGCATCGCAAGTTCTACAATGGGATGATTCTATCTATCAAGATGATCATGTCGCACAACTTCAAACAAGTTTTTCTCAACCGAAAGACTGGAGTAGATTTTATTATTTCAGATTGGATGTCTACAGGCCTTCCTCTACGCCCGATTGCAGTTTATTTGTGTTTATTTGGGACGGTACGAAAGGTATAGGAACCGAGTGGGTTAATATACCGGCTGATACATGGACTACAGTTACTTTAAAACTCGGCGGAAATATTAATTTGAGTAATATTGAAGAGATTAAGATAGTTGTTCCTAATACAGATATTTTTACTAGTGGTAAACTTTTCCTTGACAATTTACAAGTGGGAGGATTTATTCCGTTAAACAATCCTATAGAACTTTCTTCTATAGGTGTAAGATATAGTCTCGATGATTTTGATGGACGAGTGCCTGACCAAATAAAAAAAGATTCTGTCGCGCGTTCAGGATATAATGACTATTTCGGTTATACCGGTGCAGCCAAAAGCGATAATGCACAACTGAAAGTATCGTTATCGAATGTCGAATATGGCGGAGAAGCTCATACCCGACCATTCGCTTGGCAAATATCTTACGATGTCGGTTATGATATTAATACTTGGATTTCATATTGGAATTTACTAGGTCCAGGAGAAAATCCGGAACCAAGAGATATGAGCAATATGGACAAATTTTCATTATGGGTAAAAGGTGATGTGAGCGGTTATAGCGATAAAATATGTGTTGAATTTCATGATAGCAGGTGGGGAAACCCAGACTATAATTCGGGTAAAGCTTTTGCGGTTTTGAGTGGCGTTGGTAATAATTGGCGACAATGGGTTATTCCTTTTGATACCGATAGTCTTGCCGTTTACGGAAGCTTCGATCCAAAAAAAGTTACGGAAGTTGTTATTTCTCTTGATAATAGTACCGCTAGTAATACCTCGGGAAAATTTTATATTGATGATTTACAATTTGTCGATACCAATGAAGTTTATTGGGAGAATGATGATTTCGATGAAAATTTTTTAGATCTTGTCGAACGAAGAACTTATAATTACTTTAAAGAATGTTCTAATGATGCAACAGGTCTTGTTTTTGATAGAGCCAACTTTTTAGATCTTGCAACTGTAGCCGGTACGGGATTTGGTTTGGGAGCTACTGTGATAGCAGCACAAAGAGGTTGGATATCGGAAACAGAAGCGGAAAATTATATAATAAAGGTTTTAACTAATTTATGGAGTACACCGCAAGGACCGGATATTATTGGGACTAACGGTTATAAAGGATTTTATTACCATTTTCTAGATGCTGAAACAGGGTTACGAAAACAAGTATCCCCTGGTAAAGAACCGGTAGAATTGTCTGTGGTCGATACCGGTATTCTTATGGCGGGAGTTTTATTGGCACGTGAGTATTTTAAAAATAATTCGACAATCGTTAATTTGGCCGAAAAGCTTTATCGAAGAATTGATTGGGCATGGTTTTATGACAAATCGGTAAATCAGTTCTATTTAGGTTGGTCTCCTGAAAAAGGTTTTGTTGGTCACTGGGATGTTTACACGGATGAAGTTATGCTTATAAATATTCTTGCGGTTGGATCTCCAACTTTCTCGGTGCCGTCAAATTGTTTTTATTCTTGGAGCAGAGATATCGGAACTTATAATAACCATACAATTGTAAATTCATGGAACGGTTCGTTGTTTCAGTACTTTTTTACACATTGTTGGTTAAACTTGCATAACAAAACGGATGCTCAAGGTATTGACTGGTTCGATAATTCCGTTGAAGCCGGATATGCTAATAGAGATTATTGTATTGCAGGCATTGACGGATCGGGTAGAACAAACGTACCTACTTATAATGAAAATAGTTGGGGACTTACAGCAACCGAGCAAATTTCTGCAGGGATTGATACAATGTATTTCGGAGAAAATGGAGCATTGCCTACAAAACAAAGTAATGATGATCCAAATTTTAACGGGGTATATTATGGAGAAAATAATGGTACTGTACCTGTGTACGGTGCAGTAAGTATGATGGGGTTTGCCGCTTATTCAGACGGTTTTAATTCCAACTTAGTTTATGATGTTTTAAAAAATTACTATTTAAATACACAATTATGGACGGGGAATTATGGGTTCAGAGACAGTTACACTGATACTTCGTCAATTAAAAGCGGGGCTTGGTCAAAATTCCCAATGTATAAAAATAATTTTTTTGCAATAGACCAAGGTCCAATGCTTTTAATGATTGAGAATTTTCGGTCGAAATTAATATGGAATTATTTGAACACAAACGAATATATTAATTTTGCGTTAAACGAATTATTTACTCCCGATTTGAGAGTAAATGATGATATGACAGGCGCTTCACAACTCACTCCCGCAACGGCTGCTAATAATTCGGGGCAGTACGTTACGGTGTGGAACGATAGAAGAAATGATAATAAAGACTTTATATATGCTCAAGAATTTTACTCTGTTGATAACAGTATAGGTAAATTTAGAGTTAACGGGGTGAATAAAAAAGTTAATTCTATCGATTCAATCTATACAAAACCTAAAGTAGCAATTAATGAAAACGGTGGGTATTTGATAACTTGGTATGAATATAATAATATTTACGGAAAATTATTCACATTTAATGATACTTCTACAACATCTAGATTTTTAATTAATGATCAACCGATTTTTTCTAGCGAACAAACTTGTGCAATTGCATCGAGCAAAAATAATAATTTTGTTGCTGCGTGGACTGGGATTGAAAACGGGAAAGATATTTTTATTCAATTGATTGATAGTTTAGGAAGAAAAGTAAATAATAATATAAAAGTAAATGATGATAATACCGAAGAGGATCAAAACTATCCGGATATCTGTATGGCTGCTAACGGTAATTTCCTAGTTGTGTGGCATGACGAGAGGAACGGAGATGATGAAATATATGGTCAGATTTTCAATTCTGATGGAACACCGAATGGGTCAAATTTTAAAATTAGCGGATCATATAAATCCTCAATTAAACCATCAGCTGCTATGAGTGAAGATGGTAATTTTGTTGTTGTATGGCTTGATACCACATCTTCTCAGCGAAATGTTTATGCTGCCATTTATAATCAGTACGGAGTATTGCAAAATAGCATACTTACAGTATGTTCAAATAATTATAGCCCAGCTATATGTAAGCCGGATATCGCATTAGATTCGTCCGGGAATTTTACTATTGTGTGGCAAGATAGCAGAGAAGGATCGATGGATATTTACTATCAAAAATATTCTTATGATGGTAACAAAATAGGCGGCAATTCAAGAGTTCATTCAAAACGACCGGAATCAAATCAAATTGCACCGGCAATTACATATTTGGGAAAAAACCGAGGCTTTCAAATTGTATGGCAAGACGATAGAAACGGGGATTGGGATATATATTGCCCAGTAACAAGTTTAGAATATTCAAATAACCAAGATGTAGAAGAGGAAGCTGCAAGTCTAAATCTTAGTTATGAATTATCACAAAATTATCCTAATCCTTTTAATCCGTACACGATAATTGATTATTCTTTACCTAAATCGCAAAACGTGAAAATAATTGTGTACGATTTACTAGGGAACCGAATCAAGGTGTTGGTAAATGAGCTTATTGAGGCAGGACATCATAAAATTATTTTTGATGCTTCAAATCTTGCTTCAGGAGTTTATATTTATAGAATTATTACTGCCGATTTTATTCAAACTAAAAAAATGGTACTACTAAAATAAAAAATATTAAAAATATAATAAATTAAATACAAAAATAATTAATGTTAGTCAGATACTTATTGATAATATTATTATTAACAAGTTGTATATCTAAAAAAGAAGAAAATACCGAAATTGTTTTTTGGGGATTGGGTGTTGAGGGGGAATACGTTACTCATATAATAAAAGAATTTGAAGTAAAGAATCCTGATATAAAGATTGTTGTACAACAAGTGCCGTGGTCGGCGGCTCAGGAAAAGCTGATTACCGCTTATGCAAGCAATATGTTGCCCGATGTTTTCCAGCTTGGAAACACTTGGCTCCCTCAATTTCAATCCCTTTTGGCGTTGGAAGACTTGAACGGTTATCTTGAACATTCGGAAATAGTAAATGCGGATAACTATTTCAAAGGAATATGGGAAGCAAATATTATCGATTCCATTGTTTATGGAATTCCTTGGTATATTGATACACGTGTTTTATTTTATAGATCCGACGTTTTAAGAAAAGCAGGCTCTCCGGGTCCTCCGCATACATGGGAACAGCTTTACGTAATTTCAAAAAAAATTAAGACGCTTTTAAACGATGAATCAAAATATCCTATATATATACCTATAAACGATTGGACACCATATATTATTTTCGGAATGCAAAACGGTGCTACAATCTTAAAGGATAACTATTGTTACGGTAATTTTTCATCACTTGAATTTAAAGAAGCATTTAATTACTTAACAAAATACCATAAAGAAAAGTTATCGCCGATTGGTATATCGCAAGTAACAAATATTTATCAGGCGTTTCGGGATGGGTATATTAATATGTTTTTTTCGGGTCCTTGGAATGTAAAAGAAATAAAAAAATGGATGCCTGATTCCTTAAAGGATAACTGGGGGATAGCACCGTTACCGTCTAAAAGCGGAAAGTATCCGGGTATTTCTTTAGCAGGCGGATCGAGTCTTGTAATCAATAAAAAATCGAGAAACAAAACTGCAGCGTGGAAACTAATTGAATATCTTTCTCAAACAAAAACTCAAATTAAATTTTATAAATTAGTAAATGATTTACCGGCGGTGAGAAATGCATGGAACGATATTTTATTGATTGAAAATGAGTTTGTAAAAGCATTTTACGAGCAATTTAAAAATGTTAAATCACCGCCCAAAGTTCCGGAATGGGAACAAATAGTTTTTTCTAAGTTACCACAATATGTTGAATACGTTGTTAGAAATAAAATGAATACCGATGAAGCATTAAAATTACTGGATGAGGATGTAAACAAGATTTTGGAAAAAAGAAGATGGATTTTAAAGAAAAGTGATCGCTAGAATAAAAAATAGCATTTTAAAAAAATCGATTTTTCTTTTTCTTGCCCCTGCGCTCCTTTCCATTTTCATATTTTTCTTCTTACCCGTTATTGCTGCGTTTGTTATGAGTTTTACCGATTTTGGAATATACTCCATTGCCGATTGGAAATATACAAGATTTATAGGTTTAGATAATTACATTAATCTTATTAACGATCCGCTGTTTTGGCAGGCATTTAAAAATACTTTTTACTTTGTTATTGTTGCAGGTCCGCTTTCGGTCTTGGTTTCTTTAATTACTGCAATCATGTTGAACTCAAAGTTTGCTAAATTCAAATCTCTTTTCCGATTATCATTTTTTCTGCCTGTAGTTACAACTCTTGTTGCAGTTTCGATAGTTTGGCGGTTTATTTATCATCCTCATTTCGGTTTGCTCAATTACTTTTTGGGATTTTTCGGGATTGCACCTATCGATTGGCTGGGCGATCCTGATTGGGCTATGCCTTCAATTATTCTATTGGCTGTCTGGAAAAACTTCGGTTATAATATGATTATTTTTACAGCAGGTTTGCAAAACATACCTTTACAACTTTATGAAGCCGCTGAAGTGGAAGGAGCTAACGCGTGGCAAAAATTTTATAGAATAACCTTACCGATGCTTGCTCCCACCACATTGTTTATTAGCATAATTACGTTGATCGGATTTTTTCAACTTTTTGCCGAACCGTATATAATGACTCAAGGAGGACCGTTGAATTCAACTTTGAGCATTGTGCAATATATGTATCAAGAAGGTTTTAGATGGTGGAACATGGGTTATTCGGCCGCTTTAGCATTTGTACTATTTGCGGTTATTTTTACCGGAACTATTATTCAACTTAAGCTGAAGCGAAATGAATAGTAAAACGAAAATAATTATATTGAATTTTTTGTTGATGATTATTGCAATTTTTACTCTTGCACCTTTTATATGGATGCTTTCAGCTTCCTTTATGGCAGACGGACACGCTTCCGTTTTTCCCCCTAGATTTTTCCCCGATAAATTTACATTAATCCAATACGAAACATTGTTCTCAAAACTGAATATAAAAACCAGTTTTATCAATAGCTTGGTAATATCTATTAGTGTAACATTGGTCTCTTTATTTTTTAATTCATTAGCGGGATTCGCTTTTGCCAAGTATGAATTTTCAGGTAAAGATAAACTTTTTAAGATTTTATTAAGTTCGATGATAATTCCCGCTCAAGTAACAATGTTACCGTTATTTTTAATGCTTAAAGAAATGGGAGTTATTAATACTTATTTTGCGATTATTATTCCGGGCATGGCTAATATTTTCGGAATATTCCTTATTAAGCAATACGCCGAATCTATACCCGATAGTTTAATTCAAGCGGCTAAAATAGATGGTGCAACGGATTTTCAAATTTATTACAAAATATTTTTGCCAATTATAAAACCGATATTGGTAACACTTGCATTGTTTACTTTTATGGGTACATGGAACGATTTTATTTGGCCGTTGGTAGCTCTAACGGATCAATCAATGTTTACATTGCCGGTTGCTCTTGCAAACCTCATGGGGGAACATGTAAAAGATCCGGAATTAATGATGGCCGGTTCCGTTATAACGATTCTACCGATAATCTTAATATTCTTGATGCTTCAAAAGCAATATATTAAAGGGATTATGCTCGGAAGTGTAAAAGAGTAATTCTAAAAGAGCTTATATAAATTCTTAAAAATTTGGTCTTCGGAACTTGACAACGAAATGAAAAAATGGAAATCTGAATTATGGCGAATGTAATATTGAAGAATATAACAAAAATTTATCCTGGTGGACAAACGGCTGTGGACAATTTCAGTATGGAAATAGCCGATAAAGAATTTATTGTATTGGTCGGACCTTCGGGATGTGGGAAATCGACAATCTTGAGGATGATTGCCGGTTTGGAAGATATAACTAACGGGGAAATAATCATAGATAATAAATTGGTTAATAACATTCCCCCGAAAGATCGTGATATCGCTATGGTTTTTCAAAACTATGCTCTTTATCCTCATATGACGGTGTATGAAAATATGGCGTTCGGACTTACAATCAGAAAATTACCGAAACACGAAATAGATAAGCGGGTAACGGAAACGGCCGAAATTTTGGGATTACGGAGTTTATTAAACAGAAAACCGGCTGCTTTATCTGGTGGCCAAAAACAGCGAGTTGCATTGGGAAGAGCAATCGTGAGAAAACCGAAAGTTTTTCTTTTTGATGAACCGTTAAGTAATTTAGATGCGAAATTGCGAGTTCAGATGCGGGCGGAAATTTCGAAATTACATCAAACACTAGGGACAACAATGATATATGTTACACACGATCAAACCGAGGCGATGACGATGGGAAACCGAATTGTTATTATGAAATCCGGGGTTATACAACAAATTGACCGTCCGTTAAAAATTTACAATAATCCCGTTAATAAATTTGTTGCCGGATTTATTGGAAGTCCGCCGATGAATTTTATTGAAGGCAAATTAATTATTAATGGGGAAAAAGTTGATTTTATGCGTAGCAATTTTTCCGTTAATATTGATTCCTGTATTTCCGATAGATATTTGAAGTACGCAAATAAGAATGTTACGCTGGGGATAAGACCCGAAAACATTATTATCGGTGAAAATTCTGAAAACACGTATAATGCCAGTGTTGATTTAATCGAACCGTTGGGTGCGGAAACAATATATTATTTGGATTTTAACGGAATCAAGTTGGTTGCACGTTCTAATATTTTTACGGAACCGAACTTAAATACGGTGATGATTTCATTTAAAAAGAAAAAACTTCATTTATTTGACGATAACGGAGTGTTGATTTAAAAGGGCTAATGAAATATTAATTTTCCACAGAACGTTTGAAAATATAATCGACGTTCTTCAACATTTTATTAGCATCAAACACGTTTTGAATTTCTTCTTCGGAAAGATGTTTCCTTACTTCTCCGGATTTAAGCAGTTCGGTTTTTAAGTCGGTTGACTTGTTTCGCCAAACGTGCATTGCCGGTTCTTGTACCATTTTATAAGCTTCTTCGCGTGTCAATCCTTTTTCCACAAGCTTGAGTAAAACCTTTTGGGAATATATCAAACCTCTGGTTTTATTAAGATTCTCAATGGCATTTTCAGGATAGATAATCAGATTGTCAATTAAGTTAATTGCCAGATTCAGCATATAATCCAAGGCTATTGTGCTATCGGGAACTATCACTCTTTCAACGGAAGAGTGTGAAATATCGCGTTCGTGCCAGAGCGCTACGTTTTCCAAAGCTGCAACCGCATTGCTTCTAAGTAATCTGGCCAATCCGGAAATTCTTTCCGATACAATCGGATTTCTTTTGTGCGGCATTGCCGAAGAACCTTTTTGTCCTTTTGAAAAATACTCTTCCGCTTCCAAAACTTCGGTTCGTTGTAAATGTCTTATTTCAACCGCAATTTTTTCGAGTGTTGCTCCAATAACGGCAAGTGTGCTTAAAAACTGTGCATGACGGTCGCGCTGAATTATTTGAGTTGAAACCGGCGCCGGTTTCAATCCCATTTTTTCACAAACGTATTCTTCCACTTTGGGCGATAGGTGATCGAACGTACCTACCGCACCGGATATTTGTCCGACGCTAATATTTTCAATAGCATCTTCCAAGCGTTTTATGTTACGTTTTATTTCTTCGTACCAAAGAGCAAACTTTAATCCGAAAGTAGTAGGTTCGGCATGAATACCGTGACTTCTCCCTACGCAAAGTGTATACTTGTGTTCAAGTGCTCTGCGTTTGAGAACTTCTTTCAATTTTTGTAAGTCGTCAAGTATGATTTCGCCCGCCTTTTTCATTTGGTATGCAAGGGTTGTATCAAGAATATCTGAGCTTGTCATACCGTAGTGAATATGACGCGAGGCGGGACCGACATATTCGGCAACGTTCGTTAAAAATGCTATAACATCGTGCTTTGTTTCTTCTTCAATTTCCAAAATACGTTTAACATCGAAGGAAGCTTTTGCTTTTATTTCTTCGACGTCCTCGACCGGAATTTCACCCAAGTGTGCACGTGCTTCGCAAGCGAGAATTTCGATTTTCAACCATGTGGAAAATTTAAATTCGTCTTCCCAAATTCTGCCCATTTCGGCGCGTGTATATCGTTCTATCATTTCGGTTCCAAAATCATTGTTTTGATTAAAGTTTCACCCTTTCGCAAAATTTTGAATTGTACGGTATCGTTTGTTTTGAAAGTATGTAAAAGGTTTATCATTGTAACGTCGTCGTTAATTTTAACTTTATTCATTTCCAAAATAATATCGGCAACTTGCAACCCCGCTTTGTCCGCCGGTGAATCCGGAACAATATCGGTAACAATAACGCCTTCGGTATTTTTCAAATTAAAATACTTGGCTATTCCTTCCGTAATTGTTTGGATGCTTAAACCTGTCCAGAAATTGCGGTCAACTTTTCCGTATTCTTTTAGGTCGGCGATTATTTCTTTTACTTTGTTAATCGGGATGGCAAATCCCACGCCGATATTTCCGCCACTGCCGGAATAAATTAAAGTGTTCATACCGATTATTTCACCGATACTATTTACAAGCGGTCCGCCGCTGTTTCCGGTATTGATGGCCGCGTCGGTTTGAATCATATCGTAATAATATCTGTTTTTTTGAACTCCCAAATTCATTCCTAGGGAGCTCACCACACCAACGGTCACGGTCGGTTTTTTGTTTAATTCGAACAATCCGAACGGGTTGCCAAGAGCAATTACCCATTCACCGATGAGAATATCGTCGGAATCTCCGAATTTCAGATAGGGGAGGTTTTCCGAATCGATTTTTAGAAGACAAACGTCGGAGGTAATATCCGACCCAACAATTTTCGCATCGAAATGCCGGCCGTCCGTTAACGTAACGATTATTTTTACTGCGTTACCTGCAACGTGGTCGTTGGTTATGATATAACCGTCGGGGGAAATCAATGTTCCCGAACCCAATCCTTTAACTTCGCGTAAATAAACCCTATCGCCAAAAAATTCTCTGAAGAACGGATCGTAACTCCAAAAATCTCTGTATTTCTGTATTTCCGTAACGGTAATTCCTACAACAGCCGGACTAACTTTGGCGACGGTTTTGGTAATCACCGTCTGGCGCGAATTGTACAAACTATTGTTAGCTGTGCTTCTATCGTTCGATGTATCTTTTTTACTGTCGATTACAAAATTGTTTGCCGCATGCTGAACCACCATTTCACCGTTGCCGTTTTCGGTTTTGCTTTCTTTTATTTTGGTATAATAAAAATATGCAAAGCCAGCTGAAACTATGAACAGAGTTGTAACTGCGGAAAGAAAAATCGTTTTAAATGTGCTCATGTTTTTTCCTTGTAAGATTCTGCTGTTCTAAAAAATATTCTTTTAACGGAATAATATGCTTTGTTAAAATAACAAGAAACAATATAAGAGTCATCCAACCGAAAAAATTATTATTTGTTGCCGGGGGATTGGAATATTTATTAAGAATATCGGATGTGAAAAATGCAAGTAAACCCACCAAACCCGACGCCGCACTGTTTGCAACTTGAATGTTCTTTTTATAAAGATAAACGAAAATCCAAAAAAGAATCCATAATCCTAGAATAACGGGCATTAAAATTATTGTCCCGCCGGCTCCGGTAGCCAATCCTTTGCCTCCTTTGAATTTAAGCCAAGGCGAATAACAATGACTGAAGACCGCAAACAGCAAAGCAGTGATTTGAAATTCGAACTGATTTCCGAATAAATATTTAACAGAAAGAACACTTAAAACTCCTTTGGAAAAATCGACAGCGAAAACAATAAAACCCGTCAGTTTCGATTTGGTGACTTCGAGGGAATTATAAGCGCCAACATTACCGGAACCACTTTTAGTTATATCTATACCCTTTCGCTTCAGTAAAACATAAGCGGTAGGCAAAGAACCGAAAACATATCCGATGATTGCGCTTATTGTAAATTCCATAAGTATAAATTTATTTTTGAATCAACATAAAATAAGAATTTGTGATGAAAAAATTATAGCTTTATAAGTAAGAAAAAAGTTTGTTGCTTTTCTCGGTATTATCCTATAAAATATAAAGTTTAATATTAGAATGTATTTTTCAAAATAAATCAGCATAAATTAAAGAGGATTACATGATAAAGTTTATCGGTCAATTTAATGTCGTTCCCAGTTTACCCGAAAATCTGGAACCGTTACGTGAAATTGCCTACAATTTGCATTGGTCTTGGAACCAAGACGCACAAGAGCTTTTCAGAAGATTAGACCGAGATTTATGGGAAGACACACACCACAATCCCGTTTTAATGTTAGGTAAAATAAGTCAAGACCGTTTACGTGAAGCATCGGAAGACGACGGTTTTATTTCACACATGAACCGGGTTTACCTTCAACTCACAATTTACATGCAAGAAGTTACTTGGTATCAAAAAAAATACCGCGGCGACGATAAACCTTTTGTAGCTTATTTTTCGGCCGAGTACGGATTAACGGAATGCCTGCAAATATATTCCGGCGGCTTAGGTGTTTTGTCCGGCGATCATCTTAAATCTGCCAGCGATATGGGAATTCCTCTTGTAGCCGTAGGACTTTGCTACAAAGAAGGATATTTCCAGCAATATCTTACGTCCGACGGTTGGCAACAAGAGCGCTACGAATTAACGGATTTCCACAATCAACCGATGACGTTGGTGACCGACAGCAATAACAAACCGTTGAAAATTTCTCTTGACTTCCCCGGCAGAAAAGTTTTTTTCCAGATTTGGAAAATTCAAGTCGGTCGCGTACCCCTTTATTTGCTCGATACGAATATTTCGGAAAACAACGACGAAGATAAACGGATTACTCGCGCCTTATACGGCGGAAACAAAGAAACAAGAATTCAACAGGAAATAATTTTAGGTATAGGCGGCATAAGGGCATTGCATGCATTGGGAATTAAACCTTCCGTGTGCCACATGAATGAGGGGCATTCGGCATTTCTTTCTTTGGAACGAATAAGAGTGTTGATTCAAGAAGGGCTTTCGTTTGAAGAAGCGAAGAACATCGGATTTTACTCCAATGTGTTTACAACTCACACGCCTGTTCCCGCCGGTATTGATGTCTTCGATAACGATTTGGTTGAAAAATATTTCGGAAACTATTACAGAAGCGAATTAAAAATTAGCGATAAAGAATTTTACAGACTGGGGACAATCATAAAAGACAAACCGCCGACGAACTTTAACATGGCGCATTTGGCAATGAACATGGCCGGTTTTGTTAATGGAGTTAGCAAATTGCACGGACAAGTCTCAAAAAAACTTTGGGTGGACGGATTTAAAGATATTCCATTCGACGAAATTCCCATAGATTACGTTACGAACGGTGTTCATACCCGCTCGCATTTATCTAATGAAATGAACGAACTTCTTTTCCGTTATATCGGCGATAATTTCTTACAAGATACATCCGACAAAGAAGCATGGCAAGCTGTGGATGAAATACCGGACGAAGAACTTTGGCGTACGCATGAAAGGCGAAGGGAAAGATTGGTCTCGTTTGCCAGAAAAAGACTGCGTCAACAAATAATAAATCGCGGCGGCTCTCTTTCCGAAATTGAAGCTGCAAAGGAAGTGTTGAATGCTGAAGCGTTAACAATCGGTTTTGCAAGACGATTTGCAACATATAAAAGAGCTACGTTAATTTTCAGAAATCTTGAAAGGCTTGCCGATATTCTTGGCAACAACGATTTCCCTGTGCAAATAATAATTGCCGGCAAGGCGCATCCGCAAGATGAAGAAGGTAAAAAGTTGATTCAAGATATTATTGCTTACACAAAAGAAGAACCGTTCAGAAAACGGGTAGTGTTTCTTGAAAATTACGATATGAATATAGCGCGCTATATGGTTGAAGGTTGCGATGTGTGGTTAAACAATCCGCGTCGGCCTCTGGAAGCAAGCGGAACTTCCGGTATGAAAGTAATTGCTAACGGTGGGTTAAACTTCAGTGTGCTTGACGGTTGGTGGGACGAAGCGTTCGACCCGAAATACGGTTGGAAAATAGGCAACGGTGAAGAATACGCAGATCTGGATTATCAAGACGAAGTTGAATCCCGTTTAATTTACGATACATTGGAAAAAGAAATTATACCGCTTTTTTACGAAAGGGGAGAAGATCAACTGCCGCGTAAATGGATTTCGATGATGAAGGCTTCTATGCGCGATTTGGGTCCCATTTTTAACACGAACAGAATGGTAGAAGAATATACGACTAAGTTTTATTTGAAATCGAATGAGAAACGAAATTATCTTAAGGAAAACAATTGGCAAAAGGCTAAAGAATTTACTACTTGGAAAACCAATTTGTTGAAAAACTGGAATCAAATTAAATTTGTGGATGCAAAAGTACTTAAGGAATTAAGTGAAATTAAAGTCGATTCGAAATACGCCTTGAGTGCCGAAGTTTATTTGGGAGAACTTACCCCCGACGATGTGGAGGTGCAAATTTATTACGGTAAAGTTGATAAAAAGGACGATACGACGAATAACTATGCAATTACAATGCGTCACGTTTCTTCCGATGAAAATAAAAAAACGCATAAATTCGAAGGCGAAATTATTTGTAAGAGTACAGGACATTTCGGATTTACGTTTAGAATTTTGCCCAAACACGAACTGTTGATTAATCCGTTTGAATTGAGCGTTATTCATTGGGCATAAAGTAAAGCTTATTTTTCAAATACTGGGGAATGTGGTTTAGAAAGCGAAGCTGTAAAATTGCTAACTTGATTAATATCAAATTATTAAAAATATAAATATTAACTAATTAAATTTATAGGTGCACTTCATGGAATTAGTCGATAAAATTAAAAACAAAGAAGCGGTAATCGGTGTTATCGGACTTGGTTACGTCGGGTTGCCATTAGGTCTCGAATATGCATTAAAAGGATTTAATGTGATTGGTTTTGATGTTGATGAGAAAAAAATTCCGATGCTGGAACAAGGTAAAAGTTATATTAAACATATCAGCGAAGAAAAAATAAAGAAAGCTGTTGATAGCGGAAAGTTCGGAGCTACAACCGATTTCAGCCGTTTGCCGGAAGCCGATGCCATAATTATTTGCGTCCCCACGCCACTTAACGAACACAGAGAACCCGATATGTCGTATGTGGAAAGTACGGCAAACACGGTTGCCAAATATTTGCGAAAAGGGCAAATCGTTTCGTTGGAATCGACAACATATCCCGGAACAACCGAGGAAATATTGTTGCCTTTGTTTGAATCTGCTCCGGTTATACAAGGATTGGGAGATTATAAATTCAAGGTTGGAGAAGATTTTTATTTGTCGTTTTCACCCGAAAGGGAAGATCCGAACAACCCGAAATATTCTACAGCTACAATCCCGAAAGTTGTAGGCGGGGTTACGGAAAATTGCAATAAGGTTGCGGTTGAGTTATACAATCAAGTTATCGTAAAAACGGTACCGGTTTCCTCACCAAAAGTTGCGGAAGCTACAAAACTTGTTGAAAACATTTACCGTTCTGTTAATATTGCGCTTGTGAACGAATTGAAAGTTGTATTTGATAAAATGGGGATTGATATTTGGGAAGTAATAAATGCGGCTTCAACCAAACCGTTCGGTTATAATCCGTTTTATCCGGGCCCGGGTTTGGGAGGCCATTGTATTCCTATCGATCCGTTTTACCTTACTTGGAAAGCGCGGGAATATGAATTGAACACAAGATTTATTGAACTCGCCGGCGAGATTAACACTTCGATGCCTTATTATGTTGTAGAAAATGTCGCCCATGTTTTGAATAAATATCAAAAATCCGTTAACGGTTCAAAAATATTAATTCTCGGCGCTTCTTACAAAAAAGATATAGACGATATGAGGGAATCGCCCTCTCTTAAATTAATCGAGTTACTTACAGAATACGGTGCGGAAGTAGATTATAACGATCCGTATGTTCCTAGCCTTTTCCCGATGAGGAAATATGATTATAAAATGAAGTCGGTGGATTTAACCGAAGAGAACTTGAAAAAATATGATTTGATATTGCTAAGCACGGATCACTCCGATTACGATTATGCGTTTATTGAAAAACATGCTAATGTTATTGTCGACACGAGAAACGCATTCGAAAAAGCAGGAGTTAAATCGGAAAAGATTTACAAATCTTAACGTATAAAATTAAAATGAAAAAAATAATCCGGTTGATCGTAATATTTGTTTTCGTTTACGCGAATTCTGCGTTCGGTCAATTCGATAATATTTCCAAAGAGGAGTTACTGGATAAAATTAAAGAACTGGAATCCGGCGGAACTCTTTCCGAAAAAATGCTGCAAGAGAAAAAAGCAAGTTTTGATATTAACGACACCTCCAAATTCGAATTAACAAAGAATGTGTTATATGAAACTTTGCCGGATTCGTTATTTTACTTGCCCGAATTTGCTCATCGTAAGGATGCAAAGACATTGCCCGCATTTGGATATAAAATTTTTACGTTTTCACCGGAAAATTTCTCGCCAGTACGGAATGTTCCCGTTCCGCAAAGTTATAGAGTGGGACCGGGTGACGAAATATTAATATCTCTTTGGGGAGAATCGGAATTGAATGAAAGACCGGTTGTTAGATCTGACGGTAAAATTTACATTCCAACGGTTGGTTTGGTTTATGTTAACGGATTAACATTAAATCAATTAAAAATAAAACTTAAAAATGTTTTATCTAAAAGGTATGCGACTTTAAATAGTAACGATAACTCGACTAAATCATTCCTTGACGTAACAACGGGTAACGTAAGGACGGTTAAAATTTATTTGTTGGGAGAAGTAAACAGACCCGGCGGCTATACTTTACCGGCTTTTTCTTCGGCATTTACAGCAATTTATTTCGGCGGTGGTCCTACTTTAAAGGGCTCGTTGAGAAATATTAGAGTGGTGAGAAAAGGGCGCGTTATAAAAAATATCGATTTATATGACTATCTGATTAAAGGCAATAATTCCGGTGATATCCAGTTACAAGACGGCGATATAGTTTTTATTCCGCCGGTGGGGAAACGCGTTGCTGTTAACGGGGCTGTATTCAGACCTGCAATATACGAGGTGAAAGACAATGAAAAACTCGGTGAGTTGATTTTTTACAGTGGTGGATTGAATAACAATGCCAATTTTCAAAAATTAACGGTAGAACGTATTATTCCTTTTAACGAAAGGAAAAACTACAAACACAATATTCTAATTATCGATGTAAGTTTCGATTCGGTCAACGAAATATTAAAAAGTGATTTTAATCTTGAGGACGGGGATTTAATTACGGTTAACTCTATTGATACATTATACGAAAACCGTTTGGTAATCGAGGGGCAAGTCAAATATCCCGGTGTGTATGAATTGGATTCGGACAGCATGACAGTAAAAGACTTGTTGATAAAATGTGGTGGAGTTTTGGAAACGGCTTTTACGGATAGGGCGGTTTTAATCAGAACTTTACCAGATAATAAAAAAGCGGCGCTTTCATTTAATATTAATAAAGCATTGCGAAACGACGTTGCCGAAAACATCATATTAAAAAACAGAGATTCCGTTTACGTTTTCGACGTTAACGAAATGTTCCCGGACAAAACCGTTGAAATAGTCGGACAAGTTAAACGTCCCGGGAAATACTTGAAATTTAACGGATTAACTTTGTCGAAATTAATTATGATTGCAGGCGGACTTACCGATTCGGCATGTTACAAAGGAATTGAAATTACAAGAATGGATACTTTGCATCATGAAAAATTTGCCGAGCGAATTTTATACGATTTACCCCGAAATTACTGGGATATAAAACCCGAAGAGGACATCGAATTGGTTAATTACGATAGAGTTCTAATTAAAATTGACAGAAAGAAAATTGTTCCCCAAACCGTAACCATAGTCGGAGAAGTTTTTACGCCGGGCACTTATACATTACTCGATGAAAATGAAAAGGTTTCGGATATAGTACGACGTGCGGGGGGCTTGAAAAAAACCGCATATAAAGAAGCGTTTTATGTTAAAAGGGAAAATAAAATTTTCGATTTGGTGAAAAAACCGAATTTACCGGACAGCTTATTCAAATATAAAAGTTTTTTTAAAACAAGCATTCTAGAAGGTTATTCGGATAGAATACCGATAAATTGGGATGAGATTGTACGAAACCCGTTTTCCGACGAAAATATAGAATTGGAAGCCAACGACACAATTTTTATTCCGAGGAACCCCAATGTTGTTTATGTGGTTGGCGAAGTGGGAATTCCCGCAACGGTAAAATACAAACCGGGCGCAAGTCTTTCTTATTACATCAATCAAGCCGGCGGTTATACACAAAATTCGGACGAGGGTAATGAGATTGTGATTTTACCCAACGGAAGAAAATGGGAACCTTCCGGTTGGTTTTTTATTCCAGATCCCGAAATACTTTCGGGTTCTGTTATTCTTGTACCTACCATATATGAAATAAAAAGAGATGCTTGGCCGATTATAAGAGATACGTTCAGTATTATCAGCTCAGCTACGATAATTATTTTAACCGTCTATAATCTCACCCGTGGTAATTAATAGTAATATGAACTCTAACGAAAGTAATATGGAACCGGGTAAAAATTTCGAAAATGTCGGAATATTACTATCAAGGTTACAAAATAAAAAAAAGCAACTGATTCTTTTTAATGGTGCCGTAACCGTTTTGGCGGTTCTTATATTACTTTTATTGGTAAAATCATATTATACAAGTGTCATAACAATCTTGCCCGATGCGAGCAAAAAATCTTCTTTAACACAGTTTAGTGATTTGGCATCGATGGTTGGAATAAATATCGGCGATGTAGGCGGAACGGAAATTTATAAAAACCTCGTAACTGCTGAAGCGGTATTATCGCCGGTAATTTATTCGAAATATAAAACTAACGAATATCCCGATTCGGTGAATCTTGTCGAATATTTCGAGATTGACGAATATAATAACGAACCCTTGGAAATAAGAGAGCGTAAAAGATTTTTAGATGTAAAGGAAATTTTACTTGAAAATATTATTACCGGGCTTGATAAAAAGACAAAAGTACTTACTTTAAAAGTTACCATGCCCGAATCGAAACTTTCGGCTGATGTTGCCAATAAAATTGTTTGGTCGCTGGATCAATACCTTAGAAACAAAACCAAATTTCATGCTAGGGAACAAAGAATTTACCTTGAAAAAAGAATTACACAAGTTAAGGATTCTTTGTTTTTAGCGGAGGAAAAACTTAAAAATTTTAGAGAAAGAAATCGTGTTATCGAAAATTCACCATCATTGTTTTTAGAACAACAAAGATTGTTGCGCGATGTTGAAATTTTACAAACGGTTTACGCCGAACTTAATAAGCATCTCGAACTTGCTAAGATAGAAGAAGTAAAAGACACTCCGATTTTAAATTTGATGGAATATGCAAAAGAACCAATTATAAAAGCCGGACCGCCTAAGTTATTAATTTTAATTTTTATTGTTGCTTTATCCATTGTTATAAGTGTGGCTTTTGTGATTTTCTATCCGCGATATAAGGAAATTTATTCCGTCGTATTATCCCGAATTAATACGGATAATAAATCTGTAAACGGCAATTAGCTTTCCGGCTTCTTATTTATGAGCTTTTCCGTGATTATAAAAAATAATTTCCCATTTGAAATTGACTTTCCATGTTAAAAATTGGAATACTTAATTTACGTAAACCGGCAGTTGGTCCGAAAATATTTTTGAAAAAATTGACTGTAGCCATAAAAGAAAATAAATATGCAAAAATAACCAACGCCCTTTTCCCCTTTTTCGATATTGCGATATTCAATAACATTGCAAGAAATATATACGGAAAAAAATATATTTTAAGATTAGACGGTTTGTTCTTTGATATTAAAAATACAGTAGGAGATAGTGAAAAACTTAACGAAAAAATATTTAGTTCATTGGAGAAGAGCAACGGTATAGTATTTCAAAGTAATTTCAGTAAAAAATTGTTCGAAAGATTTTACGGTGAAATTCAAATTGAAAATACCGTTATAAATAACGGGAGTCCAATTAATTACAAAAATAATAACGGGCAAGCGGTTTTGGATCTCCCGCAAGGTAAAATAATTGTTGTTGCAATAGCTCATTGGCGCCGTCATAAGCGCTTGAAGGAAATTGTTGAATTATATAAAGAGTTAACCGTTCAATTTAAAAATTTACAATTAGTTGTTGTTGGACCCGCTACCGGTTTTATCGCGTCGGATGATATTATGTATTTACCGAATTTAACCCGGGATGAAATATATTACTTGTTATCAAAAGCCCATTTGATGTTTCATTTTTCATGGTTGGATAATTGTCCGAATTCGGTTGTAGAGGCTTTGAGTTTAGGCGTGCCGGTTCTTTGTACAAATCAAGGTGGTACGCAAGAATTAATAAAGATGAGCAATGGTGGGATCGTATCTAATGCGGATGATGAATTTAATTTCGAACCTGTTGATTTATACAATCCTCCTAAACCTGATATGAACACTTTGTATGATGATGCCGTTCGGTTAATTGAGAACCTTGAGTTTTATAAAAACAAGATTGATAAAAGGATGATAGACATTAATAACGTGGCAAAAAGATATGTGACATTTGCAAATAAAATATATTCGAGGATATGAAAACTGTAGTGCGGTTGAAAAAATTCAGTGGAAATAATTTTTATTTCGATAGAAAAAGCAGATATGAATTTTTGGTCACCGAATTTGATGATTTGATAAAAGGTGATATTTTGGATGTTGGTTGCGATGAAAAGTACTTAAAATCAATTAGCCCCGGAAATATAAATTATACCGGTATCGATAAGAACAGCAAAGCCGACATTTATATGGATTTGGAAAAAGATTCACTTCTCTCGATTAATAAGAAATTTGATACTGTAATTTGTACGGAAGTTTTGGAACATCTGGAAAATATTCATAGGGTGTTCGATGAGATTCTCGAAATTTCGAAAAAATATATAATTATTAGTCTACCTAATGCTTGGTTTGAATTTAAAAAAATTCCCGTTCTTAACAATAGTAACAAATATTACGGGTTACCCGCTGAAAAACCCGGCGATAGACACCGGTGGTTTTTTAATTTTTGCGAGGCTAAAAAATTTATTGAAAAAAGAGCCGAGGGAAAAGTCGAAGAGATAACTTTTTATCCTTACTTTAATAGATCCAATAAAATTGTGAAAGTGTTAGCAAAAACCTTTCTTCCGGAAAACAAATATTTCAATCTTTTCTCACCGAATTTATGGGCAGTAATCAGAAAATGAAATATCAAATATGATTGATAATGCTAAACTGATTCGTTCTTCGTTGTGGCTCACCGCATCACAAATTTCCAACACTTTTATCTCGTTTCTAATTTCCATAATCATAATAAAATCTTTAAATGTTGATCAATATGCGGATTATGGTATAATTATTTCGTACAGTATGGGATTAACAATGTTTTCGTTTTTGGGAATCCCGAATATTATACAAAGATACTTGCCCGAAAAGATGATTGGCAAAAGTTACGAAGAGATTATTTCGATTTTAATCTCCGGTTTTTACCTGCGCGCTATTGCAATTTTGGTTTTATTGTTAGTAACCGTTTTGGTTGTGTTGATATTTCATATCCAAACAATTAAAAATATTTGGATTCTAAGTATTGTTGTTCTTCTTTATGTCGGAGGAAAATCTTTTTTCGTTATTGTCGAAGAAGGTCTTAATGCACTAAAAAAACAAAAAGTTTTGTTTAATATAAAAACGTTCGCAAGTGCGGCAAAACTACTGACAATTATTACAATCTTGTTTTTTTCGGGACTTAATATTTACATTCTTTTGTTAGTGCTCGGCTTATACGATTTGACAGGAGCCGTTGTTGCAATTCTTTTTTTGATTAAAACATTCCGTGTTAAATTTTCACTACGGATTTCTTCTTTTTATAAATTTAACAAAACTCATATTCAATTCGGATTTTATAATTATTTAAGTCAATTGCAACATTTTATTTTGAGCCATTCATTTGAAATTATAATTATATCTTTGATTCTTAGTAAAAACATAGTAGCCGAATATACTTTTTCGATAACAATCGCAACGATTCTCAGCGGATTGTTTCCAATTTCTGCCGTGGTGAAAGCACTTTATCCTTTGTCTATAGAAAAGTATTATGAAACAAATTCAAAAACAGGTTTAAACGATTTTCTCGGTGAATTTACTTCTTTTATCGCGGTCATTTACAGTGTTCTTACAGTATTTGTCATAATGAATATCGATTGGATAATTAAAATTTTGGGTAAGGAAGAATACTTGAATACAAGTAGCGTTATTATCGTATTGTTTTTATTGAGTCTCTTTTCTATTCTTGCCACACCATTAAAAATAGGTTTGATAATTTTGGAAGATGCAAAAAGTTTATTTAAATCGAATCTTTCTTTCATTCCGGTATTATTTCTGATGCCGTTATCGGCATATTATTTTGGAATAAATGGAATTTTAATGATAGCTTTTTTCTCATTGCTGTCGATTATTTTAATGCGTGCTTACTACTTACGTAAAAGGTTGCGTGAGAATTTAATTAAAAAACATAATGTAAAAATCCTTGCAATACTATTGACGTTTACTTTAACAGCAATAACTTTAAATTATGTAATAGACGAAATGTTACTAAAATTGGTATTGAGTTTACTATTTGCCGGTTTAGTTATTTTGCTTTACAAATCAATGGATTTGGTTCCGGAAATGTTAATGGAATTTCTCTCATTCTTTAAAGTTAAGGTACCGGAGTAAGATGAACATTCTCGCAATATTTCTGTTAATATCAATTTTTCTTTTTCCAGATACGGTATTTTTATCACCCGTGTTACCAATCCCGAGAATTATCAAAGTATTGTTGGTATTACTATTGGTTTTGTCTTTTATCAAAACAAAAATGGGACTTGATAATTTTGATGTTAATTCATTTCCGGCCAACGGAATTCAAAAAGCAAAAGCGAAATTTTCCTCGAAGGTAATTAGTGGTATTATTTCCTTGGTTATATTGTTCGGCCAAAGGTTCAACCGTTTTTTAGATCAGCCTTTAAAGTCATTTTTGGGCAGCTGGATTTTATTAATAACTTATGTATTTATAATCGATTTAATTCATAACAATCCGATACAAGGAATAAATGACTTTTTAATAAATGCGTCGTTTTTATTAATGTTCGTTACGTTTTTATCCTTAAAGTTGAAAGAAGAATTCCACTCAAAAAAGTTTATCAAAATTATTTCAATACTTTCTGCTGTAATTATTTTAATTGGGGCCATACAAATATTATTTCCTAGGTTTACCTATGAATATTTGTTTTCTCTTAATCCGATTGTTCATCAAAATATCGATTCTTTATTCTCAAATTATATTGCTAGGGAAGGCAGAATAACGGGACCTTTTAATATCAGTATCGGATATTCAATTTTATTAGGATACATTATTATTTTTTCCCTGATACATTATGAAGAGAAAAAAGAAAACAAATATTTATTGTTGTTGTTTACCGCATCAATAATATCTTTCTTTACTTTCACGCGTAGTTTGATTTATGGAATACTCCCATCGATTTTCATAGGTAAATATATTCTGAATAGAAACAGGAAAATATTAATCAGAGGGTTGGTTTTTGTGCTGATTAGTTCGATTGTTTTTTTTCTGATAATTACCCAAGTTATTAAGCACGAAAACGAAAGAGTGAAATCTTTGGTCGATCCCGGAACAGGGGCAAAATTAATCGCAAATTATTACGGTGCGTTAGGTGCTCTTGAACAAAATCCTTTTTTCGGTATCCCGTTTGAGAAAAATATAGACGTAATATTTTCCGGCTTGGAATCAAGAAATCCGGAATTTACGAATAATGTGAGGATAGCGGATACTAACCATAACCAATTCGTTTGGTTTTTGAAATATTATGGAATTGCTGGTTTGGTAATGTTTATAGTATTTAATATTTATTTATTGAAAGTTTTGTTTAGTATTAAAGATGATAGATATAAAAAGATCAGTATAATTTTTTATATCTTCTTTCTTCAATTTTCTCTATTGCACAACAATTTCTTTTTTAGGGATTTTTACTTCTTGACTTTTCTGGGGATTGCATTGAATAAAGACAAATATTTTAATGCCGAATAAAAATATGAAAGTATTAATAGCCGGCGACTGGGAATATGATATTTATGAGCGGGCATTATTCGAAGGTTTTCAACGGTTGGGTGTTTCGGTGTTAAAATTCTCTTTTGCCGAGTATATTAAACACCCCGGCAGTCAAATGCTTAAAACAATGTTTTTTCATCGTGATGAAATTGAATACGTTAACGAAAAGTTGGTGGAATATGTGAGTTCAACCGAGCCGGATTTGGTGTTTCTTCAAAGGCCTGTTTTTATTAATAAACGAACAATATATGACATTAAAAAAAAATCCGGAGCAAAGTTAATAAGTTATCATAATGATAATCCTTTTGCTAACATTAAAAACAAACTTAAGAACATTTCATACATCAGATCGCTCGATAGTTATGATTTAAATTTTGTTTACCGCCCATCGAACTTAAAGGATGTGAAAAAGAGAACGGATAAGCCGGTGGAAATACTAAAACCCTTCTATGTTAAAGGCTTGCACAAAAAGTTAAATGTCGGTTCGAAAACTACCGACGTGATTTTTATCGGGCACTATGAAAAGTCCAGAAACAAATACTGTAAAGCTGTAATATTAAATGATATAAATTTAAAAGTATACGGTCCCGGTTGGCGGAATGAAAATGGCATATTTGAAAAAGGCAAAAATTTATTCGGTTCGGTAGATTATAAAAAATATTCACGTTTGTTGAACGAATCGAAAATAGCTTTGGCATTCCTTTCGAGAATGAATAACGATGTTTACACACGGAGAAACTTTGAAATTCCAGCTACCGGTACTTTTATGTTATCGGAGAGGACACCGGAATTGCAAGAAATTTTTATAGAAGGGGAAGAATGTGATTACTTTTCATCCGTGGAAGAATTGGTCGATAAGTTGGAATTTTATCTTAAAAATCCTACTACAAGAGAAAAAATTGCTTTAGCGGGATATAATAAATGTGTGCGAACTCATAACAGTAATCTGGATAGAGTAAAAGAAATTATTAAAGCTTATCAAAAATTATTAGAAAAATGATTTTAGTATTTTCAAACATTATTGCCCCGTACCGGGTCGGGTTATTTAATAAATTGCACGAGCGCTTAGGGAAAAATGTTAAATTCTATTTCGACAGAGAAAACGAAAGCAATAGAAAGTGGCAATTGGAAAAAGATAAAATAAATTTCGATTATGAAATTGCAAACTCTCCGTTCATTTCAATTTTAAGCGATTCGGCAAACAAATCAAAACTGCAACGCTTCATATATTTCCCGTTTCATATTTTTCGGATAATTTACGGAGAAAAACCCGAAGTAGTTTTAACAAATGAATTTGGTTTTAGAACTTTGTTTTCTTTAGTTGCTGGCAAGTCGGTTGGTGCAAAAATATTCGTTCTTTCCGAAGTAACACCGCAATCCGAGAGCAATGTATCCACGTTTAAACTTTTATTCAGAAAATTATTGGTTCGATTTTTAGACGGCGGTATAGCTTTCGGGAAAAAATCTTTTGAATATTTATTAAACTTGGGTTTCGAAAAACACAATGCGATTATTTCACCCGATGCTATCGACAATAACAGCTTCTCGGATTCGGCGGAAAATATCACTAAAAAAAACGCGCGGGAAAAACTTGGTTTGGATCAAGAGAAATACGTTTTTTTGTACGTCGGACAATTTATACAAAGAAAAGGTTTGGACTTGTATGTAAAAGCAATCGAGGAGTTAACAGTACGAAAAGGTCGAAAGGATATTCTTTTTCTTTTTGTAGGTGGAAACAAAAACGACTTTATTAAAGTAATTGGCAAGGAGCCGGAACATTCCGATAATTTTAAAATTTTTGATTTTGTGAATGCGGAGGAGTTGGTTTATTTTTACAAAGCATCGGATTGCTTGGTTTTCCCGACAAGAAACGATGTTTGGGGCTTGGTCGTTAATGAGGCGATAGCATGCGGATTGCCCGTTGCTGTTTCAAAATATGCCGGTTGCGCAGATGACTTAATTGAAAATAAATTTAACGGATTGGTTTTTGACCCGTACGATAAAAACTCGTTTTTGGAAACACTTGAATTTTGTATCGAAAATCAAAGTAAGATGAAAGAAATGGCTGCTAAAGCGGAAGGCAAGCTTGCTTATTTTAATCATAATGTTGCGGCCGAAGCAATTGTCGATTTTATTAAAAATCACCGGAAGCAATGACTTTAAAACAATTCGGAAACACACTTTCCCAAATAAAAGAAAACAAACATATAAACAAGTCCAAAGCCTTGGCGAGACATCTTGGTTGGCAAATCAAGAAAATATTAAAACTTTATCCGTTTTACATTAAAATATCGGAATCATATATAATTGTTCATGATAAAAACTGCAGTGATTGTGCGCTGGTAAATTGTTTGGGAATGTACGATTACAATATTATGAATTTAATAAAATTACTTTCGGAAAAAGAAATAATATTTTTCGACGTCGGAGCAAACGTAGGTGTTTATTCGTTGCTGGCTTCCGAATCCGGAATAACAAAAGTTTACTCGTTCGAACCGCATCCTAAAACGTTTTCGCAACTTTTCGGTAATGTGGAAATTAACGGGCGCAAAAATATTGTACCGTTAAAACTGGCTTTAAGCGACAAAGCGGAAGAAACCGGTTTCTCCGATTATACCCTGTCGGCGTTAAACCGTTTTGTCGGAGAGGAATTTATACCCCGAATTACGGTTGAGACAAAAAGAGGCGACGAAGTTTGCAAAGAACTTGATGTTATTCCGTCCTTTGTTAAAATCGATGTTGAAGGTTTCGAGTTAAAGGTGCTAAACGGTTTCGGTGAATATCTTGCAAGAATCAATATTGTGATTCTTGAATTCGGAGAGCTGAATAAAAAAGACAAACCGGATATCATCCGGTTACTTAGTGAAAGTAATTTTGATGGTCCTTTTTATTTTGATTTCGATAAAAAACACCTAACTAAAATTCCTATGGAAAGTGAAAAAAATGTGGTTTTTGTAAACCGGAATTTTAATGACCGATTAACCGCCAATTACAAAATTATGTTTGTATGAAAATTTTAATACTTGCGCAAACCCCGCCTCCTTTTCACGGTCAAGCCATAATGCAAAAGTATCTTGTGGATGCCGAATGGGATTGGTGCGAGAAAAAACATATACGCATGAGCTATTCTTCAAAAATCGACGAGGTAGGTAAACTTAAAATATCAAAGATTATAGTATTATGGAAAATCGTATTTAATGTTTGGAAGGAAAGAATAAAAGGGAAGATCGACGTGATTTATTATCCGCCGGCGGGGCCGAACAAAATTCCATTTTATCGCGATGTTATAACATTGTTGTTAATCCGTTGGACTGCGAAAAAAATAATATTTCATTTTCATGCCGGGGGAATAAACAAGCTGCTTTCGAAATTGAATTTTGTAGAAAAAATTTTTGCGGATATTGCTCTTAGAAAACCGGATACAAGTATAATATTGTCGGATATGTTTAAAAATGAAATCGAATGGTTTGAATCTCGTAAATTATTTGTTATACCGAACGGTATAAAAGACGTTCAACCGCGGAAAAGCAAAATTGAAAGCGAGAAAATAATTAAAATTTTAACCGTCGGACTGATTTCAAAAGAAAAAGGAATTTTCACACTGATTGAAACTGCAAATAAATTGAAAGACATAAATATTTCCTTTGAATGGGTGATTATTGGAAGATTCGCTTCCGAATCATTGGAAAAGCAATGCAAGAACAGAATTGCAAGTTTGAATTTAAGTAATGAACTAAATTTTGTAGGAGAAAAGTATAACGAAGAGAAATGGTATTTTTACAATAATGCTGATATTTTTGTTTTTTTAAGTTTTCAAACGGAAGCTCAACCTCTTGTTTTGTTGGAAGCAATGATGTTCGGATTGCCGCTTGTTGCAACCGACTGGAGAGGAATACCGGAAATTGTTGACGACGGTGTGAACGGATTTCTCGTACCGGTAAATAATCCGGAAGCAAGTGCGGAAAAAATAAAAGTATTAGCCGGTGATTACGAATTGAGAAACAGATTGGGAAATGAAGGTAGAAAAAAGTTTTTGGAAAATTATACGGTCGATAAACATCTTACCGCAATGGAAAATGCTATTAAGCAAACCGCTTTATTAAATGAAGAAAATTAAAATTCTCGGTACGGATATTTCGGTAGTTGATTCTTACCGTGAGGCTTATGAAGAAATTTTAAGCTTATTGAAAAACGGTGGTACGGGGTATGTAACGGTTAACAATGTTCATACGGTTGTTACTGCGGTCAGAGATGATTATTACGGAAAAATTATCGATGCGTCTTATCTTGCATTACCCGATGGAAAACCTCTTTCCGTGGTTGCGAAATTGAAAGGGGAAAGTCGAATATCCAGAATTTTCGGTCCGACTCTATTTGAAAAATTTTTGGAATGGGGAACAAACGACGGCATTAAGCATTTTTTGTTCGGTGGAACAAAAGAAACACAAGAGAAAATCAAAAATAAAATTTTAGAATCGTTACCGGAATGCATCATTGCGGGAACTATCGTTCCTCCGTTCAAGGTCTTTACGGAAGAGGAAAATGCAATGTTTTTAGATGAAATTAACGCGAGTAACGCCGATATTATTTGGGTTGCGCTCGGTGCACCCAAACAGGAAAAGTGGATTTATGAGAATTATAAAAAATTAAATAAAGGAATAATGATCGGAATCGGTGCGGGATTCGATTATTATGCCGGCAACTTAAAACATGCTCCGGCTTGGATGAAAAAATATTCGTTGGAATGGTTTTTCCGCCTTCTTCAAGAACCGGGTAGGTTGTGGAGAAGATATTTAATAACAAACTCGTTATTTTTATGGTATTCCGCGCTGGAATTTTTCGGAATCAAAAAATTCGATTAATCGTATGGACTTTCAGAGAAAAACATATAATTTCTTTCGTATCGGTTCCGATATTATCATATTGTATTTTACTTTGGTATTGAATTGGTGGTACTTTTCCGATATACAAGGTAAAAACTTCAATACATTGTTTTTGGTTGTATCCGCTTCTTTAATATTAATTTGGATGATTTCGGCCAAAGAAACAAAAATTTACGATGAATTTCAAATTAGAAATATTAAATTTGAAATAATATCGATTTTTAACCAATCAGTTATACAATTTATCAGCTTGATAACTCTTTTGTTTTTGCTGAATATTTTTTCGCATAATAAAATTATGGTTGCTGCATACGGGATAACGCTTTTTACTTTTGTGTCATCGGAAAGGTATTTGTTTAGAAAAATTTTGGAGAAGGTGAGGAAAAAAGGAAGGAATCTCAGAACGATTTTGTTTGTCGGCGGTAATGAAATTACATTGGATTTATTTGAACAAATCGGGAAAAACGATGAACTGGGATATTTTGTTACCGGATTTTTGAATGATTTGCCCCTCCCGTCGTTGAACGGGAAGTATCTCGGTAAAATATCGGATTTGGAAAAAATTTTGGAGAGCAACAAAGTCGACAATGTTCTAATCAACACCGCACAGTTTTCCGATGAGCAAATCAACGAGATTATAAGAACAAGCGAAAAACACCCTACACGAGTAAGGCTCGTTAAGGGATACAAAAAATATACATCGGGAAACGATAAGTTAAACATTTTCGATAAGTTTGAAATCGAGACCGTAAGAAGAGATTATCTTTATTCTACTCATTGGCGCATTGTTAAAAGGATATTCGATGTTCTATTCTCCGCTTTGGTAATATTATTGATTTTCCCGCTGCTTTTTCCGGTGATTGCTTTGTTCATAAAACTTACATCAAAAGGACCCGTATTTTTCAAACAAGAACGTTGGGGAAGGGGAAATAAAAAGTTTAACGTTTTGAAATTTAGAACTATGAAGATAAATGATCGAAATGAATTTATGCAAGCCACAAAAGGTGATCCGAGGGTTACTAAAATCGGTAAAATTTTACGCAGAACAAATCTGGATGAATTACCGCAGTTTATAAATGTACTTAAGGGTGAAATGTCCGTAGTCGGTCCCAGACCGCATCCAACGCCACTTAACGTTTCGGCCAAGAATAAAATAAATAATTATATGTTAAGACACTTGGTTAAACCCGGAATTACCGGCTGGGCGCAAATAAACGGTTTCCGCGGCGAAACGAGAAACGAAGTTCAAATGCAAAAACGTGTTGAATATGATTTGTGGTACATTGAAAATTGGTCGCTTTGGCTCGATATTAAAATAATCTTTAAAACGATTGTTAAAACCATTACCGGCGATCCGAATGCTTATTAATCTAAGCAAGCATTCCGTTTTTTCCTCCATGACAAATTCTTTGCTAAGAATTTCGGCTTTTATTTTATTCATGTTTTGTTTTAGCGGTATAAAAGCTCAAGTTGTCAACGAACCGCTTTACAAGGAAGTTTATAACTTTCTGGAAAGGTTAAGTAACAAAGGTATAATAAAATTCGACGATTTGATTTTACCACTTTCAAGAAAAACGGTTTATACGAAATTGACGGAAGCAAAAGAAAAACTTCGTAAGTTAACGGACTTGGAGAAAGAGGAACTTGCATTTTTCCTTGCCGATTACAGTTTGGAAAGCGATGACACGCCGGTTAAAACGATACTAAGAAAAGATAAACTTTCCAGATTCAGATTTTTCGGTTATTCCGGTGATCTGCTGAAAATAAACGTCGAACCGGTTGCCGGTATTAAAATCTTTTCGCGGGAAAACGAATTTAATTTTCACCGCTGGAACGGAATTAGATTTTACGGATATTTGAATTCCTTTTTGGGATTTAACTTTGCTTTTAGAGATAACGGTGAAAGTGGTAACACCGTTGATGTTAAAAAGTCTTTTACTCCTCAAACCGGAATAATCATCAATAATAAAACCGGTAACACTATCGAATACAGTGAAATCAATGTGAATTTGGGTGTCTCGTGGAGCTGGGGCGGATTTTCGCTTGGTAAAGATTTTTTGGAATGGGGTTACGGAAGAAGCGGGAAGATTGTTTTATCGTCTAAAGCTCCTTCGTTCCCTTATTTGCGTTTGGATATTAATCCCGCTAACTGGTTGCGGTTTAATTACATTCACGCTAAACTTTCTTCGGATGTAATCGATTCTACAAAAACATATTCTGCAAATTTATATGAAAGAAGGACAACCAGAGAAAAATATTTTGTTTCGCATACGGTTTCGCTTTTGCCTTTTAACGGGTTATCCTTTTCGCTGGGCGAATCGATGATTTACAGCGACAGGTTCGAACCGGTTTATCTTATTCCCATAATGTTTTTCAAGGCGGCGGATCATTATTTAAGTAAATACGATATTACGCAAGGCGATAACGCTCAGTTTTTCGTAAACATTAGTTCGAGAAATATTTTGAAAAACACACGATTGTGGATAACGGTTTTCATAGACGAAATATCTTTTACCAAAATTTTCGATGAGGAACAACGGAAAAATCAAACCGGTTTTACTATCGGATTCGAAACGGTTGATTTACCTTTTGAAAATTTAACGATTGGTTTTGAATATACACGGATTAATCCGTTTGTTTACGCCAATTTTATCCAAACCCAGACGTATGAAAATCATTCGTATCTGTTGGGTCATTGGATCGGTTCGAATGCCGATATTGTTTATGGTTCGATAAATTACAGGTTCTTACGCGGTTTACAATCTACGTTGTGGGGTTATTTTATCCGGAAAGGAAGCGAAGGAACCGCTGAGCAACAGTATTCGTTGCCGCAACCCGGATTTTTATTCGGATTGAAAAAATATTATTCCGAAATCGGTTTAAATTTAAAATATGAGTTGATACATGATCTGTTCGCGGAAACCGGATTTGTTTATTCATGGAAGAAAACGGAAGAAAGCAAAAATAATTTTGTAATAAATCACTTTGAAAATTTTTCTTTTTCTCTATATTACGGTTTATAATTTGCTAAATAAATGAGGTTAAGTTGAAAAAAATAATTTCCGTTGTGGGCGCACGGCCGAATTTTATGAAAATCGCCCCGATTCACAGAGCATTTCAAAAATACAAAGACAAGGTTCAGCATCTAATTTGTCATACCGGTCAACACTACGATGAAAAAATGTCAAAAGTTTTTTTCGACGATCTGGAATTACCCAAACCCGATTTTTACTTGGGAGTAGGAAGCGGTAGCCACGCGGAACAAACCGCAAAGGTAATGATGGAATTTGAAAAAGTGTTGTTGCAGGAAAAGCCGGATATGATTTTGGTCGTTGGCGATGTAAATTCGACCATTGCTTGCAGTTTAACCGCTGCTAAATTGCATATTAAAGTTGTACACGTCGAAGCGGGCTTAAGAAGTTTCGATCGTAAAATGCCGGAAGAAGTTAATCGTGTACTCACCGATGCGATTTCGGATTATCTTTTCGTAACGGAAAAAAGCGGATTGGAAAATTTAAAGAACGAAGGCGTTGACGACTCAAAAGTATTTTTTGTCGGGAACGTTATGATAGACAGTCTTGTTTATTACCTCGAAAAAACCAACGGTAGATCAATTCTTTCGGATTTCGGACTGGAACCGCAAAATTATTTGCTTGTCACATTGCACCGCCCGAGCAATGTGGATTCCAAAGAGCAACTTACGAAATTAATCGGAATGCTGGAAAGATTAAGTGAAAAAAGAAAAGTTATTTTCCCGATACATCCGCGAACACGTAAGAACTTAAACGATTATAATTTACTAAATGAAGATAATAATAATTTAATTCTTACCGATCCAATCGGATATATAGATTTTCTAACATTGACGAAAAACGCCGAATTGATTTTGACCGACAGCGGCGGGATCCAAGAGGAATCGACTTATCTTGGAGTACAATGCATTACATTGCGTACATCCACTGAAAGACCGGTTACGGTTGAAGTCGGCACCAATCAATTACTCGGCAATGATTTGCAAAAAGCGGAACAAACCGCGCTGGAAGTTCTTGACGGAAAGAAAAAAGAAGGTAAAATTCCCGAACTTTGGGACGGTAAAGCGGCAGAAAGGATCGCTGCTATTTTAGTCGATAAACTTAACTAATGTTTCAACCAATATGATTAATATTAAAAAGGTGTTCATCGGACACCTTTTTGTTTTTATATTTGTTTTCGGTTACAGCGTTACAAACGCTAAAACTTACTACGTCGATTCGCGGAAGGGTAGTGACGGTAATCCGGGAACTGCAATCGATTCAGCGTGGAAAAGTATAGCAAAAGTTAATTCTCAAAAATTTTTTCCGGGCGACAGCATTCTGTTCAAATGCGGTTCGGAATGGCGGGAAGAATTAATTATTTACTCGTCCGGCGATTCCCTAAACTATATTACATTCGGAAGCTATGGAACCGGCAAACGCCCTAAAATATTGGGCTCCGTTATGCTTAAAAAGTTTGTTCCATTGAATTCTACGGTTTGGAAAGTAAAAGCGGATACTACCGGAAACTGGCTATGGTTTGTTTCGGCCGATACAATTCATTGGGGAAATAAAAAGAACGGAATCGATGAGCTAAACAGCGATGGTGATTTTTTTATAGACGGAAGGTATGTTTATGTTTACGGAATCGAAAATCCGGCAAGGAAATTTTTATCCGTTGAGTTGTCCGTAAGGGATTTCGGAATTGTTTCCGGCTGGTACGGAAAAGGCGCCGGAAAAATTAAGATTGAAAATTTCGAATTGCTTTTCACTAAAAATGCCGGTATTCGTATCGTTGGTGGAGAAGATTGGATAATCGAAAATTGTGTTTCACATCATAACGGTGCAACGGATGAAAGCGACGGTCAAGGAATCCAGTACGAAGGTGAAAACGGTCTGTTCACTAAAAATATTCTGTATGAAAACGGTCAACACGGTTTATATCTTTCCGCTTTCGGAAATGCGCCGGTTTCGAACAATATAATCGAGCATAATACTGTTTTCGATAATTACCACACCGGAATCGACGTTATGAATAACGGCGATTCTTTGCATACTTTAAAAAATACCGTCGTACGTTTTAACAAAGTTTACGATAACTTAAATTTCAACGGCAAGGAAGTCGGAATACAGTTTTACGCTTTCAACGGCGGAAAAATCGAAAACGTGGAAGTATATTACAATATATTATTTAATACGAAAGGAATAGGGATAAGCGTTCAAGACAATACGGACAGTGTATATATTTTTAATAATACTGTTTATCAACCGTTAAGCACTTGCTTTACTCTGGATAACGATTCCGGTTATGTGGAAATGTATAATAATATCGGTCTCGGCGATAATTATTATGCGATTATTTTTATACATAATCCGGTAAATAAAAAAGTGGATTACAATTGTTGGTTTAGAAGAAGCGGTAACCTGGCTTGGGTTGCCGGAGAGTATTTTGGCGATTGGAATGTTTATGTTTTGAAAACCGGTTTCGACAAACACGGGATAAATGCCGATCCTTTGTTAACCCGTGAGTTAAAGTTGACTGAAAATTCACCTTGTGTAAACAAAGGGAAGTATGTCGGACTGCAAAAAGATTATGGAAATAAGAAATTAGACGATGAGAAAATTGATATAGGTGCTTATGAATGTTTTTAATCGTTTTTTAACCGTTCACCCAAAGTAACAACCAACTTGCTCGCAATATTTTCGGAAGCTTCGTACGTACCGATAAAACTAACGTCTTCACCGCCCATGCCTTTTTTGAATGTATAAACCCCGGGATTTGCATCCGGGTCAATTCCACCGAGATCGTAAAATCGAATTCCTTTTTCTTTCAGCCATTCAATCGCTTTCCATTGCAATAAATAAGAAGCGGAATATTTTAATCCGATTTCGTTCGAGCCGCCCAGCAAGTAAATACCCGTATTGCCCATTCCCGAAACTACAATGGATGCAACCGGATTGTTTTCGAAATAAGCGATGAAGATTTTCATTTTATTTTGAGGGGATAATAATTGTTGAATATTTCTGAACGAATTTACATCTACAAATTCCTTGAATTTTTTACGGTTGTGCATTGAGCGGTACAAATTAAGAAACGTATCGAACATCTCAAGGGAGCTGCCGCTTTTAACCGCAACGCCTTTTTTCTCGGCTTGTTTTAAACTGTATCTCCACTTTTTCCTAAAACGTTTTCTTATTTCTTCGGGAGATTCGCTTATATCGACCACAAATGTTCTGTAAGGTTTATGGTTAGTAAACTTTTCGAAGCCCGAGCTTGAAAATATTTCGGCCTTATCCGTAATGTTCGGCATAATACGTAAAACCAGCTTCCGTTTTACAACGTATTCGGCGTGAAGTTCTTGAAGAGCAACCCGCAAGTTTTCCGGTTCCGGCGATCGATTTCGCAATTGCCAAAGGGGTCCCCAACGAATATAAGCAATGCCTCTGTTTAGAATCGGAATGGTTTTTATTCTTACTTGAGCAATTGCTGAAACTTCGCCTTCTTTTTCGATTACACAATATTCTAATTTGTTTCCGCCTTGCGAAAATTTTCCGAAAGCAGAAGTTTGATAAATATTGGAATCATCGAACAATGAGAGAAGGTCGTCCCAATTTCCGTAGTTGTCGTTATATATTTTCAATGCATGATCTCTGTTTTATTCCGACTGATTGTCTTAATTTCACTTCTCAAATATAATTAAAACATTGATTTTAACTTAATAAATAATTCTCCGAACTTTGTAATCATCCAACTTATCGGACAAATACAAGAATCGAATGTTCCGATAAATGTTACTTCTTTTCCGTTTATACCCGATTTGAATCTGTAACCACCGGGGTTTTTTTCTTTGTCTATGCCTCCAACATCGTAATAATCGCATCCCATTTCTTTTAGCCATTTAATCATCCGTAGATGGAGTTTGAATGAAGCTCTGACTTCTCTGCCTAATTTGTTCGAAGCCGCCAAAAGGCAAATGCCGGTTTTCCCGATTGCCGTACCAACCAAAGCCGCGGCCGGCTTTCCGTTATGGCGGGCAAGAAACACGCGCATTTTATATTTATCTGGTAACTCGTGTTGCATTTCGGCGAAAGATTTAACGTCTATGTTCTCTTTAAAATTTTTTAATTTGTGCATTTCTTGGTAAATGCTAAAAAACCTTTCGAATAAATCGTTGCCGTATCCTTCGATAATTTCAATATTATTTTTTTCGGCCTTTTTGAGATTTGCCCGCCACTTACGTTTGAAGTTATTTTTTATTGTATTTAATTCTGGTCTGATATCGAGAATAATTGTTTTTTCGGCGGAGCTATTCTTGTTCAGTTTAAAACCGGCTTTGCGGTAAATATCGATCAAAAAACCGCTGCCGTTTTTATAACATTCCGGGAAAATACGCAATTTGAGCTTTCGTTTTATTACATATTCTTTCCTCAATTCTTTTAATATCAGTAAAAGTTTACCGAAATCGTTCTCGTGGTTTTTTAATTTCCACAAAGGTCCCCAACGGATATAAGCAATTCCTCGTTTGAGAAATTTTACCGTTAGGATTCTTACTTCGGCGGCACCAATGATTTTGCCGTTATGTTTTACTATAAAATGCTCGAGCTCGCTGCCGCCAAGGGAATGTTTTCCGAAAGTCCTTGTCTGATAAAAATTGGCATCTTCGAATTGTTCGATGATTGATAACCATTCCGTTTCGCTTTTAAGCGTTATTTCTGTTCGAATGGTATTCTCGGTTATGATTTGCTCATAATCGGTTGAATGAAGCGAAGAGGTTAAGTAGAACCCTTTAGTTTGCGGACTAACTGCTGCCAATTATAACCACCATTTATTTTTAACCAAAGTTCGAATTTCCATTCGTCTTGGGACACGAATATTCTACCGATCAGTTTGTCCTTGTAATTTGTATTGTCGGCAATAACTCCGAACATTTTACCATAACCTAACGATTCGGCAATCTCAATTACTTTTTCGGAATAATCGCCGTGGGGGAAACTCAACATATCTATTTTATAATTCACAATCGATTCCAAAATACTTTTCGATTCGCTTAATTCCCTTGTTATTTCGGTGTCGGATAATTTTGATAAATACGGATGCGAACAAGTATGCGAACCGATTGAAAACAGATTCTTGTTCAAATTTTTAATTTGTTCTTCGGTCATTATTAATTCGGACTTATCCTTTTCATAAATCTTGTTCGAAATTAACCACTTCGGTTGTTTACCGATATAATCTGTCGGTATGAAAATGGTTGCCGGTAAATTTTCATTTTCCAAAAACGGTAACACGTTATCCAATAAGTTTTGGAAACCGTCGTCAAAAGTTAGTGAAAAGTATTTTTTATTCGGTTCCAAATCACGGTCACCGGCTAAATTTATTGGGGTGGCATATCGTTTAATAAATTTTATTTGTTCTTCAAAACGTCGGCGGTTTTCATTATAGACCGAATGAAAATAAAAAACGGAATGAAGCGGAGAATTAAAGGTTATTATTTTGTTTACCGGCAGATAAAGAAAACTTATTAGTAGTTTTATAATTCTTTTCATTCGAAGGGGGATTTTAGTTAATTGAAAAGCGCTTGATTCTATTCAGTTGTTCCTTGCGAATATGGTTAATAAATTCGTTCGAAACATATCGTTCGTGTTTGTTAACATACGACCAGAAAAAACCAGCAAGCATGAACAATCCGCCGAGTATATAAGGTTTTTCCATAAACCGGTGAAAAGATTTCAAAAATTGAAACAGCGGATGGTAACCCATTGAATAAGCGATTCTACCGTCGTAAAATTTACGTTTCCAAATGCTGAAAGTTTCACTACCGGTTCGTCTGTGGTGAAGAATAACCGTATCGGTAAAGGATTTTACTTCCCAACCGTGCATTCTTGCGGCCGCTTCGATTACCGCATCTTCGCCGCCGTATTTTAACGGTGTAAAGCCACCTGTATCTTCGAAGCATTCTCTTCTGAAAATGGCGGTTGCACCTCTAACGCTTCCGGAGCTTTTGAAAATCGGATTCAATTTACCGTCGTAAACATCGTAAAATTCACCGCCCGCCAAACCGAGCCTCGGATTTTTTTCGAACTTGGACAAAATCCGTTCGTAGTGATCGATATCGAATGTTACATCGGCATCGAGGATTCCTATAAAATCGTATTCAACTCCTTCGAGCTGTTTTACTCCGTGATTTATAGCATAAACTTTGGAAGCGAAATTTCTGTTTTGATTTTGATCTTTTATTTGAGCAAGTTGTATAAAATCAAATCTTTTTTGATATGCGCTTACAATCTCGGCGGTTTTATCGGTTGAGTTATCATCAACAATAATCCATTTTACAGGTTTTATCGTTTGTCTGATTACCGAATTAATAGTGCTTTCGATGAAATTTTGTTCATTTCGCGCAGCTGTAATTAAAACGTATTTTTTCATTTTCCGCTCTATGCTTTTTCCAATACCAATTTATCTTCTATATGAACTTGTTCTTTATCGTCGCCGGTTTTTAATTGTGCGGCTTTTATTCCGACTACCCAAGCAAACCAAAAAAACACGTCTGTTTCCGACATATAGCCGGTAAGCGAGTTTTCGGTAATATTCGTAAGTAATACGACCAGAAAAATCGTATATACAAAAGATTGTAGAGGTAAATCATTAATATTTTTAAACTTAAAGATAGGAATAAATATAATTCCAAGCCAAAGCATGAAAACAAAAATTCCACCGCCGGCGAGAATAGATAAAAATCCGTTGTGTAAAGGTTGTTGGGCGCTTGCTATGAAAAATTTACCTTGCAAATCGAATATCTTTTGCGAAGCGAAAATTTTAGCTTCCACTCCGTATCCGTAACCTTTTAGCAAATTTTGTTTGATTAAAAGGTACGCGCCTTGCCATAAGTCTTCTCTTTCGGTTAATGTGGCAATTCCGCTGCCTTCACCCCGTTGGAAACTTGAAGGAATAAATTGCAATATTAAAAATGCGAACACACTTAAAACCAACGTCATGTAGATTAATTTTGTCCATTTTCTATTCATGAACAGCCAAATACCGGTTCCGAATATTGAAGCCAGCAAAGTTGTTCTCGAACCGGTAATAAAATGCATCATTACCGCAAAAAGTATTGCAAGCAGAACGATTATTTTTTTATTGCCACTTGTTTTTTCCAATTTGTAAAGCAATACAGGGTAAGAAAGCATAAAAAATCCGCCCATGCTGTTCGGGTGATCCCATAATCCCAAAAAACGGCTTGGTGTTTTCCACCACCAAACTCTGTGCGGAAGAATTACAAGGGCAATTAAGTTTATAACGATCATAAATAAAATGTAATAGTATGCAGCATTTATAGCCGATTCGAATTTCTCTTTACTGTCCAACCAACTGTAAAGACCGAGTAAAAACATAAATACCGTTGTAAACAACGAGGCACGGATAAAAGTGTAACGTTGATCCAATGAATAAAAATACGAAACGAACGCTAATCCTAAGAAAATCGCAAGCAAAATAAAAGGCAGAGCTATTTTTCCGCGATGTTGAGGCCATTTCGTAATAAATTTCAAAACACCCGCAATACCGAGGAGTGCAAGAGCTCCTCCTCTCAAGTATCCGTTAATTCCGGTTTGAAGTTCGTAATTTATCCATTCCGGATAATTTGTATAAAATGCGGAAAAAATCCACGGTGTTAAGAGAAAAAGGAATATTGCAAACTCGAATCTTTTATAGCAAATATAAAAAACACTAATTCCTACGACCGCCGCGGTAAACAATATTAAAATACTATATAAATCTCCGGATAACATAAATTAACTTATCAACTTTTTGAAAATAATTTTGATAATTCAAACGAACTGATAATTGCTTTTTCTTTTTCCGTCAAAAAATTTGAAAAATATAAAACCGTAATAAACAGAATAATTATCGATCCGAAAAACAAATAATAAATTATTGAAGAAAAATTACTTAAATAATAAGAAAACGAAAGTAAAACGACAAAACTTAACGCAACAATAGTTAACCTGTTTTGTTCAAATTCTATTTTAAAAGATTTTTGTCCCAATAAAATTAATGTAAAAGCGGTTAGGAACATTATAAGATTAAAAGTTAGAATTATTCCGTAAATCCCGAAATTTTTAATCATAAAATAATTTAATACAATACCGATTACCGTATAGATGATAACCGTTAAACCCGTAACGTTGGTTTTGTTCTTTATATGTAAAAGTGACTGCCCGATGTATTGCAATCCCATAAACGCAAAACCAGGAAGTATAAGATAAATTAGTTTATAAGAATCGGAAAAATGTTTACCGAGTATAAGAACAAGTAAATCTTTGAAAACAAAAACGATTGAAAGGGAAAGTAATAGGAAAATCAACATCAAATATGTTGTGATTTTGGCAATATTGGTTTTTAATTCCGGGTTATCGGTATTTGAGTAAACATAAGGTTCGTACGCCAACTGGAAGGGAATAATCAAAACGATTAAACTTATTTGGGCGATTTTAAATGCCATTGTGTAAGTCGCCACTTCCTCGTAACTTTCGAAACGACCTAAGAAAAACGACCCTGCAGTATTTAATAACAAATCTCCCGCCATTGCCAAAATTAAAGGTGCGCCGAATACGAGCAGTTTTTTTATTAAGCGGAAAGAAACGGAAATACCGTTCTTTGTATAAACCGAAACGGATATAATAATCCACAGAACTCCGTAACTGAAAATAAGTGCAAACAAAGCACCTTGTATTCCCAAATTAGATACGACGATGAAAATATATGTAAACGCTATCAGTAAAATAGCGGCCGCCAAACTAAACATCATAAAACGGACACCGAGATTTTTAGCTCTGTAATACGTCATTGCATTTAACGCAAAAGTTTGAACGGCTGCAGCGGATGCGGTAAGTAAAATCAATTCTTTAATGTTTTGCTTTGGAATAAAATATGAAAAAAGCGGTAACAACAACGTTGTTGAAATTAATATTAAAATAATTCCGCTGAACAGATTAATAACAAGTGCACTACCCAAAAGTTTTTTTAAAGTGTTTTCTTTTTCGGACTCATGCAAAAAACGCACAAGCGAAGTTCTTACTCCGACGTCGATTAGAGTAATCATTATTTGAATCGTAAACAAAAGGGTTTGCAGAATCCCGAAATCGTTTTTTGAAAGAAAATGGGAATAAAGCGGGAGCAAAATAAAAGCCGAGGCTCTTAACGCAATGTTTCCGACCGTATAAACAAGTGTATTTTTACTTAATTTTTTTAGAGTCACAAATCAAATTCAGTTATTGATCGAAAATATCTTTGCAGTTTGCTTTTTGGTTTTCGGTTTTACCGTAGTTTTACGGATTCTTCTTTTGGTATTCAACTCACCGAAAACAAATAAAACCCATCCGTAATGGTACAAAAAAGTTTTTTTGGAAACTTTCAACTTTATCTTTCTGGGAAAATTCAACTTGAAAAATACAGATGATAAAATATTAAAATACCGGGCAAATGTGTTGATTGAAAAACTTTGATATATTATTTTTTTATCATCATCCACAATTTTGGCATGCAACTCGTTATTTGAAAACAACCAATTAATCCCTTTGTTGATATAATCGGTGTAGTTTTTACCCGATGCCCTTTGGATTGCCAAAAATGCCATGGGAGCCAATGCATCTTGCTGTACGGAAAAAACGGGATATTTACTAATAACTTCACCGGTAGCCGAATCGTAATGCCACCACCATTGACCGTGTTCGCCTTGTTTGCTTGCGAGTTTATCGGCGCATTCCATTGCTATCATTAATGCTTCTTCGTTTCTAAAAACTTTTGCGTACATGGTGAAAGCGTAAATCGAATATACTTGATCGGAAAAAGTCCCGATACGTTTTCTCGTGATAAATTTGAATCTGCTTCTACCGCTATGGGCAAAAATTCCGTTCCCGCCGTAATTGTTTCTTATTAATTGGTATACTTGATGGGGAAGGTCTTTTATCACCGCGGCAAAGTTTTTGTTGAAAATTGTTGCAGATAACAAACCGGTTAAAAACCAAGATAACTCAGTGGTTAACTGTCTTTTAGAATCCTTATATTCGTTTAATATTGTGTTGAAATTTATCTTCGGTAAAATTTGTACAAGTTTTTCAGGATTGGACAATGAGACCAACCACAAAAGTAACCCGATATCTCCGATGCTTTTGTATTTTTGCACGTAAGTTATTTGGTGGTCGATAACCGCATCGATATTTATTTTTGTTTCTAAACCGTGAACCGAAGCTTTGTATAATCCCAATAAAGCAATTAAATTATAACGTTGGGATTCGCCACGGTTAACTACTTTGTTACGGATTTCTTTTCTTTTGGAGTAAAAGGATTTGTTTTCCTCGTTAAACATTTCTTCTATCGCTTTAATCGAAATGTTCAGCAAAGTATCTATTCTTGGATGAATATCCGTGTTTACCGTATTTTTAACTTTTGTGCCAGGAATTTTATTCATCTTTTTTTCCGGATTTTTGATTTACCAATGAATTTATTATATCGATTATATGTTCTTTAACTTGATTTAAAGTGTTTGAATTATGAGTAGTAAGACTGATATCTCGGTTCAGTTTTTTCAATTCTATTACTTCCGAAATATTGTCCTCGAATGAAATAAGTTTTAACTTACCGTTTTCGGAAAGGAATTTATCGACCGCACCGATTTTGCTTTGAAAAATGCTGTAAACCGGCACGCCCAACACGGCTGCTTCGCGGTTCATAGTTCCGCCGCCGCCTATTACCAAATCGGCCGAGTTAATTAAATTCAACGCATCGACTATGTTTGTGGGAATTACAATTCTTCTCATCGTTAATTCTTTCAACCATTTTTTAGAGATGTGCTTTTTCTGTTTCTCCGTTCTCGGCAAAACTATGCTAACGACGTTCTCGTGTTTGGTAAGAAAATTTATCACCCTTTCAAAGAGTTTATCACTTTTGGCATCATGATAATGTGCATCGGTTGCGGGCGGACGAACAACGACTATTATTTTTTCGGGATCGATTCCCAATTCCATCAGTGTGTTCGGATTCAAATGCATGGACGGAATATAAATATCTTCCTTAATTCCGTCGTATGTTAATATTTTTTCAAAATTATTTTTTAATGTGTCGGTATTTACAATCGACGGTAAAAATAAAATATCGGGTTTTATTAACGGAATCGATTTTACAAATTCATAATCCAAGAAAACCACGGAAGGAATTCTTAAAAATGCCGAAGCGATTATTTGCGAACGGGAACCGTGGGAAAGCGCCAAAAGAACTTTATTCTTTTTCGCATAGGGCATCAGTTGTAAAGCTCTGAAAAACAATCCCATTAATTTAAATAATTTAATTTTACCGAAATGTTTCCCGACGGAAATGTAATCCAAATTATATAATTCTGCCAAGTTAATTGTTTGTGCATGCTTGCGTGCGGTAATTAAAACGTTATATCCTTCTTTTTTAAGTTCCCTTATAATCGGAAAGAAAAACAACACGTGCGGTGAATTATCCAAATCCACCCAAACGGTAATATCGCTCTTCTTGTTGAAAGAATAACGTTTAGTCATTTTATTTTGATACGAGAAAAACAATATATTTTCCGTTTAGTTATTGATTTTTTGTCCAATAGTAAATCACGAGAGAATTATTCTCGTATATTTTTTCCGTTTTACCGGTTGTTATTTCCTCGGCCGGATTGTAAGGTTCGATTTTTAGACCTTGTACCGGCAATTCCGCCAATTTTTGCCGCAGAATATTTTTTTTGCAAGCTAAAATTATTAACGAATCTTCTTTAGTCATTTGAATGTCTTTTTCTTTCGGGAAAGGACAATCGTAATAATTATTAGTTAAAAAGTTCAAATCCATATCTTCTTTGGAAAGAATAACACCTACGCTTGTATTCCAATCGCCGATTATTTTTGTATTAAGCCCTTTGCCTTTAATCCACTGCCCGGCGTTGTGTCGGTCAATTGCAATTAATCTGTCGGGTACGTGCCAGAAAAAGATTGTAATTAAGACGCTTCCGAGTAACGGTAAAGCTAATTTTCTAATGTTTACGTTCATTTCCGTAATTGCATATCCGGTGAAAAACGCAAATCCCCAAAAAAGAGGAATTTGAAAACTTCCTAATTCTATGAAAAATGTGGAACCGAGAAACAACAGAAACAATTGTGGAATAATTGATAGCATCAATCTTTTAAAAAGCTCGGAATTGTTTTTCGATGCTAAACTTACGCCCTTTGCCAAGTAGAATAAAAAGAAGTTGAAGTTTATTGCGATAAAGAAAAACAGTACTCCGATTCTATAAAATACCGAACGGCCTTCTATTTCGGTGCCCAAAGGATTGAGTAAATTAAGCAGATTCGAACCGATTAGAACATAAATCAAAACATAAACGATTAAGGAAATTAAACCCGTGAGAAAAGCATTTTTAAAAACTTTTTTATTCCATCCGGCTAAAAAGATAAACGAAAACGATAGTGCCGAAACCGGCGAAATTAGATTTGCGAATAAAAACGCCAAAGCGGAGAGAATGATTTTTTCTTTTAAAAACAAATATGCAAAAAGCAGAATAAATAACAACTGCAATGCATAAACTTCGCCGAAGGTGTTGTGGAACCAAATGCTGGGAACTAATCCCGCAACCAATGAAATAATAACGGATTTTTTCTTGGATAAACCCAGCTGCAACCAGATTAAAAACGTCAAACCGATTATTAAACCACCGCTTATTGCCGAAACCAGTCCGGCCGGAAAAACCGTTTTATCCAAATCCAAGGGCATAATCCGGTAAACCGCCCAAAGAATCAAAGTATGACCCAAGTGATAATTGGGTAATGCCGGTTGTTCCAATAAAGTCCGGTCGTTTAGAAATGCATAATCGAGAATAGGTTTTTCGGCAGCCGATCTACTTGCGAATGTTAATACATCGGCTCTTGATGTAAAAAAAGATACTTGCGCTCCATAAAAAATAGCGAAGGAAATTGCAAGAGCAATAAAAATATTTTTAGAATTGATATTTTCCAGAGCGTTAATCATCACCAGCAATAATTTGTAAAATTTAAAAATATCAAAATAATTAGAGGAAGTTAAATTAACTTCCCCTAATTAATCGAATTAACTATTGTAACCGTATTGATATCTGGGTACGGATTTTTTTACTTTCGAATCATTAACGACCAATCCGCAAAGTTTTATGTTTGCCGCTTTTAGTTCGGAGGTAGCCCAATTTACGCTTTCTTTGTAAGTTACTCCGGGGCGGACAACCAACAGAGCGTTTTTAACGAATTTACCTAATGACAATGCATCGGCAATTCTTGTAATTGGAGGTGTATCGAAAATTATCACATCGTAATAATCGAGTTCTTCCAATAACTCTTTCATTCGTTCGGAACCGAAAATTTCACCCGAAATATCCGAGAACGTACCGGAAGGTAAAATATCGATGTTTCTCAAAATGCTTTCGTGACCCGTAATTTTTATAGGTTTATAAATATTCGGTTTGTCGGTTTCACCTTGTAAAAAGTTTATTAATCCCGGTGCATATTTTTCCATACCGAACAATTCGGCAATCTTAGGTTTCCTGATATCGCAATCGACGATTAATACTTTTTTCTCCGAGCGTGCCATTGTTAATGCAAGATTTGCAACAGTAGTTGTTTTACCGGTATTTTCTTCGGGACTCGTAATCATTAAATATTTGCTGTTGGAAGCCGACATGCAATTTGACGCTTTCGTTTCCAATATTCTATAAGCTTCTTTATAATTGAAAGCGCCTTCTATAAGCGAAACAAAACGTTTTGCAATTGAGCCCGATTCTTTTACGGTTTCTTTTATTTCCTTTGTATAAGGCGGAATTACGCTCAATATCGGATAGTTGAAATCTTTTTCTATTTCATATACATCGCTTAATTTTTTATCGTTGAATTCATAGATAAACAAAGCGAACATTCCCAAAACGAAGCCGAAAAGCAATGCGGCTATTAAATTTAACTTTTTGTTCGGCATAATCGGCTTCAGAGGCTCTTCGGCATAATCGAGAATTATAATATCTTGAAGCTTCGACAATTCCGCCATTCTCATTTCTTCTCTCTTATCCAACAGAAGAGTGAACATTTTGGCGTAAACATTTTTTTGGCGCATTAAATTTGCAAGCTTGTTTTCTTGTGCCGGAAGACTTTCTATCTTTCCAAGGTAATTGGAAATCAAACTATCTATTTTGCGCTTTTTACTTTTCAATGCGTCAACAATTATATTGTACGCGGTAAGCGTATTGTTGTTGAATTTGGATAAATTCCTTCTTACTGAATTGATTTTATCCGTAATTGTAATCACGTCGGGATGATTTTCCGTACGTTTCTGCAACAATTGAATTTTTTGCAATTCCAAATCCGATAATTGCGAAAGTAACCTGGAAAACGGGGAATCGCTTGGTTGAAATGCATTCGGTGTTAAGAAAGTCTGATCGATAAAACCTTGAGCCTTCATCTCGTTTTTCATATCGTTTATTTTATTTTCATACGAAGCTAACTCGATTTCCGTTTTAAGTTTTTCCGATTCCAAATTGCTAACGAATTCAATTAATTTTTTAGAACTTTCGTCAATCGATAAAATTTTATTTTTTGCTTTGAAATCCGTCAATTGCTTTTGCGCTTCTTCCAATTTTTTCGAGATTTCTTGCAATTGTTTATCGACGAACTTAAACGAATGACGGATGTTCTCTTTTTGCTGTTCGATTTTCGTTGAAGTGTAGCTTGTTGCAACAGTATTCGCCAATATTTTGGCGGCTAACGGTGTGGTGGCTTTAGCCGAAATTTCGAAAAGGTTTGTTTTGATTCTTTTGTTTACGTTTATTCTGTCGTTTAGGTCTTCAAAAACTTTGGCGTAACTTTCCAAATCGAAATAAAATTCGCAACCCCATTTCGCTTGGTTCCAATCTACTTTAAAAGAAATAGACGGACTTGAAATATTACCCAAGCTGTCCGAACGGTAAATTGTTTTCGTAGTTAAATTTTCCAGTTCGTATGAGTCACCTTCGATTTTTCTTAATACGTACGATTCTTTTTTCTTGTTATAACTTGTCTTAAGATTTTCTAATCGTGGCAAACACGATACAACGCTGTCTTCATCGTTCAGCATTGTGGCAACATCCAAATAATTTCCGTTTAATTTTATTTTTTTGTCGTCCGGAATTGCAATTTCCTTTGGGAAGATGTTGAGGTATAAATTGTCTATTACCTTATGGAGTACTTTTCTGGTTTTCACTAACTCCATATCGGTTTCAATTTCTTCTTGAGGTTGCATCAAAAGCAAATCGCTCATCTGCGAAGAAAAAGCGTTCCGGGTTATTTGTTCTTTTTTAAGAAGCGTTGTAGCTTCGAATACCGGAGTTTTTAAATAGTTATACAGAACGGCCGCCAGTAAAGCCAATACAACAAATGTAATAAGAATGGCTTTTCGGCGAATAATGATATTGAAAATATCTTCGAGACTGATTTCACCTTTTTTTCTGTAATTCGAATTATTCTGATTCATTTTATTTACCGTTAATTTTATTATAAACTTTAATTGACAAAAATTCCGATTATTGCAGCAACTACCGCCAAAGCGGAAACCAAAATTGATGCGTCGTTCGATTTCGCCCAAAAATTACGCGGGACGAAAATTTTGTCGCCCGATTTTACGTCAAAATCAGCTAAAATATTTCCTTCTTCGAAAATTTGTTCGGCATCAACTTCCACTTTTTTACCGTCCCGTACCAGATAAATTCCATCCAAATCGGCTGAGCTTGTTTTTCCGCCGGCAAGTGCCAACACATCACTTATTTTTTCGAAGCCGGTTACATAATAAACTCCAGGTTTATTTACTTCACCGATTATACTGACTCTGAATAACGGTTGAACGCTCAATTCCGGATTCTTATAAATAGAATCGTATTTGGCAACAATTTTTTCTTTTAATACGTTGAAAAATGTTTCTTTGGCGTCTAATACACCAAGATAAGGCAAACGGATTGTTCCGTCTTCCATTACGAAATAATCGCCGTTCACTTTGTCTTCAATATTATAAACAGTCAAACGGATTCCGTCACCAGGCTTTAATATTTGAGCAAAGGTGTTTGTTGAAAGGACGGAAATCAATGCCGCTAATATTAGTAATTTTTTCATTTTCACACTTTTATTTAGTTTCAAATATAGCTTCGCCAAGTCGGTTACAATATTATTTTTCAAATTTCCCATGGCGTTTTTTTCTAATTATTATTTAATAACGCCTCCAATTAGAAGAAAAGGAGTAAAAAATTTGTGATTATGGTCAACCGTAAATTCGAAAAGTGTATTAAAACAATTTCATTTTTTTTGAGGAATGGGCTTAATTTTATTGTATTTTGTTTTTCCGGCGTGGTCTTTCATGGGAACCAGAGTAAAATTGCTGTTAAGAATTCTTAAAATTTTTGCAAAGATTTCTTTTTTCTGTAAAGTCGATAACTCCATTCCCGGGAAAAAACTCAATTCCGGTACGACGTCGCCCCCCAGAATGTCGGTCGGGTGAAGTAAGAAACTCATCTCGGTTTTGGTTAATTTTGCCATTTTTATGGCGGAATTCAGATAAAAAAACATCAATTTTTCGGAATATTTGGCAAGGTACAGCAAATAACTGAGGTGAACGGGAAATTTCAATACGGGAAAAGTGGAAACGGGTATTTCTCGGATTTTCTTCCCGTTTACTTGCCAAAAATAAGGATTTATGGATCTGAATCCTTCCGAAAATCCGCCGTAAAGGTTTTTTAATTTTTCTTTTTCGTCCGGAGTTAATTTTGCCGATGCAAAATAAAATTTCCGTGCAAGAGGTCCGAGGAACGTTGGAAATGTTGAAGCGTCGTAAATGTAACCGTTATTCAACAACACTTCGAAAAGATCTTTACCCCAGCTGAAACCAGGTCCGCGGAATCCAACCGGTTTAATTCCCGTTGCTTCCACTATCGCATTTTCGGCTTTTACTATTTCTTCGGTAAGTTCGTCTTTGTTGTAAAGCTGAATGAACGGATCGTGATTAAACGAGTGGTTTGCTATTTCGTGACCGCTTGAGGCAATCAATTTAAGAAATATCCTGTTTTTTTCGAGTGCGGCATCCTGTCCGATTACGAAAAACGTAATTTTGAGCCGGAAAGATTCCAATATTTGCAAAAAATCGGGTATGAATTTATCGAAATAAGACGGAAAACTTTCCCAACCTTTATCGCCGTGGGTTTTCATGTACGACCATTGATTATCGAGATCGAGCGATATACTGGCTAACGGTTTCATGTTTTTCCGCTTTCTAATTCATATAAATAATCAACAACTTTATTGGCTAAACCGACGCTGGAATTCCATGAAGTAATTGACGGATAAACTTGCGCCGAGGTTGCCAAAAGTAAATTCGAATTTCCTATGCGTGTTTCCGGTTTTAATTTCGAGTAGCCCAACGGATAAATCGGTTCGACGAAAGGAGCTTTAAAGATTTTGATTTCCGTAAAGTCTTCGTCCTTTAAATCTAAATCTGCGAACAGTGTTTTAAGTTGTTCCTTCCAACGTGTGGCTATGGAGTTTTCATCTTCTTTGAATAATTCCGAATCTTTACCGCAATATTTCATTGTATAAATCATGAAATTACCGTTATATTGCTCGGTTTTTACAAGTTCGGTCATTTCAACCACGCCGTCGAATTCGGTGCCCGAATTTACAACCGGTTGCCAATAGAAATTATCCAAGGGCTTTTTGAGAAAGAAGAGGGCATTTACAACACCTTGATAAGTAAGTTCGGGTAATTCCGATTGGTTTTCCAACGATGTTCCCGAAATGGCATTTTTTAAGAGGGGAACGGGAATTGTGGAAATCACCCAGTCGCTTTCAAGTGTTTCTCCACCGGAAAGGGTAACTTTCATCTTTTCGCCGGTTTGATCGATTTTTTCGACGGAAGTATTTAATAAGATTTTCCCACCGTATTTAACTATGTTTTCTTCGATTGCATCAATTAAAGTTTTAAGTCCGCCGTTAATATAACCGCGCGTCGATTTATTTTTTTCCCTTCCCAGTCTTTCCCAAATGTACAAGGCGGGCAAACTGCCAGCGTGTGATCCGAACTTTGACCGGAATAGCGGTTCTAATATTTTTTTCCATACATCCCTCCCGTAGAGTTTAATGAACCAATCTTCAATTCTTGTATTGTCGAGGTCGAGTCCTTTTCCCAATTGTCTTAGTAAAAGACTTGCAACCCCGAATCTTATTCTGTCCGTAAATTTCAACGGTTTGAATTTCAATAAATCTATCGCACTGTTAAATGCGTATCTTTCCTTATCAACGATAAATCCCATGCGCGTCGGTTTCCAGTACATCCGGTTTTTTAAATTTACTTGACCGATTAAATCGAGTAAAGGTGCATCCGACGGCATTATGCAATGGTAAAATTTGTCTATCCATTTACCTTGAAAATTAAAATATGTTCCCAATCCGCCGAGTTGTTGCGTGGATTCGACTAATGTTACGGAATGACCGTCTTTGGCTAATTTGTGTGCGGCGGTAAGTCCGCTTATACCGCCGCCGATTACAACAACGTTATTTGCCATATTTACAACCTTCTCGGCGGTGGCGCCAACCTGTCTCTAAGCGCCAGTTTAATATATTGGAAAATGGTTCTGAATAATTTTAATTTACTTTCGCCTAATTTTCTATCGTACCGAAGTTTCATCGGAATTTCTGTAATTTTAGGCGACCAATGTCGCAGTTTAAGCAAAAGCTCAACCATGCAGGCAAATCCGTTTTCTTCTATTAATCTTTCGCCCCAATGGTTGGAAATGCGTTTTAGCATGTTAACGCGGTAAGCGCGGTAACCGCTGGTAAAATCTTTAATTTCGCCCAAAGGTAATAATGTTTTAAACACGAAGCTGGCGCCGCGTGAAAGTAGTCTTCTGAACGGCGGTGCGCTGCTATCGTCTCCTCCTTCCACAAACCTCGAAGCAATTACAATATCGGCTCCTTTTTCGATTTTTTCAATCATCGGCGAAAGAAGCGTAACATCGTGCGTGTCGTCGGCATCCATAATTACAATTATATCCTCGTCGTTGGCAACTTTCAATACTTCTCTTATTCCAGTTTGTACGGCTTGACCCAACCCCATATTTTTTTCGTGGGGAACCAATCTTAAATGTAAACCCGGAACACCCTTTTTTACTATTTCCGCGGTTTTGTCTTTGGAGCCGTCATCCACCACGAAAACTTCGATTTTTTGGGCTTTCGCTTCCGGAATTTCGGCTATTCTTTTTAATAAATTTGGCAGAGATTCTTCTTCGTTATAAGCGGGTAGGACGAAATACGCTTTTCCTACCGGTTTGGGGATGTAAAACGATTCCACATTTTCGGCTGCAGTGTTTACAACTTTTACCGAACTTAAATTTTGTTTGTCAATAGTGTGAGATAATTCCATTCCTTTTCTCTTTTGTTTGTTAAAAAAAGCCAAATGCATATCCCCGTTATTTAATAATTTAGGGATTTAATTTAGTATATTTAACGTTAATACGAAAACCGGCTTTTGTCACATTATTCGTATTTTTTTGTTCACAATTAATAGCTTCAAGAAAAAAGAATTGTGAGCTTTGGCACAAAAATTATTGCTATTAAACTTAATCGAGCAATTTGCGATGAATTATAATGGATAAAATTATTTTCATCGTGATAGGGGTTAAACGTATAAATTTTAATATTTTTGAAGCGAATATTTATAAAAAAGGTGATAAATGCGTAAATTATCGTTTATTTTCGGTACCAGACCGGAAGCAATAAAACTTGCTCCGCTTATTTTACAATTTAAAAACACAACCGATTACGATGTAAACGTTTGCGTTACCGCGCAACACAGGGAAATGTTGGATCAAGTATTGGAGATTTTTGAGATTATTCCCGATGTCGATCTCAATTTAATGCAACCGAACCAAACTTTATCGAAATTAACGGCAAAAGTTATTACGGCAATCGATGAATATCTCGACGATTACAAACCGGATTTAATTTTTGTGCAAGGGGATACCACAACAGTATTTGCGGTATCGCTGGTTGCGTTTTATAAAAAAATCAAAATTGCTCACGTTGAAGCCGGTTTGCGGACATGGAATAAATATTCTCCTTTTCCCGAGGAAATTAACAGGGTTTTAACTTCACGGTTAGCCGATTTCCATTTTGCACCTACGCAAACTTCAAAAAATAATTTGCTTAAAGAAGGTTTACCGGACGAAAATATTTATATCACCGGAAATACCGTAATCGACGCGCTTTTTTTGGCTAAGGAGAAAATTGAAGAAAATTTCCCCGAAATTCCGGGGTTGGAATCCGGGATTTTCGGCGACGGAAATAAAAACGTTTTGATTACGGGACACAGAAGGGAAAACTTCGGCGAGGGGTTCGAAGCGATTTGCAAAGCGATATCGGATCTTTCGGCGGAATTTCCTGAAGTGAATTTTATCTATCCGGTACACTTGAATCCGAATGTGCAAGAACCGGTTAAAAAATATCTTTCGCATCAAAAAAATATTCATCTGATAAATCCGCTTAGCTATTTACCGTTTGTTGCCGCGATGTATAAATCCGATATTGTTTTAACCGATTCGGGCGGAGTGCAAGAAGAAGCACCGAGTTTCGGTAAACCGGTGTTGGTGATGCGGGAAAATACTGAACGGCCCGAAGCGGTTACCGCGGGAACGGTGAAATTGGTAGGTACCGACAGCAATAAAATATTTTCCGAAGTTAAAACATTGCTTACCGATCCGGTTGCTTACGAAAAAATGGCTAATGCGGTAAATCCGTATGGTGACGGTTTGGCAAGCAAACGTATCGTAAAAATTATCTCGGATTATTTCGGATGAGATGACTATCCGGTAAAAAATTTTTCTGCAGTTTAACCCGATTTTTTTATTCTCTTGCGTTCATTACCGCAAATTTAATTCTTCCGTTTTACAATTAAAAAAGATTGTGTTTTGGACTACATATTATCAACATTAAAACAAGGAAAAAACGAAAAATATAACAAAAAGATAATTTTCTTAACCGTTAAGATTACCTAAAAAATAAAATAATTATTATATTAGAAAATTAAATTAATTTGTTAAATAATTTTTCCTATTTTCTTTTTTTTCAATAAATTAGCTATCTAAAAATTGTGGCTTACATGGCGAAGCTGTGTAAATCCGTTTTTCAAACGGGGCAAAACTAAAAAATTCAAATAATACATCATTTGCTTTATAAAATCGGATAAATTAACTTAAAACAAAAGGAGCTTTTTAATGAGCGATATTAAAAGTACGAATATTTATTGGCACGAAGGTGAAATAACCAAAGCCGATAGGGAAAGACAAAACGGCCATAAAGGCGTTTGTATTTGGTATACCGGTCTTTCCGGAAGCGGAAAATCGACCATCGCAAGAGAAGTTGAGAAAAAACTTTTTGAAATGGGCGTTAAAACTTACGTTCTCGACGGCGATAATGTACGCCACGGGTTGAATAAAAATTTAGGCTTTTCTCCGGAAGACAGAAAAGAAAACATCAGGAGAATTGGGGAAGTAGCCAAATTATTTGTGGATGCCGGTATGGTGGTTATGACGGCTTTCATATCCCCGTATAAAGCAGACAGGGATCAAGTAAGAAGTATTTTGGAAGACGGCGAATTCGTGGAAGTTTATGTTGAAGCTGATTTGGAAACTTGCGAAGAACGTGATCCCAAAGGTCTTTATAAAAAAGCAAGAAGCGGCGAAATTAAAGAATTTACCGGTATTTCCGCACCGTACGAAGCGCCGGAAAATCCTGAGCTGGTTGTAAATACAACCCAAGAAACCGACGTTGAAAAAAATGCACAAAAAGTTATCGATTATCTTTTATCGAAAGGTTACATTTCAAATTAGAATTAAAAGGAGTATTAAATGATTAAACCTCACGGCGGCACACTTATTAACAGATATGTTGAAGAACCCGAACGTTCTTCTTTAATTGAAAAAGCGGGCGGTTTGCCTAAAATTGTTTTGGACGATAAAAATATTTCCGATTTGGAAATGATTTCTTCCGGTGCTATGAGTCCATTAACCGGTTTTCTAAAAAAAGACGATTATCAATCGGTTGTGGAAACCATGCATTTGGCAAACGGGGTGGTTTGGAGCATCCCGATCACTTTGGCGGTCGGCGAAGAAAAAGCGAACGAACTTAAATCGGCCGATCAAGCGGCTTTGTACGACGATGCGGGGCATTTACTTGCGGTAATGGACGTTGAAGAAATTTATACCTACGATAAAGAAAACGAAGCCGAAAAAGTATATAGAACAAAAGACGGTGAACACCCCGGTGTTTCATACGTTTATGCTCAAGGCGATTTTCTTGTAGGCGGACAAATTCACATGTTGAATAAACCCAACCATTCCGATTTTCTGGAGTTCAGACTCGATCCCGCACAAACACGTGCAAAATTCGAAGAAAACGGTTGGGATACAATCGTCGCGTTTCAAACTAGAAATCCGATTCACCGTGCGCACGAATATTTGCAAAAATGCGCGCTGGAAATTGTGGACGGTTTATTGATTCATCCGCTTGTGGGCAGAACTAAATCCGATGATATTTCCGCTGAAATCAGAATGAAGAGTTACCTTGTTTTGATGGAAAAATATTATCCTTCGAACAGAACGATGTTAAGCGTTTTTCCCGCCGCTATGCGATATGCCGGTCCGCGCGAAGCAATCTTTCACGCATTGGTCAGGAAAAATTACGGTTGTACCCATTTTATCGTTGGGCGCGATCATGCCGGTGTTGGTAATTACTACGGCACTTACGATGCTCAACATATTTTCAAAGAATTCACCCGCGAAGAACTCGATATAACACCGCTGTTTTTCGAACATGCGTTTTATTGCAAGGAATGCGGAAACATGGCAAGTGCCAAAACTTGTCCTCACGACGGTTCCTCGCACGTATTTCTTTCCGGTACGAAAGTACGCGAAATGTTAAGAAAAGGGGAAAGACCTCCGGCGGAATTCAGCAGACCCGAAGTGGCGGATGTTCTTATTGAAGGAATGAAAAACTCTTAATTCTTTTTCAGTAAATAAAAAATATAATGCCGACGGATTTTAATTTCTGGTTTACTTTGTTTTTATTGGTGCTAATGTCGATCGCTCTTATAAAAGAGTGGTTCGATGTTAGCATTATTTTTTTCGGTGTATTGCTTGTGCTTGTTATAGCAGGCGTGGTTGAAGTGGACCGTGCTTTCCACGGTTTTTCGAACGTCGGCGTTATTTCGATAGCGTTGCTGTTTATAGTTGCCGGAGCTTTACAATCGACCGGAGTTGTAGACGAACTTACGAACGTAATTTACGGTTCGAAACCTACAACCGTTAGAAGAAAAATATTCCGCATAATGTTTCCCGTTACTGCTCTTTCCGCTTTTATGAACAACACACCGATAGTTGCAATACTTATTCCCAGCATAAAATCGTGGGCGGTAAAAAATAATCTTTCCGCATCGAAATTTTTAATACCTCTTTCTTATGCAGCGATTCTGGGTGGAATGTGTACGCTAATCGGAACAAGTACAAACTTAATCGTTCACGGGTTGTTAATCGAAAACGGATATCCCGGTTTTTCGTTTTTCGAACTGACACCTATCGGTTTGCCGGTGGCTTTATTCGGTATTTTATTTGTCGGAATTTTGGGAGCTAAAATTTTACCCAACAGAAAAGAACCGATGGTAGAATTGGGTGAATCGACAAGGGAATACGTTATAGAATTAAAAGTTACAGATGAATACAAAAGTTTGAACCGAACTATCGAAGAAGCAGGGTTGAGACACTTGAAAGGTTTGTTTTTATTTCAGATAGAGAGAAACGGGAAGACAATTACCGCCGTTGGTCCCGATGAAAAAATACAACTAAACGACAGATTATTTTTCACCGGAATTCCCCAAACAATTCTGGAACTTCAAAAAACACCGGGACTGCAACTAATTAAAGATTCTTCGTTCGATTTAAAGAGATACGATGCCGATCAAATTAAGACTTTTGAAGCGGTTATTTCGCATAGTTCGCCTCTTGTAGGAAAAACGGTAAGGGAAAGCAGTTTTCGTACGAATTACAACGCAGTAATTATTGCAATCCACCGTAACGGCGAAAGAATAAAGAAAAAAATTGGCGATATAATACTGAAACCGGGAGACACTCTTCTTCTTTTGGCACCCAAAAATTTTATCCGGCAATGGTATAATTCCAAAGATTTTTATCTCATATCAAATACATCGGAAGTGTTTTCCAAACCGCGAAGGCAAATGATTATTTCCGTTGTGGTTTTGCTCGGTATGGTTTTTTTGGTGGTTTTCAAAGTTATGCCGCTTATTTCGGCGGCCGGACTTGCCGCGATAATATTGATTTTAAGCAAGAGTATATCATCGAAAGCGGCAAAGGACTTGATCGATTTCAAAGTATTGATTGTTATAGGTTCCGCATTCGGAATTGCACAGGCAATAAGTAATTCCGGTCTAGCCGAGTTTTTCGCTCAACAACTGACTCAACTCCAAAATGTTTTCGGTATAATCGGGGTTTTGGCGGGAGTGTACTTTTTAACCAGCGCATATAACACTATAATAACGAGTAATGCAACTTCCGCTTTAATTTTCCCAATCGCGCTTTCAACCGCGATTGATATCGGTGCTAACGTGCATCCGTTTGCATTGACGGTTGCCATTGCTTCGGCGGCAAGTTTTGCGTCACCTATAAGTTATCAAACTAATCTAATGGTTTACGGTCCCGGCGGTTATAGATTTAAAGATTATATTAAAATCGGATTGCCGTTACAGATTTTGGTCGGGTTTTTGGCTATATCGCTGATTTACTGGTTGTATTTTTGAACTCTGAATATTATGGAATTTACATACGGCGATATTCCGCAGCGTGTTGGATTCAAAATAAGTGGACGAAAGTATTTGTCCACTACAAATAAATTTATCCCGGTGTCACGGTCTAAACATGACACTATCCAAATTCCGGTTAAAACCGGCTAGTTCTTGTTTTGATATTAAATAATCTTTCATATCCACGACCTGAAGGTCGTGGCAAAAAAAATAAA
>CAZKKI010000024.1:0-34647 GCA_964553325.1 uncultured Melioribacteraceae bacterium | reverse complement strand
AATTCCGGTAATAATACCGCTAAAAATCAAAGTTAAAAAAATAAGAGTATTAACCACCGTAAGCCAAAATTTGGTTATATAGTTTCGAATCGCTCAAAATTTCATACGCGGTTTTGAATTGCTTATCGCTTTTTAATGTTTCTTCGATTCTTCCTTTTCTTCCGTTAATCCGTGCGGCAAGTTCGGTCATTATTTCCAGAATTATTTCGTCTTTGAACTTCTCCAGCTCTTCCCTTTTAATTTTTTGGAGCTTTTCGTTGATTTTTTTCAATCCGCTTTCCAAATCGGAGTTATACTTTTTTGTTTTTATCATATCCATCAGCTCCGATAGCACTTTTTCTTCTCTTGAAGTATAGTTAACCTTTTGCGTATCCAAGTAACCGACAAAACGCTTGAACAAATCTTGTTTGTCAATCAAGTCGAGATTGTTTATTTCATTTGTGTTAAAATAGTAAGACGCAAATTTGAAAAACATACCTCTTGCCAGTAAAAATTCTATTTGTTCGGATTCGGGTCTGTCCGGAACCGTTGTATCCGGCAAAATGCCGCCGCTGCTATACACCGGTCGTTTGTTGTCGGTTTTAAACTCTTGTTTTATTGCCAGATTGTGTTCCACGAATACTTTATTTCTCGAATAATCGATTTTTTGAATGCATCTGCCGCTTGGTGTAAAATATTTGGCGGTAGTGAGTTTCAGCGAAGTATTGAACGAAAGCGGGACGACCGTTTGAACCAATCCTTTACCGAAAGAAGGCGTTCCCACAACAATTCCTCTGTCGTGATCTTGAATTGCACCGGTTAAAATTTCCGAAGCCGAAGCGGAGCCTCCGTTAATCAATACGGCAACTTTCGCATCACCTACAATCGGCACTTCTTTCGAATAATATTTTTGTATCTGAGTTGTATCGCGCCCGACGACCGAAACGATTAAACTCCCTTTTTTAAGAAACTTCTCCGCAATATCAACCGCAGCATCTAACAGTCCGCCCGGGTTACCGCGTAAATCCAGTACAACCGACTTTATTTTTTTTTGTTTTTCCAATTCGAACAAAGCATTTTTTACTTCGGCACCGGCGCCTCTTGTAAAGCCGCTGAGTTTGAGATATGCGTTATTACTGTTTTCCGGAACGAATGCATAATACGACAAGTTTTTAATTTCAATCTCTTCACTTACCAAATTGAAAATCAGATCCTCATCAACGCCTTCGCGTCTTATTACCATTTCAATTTCGGTGCCGGCAGGTTTTTTAAGCAACGAACTTAACTCATCATAGTTTTCTTTTGTTACCTCCACGGAATCAACTTTTAATATTACGTCGCCTATCCGTATTCCTTGGCGTTGAGCGGAATATCCTTCGATTAAATCAACAATTGTGACCTTACCGTTCTTAAGCGATACCGTAGCGCCTATTCCGCCGTATTTACCGGTTGTTATCAATTCAATATCTTTTTGTTGATTCTCGTCTATGTAAACGGTGTACGGATCGAGCGATGAAAGCATTCCTCTAATTCCGGCAAGCATAAACTCTTCCGGATCTATTTCGTCGACGTAATGCAACGTAATTTCTTTGTAAATCCTGCCGAAAATATCAATGGCTTTGGAAATTTTAAAGTAAATATCCGTTTGCGAAAAAACCAAGCCGGTTACAAAAAACAAAATTGCGGATATGTATATTTTTTTTCCCATTGTCATTCCGTACCCTTAATGTTTAAATATTCTTCTATTTTATTAACGATTATTTTATGAATTTCTTCAACGGATAAAGTACCGTCGATCTGAATAATATAATTATCCTTATTCAATAAGTAATAATATCCTTCACGGACTTTTTCGTAAAAATTATTTTTCGATATTTCAATGCGGTCGAGAGCCGAATGTTCAACCTTTGCTTTCCTTTCAATTATCGTTCGAATCGGGATATCGAGGAAAAAAGTAATATCGGGGCGTGCACCTTTAATTGCAAACGCTTGTAAATTTTCTACGAACTCCAAATCGATTCCTCTACCGAAACCTTGATAAGCAATGGAAGAATGATGAAACCGGTCGGATATTACAACATTATTTTGCCGGATATTCGGAATAATCACTTCTTTAACAAGTTGAATTCTACTGGCGGTAAAAAGCAGTAGTTCCGTCTCGGAAGACATTTCAAGATTATTACGGTCGAGTAAAATCTTCCGAACTTTTTCCGAAATTTTTGTTCCGCCGGGTTCTCTGATAATTTTTACTTTTTTGCCCTTTGCCTTAAAGTAATTTTCAAGAAGTTTTACTTGAGTCGATTTACCGCAAAAATCCAATCCTTCGAAAGTAATAAACATGTTAATATTTTTTAATTATGTAATCCAATCTGGGTGGTTTAATATCGATTAAAACGGTTTTTTCGGGTACGATAACGGTCGGCTGTATTGCACCCAAAGTATCTTTCAGCGCTTGTTTAAATTCAACAAAAGCTTTGATATCTTTATCTTTAATTCGAGTTAAAATTTTTATTCCGCCACGCAGTACAACTTTTATTTTACTTGGCGTCAATACAAGTTGTTGTGAGGGCGGCACGTTTTTAGTTTCAACAACAACATTATCGAAATTTTTATCTACTATTTTCTGCACGTCGAATTTAACTTTGCATTCATCAACGTTGAACTTAACAAAATCGATTTTTTCCAACTTCAGTACTTCTTCTACTGGCCTATCGAGATTTTCAAATATCTTAAGTTCGGTTTTAACCAAATCAACTTGTTCAACCCTGCTTTCCGGACCGATAATTACAACCGAATCCGGTACAACTTCTATATCCGAAACGAGACCGTAACCCGGTTTGAATACCATGGAGATAACGGGAATGATTTCTACTTTTTTGCTTTTTATTTCTTCAATTGTGAATTCAAAAATTTGAGGAGACGTTTCCACAATTTGCAGAGTCGAAGAAATCCACGGATTATTTTCGATTTCGTTCCTTATCGATACGGATTGATGTTTTTTATTTCCTTTGCAATAAACGTAAAATTTCGGATTTCTTCCTACGGTATGCTGCGCAAGTTGCCAACCTCTTCCTTTAAGGCTTAAGGAAACGAATTCCGCCGAGTAAGAACTTACCGCATAACCTTCGGGAATGTTTTTTATTTCAATCGGCAATTTGAGATTTATTGTATATTCGCCGGAGAAAGAAACGTAAACCCAAAGTAAAACGGAAAAAAGGAAAATTAAAAATATGGGGGTAAATTTCTTTTTCATATCATTTAAATATAAAAAAACTCCACGAGTTGTGGAGTTTCAAATTACAATTATGTAAACATTTTAGCGCAACGAATTAAAATAATCCAATAATTGTTGTCTGTTGGCTTTAGAAATTTGTCTTCCGTGAATCGGGAAATTTTCAAAACCGCGAGCCAGTTTTCTTAGTTGATGAACGTTCATCTTGTTTAATTCCTCTTCCGGCGGAATATTGCCCGATGGCTTTTTAACCTCGGATTTTTCCGTTACCGTTTCTTGCTTAGGAGGTTCGACCGGAGTTTCTTGTTGTACCGTACTTTCCGGTTCGGCAGATACTTCGGTTTCAATTTCTGCTTCCGGTTCGGAAGGTTTGCTTCCGGTTTTGGGTTTTGAGTCGGATTTCTTTTCTTTCTTAAATTGTTCTATAATCAAGGGATCGATTTGATCGTCGGGGCGCGGAATTACATGCACCGAAACGAGTTCGCCGACTCTTTGCGCGGCAACGGAACCGGCATCGACGGCTGATTTTACCGCTGCAACTTCACCTATAACTTTTACCAACATCAAAGCGCCGGTTACCCTTTCTTTACCGACAAGTTTAACCTCTGCAGCTTTAACCATTGCATCGGCCGCTTCAATTGCGCCAACAAGACCTTTGGTCTCTATAAGACCAAGTGCTAATTCCATTTTATCTTACCAATTATGAACGTTTCGGTAAAATTAATTCAACATCCGAATGAGGACGTGGAATAACGTGTACGGAAACCAATTCGCCAACTCTTTGTGCGGCAGCAGCTCCGGCATCGGTTGCCGCTTTTACCGCTCCTACATCTCCTCTAACCATAACGGTTACGTAACCGCCACCAATTACTTCTTTTCCGATTAATTCTACTTTTGCTGCTTTTACCATTGCATCGGCCGCTTCAATAGAACCGACCAGACCTTTGGTTTCAATCATTCCAAGTGCATCAAGTGTCATATGTGTGCTCCCAAATTTGATTTATATTCTTTGTGAAAATAGCTTATAAACGTAAAAATGTCAAATAATAAATTTAAGATTTTTTATTTACCGTTCTTTAATTCCGTTAAATAATCTTCTAAGATTATTGCCGCGGCATGTTGATCGATTAAACTTTTATCGCGCCTTTTCTTTTTGGAAATAGTGGTTTCCAATATTCTTTCCTTTGCCATTTCGGATGAATATCTTTCGTCCATCAGATGAACAGTTACTTTTAATTTGTCTTCCAGTTGATTTTTAAATTTCTCCACCGCCAACGTGCTTTCCGATATTTCTCCGTTTTCTTTCAACGGATAACCCAGAACAACTTCTTTAACGGAATATTCGCGTTTTATGTCTTTCAGCTTGCTCCACAATTTCGAATCGTTTTTTAATGTAGTGAGCGGATATGCAAACATACAAAGCGGGTCCGTAATAGCAATTCCGATTCTAACCGTACCGAAATCAATACCTAAAATTCTGTCTTTTTCTTGGGGAGCAATCATACGAATGTTCTGGAATCAGCTTCAAATCTTTCTACGGAATAAATACCTTGGTTTTTCTTCAACCGTTCAATCAATCTGCTTAAGTGCTCAATATCTTCAACGTACACCGTAATTTGACCTACAAACATCGAATCCGTTGTATTAATGTTTACCGATTTTATATTTGTATTTTTATACGAAGTAATACTGTTCGAAATATCTTTCAGAATTCCGGGTTTGTCCTCTCCGCGAATTGTAATTCCCGCAACGAAATATTTACCGTTTGTTTTCGGCCATTCAACCGGAATCAATCTGTTGGGTTCCGTTTGAGACATCGAAATTAAATTTTTACAATTTTTTCTGTGTATTTTTACACCGTGTCCTACGGTTATAAACCCGATTATCGGATCGCCTGGTATCGGATTACAACATTTAGCATATTCGTACACGATTCCTTTATGTTCGCCTTCTACCAAAACACCGCCGGCGGTTTTTCTTGCTTGCTCCGCAAAGTCGTCAAATTCCAATTGTTGGGTTTCCGGTTTTTCTTCCGGTGCGGGCGGATTTAATATTTCATCCAAGTTAACTTTATCTTGAGCAATTGCGGAATAAAATTCGGATAAATTGGAAAATTTTAATTTGCGGGCAAGTTTAGTTATGTCGTCACTCGAAAAGCTCAATTTTAATTTTTTGATTTTACGTTCCCAAATTTGCTTTCCGATTTCAACTATTCTTTCCTCTTCTTTTTTAATGTACTTTCGAATATTAGATTTTGCTTTATGAGTTTTTACGAATTGAAGCCAGCTTTTATTGGGGTGTTGGTTTTTAGACGTAATAATTTCAACTTGGTCGCCACTGTGAAGAATTGTATTTAAAGGAACAATTTTACCGTTTACTTTTGCTCCGATACAATGATAACCTACACGACTATGAATTTCGAACGCAAAATCAACAGGAGTTGAATTAATGGGTAATCTTTTTAAATCTCCTTTCGGGGTGAAAACATAAATCTCGTCTTGATATAAGTTCAACTTAAAACTTGCAAGTAATTCTTTCGATGCTTCATCGTCGGAAGCGGTTTGGAAAATATCGCGAACCCAATTGACCCATTCTTCCAAATCTTTGTCGGTCGAAACAATATCTTCTTTGTATTTCCAATGAGCCGCAACACCTTTCTCGGCAATCTCATGCATTCTGCGCGTACGGATTTGAATTTCTACCAATCTGCCGTCGGGACCAATCACCGTATTATGAATCGACTGGTAACCGTTTTTTTTGGGGATGGAAATAAAATCCTTAAATCTTTCCGGTATAGGTTTGAACAATTGATTAATAATACCTAAGACGTAATAGCATTCGTTTACATCATCGCTTTCGATAATAATTCTAATTGCGAGTAAATCGTAAATATCTTCGAGAGGTTTGTTCTGTTTAATCATTTTGCGGTAGATGCTGTAAAAGTGTTTCGGTCTGCCGCTTATTTCAAATTTCAATCCGTGTTCTTTTAATCTTTCGGCAATCGGCTCACAAATTTTGTTTATGTACTCTTCACGTGCTTGCCGTGTCTCTTTTAATTTCTGAGCAATTTCCTCGTAAGCTTCCCTATTCAAATATTTGAAAGCAATATCTTCCATTTCCCATTTAATACGAGCCAAACCGAACCGGTGGGCAAACGGAGCATAAATTTCCAGTGTTTCTTTCGCAATTCTCCGCTGTTTATGCGGACTAACAAACTCCAACGTGCGCATGTTATGAAGGCGGTCGGCAAATTTCACCAAAATCACGCGTACGTCTTTAATCATCGAAAGGAGCATTTTACGGTAATTTTCGGCTTGAGTAATATATTGCCCTCGGAACACGCCGCCTATTTTTGTTACGCCGTCAACAATTTCTGCAACTTCTTTACCGAATTCCTGATGAACAAAATCCAAACTGATATCCGTATCTTCAACCACATCGTGCAGAAGAGCGCTAATAACCGAGATATCGTCAAGGGGCATTTCTTCGGCAACGATTCTTGCCACTTCGTAAGGATGCATAAAATAAGGTTCGCCCGAAGCCCTGAAGTCGTTTTTATGCGCTTCATAGCTCAGTTGAAACGCTTTTCTAATCAACTCTTCGTTAACGCTGCCCAAATTCTTTTTGCACGTATCGAGCAAAGAATTAAGCATGGAATCATATTTTATAACCGGTGCATCCATTTTAATTTTCGAGAAAATATTAATTTATATCTTAATCAAAATTATTTTTATTTTCCACATAAAAATGAGTATTAGAAATTTAGAAGATTTTTACCGGCCGGAGAGTTTATCGAGAATTTCCTTTTTCAAAACTTTTATTCTGGATAGTCGCTCTTCCAACCGCTCATGTTCATCCCCGTTTAATTTTATATCGTCAATAGCGGTTAAAAGTTTCAACGCCTTGTTCAAATTATTTTGCTTATGGTAGAGCATTGCCATTTTATGCAGCAGTTCAACATTATTTATATTGTTCAACCGTCCTTCGGCAGCCAAAGAATTTCGAATTTCCGAATATGTGTCGATTGCTTTACTTTTATCTATATCTTCGTATGCTCTTGCAAGTCCCCACATAAAAAATCTGCTCCCGGGAAAATCATTCAGCGCTTGTTCGGCAATTTCCTTCGCTTTTAAGTAATTCTTTTCGTTGATATAAATCCAAATGAGAGAATTAAGCGCCAGATATTTATTGTAACTTGCATTCCGAACTGCGTGCTCCAAAAGCATTATTCCTTCTTTGCGATCATCGTTAAAAAAAGGCAACCAATTCAACGAGCTTGCTTTTGCGCTTTTCCAATATTTGTAAGTACCCAAAGCCAAATATGCTTCCGAAAATTCAGGTTTAATTTGCATACAACGTTCAAAATATTGAACGGATTTATATCCGTCGACAAAAGCATCCAAATAGTTTCCTATCAGAATTTTAAAATACGCGCGGTAACCCAATGTTAAAGCAATGAAATAGTTGTTCCACAAACCGGTTTCCATTTTATCCAACAAACGTTCACTTTTTACTTTAGCGGAATCGAGTAATTCATTTATTTTATTAACGTTATACTTTTCGGCATAATCGGTTGATTTAGCGATTAAAACAGCAGCCAAATAGGTTTTTCCCAAGGGTAATTCGGGGTGTAGAGAATCGATTTCTTCAAATATTTCGTACGCGGAATCGTATTGTTGTTTAACTATTTCCGTTATTCCACGGGTTAACAAACTATCAATTTCCTTATGGGGAAATCTTTGCGGGAAGATAACCAGAGGCAAAAAAAATATTAAATAAAAACTATAGCGTACCAAATGTTCGATCTCCCGCATCTCCTAAACCGGGTAAAATATAACCTTTTTCGTTCAGTTGACGATCTTTTACGGCCGTATATATCGGAACATCGGGGTGCTCCGCCTCTAATTTCGTAATCCCTTCGGGAGCAGATATCAAGCACGCAAAAACACAATCATTTGCTCCGTTTTCTTTAAGGAAATTAAAGACTGCCGTTGCGCTGCCACCGGTGGCAAGCATGGGATCAAGCACAATTACTTTCGATTTATCGAGGTTTTTCGGAGTTTTGAAATAATATGTGCGCGCTTTTAATGTTTCTTCGTCTCGTTCCATACCAATATGACCAACTTTAGCTTGAGGTATCATTTCGATAAAGGCGGAGACCATACTCAATCCCGCCCGTAAAACCGGAATTAAAACTATTTGTTGATTAATCTTGTACCCCGTTGTAACTTCCAAGGGTGTTTCCACACTCGTTTCCGTTACGGAAAGTTCCTTCCCAATTTCGGCCGCAAGTATGAATGATATCCTTTTCAAAGCCAAACGGAATTGATATTCTTTTGTGTTTTTGTCGCGAAGGTACGTTATGTCTCTTTTGATTAACGGATTTTCAACAATGTGAAGATTACTCATATTTTGGTTTCCCGTATTTTTCTTCCAAGTACAGATAACAAATTTATAAACGGCGAGAACGGTGGAGTGTAATTATAATTTAGGTCCGTTAAAACATCGGCGTCGGTTTTCGTAAATATTAACGACGAGAGTAAGTCGGCATAACCAATAGTTTCTTTTCCTCCGAAAAACGAACCGCCGTAAATTTTTCTTGTTTGCTTGTCGAATATAATTTTTCCGAACACTTTTTTGCTTCCGGGCATAACTTTAACAAGATTATTTACAACAGCATGAACTTCGGAAGCATGAATCGAAATTTTTGCGGCTTCGCTTAAAGTTAAACCGACCGAAGCATAAGCATTATCGAAAATTTTCACTGCCATGTTTTTAATCACGGGTTTGGCAAAAAGATTATCGCCGGCTGCATTTGCACCCGCAATGTGACCATAAGAATGAGCAACGGTTGCAATTGGGAAATAATCGGGTTTGTTTGTGATGCCGTTTATTACCTCTACATTATCACCGGCTGCAAAAATATTCGGATCGGATGTTTTTAGCTTTGTATCCACTTTTAGACCGCCGTAGTTACCCGTTTCCAAATTTGCGCTAACCGCTAAATCCACGTTCGGTTTAACACCTATTGCAACCACAACCAAATCGAAATCGATGAATCTGCCGTTATATTTTAAATTTTTGAATTTACCATTTACATTAATAAATTCTACGTTAGAAGCATTTCCCAAGAACCTTACGCCTTTCTTTTCAAGCAAAGTAGCAACCAAGTGTTGTATTTCGGGTTCCGCCGCTGGTAGAGGTTGTTCGGCTATTTCCAAAACGGAAACGCTTTTACCCAATTCCCAAAATGCTTCCGCCGTTTCCAATCCGATATACCCCGATCCCACCACCAAAACATTTTCCACAGTGTGGTTATTTAAATACGCTTTTATTTTCACAAGGTCGGATACTTGCTTTAAGTTAAAAACATTTTCAAGCGAATCGGGCAAAACCGGTAAAGTCTTGGCTTTCGAACCTGTCGTTAAAATCAATTTGTCGTACTCGAATTTACTGTATTCACCGGTCTTTAAATCTCTAACCGCAATAATTTTTCTTCTTCTGTCGATACTTTCTACGGAATGTTCCGTATAAACCTTAACGCCTTTCTTTAAGTAAAAAGATTCTTCGTTGAAGTAAACAATTTTCGAATGGTTTTCGATTTCACCCGAAATTACATACGGTAATTCGCATGTTCCGGTGGAAATATATTTTCCGGCTTCAAACATCACGACTTCTGCTTGCGGGTTCACCCTTTTGGCTTTTGCAGCAGCAGCCGGACCCGCGGCATTTCCGCCTACAACTATAATTTTTTGCTTACCGTATTTGTTCATTAGCTATTTACAAGTTATTTCTGCATTTCACAGAGAGATTTCGGAATCCCGAAATATTCTTACAAAAAATAAACTTAAACTTTAAGTTATAAATTATTCCCGCAAATTTCACCGTTCTTTAAAGATTATGGAAACCGGTACGCCTTCAAATCCGAAATGTTTTCTAACAAGTTTTTCGATATATCTTTTGTAATGTTGAGGAATTTCGTCTACGTCATTCGCAAAAAAGAAAAAAATAGGATATTTTTCACCGACTTGCGTAATGTATTTTATTTTTATTTCCCTTCCCCGTTTTGTTGCGGGCGGCGGATTCTTTTGGATTTCGGGCAATAAAATATCATTCAGTTTCGATGTAGGAATTTTCTTTTTCCTTTCCGTTTGAATTTGTTTTGCCAACTCAATTAGCTTGTAAATTCTTTTCTTTGTAAGAGCGGAAATGAAGATAATGGGAATGTAATCTATCGATCCGAGTTTTTCTCTGATTTTATCTTCAAATTGCTTTGCCGTATTTGTTTCTTTTTCAATTAAATCCCACTTATTCACGGCTAATATTATTCCCTTCCGTCTTCGCACGGCTTCGTCTATAATTCGCTGGTCTTGTTTTTCCAATCCCGATTGCGCATCGAGAAGAATAATTGCAACGTCGCATTCGCCAAGCGCTTTATAGGTTCTAACGTTCGAATAAAATTCGATATTTTCTTTTACTTTCGCTTTTTTTCTAAGTCCGGCGGTATCCACCAGAATCAGTTCTTCTCCGTAATACTTCATTATGGAATCGATACTGTCGCGCGTTGTACCGGGAATATCTGTTACAATGCTTCTCTCTTTACCGAGCAAGGCATTCGTTAAAGAAGATTTACCCACATTGGGTCTGCCTACGATTGCGATTTTCAACCGTTTTTCTTTTTCGAATTCCGTATCGCCGAAATTCAATATTCCGGTAAGATGATCCAGCACATCGCCTAAATTTCTGCCGCTTAAAGCTGAAATATCGAAGACGTTTTCGAGACCGAACTTATAAAAATCGGCTTTCAATTCACCGTACTTTTCATTATCCGCTTTGTTAACAAGGATGAGCGAAGGTTTTTCGGAAGCACGAAGTAGTTTTGCGACCTCCTCATCCAAAGGAGTAACACCGCTTCTGGCATCGGTAACGAACAAAATTGCGTCGGCTTCTTCAAGAGCGATTTTAACTTGTTCACGGATTGCCGCTTCGAATTTATCGTCCGAACCCGGGACATAACCGCCGGTATCCAAAACTCTGAATATTTTTCCGTTCCATTCCACTTCCCCGTAAATACGGTCGCGCGTTACACCGCTTACGTCGTCAACAATCGAACTTTTACTTTTTGTTAATCTGTTAAACAGGGTGGACTTCCCAACGTTCGGGCGCCCGACAATCACAACAATCGGAATTTTCATTTTCCTATCGGTTAACTTTTAGAATTGAATTTTAAGGTTAAATTTAGGAAAGTATTCAACAAAATACCCGAAATTTACTTTGTCCACCGAAACATCCATTTGCACGGTCTTGTTGTATTGCTTAGTTGCCCAAGCCGATTCGAACGCACTTATGATGTGATTTGATATTACCGCAATCACCGCCCATTTTGCGTAATCATAATAAGTATTTGCAAGCCCTCTTTGTTCGGAATAGTATTCGAACTGCTTTGTTAACGGATCACCATAATTAAACGGCTTATTGGGGTCATCACCAAATTCATCCCATCCTACGTTGAATTGGGAATACTTCCCTATCATTTCGTAATACTGTTGATCGCCGTAAGGAGCCAAGCGGTGCGAATAATATCCACCCAAATCGCCTTCCAAACGGTTAAGTTCGGTCCAGTTAACATTTCCGTTGTTATCGAAAACATTATATTCATCGGGATTTACGAGCGGATTAATTCTCTGCGCATTTGCCAAAGTCCATTGAGCGTAACGCTTAACGCTCCAATGCTTATTAGCGTAGTCTTGGAAAAACTCGGTTTGGTCGTCACCTTTTTTATCGTACGTAACGCCAATTGCAATAGCGGCAATTTCAACACCGAGATAAATCGCTGCTTTTAAATATTGATTATTGTACACCGCGCCGGCACCCGGAACCGCAAATGAAAGTACTCCCGCCAGCAAAGGCGACCGCTTTTCCTTATTTATATTTCCTTTTCGGGAAGAAAATTCTTTTTTAATAATTTGTTTCGATATTTGATTATCAAGATTCATACTATTAGATATAACGACATTTCCCTTTTGTCCGTAAACATTAAAAACAATTAAAACCGAAAGAATAATAAAAACCGTTTTCATCTTATCACCATTGATTAAAAATTGAAATCAAATAAAATACCGCCGTACAATTGCCATTCCTTACCGTACGTTACGGTTTCGTTGAATACTTTCCTTGTATACGTATCAAAAGAATATGCAGCACTGAAAAATAAACTTGTAGGAAATAAATAAAAAGAATTCATTTTAATTCTGATTTCGGCTCCGGCACCTTTTTTGAAATCGTTAAACTCCGGTATTTTTCCGTTCCAAGCATTTCCCAAATCGCCGTAAACCGAGAAATAAATTTTATCGATATAAACATGACCTAATCTCGTATCGATATTCCTATATAACGGAAATCTGTATGTTAAATTCAACCATGCAATTTCGTTTCCACTTACCGAATAAAACGGATAACTTTTCATTCCAACCAATCCGCCCAAATAGAAGTCGAAAAAGTCAGGTAAAGTCGGCCCTAAAATAGAACCGCCTCTTAATTTCATGCTAAACGTGTGACTATCGAAAACGGATAAATGTTCCTCCCAATTAAATTCGATACGATGAAAATTGTAATTTTTGAAGACGGGGACGAGAATGCCGTTTTCCACTTCGTATTCGCTATCGGGATTATATTTATCGAAATCGTAGTTGTATTTTATTTCCACTTTTCTGCCTATCGGATTTATATCGGAATCGACGTAAGGTGTAAATTTTTCGTACTTATATTTTAACATTAAACTCCTTCCGATAAAATAATCGTCGGAAGTAGCCGGATATAAAACATTCGTATTAGGCAAAATAAAACTTCCAAGTGCGGCGGAATATTTGCTGAACGTAAATTTGAATTCCAATTCGTGCCGCTTTGTAAATATTTTATGTTTTGCGGAAAAATCGAATTCGAATAAATCATAAGTAACATCGGTCTTTACAGAATCTTCGTATATAGGCGGATCGAATGTTTTATCGACACCGAAGAAAATATCCACATCGGTTTTTCTGCTTATGCTGTAAAGTTCAAGCGAAATTTCGGGTTTCAATCCCAAATCGTATAACAACGGTAATTTATTCCGGTATTCAAGCAATAAGAAAAGATCGCGCTCAAATCTTTTATTTATACTTCCTCCGGCAAAAAGACTGTAACGGTTGAGCATATCGGTTGAACCGAGATAAACGCCCGGTTTGATTTTATCGAGTCCGGAATTACTTGTGTTATAGTTATCGTAGCGAATAAACGGAAGAACCGTAAGACTTGTAAAAAAACCTTTATAACGTTCTTTTTTTACATCGGGAAGTTCCGTATCGTCAAAATTTTTCAGACGGTTGAAATATTCCGCAGAGAAATCGTTAAGCTGCGTTGCTTGTTTAACCGGATAATCGGTAAACCTAGCGTATTTTGCATTAGCCGGAATTTCTTTTTTCATATCATTTTTCAACAGGAATATTTTATATCCCTTCGAAGTATATCCGGCATAAACTAAATTTCCGTTAATATCAACGGACGGCATAAACGCACCGCCCAAAACATTTGTCAGTTGTTTTTCATTGCCGGAAGTAAGCTCCAACTCGTATAAATTAAAAATTCCGTTTTCATCCTTAGCATAAATCAATTTTGTATCGTTGTAAAATACGGCGTTTCTTTCATCAGTATTTTTGTCGTTCAATAAAAATTCGAAGCCGGAACCGTCGGTTTTTACTTTCGCTATATCTCTTCCGTGATGAATTGCATAACCGAAAATCACGTATGAATCGTCGGGAGAAAATTTCGGGTTAAAAACTTGTTCGCCATGATCGAAAAAAGTTAATCTTTTAAAATTTTTACCGTTAATATCAACAATGCCAATGTTTGAAGTACCGTCTTTTTGGAAAACAAAAACTATTTTCTTACCGTCGTGCGAAAGAGAAGGATTGTTCGCTCTTAATTCGAAAGTAAGCCTTTTTTCTTCTTCGTTTTTTATATCGTACGAATAAACATCGTGAATTTTCCGCCATTTCGGATTATCGTCGCTTAACTTTGCATAGATTAAAAATTTCCCGTCCGGAGATAAGCTTAACGAAGACCTAACCCCGCTTTTAATAAGTTTTTCCTTTTTCGTATCCAAATCGTATTCGTAAATACCCGATTGTGAAAAATAGTCGGCACTTTTGTTAGATACATAGTAAATCTTTTTACCGTCGCTAGAGAAAACGGGATAAAAATTTCCGAAACCGTCTTTCCCTATAATTTCACCCGTAACCAAATTTTTTCTAACCGCAGCGGTTTTTTCTTTATATGTCTTTTTTAATAGATTAGTCCATTCGTCATATATTTCCCTACCCGATTTCCCGAGAACATCTTCAAATGCGGCATCGATAGTAAAATTAAATAAATCGCCGAGTTTAAAAGTAATTTCACGGAGTTTGTCTTCACCGTATTTTTGAGCAATGTAACGGGTGAGTGCAAAGCCCATATTGTAAACCGATTCGTTCCCCAAACTTGTTTTCCCGAAAACGCCCATTTGGTTCCATGTAAGAAAATTATCATCGAGAGCATACGATCTCAAAATCATGTCGCGGTGAGTATCCCAATTATCGTAATCGAATTCTTTTCTCATGTACTGTGCAGTACCTTCCGCAAACCAAGCGGGCATGTTAATGGTAGCGAGAGGATAGGAAACGATCACATTCGGAAATCCGTACAAAATATCTTGCCGTCGTTTGTCTTCGTAATTTAAAAACTGAAGATAGACAGCCGGAATCGACCTTCCGACTTTCATAGCTGCTTGAATTTGCACCATGTGTGTAAATTCGTGCGAGATGACATTCCGTAACCAATTATGAGTTCCGCGTAAGTCAAAATCCAATGCCGAAGCCCAAATTTCAATTTTATTATCGAAAAAATATGTGGCTCCGTTTGAATAATCATCTATATCTTTAATAACAAAATGAACGGTTTCCGGTTCATATCGATAAAGAGAAGTAATCGGGTCCCAAACTTCATCGGCAATTTTTAATACTACCCTTGCCGTTCTTTCCGCTTCGGGATGGAAATGAACGTACACATGTTTTCCCTTGATTGTGTACCAATCGTAGTCGGCATCAAATTCATTAAACTGCGCTTGCAAATTAACGAAAGTTATAATAATAATGATTGAAATTAATAATTTCATAATTAGGAATATAAATTATTTTACCACTGCAATCTTAATTATCTTGTTTGCCGTTTTACCTGAAACAGATTTTACCTCAACACTGGCAAAGTAAGCGCCGCTTTGAACGTTACTTACATCCCATACAACTTCGTTATCGGCACCGGCAACGGCTTTAAATTCCAAAATTTTCACCAAATCGCCTCCCAAATCGAAAATTCTTACTGTAACATCCGAGTTCTCGTTTACATAAGTTCTGATATATGTTTCATTACCGTAAACCGGATTCGGCCAATTATAAGTTCTTTCTTCGGGGAAAAAATCTTTTTCGGAATTAGCTTGCGACGGTTTCCGTATGAACCCGGTATTCGCATTATCGGCAAAAGGCGCTATATACAAACCTCTGAACGGGAACCCGCCCTTCCATCGTAATACAGTGTTGTCTTTCAACAACAATACGAATTCAAACGAATTCGACGAAACATTCCCGAAGTTCCACGCCGCTACGGAACCGCCGACCGATAACGGGAAGGGTTCCACTTTCTTCCGCATAAGCGGACTAAAACCGATAATGTTTTCATCCGTAAAAGAAAGAATTTCCACTTTTTCGTCGTTGTTGAAATCAACAACCAGAGGAATACCTTTAGTGCTTTCGTTTGGAATGCCGTACGGGAAATTTTGTGCGAAAGCACCTTGAAAATTATAAGCGTAAACCCTATTGCCCGCCGTAAACAAAATATAATTGTTGCCGTCCCCGTACAAATCGGCTACGGAAAAATTTATGATTTCATCATTCGCGCCGGCAACAAATTGGTTTGTGACTACACCGTTTTCAACTATATTAAATTCATTTCCTTCCGTTAACACTACAGTTGAGTAATTGCCGGAAGAGTTAGGCGTAATTAATATTTGAAGGATCTTATTTCCGAATTCAACTTTATTATTGCCGGAATCGAATAATTCATTCCCGGTTGCTCCGGCAACATAATCGTTATTTACGGCTATATGTGATATGTTGTTTGGCGTCGGAAAATCAATTACCTCAACCGGTTTAAACGTTTTATCAATCGTATTATAACCGATTTTTACAACGCCTCCGGCAACACCGCCGTAAATTATTATGTCTTCACCCAAAAATACTGCAGCCGGATAAGAGACAACATTTTTCGGAATATCATTTGTATAAAGAACCGTATCGGTAACCGACAACACGTTAACTTTGTTTCCGAAAAAACCGATAACATATTTTCCCGCTTCGTTTTCGATAAAAGCCGGTCGGTTTATACAAAAACTATCGATTGTTGTATAACTTGCATTATTTGAATTGAATATTTTTAACTTGTTGTCATCAATTATAAAATATTTACCGCCGGTAAAAAATATCTCTTTACCGTTTTCACCGAGATCCAATTTCCGGTTATCGATTAAACTTAAATTATTATCTGCAAAACTTAAGTTAAAACTCATTCTTGTTGAAATTTTCGAAAATTCATTTATCGTAATCAGACTATTCGCACCGGAGTTTGAGTTTGTGTTCGGTTTGGAGTTGGGTCCGAATTCATTTTCATACAATTCCGAAGGATTATCGGCATACCAAAAATCATATTCCGTTCCTCTTCCCTCGGAGGTTTCGCCGAGAAAGTTGGTAAACAATTCGCCAATATCTTGAATCCCGTCGGCTTCTTCAACATCGACACCACGGCGGAGTTTATCGACATTAATTTTGTTTACCGATATTTTTTCTTCTATCACTTTTTCATCAATATGCCAAATCACAATTCCGTTTCCGGGTAAAGCCCAATCGTATTCGTCCACGTCAAGAATTACACCTTCCAATAAACTCACGTTATCGTTATTAAAGCCTTGGGGATTGTCTTCACTAAAAACAACCGTAAGCGTATCGGAGCCTTTACGATATGTAATAACGCAACCGTTCGAGTTAGCGTCGCGCATTCGGTTTTCAATCAAATAATATTCAGTGGCATTTATCGGTATTTTAATCAAAGTGGTATCGGAAAAGGAAGCGGTAAAGCGGTTAACAATTGTTTGCATAATTTTTCCCTCGGTCGGTTTAATTTCGACGGGCGTTTCCCAACCGAGAAAAACTTTTTCCCAAGCCGAAGGTTCCGGCGGGAACAAACCGCCGTATGCAAAAATAGATTGCCCGTCCATCAAACCGAACCGCCCGATGGCACTGTGACCGGTTTCGGTGTTAAATAAATCCGGCAAGCCCATAAAACTTGCTATGTTCGATACGATTAATCCGTTGATGGATAACTCGAATAAATACGATTCACCGAAACTTGATGTTTCCCGTGATTCAGTTTCCGGAAGAATTACCGTATTGGTTATTTTAAAATTCCCGTTATTAACGGGGAAACCGTCAAAATCCGGTCCGTAAATAGATTTCAGAGAAAATTCGTTAAAAAATAACGACGGTAAATCTTTTTCGTTTCCAAGCGAGCCCGGAAGTAAAACTTCCCCGCCCACACCGGCATGGAAGATAATAAACAAATCGTAATTGCCGAAATCGACATTGCTAAAATTATTATCCGCCAATTCCCAAACTTCCGCGGCAAAATCTGCGAGCGGTGAATAATCGTTTGTTTTTTTATCGGGTGAATAATTTCGCATTGTTTGGGATACCGTAAGCACTTGAGGCAATACATTATAATTAACGGTTACCTTACCGTTCGATACTTTGGAAAAATATCTTTTGGCAAATTCCAAATGACTGCGAAAATAATTTGCATCGTGCGGCAACGGATCGATGATGGAAGTGCCGTAATCTTGTGTGTAAATAGAACCGAATGTTCCGTCGCCAAAAGTAAGATTGTAATCATCCGGTTGGAATTCCACCATAACGGCAAGGATATTAATCGTATCTTGAGCCGCCACTTTCGATGTTTGTACGATGGACTTGGGAGTTAATCTAACTTCAGGCAAAAAAGTTTGGGCAGTTAAACTGCCCAAACCAAATATTAACGGTAAAAGGAAAATATATTTTCTCATTACTTTCAGATACCTCTGGGAAATCCTTTTTGATTCGAATAAGCACCGCCCCAACCGATGAGCAATGTAAATCTTAGTGTATCGGAAAGCGGATGATTTTCACCGTCTTTGAAAACGTCTGTTGTTATGTAACCGAAATCGAAACCGTAGAGATCATAACGAATACCTGCACCAAGCGTAATGAATTTTCTGTTGCCGTAAGCCGGGTCTTCATAAAAGAAACCGGTACGGAATGCAAATTTGAAATCTTCACCACCGTACCAATATTCCAATCCCATTGAAGTAACTATATCTCTTAATTCTTCGTTAAACGTATCGTCGAACCAAGCGGTAAAAATCGCCTCGTAAAATTTTGCTCTGGTTTTGTTGCTGTCGGGTCTGTCGACCAAAAGCTTGCTGAAATCGAGTGTATAAGTTAAAGAATTATATTCGTCTTCGAACAAACGGAATGCCATACCTAAACGGAAATTAGTAGGGATAGGATCCGCTTGAGCTTGATCGATATAATAAATAGCCGGACCTATATTACTCAAGTTCATGCCGAGGCTGAATTTATTTCCGATATCGCCGAGCAAAGGCAGTTCCAATTTCGCGGGGCGCCACATTCCGGCAATATCGAAACTAACCGAAGTAGCAACACCTTCGCCTTTTTCACCCGCCGTCGGTTTATCGGAAAGTCGGCTGTGAATAATTCTGAAATTAAAGCCCAATCCCCAATCCGGATGAACCTTTGTTGCATAACCCAGAGTTAAAGCCGCATCAAAAGATCGGAATGTTCCTAACGGATCGGGAGAATCTTCGCCCGTTCGTATAAACTCTCCGAAGTTCATATAAGTAATACTGGCTGAAATGTTACCGTCCAAATCATCGATATATTGGCGATAAGTCAGATAGTCGTAAAACAAATCGTCCAAACCGAATTGTGGCAACCAGTTACTATGTGTAATACTGATTTCCGTACCCTTCAAAAATGCCAAACCGGCGGGATTCCAGAAAATTGCGGCGGAGTTATCCGCCAATCCGGTACCCGATTCGCCTATACCACCGGCTCTTGAATCCGGCGCTAACAACAAAAACGGAACAGCAGCTTCACCTTGAGCTTTAACATAGTTGTCCATACCGGCAAACGTCATCAGGATAATCATCAACAATGCTATTTTTTTCATTTTATTTCCTCCTGAAAATAATATTATTTTCGCTCTTTATAATTGATAAATTTTAATTTTACTTAATTATAGATAATTTTCCAAGTAAATTATCGCTATAATCCCCATTTACAGTTTTTACATTTACTTTATATAAATATGTTCCGTTAGCTAAAACATTTCCATCCTCGTCTGTTCCGTCCCAATTAATTTTAACAAATTTTTCAAGTAATCCGAACCGCTTGATTTCCTTTATCATTCTTCCCGCAATCGTGTAAATCTTTATTGCAACATCAACGGGTTGAGTTAAATTGTGTTGGAAAGTAAAAGTCGTATTGCTGGCAAAAGGATTTGGATAATTAAATAAATCTTTTACAACCAACCCCGCATCGTCAACAACTATAAAATTACTTTCGGAAACGGAAAAATTGTTAAACACATCCCAAGCTTTAATTTTTATGTTATACTCGCCCGGCTCAAGCGAGTTAAATTTATAACGAACAACACCGGAGCGGCCGAACGAATTTAAATCGCCGATAAAATAATTTGTTAAATCGATCGAATTTTCGACATCGTCATTAAGAATCGCTTCAAGCTTATGCCCGATTCCCAGACCGGTTGTATTTAATCCCGTTTCGTCTTTTAATTTAACAATCAATGTAAAATCGGGATTAACCAAATACGAATTTTCAAAATTTTCATCGTCATAGAATATTTCAATTTCAGGTCCCGTTTTGTCGTTCACTTTGGTAGAATCCGTTCCGCCTACTATAATATTTTTTGTATAACCTACACCGTCTATTTCGTCAGTAAACACATAAGCAATTATTTTGCCGTTTTTATTTTCGTAGGAAATATCTTTCGGTACAACGAAGCCGGTTGAAAATTTACCGTTTTCCACGCTTACTTTTCCGCGGAAAATAACACCGCCCTGTGTTTTCATTATTCCTTTTACATCTTTTAATTCAACCTCACGTTCCGAATCGAACACCGATAAAATCGCTTCACCTTCAAACGGCATCGGATTACCCTCAAGATCGTGAACCGTACCTTCAATTTCTACATCGCCCAACGCCTTAATTTGCACCGAAACATCGAGCGGTGATTTATTAACCGAATCGATATGCGTACGTAAAACGGGTTCGTTCAATCGAATTGCGGGGTCGCCGAACAAATGAAATTTCTCGTCGTTATCCAGAGTTTTCTTCTGTTTAAGTTCGTAGTAAGCCTGACCTATTCTTTTCGGCAAACCCTTTTCATCCCTTTGCGAAAACAATTTTGAATAAAAAGTGTAGCTAAGAGCCGCATTTTCGCCGGAGTAAACAGGTCTTACCGCAGTTAGAGCACCGATTATTCCGCGATTCGGGATTAAGATTAATTCTTCCGTTCCGCTTGTGTTATTCGGGTCATCGAATCTTCCGAAATCGCACGTAGCGGCTGTAAGAAAGAAATACTTGTCGTTTTTGATTTGCGGAATCGATATATCTTTCTCGAAAACCCGTTCGTGAGTCCATAAGTCCGGACTGCCATGCCCGATAAAATTAAGAACTAAGGTGCCGTTATTAATAGCGTTTATAATTGCCTTATTTACTTCAGGTTTCCTTCTTCCGAATCCGGATACAACCGTTGGATAAACGGATAAATATATTTTATTCTGATCGAAATACGGCGGTATATAAATTGAGGATAAAGTTTCCGATTGTCTCCAGTGAATCGCCGGATCTCTTCCCTCGGATGTAATTCCGTCGTCCGTTACAAGCGTAATCGTATTTCTCCATAATCCTTTTTCGCTTTCGCTTTCATAAGTAATAATTTTATCGACCACATCCTCCGCTTCTTCGGCAGAAGTAACCGGTAATCGTCCAACACCTATATCCGCTTTTTTATCATCGCCGGAAACACGTGAATAAAAATCGTCTGTAGAATATGTATTAATCTCGTTGAATACTTGGGAGCTACTCGGATTCAAAATTTGATATTGGAAAGTCAATACGTAATTTTTGTTTAAGTCTAATAAATTTAAGTAGTCGTAATCACCATCCCCAAGCAACAATGCATACTTCGGTTTAATTTCCCAATTGTTGTATGCCCACATCAAATAATCCCGGATTGCAGTGGGATCTACCATTTCGAGTGAAAATTCCCTCAAGATATCATCAACAATCACAACCTTTGAGCTTAAAGGATAAGGTGATTCGTTTTCGCGGTACTGTGCCAGCCTTTCCGCCGCGGCACGAAACTTTTTATTTGTTATAATAACATACTCGGCGCCTTTTTCTTCCGTTAGCAAATCGGAATTTTCGACTTTTTTGAAATTCACCGGTTTTAATAAAGCGCTGTTTTCAACCACATAATACTTGGAAGGGTTAAAAGAATTTTCCCGTGCTTGAAAAATTATTTCACCACCATTTAGTTTCTCATGATCCAAAAATTTAACGTTAGAATAATCGGTAATATCAAAACAATGGATATTCGTGCTACTAAAACCCGAAACTTTATATTCAATAACCGTATCCCTCGCTTCACCGAATATGACCAACGAATTATTTACAGCTTTCAGTTCTGCCGTGTACTTAATTTCATAATAATCCAAATATCCTTTAGGTATTGATTCGGAAGGATTAAAAACAATTTTCAATACGCTTCTGTTCTCGGGCAAATCCCCTTCAAAAATTGCGGTACCTCTGTATAATCGGCCGAAACTGTAATCGGGTTCAAAACCGAAACGTCTTCCTAAGATACTTGCAATTAAAATCAATTTATTATTTTCATAAACTTGCAACTGACTTACATTTTCCGTGGTATTTACAAACTGGATAGTATAATTAATCGGTTCGCTACTAATTCTGTTGGTTAAAGTATTCACATACGTACGTGAATTTTTATTCACCGAAAAGTCGTCTCCAACCACAATTATACCGGATGGTATAACGTAATGTTTATCTTCATCGAAAAACTTGAATGCTTTAGTGGAAGTCTGTTTGTAAACGTCGGTGAGGTTGAGTGAAGTTTTCGGTTGCATTCTTTTTCCGTTTGCGCCACCCGATGTAATAAAGTAATAATTTTCCTTGGAATACCAATGTTTATTTCTTTTTATTTTCCTTGCCAGCGTATCGAATTCGAAAAAGTCCGTTCCCCTACCGTAAAAAAGAATATAGTCGCCGGCATCAAACCGTCCGTCCTCTTCCCCTTTAACCAAAATAGCATTTTCGGTTAATCCGAACGGACGCGGAGCAGAAACTTTCCAGGGTAATATATATCCGCCGTTATTATAAATTTTAATTGTGCGGGGATCAACATTATCTGCGTCAATACCCATATCGGATAACATATCGCGTGTAATTTTATAAATTCCTTCTTCCGGTGCTTCGAACCGGTACCAAGTTCCTTCAGCCAAAACGGAATGCGCGGAAATCTTTTTTATTTTCCTTGGTGAATTAATCCAGTTCCTCGCAATATTAAAATTAATTACCGTATTTTTAAGGAATTCTATTTCGCTTTTATCGATTTCACCCTTTCGATATTTCGAACTTGCAAAATTTATTCCCACGGTTATTTGTGTATAAATTCTGATTTCGTTTTTGCCGGGAAAGTATTGTACGGGTCTTAATAAAACTTCTTGAACGTTAAGTTCTCTTATCTTCCCGAATTCGCCGAACATAACCAATTCTTTTCCAATATCGGGTTTATCAGTCGAATTATGTTTAGAATTTAATTCCGCATTTTCAATATATTCTTTAGGTGCAAGTTTCCCTTTTATTGTTAAATACTTGCTTCCCAACACTCGGATGGTATTTCCGAATTCTTGGGGAACACCGATATTTACAATTTTGATTAATTCGTTGAACTCGGAGTTAAAATCCGTAATAAGTCCAGGTGCTTGAACATCAATAAATTTTTTACCTTTGCGTAAAACTTGTGAAGTATCGAAATTAGTAAGCGAGTAAGTGAAAACGAGCGAGGATTCGGTGGAGGAAATTATTTTTATATCTCCGGCAAATACGCCCGAATATAAAAATAGGGAAATTAGTAATATAGATAATCTGTTTTTCATTTCACTTACTTTTTAACCTTGTTAAACAACAACCGTAATACCGGAAAATTTCAAATTAGTAAACAGTAACAGAATTATCTATAATTACCTTCCCTTTTTTATTTTGTGCCCTTAAAATAGGGAACTTATACCGACTTTGTCAAGTCAAAAAAATTTAGCAGCAATCGATGATTTGCCCGAAAATATAGAATCCGGCAACGTTATTATCGAAAAAATTTCAACTTTCTTTAGTAATGTTAAAGTCCTAACGTATCTTTTATCGATTTCATTGCATCAATACAATTTTGGATATGTTCTTCCAACGGAATTCCCAATTCTTCGGCGCCTTTTTTAATATCTTCCCTGTTCACGGCGCGGGAAAACCCTTTATCTTTCATTTTCTTTTTAACCGATTTCACGGATACTTCATCCAAAGATTTCGAAGGTCGAACAAGTGTAACCGCAGTTATAAAGCCGGAAATTTCATCGCAAGCAAACAAAACTTTTTTTAACAACGTGTCCCTCGGAACGCCGGTATGATCGGCATGCGAGAGAATGGTTTGAATAAATTCTTCGTCGAATCCTTTTCCGCGTAAGATTTCCGCTCCTTTGAAAGGATGATCTTCAAGCGAAGGATACATTTCGTAATCAAAATCGTGAAGTAGTGCAACATTTCCCCAATAATCTTCATCTTCGTTATACTTTTTTGCATAGAACCTAACGCAAGCTTCAACCGCATATGCATGTTTAAGCAAATTTTCATTTTTCGTATACTCTTTCAATAAGTTCAAACAATAATTTCTGTCTTTCATTTTCCACCAAAGTTTGTGATTAGTTTTTTATAAAACTCGGGCAATAATTTGCAATTACACATTCCGAACATTTGGGCCGGCGTGCAATACAAACTTTTCTTCCGTGACTGGCCAGCAAATGCGAAGCTTTAACCCAATCTTTTTCCGGCAACAGTTCTTTCAATTTCATTTCTATTTTAACCGGATCTTTTGTATTTACAAAACCAAGTAAGTTGGAAAGCCGGATTACATGCGTATCAACCGCAATTGCCGGAATACCGAATGCATTACCCGCAACCACCGAAGCCGTTTTTCTTCCAACGCCCGGTAGTTTGGTTAACGCATCGAAATCGGCCGGAACTTGACCACCGTATTTTTCTATTAAAGCTTGGCAACATTTTTTCAAACTTTTCGCCTTGTTGCGGTAGAACCCCGTAGAAAATATATCTTTCTCCAATTCCTCTTGATCCGCCTTCACGTAATCTTCCGGAGTTTTATATTTTTTAAACAAATCTTTTGTAACTATGTTTACGCGGTCGTCGGTGCATTGCGCGGAAAGAATTGTTGCAACCAAAAGCTCAAAAGGTGTAGTAAAATTTAACGCCGATTTAACATTCGGATATTCTTTTTTTAGAAGTGTAAATATTTTTTTTGCTCTTTCTTTTTCGCTCATTTAATAACACCGAAACGTTATTGCAAACTTAACTTATAATTTCGCTTAATTCAATTCATTCGCAATCAAGATAAATATTTTCCCTTTCCAATCTAAAACTTAATCGATAAATTTAGATTATGAAGAAAATAATAATAATCGCAGTAATATTTAGTTTGCAATCCCTCCGAGCCCAAGATCAGGTTTTGCCAACGGGTAATTTCGGTAAATTCGAAAACGCTTCCGCTTTTTCGCTAACCGATAACGGCTTCGTTTACGTTGCCGATTCTTATTCCAACGAAATATTTAAATTCGATACTCTCGGCAATTTAATTAAATTCATCGGCGGGTACGGTTGGCAAGAATCCCAATTCGACGAACCGGCCGATATTTTTGCAAATACGCTGAATGTATATGTTGCCGATAAGAACAACAACCGTATTCAAATATTCGATAAGGATTTGAACTTTCTTTCCGATTTTAAAAATCAACCGAACGAGGCAAGCGAACTCGGATTTGCATATCCCGTAAGTTGCGCTGTTTCCGGTCAAGGCGATCTTTTTATTTTGGATTCGGATAATTCCAGAATCTTAAAATACGATTTGAACGGAAACTTTCTTCAAGAAATTGGCGGAATAGATGCCGGTGATTTTTCGGTTACCGAACCGAAAAAATTAACGATTTCACCGGACGGGAGAATTTACGTATTGGACGAAAATTTAATTTTGGTTTACGATTATTACGGGAACGGTTTGCTTAAAATAAAAGTGGATTTCGATGCCGTAAATATTGCCATCTCGGGCAATTCGTTAACCGTGAATGACAATTCGCAAATTATAATTTATAATCTGCGAACAAATAGCCCGACTCATATTTCAAAAAGCGACTTGGATTTGCCCGATAACTCCAACATCATCGAGACCGCACTTTCGAATAATAAAATTTATGTTCTTACGGAAACCGAAATTAATGTTTACGTGCCGCACGAAACCCGATTCGAAAGATGAAAATTAAAATTATACTTTTCACTTTAATTTTTTTATGGGTTGCCGGAATTTTCATTCACTTTTTCATTCCCTCATTTAACGGTTTATTCTATCTTCTTCCGTTTCTAGAAAATACTTACTCAACCGTCTGCCATCAACAAGAAGAAAAACTATTAAACTTTAACGGATATAAAACGCTTGTGTGCGCAAGATGTACGGGTATTTATTTGGGTGCGTTATTTTCTTCATTCGGTCTTTTGTTTCTTAAACTCAAAAACAGCTTAAATATTAAATTTTTAATATTTGCATCGATTCCTATGCTAGGCGATGTAATTCTATACTCAACCGGCATTTATACTTATTCGAAAACCGTTGCTCTTATTACGGGCTTACTTTTAGGTTCAATCGGATTTTTATATATTCACGAAGGAATTATGGACTTATTCGAAGAAAAAAATAAAAAGGATAAAAATTGAAAAAACATCTACCCGCTCTTGTCGCCGGCTTCGGTGCCGGAGTGTTGCAAGTTGTACCGATTGTTAAAAGTTTCTCTTGTTTTATAATTATGCCCTTGGCAGGAATTTTTGCATTGGCACTTTATCAAAAATCGAATAAAATTGTTACTCCAATTAATACACAAAAGGCTGTGGTTATCGGATTAATGACCGGAGTGTTTGCCGGTTTGTTCGGTACCTTCTTCGAAATTTTAATTACGTTTATTACCAAATCGAACGATTTGGTTTACGTTGTAAATGATTTATATGCGTTAATAGAAGAATTCCCGGTAGATCAAACGGTAAAATCGCAAGTTATCGCTCTAACCGAAAATGTTGTCAACTCAATAAAAACAACCGGATTTTCATTTTTATATTCTTTTTCCGTTTTGGTGAACAATTTGATAATCAATCCGATTTTCGGAATGATAGGCGCATTGATAGGCTTGAAATTTATAAATTCTAAAATTCAACAAGATTTATAATGATTAGCGCTTTTATTTTTCTAATTCACTTTGTTTTTCTTTTTTACATTATTTATATAAAATGGAAAACCGAATCGCCTACCGCGGCATTATCAAACGCTATTTTGATAATTATTCTTTTTGCCGTCGGTTGGTCGATTTCAACAATGATTAGTAAAGCTATTTTTCCACCGGAAGGATTCGGTAAAGAATTAAATATGGATACGCTCTCGCTTCTTTTATTGACAACGGGTGAGTTCTTTTTCTATAAGTTTTATTACAGCGATGTTTTTACCTCAGACGGAAAGGAAACACGATAACCGCAGTTTGGACCGCTTGATTTTGTGTTTCCGGAAGAGGTTCAAATCTCCATTTGCGTAAAGAATTTATTGCGGCCATCTCCAAGCGCGTGTCGGCTTTTATAAGCGGAATAATCCGACCGACGGTACCGTCCGGTAAAATAGTGAATTTAAGTTTGACGTCAATTTCTTTCGAAACGCCGGGCGGATATTCGGGAAGTTTATAACTATATATTTTCCGCTTACCTTTTCCGCCAAAATCTATTTCGAACCCGAAGTTACCTTCGCCCTCGCCGCTAATTTCTTTACCTTTCGGTTTCTTCGTTTCGTCTTTAACCAATGTATTTGTTTTTTTCGATTCGTTTTCCGTTTTCTTTTTTTCTTTCGCGGCAACAACCACTTTGTTTTTGATATCGGTGTTTTTTGTTTTCGGTACGTTTACTTTTTTAACTTCCGTTTTCTTTTTCTTCTTTTGTTTTTCAGGCTTTGCGATTTTGGTTTCTTTTTTCTCGGCATTGCCCAAAGGCCCCGGTGAACTCAACTTTCCGATTGTTCCGAAACCGATTGTAACATATTCGTCTTTCTTAACATCCGGAGTAAAACTTAAAAACAGAAACACCAGCGCCAAAACCAGATGCAAGCCTACAGAATACAAATAAGATTTTAACGAATCTTTTTTAATCATAATTAAAATGTTTCTTTTTCCGTCTCGATTGTAAATTTATCTATTCCGACGCTTCTTGCAGCATCGATTACTTTAATAACCAAATCGATTTGTACGGATTTATCGGCTCTGATAATTAAATTATTTTCGTCGCTTTGTTGCTTTAGTCCTTCAAGTTCGGCGGGAAGCGAAGCAACATCAACGGATTTCGAACCAAGGAACACTTTTCCTTCTTCGGTAATCGAAACAACCAATTTCGTAGGAACGGATTGTTCCATATTTTTTGCAGACGGTAGTTTTACTTTTACTCCGGTTTGAACAACAAACTGCGAAGTTAACAGAAAGAAAATAAGCAAAAGCAATACTATATCGGTCAAAGACGAGAAACTGAAAATCGTAAGCGGTTTTTGAGACATTTCAAATTTCATGGCATCACCTATAATTCTATTTCGATATCTTCTTCTTCGCTTCGTTCATGACCCGAAGTAACTTCGTCCAAAATATCAACAACATCATTCGAGACTACTTCCATTTGCAAAACCAATTTGTTAATTGCCGAAACTAAAAAGTTGTAAAAAGTGTACGATAAAATTCCCACCGCTAATCCGAAAGCGGTTGTAAGCAACGCTTCCCAAATTCCGCCGGCCAAATCGTTGGGATTTGCGGCGCCTTGTAAATCTTCAATTTTCATAAAAGCGGCAATCATACCGGTTACCGTACCGAGGAAACCCAGCAACGGCGCTACACCTGAAATTGTTGCTAAAACGGAAAGCCCTTTTTCCAACTTGCTTATTTCTTGTTTTCCGGCATTCTCTATCGCTTCTTTAACTCTTTCCCTTCCGAGGTGATATTTTTTCAATCCTTGTTTAACAATGTTTGCCGCGGCGGAATTTTCTTCGATGCAATAACTTATTGCCCCCGAAATATCTTTCCGTTTTACCATCCCGCGTATCTTAACAAGGAATGCCGGTACGTTTAATTTCGATTTTCTGATGACCCTGTACCTGTCGATAATAATCGCAACGGCAATAATCGAAGCGATAAGAATCAGCAGCATTATCCAGCCGCCTTTCATAAAAATTTCCAGTATGCTCATAAATTACCTTCCTTTGCTATCTGACGAATTTGTTTTTAATTCTTCTTGCTTCATTAATATTTTTTATGTTGGCTATTCTTACTCTGTGCCACGTACCTCTCGAACCTAAATCGGCGGAAACGACTTCCGTTTGATATCCTCTTTTCGTAATTCTGTCGGCTGCTTTCAAAGCGGAATTTTTGTTTTTCCACGAAGAAATTTGCACCGAATAAGATTTACCGTTATAAAAAATTAAATCTTCTACTTCTTGTTCTTTGTCAACAGCGGAATTGTTCCCGTTTCCGGTAATATTTTTCTTTTCCGGAACCGGCGGAACGGAAGTTATATTTGTTTTAACATCCGGTATTTTGCTTTCTTCCGGCGGGGTTTTTATTTCACCGTTAGTTTTGTTCGATATGTTTTTTTCGGTTAATTGATTTTCTTCCGATAAAGTATTTTGATTACGAACAGCATTACCGGATAAATCGGTGTTCGAGTTGTTATGCTCTTTCGCAACCGCAACGGATCCCGTACTTCCACCCGAAACATTTCCAGGAATCGATACGTTCGTCGTATCGGTAGGTGCCAATGCAAAATAGTAAATTCCCCCAAGCGTAACCAAAACAAAAACACCGAGAATATACCAAAAAGAATTGTCCCGATTTTTTTCGTGCGTCCAACGTGTATCGGGGTCGAATACCGGTTTCACTTCCCCGTCGTCGGTTAACGGGTCGTCTTCTCTTTCCGGCTCCGGATCGATTTCTTCGGCTTGATTTTCATGCGTTGGATTTTCATTTATTTCTTCTTCGGTTGTAACAACATCGCTTTGGAGCTCTTCACCAATTTCGTCCGGCGTAGGTTTTATATTTTCCGGTTGATCTTCTATTGTTGCGTCAGACAAACTGTTTTCCGCAGTAAGTTCATTTACATCGGAATCGGATATTAAATTTTTTTCGTTAAAAATTATTTCATCTGTTTCGGAATTTGTTTCCGGCTCGTCCGAAATTATTTCGTTTCCGGATTCTTTAACGTTTTCCGCTTCATAGTTTTTTTTTTGAAGAAAATCTTCAACTTCTTCCGAAATATCGGTTGAAACGTTTTCACTTAAATTCGGTTCGAAAGTGGGAGCTTCCCTAACCGTTTTTTCGCTTAAATAATCATCCCACAAATCGAAACTCTCAAGCTTTTCGGAACGGGCAAGCAAGTCGTTTATTCTTTCCTGAATCGATTTTTGAATATAAAGTTCATCCGTCGCAACATTTCCTTTTGCGGTATTGCTTACCGGAATCAATGGTTTACCGATACCCAAACTGAAAATTTTATCCGTGTATTCCCTGCTGACGCGGTTATGTTCTTCAACGTCTATTGTTAAAAACAACGATAATTTCTCATTTGAAGATGCTGAATAGGTCGGAGAAAAAATTATTCTGCTACTGGCGCCCTGCCCCGATTTACCGGCAACAACCGGTTCTTTTTTCAGCTGAAAGACACCAATTTCGGGAATTTTAATCGCTTCCCCGTAATTCAGCAGACTTGTAACTTTGTCGATGAAAATCTTAAATGCCAAATCTTTTTGGGTCCTGGAAACACCGAGATTTTCGGCCATTTTTAAGATTAGATTTTGTTTGTTCATTTTAGTCCTCTGAAATTATGAACCAAATTAAAACTTTACCATCTATATTCAAAACCGGCGGCAACATCCAAAGTTTTCGCGCGGTAATTTTCAAACAAATAATTTTTTCTGTCGAACAAATTATCGGCGTCCAAAGTTAATTTGAAATTATCAAACAGTTCGTAGCCGATTGAAAAGCCGAATGTCAAATAATCCGGAATGGTACCGGAATTTTCAATATCGTTGTATATTTTAGCAGAGTAATTTAATCTTACCGAAGCATCCACTCCGTTTTCGAATCCGTACCAGTAAACGGCTTCGGTTTGGAATACCGGGTAATAAGGAATTTGTTTTCCGCCTTTTTCTATTATTTGATATTTCAAGTTTAATGTTAATTTTCCGAAATCCAGAAAATCGAAATATGAATTCACCGTTAACGAAAAATCATTCACTCCGTCCGATTTATAAATATCGAAATCACCGCTATTTTCGCTCCGTTGAAAATACGGCAGATTTTCGAATCTGTTATATTCGAGTGTTCCGTCAATTTCGAAATAATTTAAAAATCCGTACTCAAGTGAAAATTTTATACTGTTATTTCTTTTAAGAAAAATATTTTCGGTCTGGGTTAACTTGTAAAATCGATTCATCGTTAAAAAATCGTCAATAGTTAAAAATTCGGATCTAGGAGAAAATTCTGCAAACGCCGATAATCTTTTACCCAGCTTGGTTTTGAGTCTTAAATACGGCGAGAAGAATGTATTTACATCGTCTTGCGAGAAAAATATACCGCCGGCAATTTCCATTTTACGGGAAAATTTGAATTTAGCTTCAGGCATTAATGCCAAATAATTATATGTATTTTTTCCACTCAAATTATTAGCGAGTTTCTGGATTTCCATTTCGCCTTTTACATTAAAATTCAAATTACCAACCGGAAATTTCATGTACGAAACGATAGAAGTCATAGTTTGAGATAATTTATTCTCGTCGAATTTCAAATAGCTTCCGGCAAACGAAAAACCGTATCTCACTACGGAATAATTATTCGATAACCCGATTTTAAAACTGCCGTTTTTCGTTTTCCGGGTTAAGTTGGTTTGGGAACCGTAAAGGTTATAAGAATCGGTTAAATACTTTGTGGAGAAAGAAATCCCCATACCGCCGAAGTTTTCGGTATTATGGTTAATAAAATAATTCAAACTAAGAGCGGCGCCGGCTTGGTTATAACCGGCATCTTTTACAAATTCCCTTTCGCTGCTACCCCAAATATTCGCATTTACCAAAACACCGCCGTACCTGTTGTTATAAAAAAATTCCCCCCGCGGAAATGTTACGGTTCCAATAGCCCCTTTCAACAAAGCATTAAAAACGGATTTTTTATTTTCCGTCAATTCCAAAAATTCCGGTACCGATATTTTCGTATCGAACAAATTTTTATCATACTCAACGTCGGTCGTATATTTTTCAAAGTTCAATGCAATTAGTTCCGGTTTTTCTTTTTTTACTGTGGGAAGAGCAACTTTTCTAACACCCGTAATTACAAATTCGGGCAACTCCACACTTTGAGCAACACCGGTTTGTTGCGCATAACTTATACTTGCAATAATTAAAGTTATAAATATTTTAATAATGTTTTTCATAATTTTTTCAATTTTGATTTTGCTTCGGCACCGAATTTATCCGCCCGGTGTTTTTTTAAGACCGCCGAATACATTTCTTTTGCATTTTTCTTATCGTTTAATTTTATATAGCAGTCTCCCAATCTTAACAAAGCGCGGGTGTACCATTCGTCGTATGCCGAAAACAGCGAACGTACACGCACAAAAGCCGCTACCGCGTCTTCGGTTTTATTTTGGTCGAATAAAGCTTCACCGTAATAATATTGAGCTTTCGCACCTATATCGTCTTTCCGCGAGCCGGCTACTTCTCTGAATAGTTCTTCGGCTTTAGTGTAATTTTTCCTAGCCAATTCAATAATTCCCAACTCGATTTTAGCTTCATCGGCAAACACCGTTCCGGGATAAATTTCCGTTACCGCCAATAAAGAATTATATGCTTTGGGTATATCGTTTTTTTGAATAAATGCCTCCGCTTTTTTAAAAGCGATTTCCGCCGCACCTTCTTTGTCTTTTAATTTGTCGAAGGTGGCTTCGTATAATTCGATTTCCCCGTCGTAGTTTTCCCTTTTATGGTAAACCGTACCCGCTTCTATTACCGCTTGCACTGCAATATCGGAGTTAATGTAACTATTAATAATTTTATGGTAATTAATTAATGCTTCATCGTAACTGCCTAAATTTGCGGCACTTTTACCAATCCAATAATATGCGTTGGGCACAAGTTTGCTCGTCGGGTACTTAGCTACAAATTCTTTATAGCTTTCCATCGCAGCTTTATAATTTGCAATACTGTAATAAATTTCGCCCTTTTTAAAAAATATTTTATCATTGAATTCGGGTTGGGAATTTGTTTGAATGATTTTATCGATAAAATTAACCGCATCTTTTGTTCTGTCCGTAACTTCGTAACAATAAATTATTCCGTTAATCGCATCGAAAACATATTTCGTGTTGGGAAAGCGTTTAATCAATTCCATATATTTTCTAATTGCCTTTTCATATTCGCCCAAATTAAAATACGCATCACCGATAGAATAAAGAGTAACGGGAATTATTTTGGAACGCGGATATTTTGTTTGCAAATCTTCATAATTCCTAATTGCATCTTCAAAATTACCTGTTTGAAAATTCACCCAGCCGATTAAATATTGGGCCTCGTCGCAGTATTGTGAATTCGGAAATTTATTTTGCAATTGCTTAAACACGCTTATCGCTTCATTGGATTTTCCCGCTTGAAATAATGCTTGACCGTATCTGTAAAAAGCTTCATCGGAACCGGCTAATTTTTTATTTCCGAAAATTAATTCTTTGTATAACCGTGCGGCTTTCTCAAAATCTTTCACTCCGAAATAACTTTCCGCCAAACGGGTTTTAACGTCCAATTCCTTTTTGCTTTTCGGAAAACGGTTCAAATATTTACGGAATAAATATGCAGCGTTCGCATAATCCTTGGCATTAAAATAAGCATATGCTTTTCCGTATAATGTTTCTTCCGCCAAGGTTTTGTCGCTAGAATTAACTTTATTGTAATACGCAATAGCTTTTTGATATTTCCCCAACGCCGAATAAGATTCCGCCAAATAAAAATTCTTTGTTTGTTCTTCGTTTCGGTTTAGTCCCACGGTTATTTTTTTCAATTCCCGAATTGCACGTTCAGGTTTATTCAAATAAAACAAAGCAATTCCCCAACCGAGTAAACCTTTATCTTTTAATTTTACCGGCGGATTTAAGAAAACGCAATCGCCGAAATATTTTGCCGCGGCGTAATAATCTTTTTTTTGCAGACTGATATTACCCAATAAAACATTCGCTTTTGCTTTGGTTGATATATCGGATGAACTTAATGCGGAAATTAAATCCTTTTCCGATTGAGAAAAATCGGATTTATCCAGTTTTGCCATTCCCAAATTAAGTTTTGCTTTAGCCGCCAAACGATGTTCGGGATATTTCTCGAGAAAACGATTATAAATTGCAACGGCATTTTGCTTTTGGCCGCTAAGCCTTTTACATTCGGCGCTCCAAAATAAAGCATTTGTCGCCAGCGTATCGCTTTTAAGTTTAGCCAGATTATCGAACAATTTGAATGCATCATCGTATTGCCTGTTCCGGAAATGAACCCATGCAAGACTGTAAACTATCTTGTTCTTGAACCGCCGGTCTATATTACCGTTAAGCAGCTCGGAAAAAATTCGGGAAGCATTCTCAAAATCGTTTTGCGCGTAGTATGTTTGTCCTAACATAAACAACGCCTCGTTACGGGAATTTACGGGCAGTTTGTTTATTAACGGATCGGATAATTCCAAAATTGCGCTTTCGTATTCACCGAGATTATAATAACAAACTCCAATTCTGAATTGAGCATAAGGCAACAACTTGCTTTTTCTGTAAAATGCCAAAAGTTTATCGTAATATTCAACGGCT
>CAZKKI010000023.1:0-69211 GCA_964553325.1 uncultured Melioribacteraceae bacterium | reverse complement strand
TTTATTAAGTGAATTAACGTAATAAATTAGAGAGGAAGACAATTAATTAATCATACAATATTTTAACTTTTATGTTTCAGTATAATTAAATAGTTAATAGTTCATACTTCAATCGAAGAAAATTACAAGGTTTATAAGTTGTTTGGAAAATTTTTGGGGACATTAACGGACAGTTTTAATTAGAATCCATTCACGTTAACGAAAGGACAAAAAAAGCGCCTCGGTTGAGGCGCTAAAAAGTTTATTTCAATTTGAACAAGATAGGTATGGAAACCTGAACTTTAACGGGTTTACCTCTTTGTCTACCGGGTTTGAATTTGGTAGCCATAACGGCTTTAATTGCCGCCTCGTCGCAACCGGCACCAATACCTTTTATTATTTCCGCTTTTATTACGTTTCCGTTTTCATCAACGAAAGCTTTTACGAAAACCCTACCTTGAACGCCCGCTCTTTTTGCAATTTCGGGATAAATAATCCTCTTCTGTATTGCTTCTATTCCACCGATAGGTTCCGGCATTTCCTCAACGGCAACGAAAAATTGAGGTGCAACTTCTTCTTCCTCGACCGGCGGCGGAGGCGGAGCTGATACCTCTTCGTTTACGTCCAATTCTGTTTCACTCAATTCCACATCTTCCAAAACCTCGTCGGAAGGAGCTTCGATTGGAATTGGCGGCTTCGGTGGTGGTGGAGGTGCCGTTTCTTGTTTGGTATTAACAATATCTTCAACGTCAACTAATTCTTGCGGAGCCTCGATTTTCATTTTTTCACCTTCCACACGGGGAAAATATTTAAATGCAAAAATCAAAATCAAAAGCGAAAGTACAAGCCCGATTTCAAACATTCTTCTATATTTAAGCTTCAAATCGACTTTTGGATTTTTGGGTAAAGCCACTTTTTCCTCCTAATTCCTAAAGTATTACTAATAATTTGTTGTAACTTAACAAATCATTTTTGATTTGTCAAACGACAATATATTTTTTTTACAAAAATTCTTGCAGATTGTTCCTTATGGATTAACTCCGAAAAATTTTAACCTGTACGTAACGCCTTAAAAATGCAACGGATAAAGAAATTCCAACCACTCCTCCGGCAACATCCGCCACCCAATCCCAAAACTCGCACATTCTATTCGGGACGAAGATTTGGTGAATTTCATCGATTGCACCATAAACCGCAACAACAACTAAGGCGTAAACGAAAAAATACCGGGCAAATTTTTTATATTTTTCTTGAAAATGAAGCGTTAGGGAAAGTAAAAATGCAAAACCCAAATATGCGATAAAATGTTTTATTTTATCACTGAAATCTAATATTTCGGGCAAAGCCGGCGCCGGTATAGTTGTTGCGATAAAAAGAACAATCCAATATAAAAACAGCGGAATATATAAAAGCGTTACCCTGTTTTCTTTAAGTTTCTTGTACAAATGAATTCCTTAAAAATTTTATTCCTTCCGGAATATTTTCTAATATTGTTTCCGCATTAATCGAAAATTCCGTTTCCTCTTCAAGTAACAAATCGGCAATCAAACTGTGAAGATACACACCAGTAACAACGGAATTTTCTATATCCTTTGTTTGCGCCAATAATCCGGCAATCATACCGGTTAAAACATCACCCGTACCGAATTTCGCCATACCGGGATTTCCCGTGCTATTTATAAAAACTTCACCGTCAGGATTAAATATCATTGTGGGAGCGCCTTTCAAAACCAAAAATGAACCGGTTTGCCGAGTGAATTTTTTACCGTAATCGATCAAATCGTTTTCCAGTTCGTTTTGAGATATGCCTAACAAATCTGCAAATTCTTTGTGATGCGGCGTTAGAATCTGATTTTTCAACGGAATATCTTTATAATTTTCATTCAATGCAAATATTGCATCCGCATCAATTACCATGTTGATATTCGAATGATGTATCAAAATTTTTCGAACGGCTTCGGCCGTTTCGGATGCTCTTCCCAAACCGGGACCAATAGCAGCAACGTCAACGGAATTCAGTTTGTGATGAATATCTTTCAAACTTTTAACGGATAAAAATTCTTTCATTTCATCTGAATAAGGTAAAGTAATTTCCGATTCCAATTTTTGTTGCGCTAGAATTTTTATCGACTCGGGGAATGCGAGATAAACCGCTCCCGCTCCAATACGCATTGCGCTTTTTGTAGTTAAAATTGCTGCACCGGGCAAATTTCCCGAACCGGCAATTACCAAAACTTTCCCCGCCGAATATTTGTAAATATCAGTTTCTTTTACGGGCAAACCGCCGAAAGCATCTTCCGGTTCAATTAAATACGTATCAATTTTCATCTTATCGAAAACTTCCGGTCCGATCCCAATTGCTCCTTTAACTATATCGCCGGCAAATTTATAACCTTTTCCGTAGAACAATCCGGTTTTAAATTCGGCAAGTGTAACGGTAAAATCGCTTTCGAAAATTTCGCCCGCAGTGGAATTACTTAAATCCAATCCGGTCGGTAAATCAATTGCGATTTTAATCGAGTTAAACGAATTTATTTTCTTTATTATGCTCCGGTAAGGTTCTCTCAATTCCCCTTTCGCGCCGGTTCCGAGAATTGCATCCACGATAAACGTACAATCTTTTAATAAATTCAAATCTTTCGGAGAGGAATATTCTTTAAATTTAAATTTTATACCCTCATTTTTCATTTTTTTCAGAATACGGTAGTTAACAAGTGCGTCGCCTTTTAATTCCCTTTCTTTCCCGATGCTAATAACCGAAACATTAAAACCCATATTGATTAAATGCCGTGCAACGGCAAAACCGTCTCCCCCGTTATTACCTTTTCCGCATACGATTCCGAAATGGTCGAAATATCCTACATCCGGAAAGCGTTCGAATATCGCTGCGACGATACTCCGTGAAGCGTTTTCCATCAATACGATTCCCGGTATTCCGAGCCGGTTTATTGCATAATTATCGGCTTCCCTAACTTGTTCGGCCGAATACAATGGAATCATGGTTTTACCTTTTCATTATTCGATTAATAAAATATCGTCGTTTAATTCTTCTATTTCCAATTTGTGATGCTCTTTTACATGTAGAGCAATTTTTCTATGATTTTTAAAATCGAAAACATCGTCGCCGAATTCAACCACCACTAATTTGATGGTTTCAAATTCGGTAACGTCCTCGCTGATATCTTTATAATTGTAAAAATATATTTCGGTAAAATCATCAAACACGTTATATTCCGCCGCATCCGAATTGGAACTGAAATCGGTAATAATATCGTTTTCGATTATCGCTTTCAGAATATCGGCTCTGAAAGGTAATAAAATTCTGTTACCGTAATAAAGTCCGTGTAAACCGGAATCCAATACTTCGTTTAAAGTTCTCATTATCCTGCTCCGTAATAAAATATTAACCAAATAATTAAAAAAGTCGGGATTAAAATCGGAATGGAATATTTAATCATGTAAGCGAAAAAGCTCGGCATTTTAACACCCGCTCTTTCGGTAATCGATTTCACCATAAAATTAGGACCGTTGCCAATATAAGACATTGCCCCGAAGTAAACTGCACCGACGGAAACCGCTTGCAGATATAACGGGTGCTTCAACGCAAAATCTTTCACATGTTCGGCAATATTAATATCCAATCCGAACTTACCCATTGCTGCACTTAAGAAGTTAAGGTAAGTGGGAGCGTTATCCAAAAATCCCGATAGTAAGCCGGTTGCCCAGTAAAAAATTCCGGCGTCCAATTGATTTCCCAAAACATTCGCTTCGTGAGCTATAAGTTGTAGAGCCGGAATCATTGTTGCAAAAATTCCGATAAACAAATACGCTACTTCTTTTATCGGTTCGAAATCGAATTCGTTGGCTTTCAGAATTTCACGATCCGCCGTTTTATAAGAAATATAAACAACGGAAAACATTATGATTTCCCTTATTCCGAACGGTAAGGGTGAAAGACTCGGCACCCAACTCATTACGGCCGGATCCAAAAATACGGAAATTAAAATAATTAGTAAGTATCCGATATTTTTTAAGCCTTTGAATTCGATCTTGCCGGTAAAATCTTCCTCACCGTTTTCTTCACCTTTATTTCGCGAATCTATTATGAAAAAGACAGCAAGTAGAAAAAGAACCGTCGGTAACCACATGTACCAAATATGCTCGATAAACCAGAAGAAATCCACTCCCCGTAAAAACCCGAGAAACAAAGGCGGATCGCCAATGGGAGTAAGAGCACCGCCGATATTAGAAATCAAGAAAATGAAGAAAATAATATGATAGGGTTTAATTCTGTTTCTGTTGATTTTTATAAAAGGTCTTATCAATAACATCGAAGCACCGGTAGTACCAATAATATTTGCAATAACCGAACCTATCAATAAAATAATTACGTTCAGCATAGGGGTTGACTTTTTGTCGATTTTAATTAAAATTCCACCCGAAGCAACAAACAAAGAAGAAAGAAGCGCAATAAACGACAAATATTCGGCTAACGTGTGCAATAACGAATGTGTATCGTGCATAACCGCCAAATAATAAATTACAACCGTCAACCCAAGGAGCATTGCAATTTTAGGATAATGGTGTTCCCAAAAGTGTTGGAAAAACAACGGGCCGGTGGCAATTAACAGTAACAAAACAATAAAAGGAATTACCGTAAAAGTTTCAGGTAAAGCATGATGCACGGCTCCGCCGTTTTCTACCGCATGTTCAGCGGCTTTTTGGGCAAATACCGTTACATTCGAAACAAAAAAAACAACGGTGCCGAAAAAAAATGAAAGAATTTTATGTTTCATGGCAATTTCTAAAAAATTGAGAAATTAGTTTATTAGTTTCTACGCTAAGGTGTATTTCTGTAAATCATTCGCGGGAAAGGAATAGTTTCCCGAATATGTTCGAGACCGCAAATCCATGCAACGGTTCGTTCCAATCCCAATCCGAAACCCGAATGCGGAACCGAACCGTATCTTCGCAAATCAAGATACCATTCAAAATATTCTTGCGGTAAATTATGTTCCTTAATTCTTTTCAGCAGAATATCGAAATCGTCTTCCCTTTGACTTCCGCCGATAATTTCCCCGTATCCTTCCGGTGCAAGTACATCCACAGCCAAAGCAAGTTTTTCGTTTTCCGGATCACGTTTCATGTAAAATGCTTTTACTTCCGCCGGATAACGGTGAATCATCACCGGTTTATCGAACTGCTCGGAAATAATAGTTTCGTCGGGCGCTCCGAAGTCGTCTCCCCATTCAAAATCGACGCCGTTCTTTTTAAGAATTTCTACCGCTTCCGTATACGAAACGCGCGGGAAGGGCCTTTTTACTTTTTCGAGGAATGTCAAATCACGCTCAAGTATTTTAAGCTCTTCCGCTTTATCCGAAATAACCGTTTGAACAACGTATTCTAAAAACTCTTCCGCCAAATCCATATCGTCGTTAAGATCGTAAAAAGCCATTTCCGGTTCAACCATCCAGAATTCGGTTAAATGTCTTCTTGTCTTCGATTTTTCGGCACGGAAAGTGGGACCGAATGTATAAACCTTGCTAAGCGCCATTGCACCGGCTTCGGCATAAAGTTGGCCTGATTGAGTGAGATATGCTTTTCCCAAATCGAAATAATCCATTTCGAATAATGTTGAAGTTCCTTCACTCGCGTTCGGTGTAATTATCGGAGGATCGAACAATGTAAATCCCCGTTCGTCAAAAAAATCCCTAATGGCTTTAATTATTCTATGCCTTATTTTCAATATTGCCACTTGTTTTTTGGAACGAACCCACAAATGGCGGTGATCGATTAAAAACTCAATTCCGTGTTCTTTCGGGGTAATCGGGTAGTTATGCGCCCAACCGATAACTTTCAAACCGGTTACGTCCAATTCATAACCGCCGATTGCCCTCGGTTCTTCTTTTACTTTCCCTGTAACTTCGAACGATGTTTCTTGTGAAATTTTATCCGCAAGTTCGAATGTTTCTTCCGTTACGTTACCTTTGAAAACCACACACTGCAAGTAACCCGTACCGTCTCTTAAAATTAAAAATTTAACTTTACCGCTCGAGCGTTTATTATACAACCAACCTTTAAGGGTAACTGTTTCGCCAACATGTTCGGAGAGTTCGTTAATATAAACTTCTGGTTTCATATTTCCCGCAATTCTTAATGAAAAAATTAAGTTCAAATATACCTACAGAGCCAAATAAAAGCAAAAGAATAAGTAAACCGGTACGTACGGGCGGTAACAAGGATAAATATCCAAACATAAATTCCGAAAGTCAATTATTAAAACTATAATTTTTCAATACGGAAGAATCCTTTATACTTTTGTAAAATTATTGCATATTAAATTGTCGATTAAAACAAATGGAGCGAAAATGAAAAAATCAATCTTTTCGGAACCCCATAATCACAAAATCGGGAAAGCCGATTTTATTAAATACACCAAAAATCTTAAACAAAAAGGCAAACGATTTAAAGCACATGCACCGATCGAAACGTTCGACGCAAAGCAAGTTATGGAGTTGCTTTCAAAAAAATCGGTTGTCCGTTTGGGTGTTGTTCAAGGTGCGGATGATAAAGGGAAACGAATTTCAATTTTAGTTGCATATAACGCCCGGGGCAAAATGGTGGGAAAAGCTTTACAAACCGCCGACCCATGTCCACCACCACCTTGCGGAAAAGAATAGTAATGAATTATGCCTGAATATTTAGAATTATTGAGAACATCGAGCATCGTTTCCATCTACATCCTTTTGGCGGAAGTGATTTTTCTCCTTCTGATAAAAGGAAAGATAAAAGATCCGACTTTGCAAATTTTCGCTTATGTTTGGATACCTGTTGCGGCACTCACCCAGTTTTTAATGACATATTTCCGCTTGCATTTGGAAAAATCAAATTTACCGATAATGAACATTTATTTAATTATAGAAATGATATTAATGATTTATGTATTGTTAAAAATCAGAAAGACGTATAAAAAAAAGGAAATTAATTCGTTAATTTGGGTGGCGGTTGTTTTGGTCGGAACTGCACTTCATTTATCCGACGAGTTGAATTCATTACATTCTGCAGCAATTTTATATACGGCAATAGTATATTTTAATTTAACTATTAGTTTTGTCGACTTGGAAAAAGCGAATAAAATTTATACGAATCCTTATGCGTTAATAAATTTGGGTGTTTTCGTAAAGGCGGTCGGTTATTCCTACTTCACAATTTACAACATCGATTATAAATTTCCGTTAAGTATTTACAGCGCACTGAATCTTTTGGTACAAGCAATATTTTTCATTGCCGTTTTGTTTTATTATCGGCAAGGTAAGATGGTAAAAACGGAATAACGGGAAAGATTTGCCGGAGACGAATCCCCGGCAAAATTTTTACGAAAACATATTTTTGAATTTTTCGTAATTAAAAATTCTTAATTTCGAACCTTCCAGTTCGATCAATCCTTTTTTGGCAAAAGAATGAAGGGTACGGGAAATTGTTTCCCGGGAAGTTCCCGCCATATTTGCCAAATCTTGCTGAAGCGGTAATTTATCGATTTCAACTATACCTTGTTTAATTTTTCCAATATCGTTGGCGAGCTGCAAAATAACGGTTGCCACTTTACCTTCGGCATCTTTCAAAGACAAGGATTTAATTTGCATATCCGCAGTTCGCAACCTTTTCGAAAGCTCTTGCATTAAAGCGATTGAAATTTCGGGATGTTCTTTAAGAAATTCGAGGAATTGATTTCGTTGGATAATAAATATTTCCGAATCTTCCATTGCTGTAACGGTTGCCGAACGTGTTTGACCGTCGAGCAAAGCCATTTCCCCGAAAATATCGGAGTCGGTTAAAATATTTAAAATTACTTCCCTGCCGTCGTTACTCGTCCGCGTAACTTTAACTTTTCCTTTAACAATAATAAATAAAGCGCCCCCAACCTCATCTTCCATCAAAATTATACTGTCTTTTTTGTACGTCCGCGTTGAACCGACTTGAGCAATTTTTGCAATTGTATCTTCGGGCAAATCTGAGAAGATAGGGACGTATAATAAAAAATCAGTCGAATTTGACATTAGCCCTCCTTAATAAATAGGCAAATTGTGATATGTTTTCTTATTTCATTCTAAATATATCGATTTATTTTAAAAATTCTTTAAAAAAATTCGGTGAACTTAAAAGTTAAAAATATCAAGTTACGGAGGTTCCTCAAAAATGACAATAAAATTTGTCAAGCCCGGGAAGAGATATTAATTCGGTAAAAGTACTTTTTTAACCAAATAAATGTTACTTCTTTTTCCTGTGTTCGTACTGAAAATCTTCCAATGAAAAGTATTCCAGTTTTCCGTTTACTTCCACAAGTAAAAATCCTTTACCGAACATTTCAACTTTTTGGTAAGATATATTGGTAAGTTTGTTTCCGTCTTTATCGATTAATCCCCACTTTTGGTTACTCAAAACTTTGGAGACCCCGAAATTACCGTAAAACGGGAAAATGGCATCGTACTTGGCTTCGGTAATACATTCTCCGTTTCTGTCGATGAAACCCCACTTGCCGTTTTTCTTAATTCCATATAAACCTTTGCTGTAGGAAAGCGAAACGATTTCATCGAATTCGAACGGAGCGATTTGTTCACCGTTTTGATTTATAAGTCCCCATTTACCGTTTAATTTCGCTCTTGCAATTCCTTTGTAAAAATCTCCGAAGAATTCGAATTTGTCCATATCAAGCTTCCGGGAAAGTTCGTTTTTCATTTTATCTCCGTATTTGGTCCTCGAATTACAAGCCGAAATTTATCATAAAAAAGAAAACGGCGTGTGAGATAGAACACAGCAAAAATAATTTACGGTAATTTTTAAGGTTGCATTTTAATTAATCATTCCGAATAATTATTGCTTGCAGTTTTAACTTTCAAAAGTTAAACAGCATTTTCTTCAAAGTTTTCGAGATACTCTTTTACTTTTTTAAGGAACAATCCGCCCAGCATTCCGTCAACCAAACGATGATCGTGACTAAGCGACAAATACATCATCGGTTTTACGGCAATTACGTCCGTACCGTCGAGTTCGATAACAACCGGTTTTTTCACTACCGCGCCTACGCCTAAGATTGCAACTTCGGGTTGATTAATAATCGGATTACCAAACAACGCACCGAAAACACCATAATTGGTAATGGAGAATGTTCCGTCTACTACTTCATCGGGATTTAATTTTTTATTCCTTGCCCTGTAACTCAAATCGGCTATTGCCTTAGCCAAACCCCGGATGCTTTTCTCGTCGGCATTTTTAATATTTGGAACAATTAAACCGTTCGGTTCAACCGCTACCGCAATTCCGAGATTAATGTATTTTTTCACAATTATTTTGTCACCGTCCAACGATGCGTTCATAAACGGATATTCGCGTAAAGCCTTAACTGCAGCGTGCGAAATGAATGCCATATAAGTAAGTTTAATCCCTTCTTCTTTTAGAAATTTTTCGCGATTCGTTTCGATGAAGTTATGAATTTTGGACATATCCACTTCCATTACTTCGGAAACATGTACCGACGTATCTCTGCTTTGAATCATATGTTCCATAATTCGTTTGCGCATGTTGTCCATTGGAATTATTTCAACTCTTTCACCTTTCTCGTAAGTAATTTGCTGAGCGGCTTTAACCTTGCCTGAACCCCGGCTTTTCAAATATTTCAACACGTCTTTTTTGGTAACCCTTCCTTTGATTCCCGTTCCGTTAATTTGTTCAAGTTCCTCAATGGAAATATTTTCCTTTTGCGCAATATTCAAAACTACCGGCGAATAAAATTTATTTGTTTTGGATTTATCGAATTTTTCCTTTCGTTCAACTTTTTCAATTGTTTCGGTTTCCGTTTGAGTTTCCGTTTTCATTTCCATAGCTTCCGATTTATGCACCGTAACTTTTTCGGATGTAGCAATCCTCGCAACCACCGTATCGACTTCGACCGTTTCGTTTTCTTTAACCAGAATCTCGGTAAGAACTCCGTCAACCGGCGAAGGTACTTCGGTATCGACCTTGTCGGTACTGATTTCAAATAATATCTCGTCTTTTTTTACTTTATCACCGACCTTCTTATGCCATTTGATAATTGTTCCTTCCATAACGGATTCGCCCATTTTGGGCATCGGAATATCAATTAAATTTTCTTCTTCGGTTTCGAACACTTCATCGACCGGTTGTTTTCCGGTTGCCGGTTCTTCCGTTGTTTCGCCTTCTGTTTCCATAATTGCAACCACCGTATCAACTTCCACGGTTTCGTTTTCACCAACCAAAATTTCGGTAAGAATCCCGTCCGCCGGCGCAGGAATTTCGGTATCGACTTTGTCGGTGCTGATTTCAAAAATAATTTCATCTTTCTTTATTTTATCGCCAGCTTTTTTATACCATTTGATAATCGTGCCTTCCGTAATGCTTTCACCCATTTTAGGCATTAAAATTTCTTTTTTCATAATTTCTCCTGTATTTGCTTAGTAAGCAAGTAATTCTTTGAGTTCATTATAAATTCTTTTCCGCGTAGGAAGAACAAATTTTTCCAGATTATCGTTAAACGGAATATGAGCATCTCTCGCACAAATCCTTTGTACCGGTCCGTCCAAATATTCAAAAGATTTTTGAGCGATTCTGGCGGCAATTTCCGCTCCGAATCCCGAAGTCAATGTATCCTCATGAATAACCGCAACTTTGCCTGTTTTTTGAATTGATTTGAATATAGTTTCTTCGTCGAGTGGTATTAATGTACGAATATCAATAATCTCAACGGAAAAACCTTCGTTTTCCAATTCTTTGGCCGCAAAATTTGTTTCGTGAACCATTGCACCGTAAGTAACAACCGTTAAATCTTCGCCTTCGCGAACAATGTTGGCTTTTCCGAAGGGGAGCAAATAATCGGCATCGGGTTCGGGCGATGCGGCGTAACTTTGTCTGTATAAACCTTTATGTTCCAAAAACAAAACCGGGTCGTTCAAACGTAAAGCCGTTTTCAGCAACCCTTTCGCATCGGCGGCGTTGGAAGGATAAACGATATAAATTCCCGGAATATGCGCGAAAAAACCTTCAATGTTTTGACTGTGGTACAAACCTCCGTGAATGAAACCTCCTACGGCTGTACGCGTAACTACAGGCGCAGCCCAGGCATTATTAGAACGGTAACGATATGTTGCCAGTTCATTTCGCATTTGCATAAACGCCGGCCAAATGTAGTCGCCGAATTGAATTTCAACGCACGGTTTAAGTCCGGCCAAAGCCATTCCTATTGCAACGCCTTCTATGCTCGCTTCGGCCAAGGGTGAATTAAACACCCTGTCGTTCCCGAATTTAGTTGAAAGTCCTTTTGTAGCGGTAAACACACCTCCCTTACCGTCGGCCACGTCTTCGCCGAATACATAAATTTTTTCGTTTCTTTCCATCTCTTCGTGGAGAGCGTGGTTAATTGCATCTACCATTACAACTTTTTTACCCGAAGGCTCACTTTTTTCATATTCCAATTCGTCTTTCAAACCGCTTTCGTCGAACACAAATCTGATTGCTGTTTCGGGTTCGGGTTCCCTTTGTTCCAAAGCCCAATCGGCAACTTTTTCAACTCTGTCGTGAATTTCTAGCTTAATCTTTTCCAGTTCATTTTCCGTAATAATTTTCCCTTCGAGCAAAATTTTCGAAAGTTTATCTATCGGATCTTTCTTTAAATCCTCTTCCAATGATTCTTTTGGTCTGTATTTTTTTTGATCATCGGACGACGAATGAGAAAACAACCGGACAACATGCGCTTCAACCAAAACGGGACCGTTTCCTTCAAACGCATAATCGTACGCTTTCCGTGCAACTTCCTTCATTTCAAGATAATCGGTGCCGTCAACGCTCAATCGTAACAGATTTTCGTAACCTTTCATCATTTCCACAACCGAAGCGTTTTTTCCCGCGGTTTGATCTTCAACGGGAACCGAAATTGCCCATTTGTTATTTTGGATAACAAAAATAACCGGTAGTTTTTCGCGCGCCGCCCAGTTAACCGCCTCGTGAAATTCACCTTGACTTGTAGTGCCTTCGCCGGCGCTAACGTAAACCACGCGTAAATCGTTTTCTTTTTTAAAAGCCATTGCGGTTCCGACAGCTTGCAGAAATTGAGTACCGGTAGGACTCGACTGCGAAGGTATATTAAACTCTTTCGAACCCCAATGATTCGGCATTTGTCTGCCTCCGTTTGCCGGGTCGTCGGCTTTCCCCAGCATTTCCAGCATTATGTTTTCGGGAGTTACACCCAGCGCAAGAAGAACCGCTTGATCGCGATAGTACGGATATGCCCAATCGTGTTTGGGTTTAAGCACCTCGCCGAACGCCACTTGCGTTGCTTCGTGCCCTGCTCCGGCAATTATAAAATGTGCCTTCCCTTGTTTTAGCAAAGTGAGCACTTTATGATCGATCGTACGCGACAAAATCATTGTCTTAAGTGCATTAAGCAATTCTTCCGGAGAGTAATTTTTTATTTTATTAACTACTTTCGTTTTCGTTCTTTTTGAAACGGTGTTGTCTCTTGCCATTTTTAATTTCCCTTCTAATTAAATATTTAAATCTTTGCGTTAATATTTCCGGCAACCGGTCTTATTTTTTCCAGCCTGTTGTAATTAAAATAGCTTTTAAAATGTCCGGAAATTTTTTCCTTCACTTCGGAAATATCAATTTCCTTACCCAATTCTTTTTGTAAAGAAGTTACTTGCTTGTTTTTTATTCCGCAAGGTATTATACCGTCGAACAACGATAGATCGGTATTAACGTTAAGCGCAAACCCGTGCATCGTAATCCAGTTTTTCACTTTAATTCCGATTGCACAAATTTTTCTGTCTTCTATCCACACTCCGGTATATTTTTCTTTGCGGGAACAGTCCACTCCGTAATCGCGACAGACTCGGATAATTATTTCTTCGAGTCCTCTTAAATATTTACCGGTATCTTTCTCCCAAAAAGCGAGATTTAAAATCGGATAACCGACAATTTGTCCGGGACCGTGATAAGTAATATCCCCGCCTCTGTCTATGTCGTAAACCGAAATATTTTTTTTTCTTAAAAATTCATCGTTTCCAATCAAATTACTGCGGTCTGCCGTTTTGCCCAAGGTGTAAGTATGCGGATGTTCCAGTAATAAAAGAATATCATCTTTAACCGAGTTTTGTCTTTCTTCGAAAAGCTCTTTTTGTAAATCCCAAGCTTTTTTATAATCAATAAGACCTAAATCACTTACCAGCAAAGTTCTAGATGTGAATCGATTCACCATAAGCGTTTCCCGCGGCTTCCATAATCATTTCAGAAAGTGTCGGATGAGCATGAACGGTTTTAACAATTGTTTCGTAATCGGCTTCAAGTTCTTTGGCAATACCAAGTTCCGCTATTAATTCCGTTGCTTCGGCACCGATGATATGAGCGCCGAGTAATTCACCGTATTTTTCATCAAATATCAACTTTACAAATCCTTCCCTATCTCCCATAGCCGTTGCTTTTCCACTAGCCGAATACGGAAATTTCCCCACTTTAATTTTATAACCCTTTTCAACCGCTTTTGCTTCTGTTAAACCGATGCTTGCCACTTGCGGATGAGTGTATGTGCATCCCGGAATCGAATCGTAATCGATTGCGGGCGGATTCATCCCTTTAATTTTTTCAATACAATGAATTCCTTCCGCAGAAGCAACGTGGGCAAGTAAAGGCGGACCTATTACATCGCCAATAGCAAAAACGTTTTTAACGTTAGTTTCGAATGTTTCTTTATTAACTTTAATAAATCCGCGTTCGGTTTCCACACCGATTTTTTCAAGTCCTATATTTTCAATATTTCCCACAACACCTATTGCTGATAGAACAACATCGGCTTGCAATTTTTTCGTACCGTCCGTATTTTCAATTTCAACGGTAACTTTTTCCCCTTTCCCGTTTACTTTAGATACTTTTGCGGATGTATGAATTTCGATGCCTCTTTTTTTGAAACTGCTTGCCAAAGCTTCCGAAACTTCTTTATCCTCTACGGGAATTATATTTTCCAGCATTTCAACAATCGTAACTTTGGTTCCTAAAACGCTATAGAAATAAGCAAACTCAACACCTATTGCACCGGCGCCAACAATTATCATTTCCGCCGGTAGTTTTTTAAGCGTCATGGCTTCTTTGCTGGTAATAATTTTTTCGCGGTCAACCGGAATAACGTCCACTTCCCGCGGTCGCGCTCCCGTTGAAATAATTAATTTTTCAAATTCTATTTCCGTCGTACCCTTTCCAGCGCTATCCGAAACGGTTAAACTGTTTTTACTGTTTATAACACCGAATCCTTTGATAACATCGATTTTGTTTTTACGCATTAAATATTCCACGCCTTTCGTAACACGTTTCGATACATTTCTGCTTCTTTTAATAATTTTTTCAAAATCGAATTCCACGCCGGTAACCTTCAATCCGAAATCGCCGGAATGATTTTTTATCGTATCGAAAAGTTCGGCGCTTTTTAGCAATGCTTTGGTAGGAATACAGCCCCAATTCAAACAAACTCCGCCTAAATTTTCTTTTTCAACGAGTGCGGTTTTAAAACCAAGTTGAGACGCACGAATTGCGGCCACATAACCGCCAGGACCGCCTCCCAAAACCACAACGTCATACTTTTTATTCATACAAAATGTCCATTTTTCTTATGATTGTTGGTAAATATAGTTACAATTTCAATTAAATGAAAAGACGGATTGTAATTTACAAAAATTTACCGAAAGGACGGACGAGTGTATTCGAATTCGAGTATTCAAAACCAAAGCACAATAAGCGGAAAACGTTCAACTTTACGGTAAAAAAAAGACGTAATGTTTTAATTGTTTAATATTAATAATCGAAGCATTAAGCTATCCCCAAAAAACTATTAAGAATACACCGATGCTCATTATAAACGCGCCGGTTAGTCTATTTTTAATGTTCCCTTCGTTAAAAAACAATTTTCCCAACAGAACGGCAATCAGACCGGATAACCGTTTTAGTGCAATTACATAAACAACCAACGTCATCGAAATTGCAAATAAATGAAAAACAAACATCGACGCGGTAAACAAACTGATAACAAGCAAATTCTTCCTTGCCGTTCCGGGTTTCCGTTTAAGTTCAAGATGATTTTTTTTATAAATATTGATTACCGAAAAAGACGCAAACAGAAAAATATTTGCAAAAACGATGTGTTGCATAACCGACGAACTTTGAATTGCAACCTTATCGAAATTTGATGAAAAACTGAAAAGGAAAGCTACAAGAAGCATTAACCGCGTACCTTTTTGTTGCAAAATCGATTTGAACGGCGCCCAAAAATCTTTTCTATTTTCGGAATGCAAAATATACGATCCGGTAACAACGAGCAAAACCCCGGAAACTCCGTAGCCATTTGGAAATTCCCCGACGATTATCGGACTGGTAATCAACAAAAATACCGGAGTAAAACTAAGCATGGGCATAACAACGGAAATTTCCCCTTCTCGGATGGCTTTCATATATAAAATTGTTGCGGCTACATTAATTAACCATGTTCCGGTAAATCCTAAAACAAATTTCGGGTTAATTTGAATATCGATAAAAAATAAAAAAGGGGAAAAAATTATTACCGGTAAAAAATTATTTGCCCACGCAATTACAAGCGGGTTATAATCTTTTGATGCTTTTTTTGCAAAAACACTTCTGAACGCATCGGCGACGGGATTTAATAACGCAAATATCAACCACATTTTCGTCACTATACATTATCGAGCAACATAAAACTTTTCGATTCGTTGCCGGAATTGTTACCCAAATTTTTCTTATCGAATTCACAAATTTCGTTCAATGGACAAATACCGCAACTCGGGTTTTTAGGTTTACAAATTTCCCTACCCAAACGTATCAAATTAGTATGAAAGGAATGAGCAATTCCTTTCGGGAATTTTTCGTTCAACATGTAAAAAGTTTTATCGGGTGTAGACGCCCGTACTATCCCGATTCTGTTTACGGTTCTGTGCACATGAGTATCGACGGGACAAACATCTTTATCGAACGCAAAAAGTAAAACGCAACTTGCCGTTTTTACGCCAACACCCTTATACTCCGTTAATTTCTTGATTGCTGTTAAATCATTCATTCCATTTACAAAATCCAGATTAATATCCGATTTTTCCTCGTAAACCGAATTAACAAAGTTTTTAATTGCTCGGGATTTTTGTTTTCCCAATCCGGCCACTTTAATTAACCGTTCGATTTTTTCGACCGGTACTTTAAGTAATTTTTTCCAATCGGGATATTGATTTTTCAGATTCCGGTATGCTTTGTATGAATTTGCGTCGTTTGTGTTTTGCGAAAGAATCGTCGCAATTAACAAATCAACCGGATCGGGTAACTTTTTATTACGATACGGTTTCCCGAACTTTTTCAATAAAAGCGAATTAACTTTACGTATCAGTTTATTTTTTTCTTTTAATGACATATTCCATTCCAAATAAAAAAAGGAGCAAAGCGCTCCTTTTCCAATTCAAATATTCTTGAAAATTTAAAATATCAAACCTAAATCAAAAAACTGGACATTTTCCAATCTGCCGTAATCCGCATAACCGTAATTTATATAAACTCCCAAATTATCGTTGAATTTATATTTCAATCCGCCGCCTAAAGTTAAACCTTGTTCGGAATTATCCAAGAATAGCGATTTGTAACCGACACGGAAAAATATCATTTCATCATAAGCGAATTCAAGTCCGCTGTTAACATACTCCGTATTATCGTTCGGGTGATTTGCATCTACAGCAGCAGTAATTCTAATGAAACGTTCTCTAACTACATCCATCGCCAAACCTATTCTGAATGTTAACGGCAAATCAAAATCGTTCATTCTGTATTTAGCCGGAATGTTATTCGGTCCCGTATCGGGGTTATCGTTCGGGTCGTCGTTAAACAAAATATCCCTTCCGTCCAACTGCATTTTGGAACCGAAATTAGTAATTGCCGCCCCAATCATCAAATCGTTAAACGGCGTGCGGTATAAAGTTCCCACATCGATTGCAAAACCCGAAGCGCTTGTATTCCAAATACTTTCGCGAATGTATTTGAAATTAAAACCGATTGAAAATCTGTCGGTTAATTGCCGCGCATATCCAAGTCCGATAGCAAGTGAGCTGGCATCCCAAACCCGGCCGTCGCCTTCAGGATTTTCGAAAGTTCTCACTTTATCTTCTGGAACACTAAAATTTGTAATTGTACCGGAAATTGTTCCGAGTCCTTCAATTTTAGTTGCCACCCCCGCAAAATCGTAACTCATATCCGCAAGCCAATTGGCATGATTAAAAGTAACTTCGGAAGCATTTGGACTTGTAGCAATTCCGGCGGGATTCCAATACAACGAATAAATATCCGTTCCGAATCCGGCATAAGCGCCGCCCATTGCAATGGCACGCGCGCCGGCTCCAATTTTCAAAAACTGTCCGGCTGTCGTTCCAACTTTAGAAGTACTTCTAAATAATTGAGCTTCGGAAGCTTGGAACATTCCGGATATCAAAAATATTACGATTAAGTGAATAAATATTTTTTTCATAAAATTAATCCTCCGATAAATAAATAGAATCATACGGATTCCATTACTTTATTAGTGCAAATCTTCCAATTTTTTCGCCTACGCCTGGAGCATCAACGTGATAAATATAAACTCCGTAAGCAACTCTTTGACCTTCGAACGATAATAGATCCCATGTTGCCATACTCGACATATCGTCTTTTTCGATTGTTTGAACAAGTTCGCCGGTTATCGTATAGATTCTAATAGTGCAAGTAGGCGGTAGGTTTCTGAACTGAATTACCTTGTCGCCTCGTTTGTCGGCTGAACGTCCGGGTTCTTCGGCAATACTGTATGCAACGTAAGGATTCGGTACAACGTAAACATTATCGAGTTGCGGTTTAGCTTTGGCCCCGCTGAATTTCACGGGTTTAGTTTCGAATATATATTTATCACCTGCCATAAAAGGCTTTTTGGTTCTAACAAAATAAACATCGCCTTCCTTAGGTAACTTGGGTGTTACGTTCGAATCGGTCGGTAAAGAAAATTCGAGATAATACGAACTTTCCGTGGGACCTGCATTTGTGGCGCGGAGTATTATACCGTCGCCCCAATCCCATCTACCGTTTCCTTTTGTGGCTTTTTGTTCAACTACAAAGAAATTTCCGGGAACGTCTTCGGTAATGTTCCATATCGTAAAGGGACAATCCACACTATCGGAGAGACCCGTTAATGGCGCCCACGCTCTTGTTCCCACGTTAGCCCACGAGCCGTCCGCCAACGTATCCAGGTTATTCCAGCGAACTTCCCAGTCAGCCCGGTAAAGTGTTTTGGGCGAACCCGGATAATTGCCGTTCGGATCGTATTGTAACGAATCGCGTACATTCACATCTGCTGTGGGAGCCCAACCCGAATTTTCAACATCGAGAGCCAATTCGTCTTTTTGCACGTAAACTTTCAATCCGTCAAACGTTGGATTTCCGTCTTCACTATTAACCAAATTACTTTCGTAAACCGGATAGTACCGATATTTAACCGTGAATTTTTCTCCTTCCGGCAAAGAACCGGATGAGGTACCGCGTATTTTGCCAAAGCCGGGATTAACAAAATACTTCGAAGGATCTACAAGATTATCTCCGGCATCAAAAACTTGAACGCTTTCAACTTTAATATTCTTTTTACTTAAATCCACGAACACCGTATCTTTTGCTACAATTACATCCGTAACGCCCGTCGAATCCAAAACATTGTAAAGTTCATCTTGCAGAAAATCTATCGAATACAATTTATCTTTAACTTCCAAATCTTCCAATACTTCTATTGTAATTTCACCGGTCGAATTTACCCAGGCAGCCGGTACGGGGTGACCGTTTACACCGGCTTCGGCGTTTTCCACTCCGGCGCCCAACGGACCCGGAGTAACTTGAACGGTATTGGGATCGAACGTCAATTCACCTGTAATGGGATCCCTTAAAATAACCGCTCTGTTTTCCGACGGTGGAATCTCGTCGGTTCCCCCGTCGTACGCAACAACCGCATAATAATAATTGATTCCGTTTGTAACTGTGCTATCCACATATTTATGAACCAAGCCGGTATTATCGCCCACGTAATACTTAACCGCCCTACCTGCATATTCAACGGGATGATAGCCTTGCAACGAATCAACCAAGTCGAACTGAGCAAGAGGTTTACCTAGGAATGGATTGCCTCTTCCGTCGGTAATTGTGAATACGTCGGCAAAAGTATAATCGCGGCTTCTATAAATTTTATATCCTTGAAAATCTTTTTGACCGCTTAACGGATCTACAGATTGTTCTGCGCGCGTATCCCAGTACAAAGTAACACGTCCGTCTCCGGGTACCGCTCTGACAATAGGCTTAGCCGGAGGTTGGGCAAAGCGATAATCCGCTTCCAAAATTCTTGTAGATGTTTCGGCGTTAAGAACCAAATCATTCAAATCGTTTCCGAAAAGGATACACATGGAAAATCTTTGTGTTTCACCAATATCCAAACTAAGCGGTCCGGTTCCGAAATTAAATACGTTATCTCCAGGACTGCTAAGCAACTCTTGCGAAGCGTCGATCGTATCGGCGGATAACCACTCCCACATTAACGGATCGTTTCTCGGAACGTTAGGATCGGAATTGGTATAGACCGCAGCATGAAAACTGCTTAGACCGATTTGATCGGATTCCGAAATATCACGGAGTCCGAAATTCGGTTCGGAACCAGCCCATTTATAACCCGGCAATCTTATTTCCGAAAGTGGTTCTCCTTCGTCATAATCGCCGTTACCGTCGGTATCGAGATACCATGCTTGCGAAGGCACTCCGTCACCCTCACCGAAATCGGCACCGGGATAGTTTGGCGATTCGGGACCTATTCCGTCGATTCCCACATCATCTTTATCGGGATTCCAATCGCCGTCTTCATCGCCTTCGAATCTCGGCTTAGGCGCGCCGAAAACCGCAGTATATTTTGCCACATCCGAAATACCTTGTGTTAGCGGGATGCTTACACCGTCGATAAAATTACCGGCATTGTTAACCGGAGTTTCATCGGTAATTCCGTCGTCGTCGTTATCGAATGCATCTGTTGCATCGGAAGGCGATTCGAGGAACTTCCAACCGAAGTATCCCGTCGTTCTTCCGCCCATACCGGTTCCGTCGCCATCCCAAGAATAAACCATGTTTCTGGAACGTTGTGGGAAATTGGTTCCTTGCAACGAATTACCGAAAGGATCGATAAAACCGGCAAGGTCGTCACCGTAATCGGCGGGACCGCCAACGTGCGGGTCGCCATGCATTCCGAAATAAGCTTTCTCTATTTTTTTCTCGCTCGCATTGGTTATTTGGTAAACCAGAAACATTATGTCTTCGGCTAGCGGGTTGTTAAATTGTATAATTCGAACTTCCATATCCAAACCCAAACCTTTTTTGCTTGTATCGCTTGGGAAAGGAGTATAAGGAAATTCAGCATTTGTATAATCGTCTACTACGTAAAACACTTCTTCGTCCGGAGCGGTAGCTTGATCGCCCAAGAATGCGGGCCACAAGTATTTTCCTGCACCGGGCGAGTACCAACGATCGGGCCACGAATCGGGTTTGCCGTCTCCGTCGCTGTCGCCTATGCTTAATCTTGCAATTTCATTTTGGTCCGGGTCAACATATCCGTCTTTGGGCAACCAGCCCCACTTCAATGTTCCGTCGGGCGAATAGTCACCTTGAAAAGTGCGGATGAAAGAATCATCGACAATATGTTGAACTTTACCAGAATCGTCAATCACTTCGGCAGCTGCAAGCGGACCGAATTCGAAACCATAACCTAAACCGTTCCATACCAAATCGGCAATATTTCCCAACCTGTTCGGTGCACAAATCGAACCGTAATTAAAAAGAATCGTAGTAATCGCATTTCCGTTGATTATCGATTCTTTAATTAGTTTCGGGTCACCGTTAGTTTTAAAGAACTTCGGAGCGTACATGTCTCCGAAAATTCTCATCGCATCTTCTTCCGAAAGAGTTTTGAGATTATAATTCCCGAATTCATCTTTCTCTTGAGCGATTAGACTGCCGCTTAAGAACAAAACCAAAATTAAGAATATTATTTTAAACTTCATTGTTTTAATTCCTCACAATTTTTCAATATTATAAACTAAGGGAAAAACCTAATCTGATTTCTCTCGGTCTGTTCACTCTTTCAGGCCGTTTTGAGTAATATCCGTCGATTTCTTCAATGCCAAACAATCCCGGGTCTCCCCTTTCAATTCTTTTTCTTATATCCGTAAATTGAAAACTGTTTGCTGTTTCTTCAACCGCCGATAACGCTCTTCCGCTACTCGGATAAATAACGAGTTCGTTTTGGGTATCGAATAAATTTTCTACTTGAACAAACAGCGAATATTTGATATCCCCGTATTTGAAGAATTTCTCGAACTTCAAATTAACATTCCATTGAATCGGTTTTCTATCCGAGTTTTGTTCGTAAGTAATTATATTCGGTATCGTGGAAGGCAAAATCGGAGTATACGGCGTACCGGTTTGGAAATTTCCGATAATTCCCAATGCCCAATTTCCTTGATCGTACAATCCCATACTCAAATTAATTATGTGTTGCCTGTCGAAATCCAAAGGCACTAAATATGTTTCGGATTGTTTACCTGAAACTTCACTGAAAAACAGTTCGTCGGAAGGATAAGTTCTGTTTCCTTCGGCTATCTGGAATGTGTAATCCAAATTAGCATAAAACATTCCGTCTCTCGATCGTCTTTGTGTAAACGAGAGTGTTATTCCTCTTACATTCGAATACGCCAAATTCGTTAATACTCTGAAAGACCTGCCCGTTTCGGTAAAGACGGTCTGTGTATAAATGTAATCTCTTACGTCTTTATAGAATCCTGTCAAATCGAATTTGAAATTGTCGGTTAATTGTTGTTGCAAACCGATTTCATATTGAACGGATCTTTGCAAATTAACGTCCGGATTACCGAAAGTGGGACTTGTTCCTACGTTAGTAACGTAAAATTCGGGATTTCTATATAAACTTGACAACGAACCGTTTTGATAAAAATGTCCGTAAGAAAATCTGATAACGCCTCGGTCCGTAATCGGATATGAGATACTGATTCGAGGCGATAATTGTTGTTTAACTTTAGCTTTAACCAAATTCTTTTGTAAAAATCCAAATTTTGATTCCAATAATTCATCGGAAAGTTTAGGATTCCAGAACGATTTCGGATCAAAATATTCGTAACGCAATCCCACATTAAGAATTAAAGTTTTTGCCAATTCTATTTTATCTTGAATGTAAATCGCTCCGTCCACCGGATATTTTGTATATTCCGTGATAAGAGCGGGAGAAGTGGGTTTCCTTCTAATTATAGTTAGCGTCGAGTCATATAACAAATCATCATTGCTCAAATTTCCAAAACTTCCGTCCGGATTCAATTTTCCGATTTCAACACTGTAGCTTTCCGCAAAGATTTCATGGAATCGCGCTTCGAATCCCGCCTTGACTTCATGGTTGCCGAATAATTGCGCAACCATATCGCCTTTTACCGTAAAAGTTTTTGTTTTTCTGAAAAACCGCCTGTTATCCGTACCGCCGGCTAAAAATCCGGTTGTGCTTACACCCCTTCTGTAAAGCGAAGGTAAATATCCCGGATCGTTCACGTTTTCGAATAAATAAGCTTTAACTTGGTTATAACCGTAAGAAGCTTTTAATGTGTAAAACATTTTATCGTTTATCGTATGAGTCAAATCCAAAGTTTGAATTAAACCGTCCGAGTACCATGTTCTTCTTCCATCCGGATTGAATTTATAGCTTCTGATGTAATTTTGCCATTGACCTTTATTGTAAACCGCTTCGTAGCGGACTTTGAACAAACTGCTGACATGGTAACTGATGTTACCTTGAACGTTCCAACTTGTTGACGGATTCATCGCTACAATTTCACCGTCTCCCGTCGGCAATCCGTTACTGTTTGGATCGTACGGATTAAAAAAGTACGGGTCGGTCGGCGCTCCTTTTCGTTCGTCCGTACTGCTGAAAGCTTCCGGACTCAAGTAAGAATCGCCGGGTCGATAAAGTCGAACACCATATAACGAACCTTTGAAATTTTCATAGACCGAAGACACAAATAATTTCATTTTATTATTTGTAAACGGTATGGGTCCGCCGAAAGTGATTTCGGAACGACCTCTGTTAAGTAGATCTATATCGTCGATGTTATCGAATAAATCCGTTCTGTCGGTAAAATAGTCGCCCATGTAACCCCGCAGACTAAACGAATACTTATCGCCGCCTTCTTTGGTAACGTAATTAACCACACCGCTTAACGCATTACCGTATTCGGCCGAGAACGTTCCGCTTGAAACCGAAACTTCTTGAACCGCATTGGTTGCCAAACCAATCGATCTTCTGTTTCCGTAAGGATCGTTCAACGATACACCGTTCAACGTAAAAGAAATTTCGTTCCCGTAACCGCCTCGGATGTGAATGTCACCTGCATCATCTACAGTAACTCCGGCTTGTAATTTAATTACGTCCGAAATTTGATCTACCGGTAACTCTTCGATTGTTTCCGCTGTAATTGCCACGGTCGGATTTGTCAAATCTTGCCTAATTAAGGGATTGCGTTCACCTTCAACAATAACCGCAGCCATTTCAACCGAACCGGGATTAAGTCGGAATTCCAAACGGGTTGTGAAATCGACGTTCACACGAACGTTTTTAATCGTCTGTTTTTGGTAACCGACTACCGAAGCGGTAACCGAATAAACTCCGGGCGGTACATTTAAAATTATAAAATTTCCTTCCAAATCAGTTGCCGCACCGAATGACGTTCCTTCTACAAACACGTTTGCAAAAGGCAAAGGCTCACCTGTTTCCGCATCGATTACCGTACCGGCTATTTTTCCGGTACTACCTGCGTATACCAATGTGCTGAATAATAGAAGACTAAAAAAGAAAATTAGTTTTTGATGAAGCTTCATTATTTGTTACCTCAATAATTATAGTTGTGGAAAGCTAATAACATCTTGTGGTTCTGTCTTTTATGTTGGTAGTAAAAATAGTAGGCTAAATTAACTAAATCAACCGAAAATAAAAAATAATCGTAGTAATTTATCTTATTTTTGAAAGCGGAATTTCAAATTTCAAATCATTTTACGCTACAAAGTAATTTTGAATTAAAATTCATTAAATTTACGAAAAAAATTACGGAGGATATTTTGGCAACTTTAATGGTAAGCGTTTCGGGAATTAGAGGAATCGTTGGCGACGGATTGGATCCGCATACTATCGTAAAATATACTTCGGCTTATGCCGATTTTTGCGGTACCGGCGATATCGTAATAGGTTCGGACGGACGTATTTCCGGGCAAATGGTGAAAGAAATTATCATCGGCACATTGCTGGCAAAAGGAAATAACGTAATCGATATAGGTATTTGTCCTACACCGACCGTTTTATACAACGTTAACAAATTAAATGCCGTCGGTGGAATTTCCGTTTCCGCAAGTCACAATCCGAACGAATGGAACGCACTCAAATTGCTTAATAATCTCGGCGAGTTCATGACGCCCGAACAGAATAAAATAATGCTTGCCAAATTAGACTCAAGTAATACTAATTATAAACCGTGGAACAAACTCGGTACAACAAAGTCTTATTCCGAAGGTTTGAAAAATCATCTTGACGACGTGTTGAAATTAAACGTTTTGAATATCGATTCAATAAAAAAAAGAAAATTCACAGTTTTGCTCGATTGTGTAAACGGCGCCGGAAGTTATGTGATGCCCGAATTACTGGAGCGCTTGGGATGTGAAGTTATAAAATTGAATTGTGATAAGTCCGGCGTTTTCCCGCGCTTGCCCGAACCAATTCCGGAAAATTTAACGGAAACAATGCAAGCCGTAAAAGAACATAAAGCCGATTTGGGAATTGTAGTTGATCCGGATGTTGACCGATTGGTTTTAATTACGGACGAAGGAAAACCTTTCAGCGAAGAAAACACAATTGTTCAAGCCGTGAAATTCGTTTTGGGCAAACAAAAAGGCAACGTTGTTGTTAATATGTCCACAACTCGCGGGGTTGAAGATGTTGCCGGAGAATACGGTTGCAAAGTATTCCGTTCGCCGGTCGGGGAAGCGAATGTCGTAAAAAAAATGAAAGAAGTAGATGCCGTAATCGGCGGAGAAGGAAGCGGCGGCGTTATTTATCCCGCTTTGCATTACGGACGGGATGCATTGGTAGGAACGGTAATGATACTTCAACATCTGGTTGAGTTCGGCGGGACAATAACCGAATTAAAAAACGCACTGCCGTCTTACGAAATCGTAAAGAAAAAAATCGATATTTCGGGAATCGATCCGGACAGAGTCATTGAAAAACTGAAAGAAAAATACAGCGACGGAAAAATTAACACGGATGACGGCTTACGTGTTGATTTCGAAGATCATTGGGTGCATTTCCGCAAATCGAACACCGAACCCATTATCCGGTGCATAACCGAAGCAAAAACAAAAGATGACGCGGAAAAGTATATCGAGAAATATTTCGGAGAAGTGAAGGAATTGATCGGGAAATAAGTTTATCTAGTTATTTTTCCCCCTTTTACTTTTGCTCTACAAATTAAAAAACGGATAACAAATTCAATTGCATAAGTTTTTTAGGACTTTCGGAATTTTAAAAACGGCAGACCTACCGCTAAAACATTTGCCTTCTTTTTTTGAAATAATTAAATAATGCACGATCGAATGTGGAGGTTGTTTCAATTAAATTATAATCGATTCCGTTTTGTAAACATTCACTTTTAATTTTATGCAGAAAATCTTTCATCGTATCGGCATAAGCTTTCTGAATTTGAAAAGGTTGTGTGGTCATTTCCTCGCCGGTTTCTTTATCGATAAATACGGCATCTTTGCCGAATGCGAAATTAATTTCAATAGGATCCAGAATTTGAAAAACTATAATTTCGTTTTTCTTATAATGAAATTTTTTCAAAGCCGTTAAAACTTTCTCGATGTCATCAAAAAAATCGGAAAAGATTATAATCAATCCTCTTTTTTTTACGTTCTCGGCAATCTTATTCAAACTATCGGCGGTGTAAGTTTTGCCGCGCGGTTCGGCGGAGGCTAATTCCACCAATAATTTACGCAGATAAACGCGACTAGCTTTCGGCGGGATGTAACTTTCAATTTTATCGGAGTAAAGAGTAAGCCCCACGGCATCGTGTTGGTTAATCATCAAATAAATCATACTTGCGGCAAGAGTTGCGGCATATTCGAATTTTGTAATTTTCCCGGTGTGTTTGAAATCCATCGATCTGCTAACATCGACAATAACGTGTGCAATTAAATTGGTTTCATCTTCAAATTGTTTTACAAAATATTTTTCACTTTTCGCATAAACCTTCCAGTCCAAATTTTTAATCGGGTCACCTTGCATATACGGACGGTGCTCGCTAAACTCGACGCTAAAACCATGATAAGGGCTTTTGTGCAAACCCACAATAAAACCTTCCACAACCGACTTAGCACGAAGTTCGAGCGATTTTAATTTAAAAACAATCGAAGGATCGAGAAATGTTCTGTAATCTTTGCTGGTTACGGGCATTATTTCGAATTCTTAAGTTTTTCCATTAAAATTTCCTCGGGGGATTTCCCGAGATTAGCCAATTCAATTTTGGCATCGTCGGCAAGTTCACCGTTAGGAAAATTTTCGAGGTATAAATTGTATGTCTTTTTTGCGGCTTCCAAATCATGAAGTTCATTCGCCTCGATAAATCCCGCCATAAACAAAGCGCTCGGTGCTTCCTTAGCCTCCGGAAATTTTTCAAAAATCAGCTTATAGTACCGCACCGCTTTACGAAGCGATTCATTTTCATCTATATCTTTTAATACTTTTCCTTGATATAATTTTGCAAGCTCGAACATAGCTTCCGGAGTTAAATCACTTTCGGGAAATTCGTCGACTATCTTTTTAAATATTGCGGCAGCTTCCGAGTATTTCTTTTCCTTAATAAATTTATTTCCTTCGTTCATTAATTCGTTCGCGTTTTTACCGGAACAACTTAGTAATGAGAAAAGTATTAATAATGGAAATCCGATTTTCACAATTTTACTCATTGTCTCCCTTACCCTATTGTTGTTTAATTTCCAGATTAAATATACAACCAAATTTATATTTTTCTAAAATAATTTTCGCTTTCGCTCACCGTAAAAATTAATATCGGAATTTGGTATTTTTACAAAGCGTCGAAAAAATAGTTTCGGAAATATTATGAAAGTCGGTCTGGTTCAATATTCGCCCGAATGGGAAAGCGTTGATAAAAACATTGAAAAATTAAATGGCTTGTTGAAATATTGCACCGAAGAATCGCTTTTAATTTTTCCGGAAATGACCTTAACGGGTTTTACGATGCATTCTAAACAATTTGCCGAAGAAATAGACGGCAAGGGTTTCCTTTACTTCATAAAAAAAGCGGCTGAACTCAAAAAAAATATTTTTGCCGGAATTATCGAAAAAGACGACGGAAAAATTTTCAATTCGTTAATTCATTTCGACGATAAAGGATTAATCACCGCACGATACCGCAAAATCCATCTTTTCTCAATGTCGGGCGAAAACAAATATTACAACCCCGGAAAAGAAACCGTAGTTACAAAAATAGGTAAAGTTAAAATCGGACTTTCGGTTTGTTACGACTTACGTTTTCCCGAACTTTACAGATTTTATGCGAAAGAAAAGACGGAAATAATTATCGATATTGCCAATTGGCCTGTTCAACGAATTGAACATTGGAAACATCTTTTAAAATCGAGAGCAATAGAAAATCAATGTTTTGTTATCGGTGTAAACAGAACCGGCAACGATCCTTTTCACCGGTACAACGGTTGCAGTGCCGTTTACGATCCCGCGGGAACCGAAATTTTTTTGGCAAACGACGATGAAAATATTTTTTCGGTTGAACTGAATATGGAAAAAGTTGCGGAAGTGAGAAATGAACTTCCCTTTTTGGATGATATCAAGTTAATTTAATTACTTTATAATATTTAATTTTTAATTATTCGATTCCAAATAATTTTTTAAATTCGTCGTTATCGATGTTCTTAATTATTTCTTCTTCTTCGGATGCATCTTTTTCTTCAAAAATTTGACGCGCAAATTCTTCGCTTTTAATTCTACCGCAAGCATTTACTTTCGCATATTCGTAAACGCTGGCATCGGAACTAACTACGGTAATCAACTTGGGATTTTTATGACGATCGATTTCTTCCTTAATTAACAAGTCGGCGGGTTTGTTCTCCGAATATATTATTTTCAATTTGCTTGTTTTTATCGGTTCTTTCGGGAAACCGTCGAAATGCAAACTAACGGAAACATTTCTTTTCATAAAATGCCGGTCCAGTATAAACGCCAATTTTTCGCGCGCCGCCTGCCCGTTTTGCTTTTGAAGCACGAACAATTCTTTTATTTTACCGATTAAATTATTCCCGTCGATTATATAATGCTTCATTTCTATCTTCCCGAGTATAAACCTTTGGTTTTTGTAACTTTGATATCACGCAATTCCGGCGCTTTCATTCTGATTTCGAATCTGTATCCTCTGTATCTTCCGAGCGGTCTCCATGTAAAATTCATTTCCCAACAATGTAAATCACGATAAATTGTTACTTGCGGGGCGGCAAATTCGTTTTTTTGAAAATCGTAATTTCCGCTGACGGTAAATTTCCAGTTTTTCGTAAGATTAAATCCCAAGTTCATACCCAGATTTGAATTGGTTTCGGAAAAATCGGGTGTAGGCTTGCGCAAATTAAAATTATACGTCAAACTCAAGTTCCACGGAATAGAAAAATCGGCTTCCGGTTCATCGTAAACCGAAATGTAATCGGATTTTTTAAATGCGGTAAACTCTTCTTGTGTTTCTTTTTTGCCAGTTCTTTTTTCACCGGAAATTTTATCTCCCGAAATCGATGCGGACACGGAAAAATTCAAATTTGTTAATCTGAACAACCCTTTATTCACGTTGGCAAGATAAGTATTAATTTTTTTTCCGTCTTTATAATCGTAAAACGTGTAAGCAGAAGAACCGTTAAAACTTAAAAATTTACCTATTTGAGTTCTGTAACCTATTCTTAAATCCGCCAATTTAAGACTATCGGCGGCAAAGTTGTAACCCGAGCTGATATCCAAATTTAAAAGAGTAATTTTCTTTGCTTGGGAGGTTGTATCCGTGGGATCTTTCATGGTTTTCATTTCAAAAACATTTCCGATAGAAAAATTTATCTGCTGGCGTTCGCCTTTTCCAACTCCGCCGAATATTTCTTTAGCATACGGATCGTACTTTTCGATTGTTCCGTCGGCATGCTCTAACGATTTATAATATCCCCACGCATCGCTTGAAAAATCTGGCCGGTACGTATAAGAAATTCGTGGAGCCAAAGTATGACGGAAAGCTTGAACACCCAAAATATTAGGTTGAAAAATACCGTATAATTTAGTAGAAGCGCCTATGGAAAAATCAAATGTTCTAACAATTCCGATTTTCTTAACATCGTTTGTAATTACTGTGTCTTCGCCTGTTAAATTTTTTACTTCGTAAAACTTTGTCTTCCCCAACGGGGATGTTTCTTGAATGATAACGACATTTTTTTCGATTTGCTTATTGTACCATTTTTCTTGATAACTGAACCGGGGCGAAATACTGAAGTAACCCAATTTCGGAGAAGCGCTTACGGAAAAATTATGTTGAATTCCGCCTCTGATTTCCAAGTTACCGTCCGTTTTCTTTCTAACATTTCTGAAACTGCCCGAATAACTGTATCCGATATATTCATACCATTTCATGTCTTTTGCCTGTCCGCTCCCTTTTCTGAACGGATAGGATAATATTTTGTTAAAAGTAAGGTTCGGCAATGTTTCGGTTATGTTTCCGCTTTCCAAATTTTGAATTCTCGAATAGTTAATGGTTAAACTGTTCCCCGATTCGTCCCATCTTTTGCTGAACGTAGCATTTGAAATAATATCCTTACGTAAAAGATCGTTCAATGAAACACTGTTGTTAGAAATATACGTTGACGATTGAAATTGCAGATTAACATCAAGTCGTGTTGTAGGATTAAAAGTTTGATTATGGTACAAGGAAAGATTCCAATCGAACGATTCTCTTCTATCGGGATCATTTTCTTCGCCGATAATAATTTTAGAAAAACCGCCGTTGACGTTTCCGTTAAACTCGTATCGTTTTGCATAACGGAAGCGGGTACGCATACCATAACCGCCTTTCAAATAATAGTCGCCGGTAATCGTGAAATCCATATAATCGCTAATAGCGAAGAAATATCCGAAATTTCTAAAATATTGCCCGCGAGTAGGATCGGCGCCGTAACGCGGGATAATAATTCCAGACCTTCTACCCGTTTCATTTGGGAAAACGGCAAACGGTAAAGGAACGGGCAAAGGCACACCGCCGATATACATAAAAATCCATTTTGCTATAATTTTATCTTTTTGAATTACTTTCATCTCCTTCGCGGTAAAAAAGGTGTGCGGGGGATCGGCATCGCAAGTCGTATAAATTCCGTCTTTTATGAAATAAGTGTTTTTATCCACTTTTTTTACAGCCGAACCTTTATACCGTGCGTTTTCCTGTTCTTGCTTGGCTTGTGAAATATATCCGCGTTGAGTTTGATAATTGTATGTTAATTCAGCGCCTTCGTACTTCTCCGAACCTTCTATCATTACCGGCGTTTCAATTGTTTTCGCTTCCGTACTATCGGTCTTTTTTTCAATTCCTTCGGCATGCAAAGTATTCTTTTCAAAATCGACCGTGATTTTACCGCTTTTCAAATCGGTGTTTTTATATTTAATTTCACCGGAGCCGAAAATAAACATTCGCTTCGATTTCAAATCGAATATTAATGAATCAGCCGCATTGCTGAAAATAACCGCGTCGATATCGTACTTACCTTTTTCCGCGGTTTCCGTTCCGGTTTTTGAAATTACGGGAGTTTTTGTTCTAACGGTATCCGTTTGTCCGGATAAAGTTTCGATTTGAAATAATACGAATACAAAAATTAATAATTTTAATCTTCTCATACCGGTGATGAACAATCTTAGTATTTATAAAACACTAACGCCGCGGCACCTTTAATTCCCGCTTCATTTTTAAGTTTGGAATGCTTAACCGTAATTCTACTCTTTAACGGGGTAAGAACACGTTCCAATATCGTATTTTCGACGGAATCGAAAAGTAATTTACCGAATCCGGCAACACCGCCGCCGATTACTACCGTGGGAATATCCAGAACATTAATTGCCGAAGTTAATCCGTATCCCAGAACCGTTCCGATTTCCTTAATTTTATTAATTGCGTATTCGTCGTTCAACAAAGCCGCATCGTGAATAAGCTTAGGTGTAATATTCGACAAATCATTATCCGCTAATTTTATTAATACCGATTCCGTATTTTCCATTAATTCTTTTTTGACGTCTTCAATCAAATAATTGTTTCCCACATAAGCTTCTATGCATCCTTTTGAACCGCAATTGCATTGTTTACCGTTGTAATCGATTGAAATGTGTCCGATTTCCCCGGCGCCTCCGCTTTCGCCTCTGTACAATTTTCGATTCAGAATAATTCCCCCGCCAACGCCGGTACCGAGTGTAATCATTATGAAACTGTTGAATTTATTGCCGTGTCCGAAAATCAGTTCACCTATTGCAGCGGTATTTGCATCGTTCTCAACAAAAACTTTTTTATCGAGCTGATTTTGCAATATTTTGCCGAGATGTACTCTTCCCCAACCCGGGAAATTAGGCGGGTATTCTACCGTTCCCTTTTTCAATGATATTGTGCCCGGTGCGCCGATACCAACACCTTCAATTTTTTTCTTACTTCCTTTTAATATTAGTTGAACACCTTTTTTTATCTCTTTGATAACGGCTTTAGGACCTTTTTCAGCATTTGTGGGAACGGAAATTTTTTTATGAATTTTGCCTTCGGAATTAACCAAACCGATTTTTATCGATGTGCCGCCGAGATCAACGCCTACAACGTATTTCATTTTCGTACCTTTATTTATATGTGTAATCTACAATTGTCAAATCGCCCGGATAAGTTATATTTCCTATCGGCGTATCAAGAACGGGCCGGGCAATCAATTTAATATGCGATGCGGCACCTTCTCCGCCACCCAACTTTAACGCTAAATTAATTAAACTTTCTAAATTGGAATTTGAAAAGAACTCCATTAAGTTCATATTTATTTGAAGCGGGATGATCGATGTTTTATTTCCGCCGGGTACGGTTACGGGTTCGGATATATTACCCGAAATCGTTTCTTTATCGTCTATATACAAACGCCACGGGAACGAAACTATTTTTATATCCGTAGACGAACCGTGCACCGCTTCCGGATTCGGATTTTTTGCCGATACATTCAAAGTAAAATCGACGGGTAAATTTCCTTGTGCAACTTGTGAAGTTAATTTAACCAAATCGAGCGGATTAAAATCGGATAGTTTCGATTTATCGCTTACCGGGATTCCGCTAACCTTAAAATTATTAACCGACTCGAGTTTAAACTTCAGCTTCGATAAATTCATTAACGATTTGTACATTCCGCAACCGCTCAATATCACCGTTGCCAACAAAAACATCAAAATTTTTCTTTTAATCATATTTGTGATTCCTTGATTTTTTTAATTATGATTTCCGCAATTTTTAATGCTCTTAATCCGTCCTTCCCGGAAACCACCGGTTTTACGTCATCCAGAACCGAATTAACAAACAACTCGAGTTCGTGTTTCAATGCGTTTACTTCTTTATGTTCGGGTTGTTCGTAAACCACCGCTTTTTTCTTTTCCCCAACACCGATAACGCCGAAAGTTAAAAAATGCTCCACGTTAATATCGTTCGGCGAAATCAAGCGGTAAACTTCCGAAACTCCGCTGATAAAATCCAACGCAAAATAAGTATTCCTCTGAAACATTCTCATCTTTCTCATTTTCTTTTGAGAAATACGACTTGCGGTAACATTTGCAACGGCTCCGTTTTCAAATTCAATTCTCGCATTTGCTATATCGATGTTATCGGAAACGACGGCAACGCCGGAAGCTCTGATTTCTTTCACTTTGCTTTTAATCAAACTTAAAATTATATCTATATCGTGAATCATCAAATCAAGTACCACGGCTACGTCCGTACCGCGCGGGTTGAATTGTGCCAACCGGTCGGTTTGAATAAACATCGGATCCAAGTGATATTTTTCCAAAGAAAGCAAAGCGGGATTGAATCTTTCTATATGCCCGACTTGCAATTTTAATTTTTTATCATCGGCAATTTCAACCAGCTCTTCGGCTTCTTCTATTTTGGTTGTGATCGGTTTTTCGATAAAAACATGCTTTCCCGTTTCCAAAGCTTTTTTAGCTATTTCGTAATGCGAACTGGTTGTTGTAACAATTGACACCGCTTCAACATTGTTTAATAATTCTTCAACGGAATTAAAAACCCGTACTTCCAATTCTTTCCCCACACTTTCGGCAATTTCCGGATTTTTATCGTACACTCCGATTAAATCACTTCTTAAAATATTTTTAAAAAATTTCGTATGCAGCTTTCCCAAATGTCCGGTTCCGATTACGCCTATCTTTAGTTTTCTCATCTGCTTTTCCGTTATATCAAATTTTCAAATTATATAAGTTAAGAAAATATATCCCGATAGAAACATACCAAATTTTATATTTTTTATCATTTAAGAAAAGGCAATTAATCGGTTATGCAACACATTAACGTAAAACTGGAAATTTATGCAAATAATCGACGCCGGTAGCTTTTAGTCGGATGCAAATTAAAGGCGGGCGGTCAAGTGGTTATTTATTATCGGTATTCGTCCGAAAAAAACAACACGGAGATTTACAGCGAAGTTTTCACGTTAAGATAAATCGGCGCAAAATTAAATTTGCGCCATTCACCTAAAATGCGACTACGGTGATGTCTCCTCCGGTAGTTTTAGCAATAAGCGGAATAGTGGAATTTCCAACACTGGCGGAAAAAGAGAAACGCGACGTCTGCACGTTGTTCAAATTTTCCAAATCGACTTGTATCTCACCGCCTACTGTTTTCAAACTAATATCTGCGGAAAAATCATCGGGCACGGAAATTTTAATATCGCCGCCGCTTGTATAAAGCTCAATCCCTTTGTTTTTACCTACGTAAGCCAATGAAATATCTCCGCCCGCCGTGCTAGAAGTTACTTTTCCAGACACATCTTTCAAATCTATGTCTCCGCCGGATGTTTTTGCGATTACTTCACCTTCGACCGAACTGCAATTAATATCGCCACCGGAAGTCTTTAATGATATTTCACCGCGTGCATCGATAACGCGGATATCACCGCCGGAAGTTTTGGCTTCCACCGAGCCTTGAATAGATTTAACTTTAATATCACCTCCGGATGTTGTAATAACAATCTCTCCGTTAAGCTCCCGGATTTTCACATCACCGCCGGCAGTGCGGATATTCGAATTAAATTCTTTCGGTAATAAAACTTCGTACCGTAATTTTTCCGTAGAAAACCAGTTGAAAATAGACGAACCGTGTTTTTTGCCCGTTACTTTCACATAATCGCCGGTATTTTCAAAAGAAAACGTAAATCTTTTCTTTGCTTTTGAATTTCCAAAAATTTTTATTCCCACTTTGCTTTCATCCCAACTGTTAACCGTAACATCCCCGCCTTCGGTATCCAAAACAAAATCTCCACCCGGCTCTACACTGAAAACTTTTTCCTTAATTAATTCCAAATCGCTTGCCGAAACCGTTCGCACGGTAACAAATCCCAGCGAGACGAAAACAAACGCAACGGTTATAAAAAATCCCGTTATTTTATTTTTATTCATTTGATCCCTCCTTTTTTGTTACGCAAATTTAGACTTACAAAAACACAAAAAGTTACACGATTCGAAAAAAAAATAAAGTAATATTTATAAAATAAAATGTTAATTTTTGATAAAAATTTTTTAGGAACTATGAATTATTTGTTAGTTGGAATTGGTGCCGGATTAGGCGGAACGCTTCGATATTGGCTATCCGCCGTTGTTTACAGATTTTTACCTTCATATTTTCCGTTCGGGACTTTGACCGTAAACGTTATAGGCAGTTTCTTACTCGGTATTCTTATTTTCGGCTTTGACGACAAAGAATTGTTGAGTCCTACATTAAAACTTTTACTTGCAATCGGGTTTTGCGGCGGTTTTACAACGTTTTCAACATTTTCATTGGAAACGATAAATTTACTAAGAGATTCGGAGTTTCTTTTTGCCGGATTAAATGTTATTTTGAACGTAACCGTAACTTTGTTAAGCATTTATTTAGCATATATTTTAATGAAGTGAAAAAATGGGTATTAAAGGCGAAGCAAAATTATTAAGAATTTTTCTGGGTGAAACCGATAAAATCGGTTCCGTCAATGTTTACGAAAAAATTGTGATGGAAGCCAGAAAAGAAAATCTGGCCGGGGCAACCGTTTACCGCGGAATTATGGGTTACGGAAGAAACAGCAGAATTCATACTTCGAAAATATTGCGGCTTTCCGAAGATATGCCGCTGGTCATCGAAATCGTTGACGAAGCGCGGAAAATCGAAAACTTCATTCCGGTAATCGAAGAAATACTCGACAAAGCGAATTCCGGTGCATTGGTAACCGTTGAAAAAGCCGAAATAATTAAATATTCCACATCAAAAAAATAATTTTCATCAAGTGAATTTTATCAAAATAAAGTCAGTCTTTTTTTTAATTGCAGTTCTTTTTACGGGAAACGTTTCCGCTCAATACAACTACGACTTTTCTCAATTTGCCGAGGATTCCGAAAACATTATTTCAAAGCCGTTCCGGTGGGATAAAAACGATTTATTGACTTTCGGAGGGCTACTTGCCGTAACTGCCGGCTCTATTTTAATCGATAAGGATATAAAAATCTGGACGAACGAAAACGACACTTACAAAAATTCTTTCCTTTTTGAAACCGGGAGATTTTACGGGCATGTTTATTTCGGTGCGGCATTAAGCGGCGGTTTTTATATGAGCGGATTGGTTCTCAATAACAATAAATTTAAAAAAATCGGATTTGAACTATTTGAGACTTTGTTATTCACCGGATTAACAACATTGGTTTTAAAATATTCATTGGGCAGAGAAAGACCGACAACCACAAACGATCCGTATAATTTCAATCCGTTTTCATTTAAAGGTTTCGATTTCCGCTCGTTCAGTTCGGGTCACGCCACAGTTGCATTCTCGGTTTCAACGGTGTTAGCGGCGAATATCGAAAACGACTTTTTGAAAGCATTGGTTTTTGTTCCGGCTGTTCTTACCAGTATTTCACGAGTCTATAGAAATTATCATTGGGCATCGGATGTAATTGCAGGCAGCGCTATCGGTTATTTCATCGGCAGTTTTGTAACTTCTTTACACGATAAAAACAAAAACGTTTCCGTTTCGATTTCACCGGAAAGAATTTTTATAGTTTACAAATTCTAAGTTATTCCGCTATTGTTTCGAATCCCCTTTTCTTTAAATCAACGTAAATCAAATATGCAGCAATAAACCCAATTAACAAAATACCGAATCCGCTTAGATATTCCGCAAAAACAATCCGTCCAATTCCGAACAAAAACGAATAAACGAGAATTACACCAAGTAACCAATCGAAAAACAGACGGGCAAAACCGCTATCGCCCTTAACTTCGGGAACTAGTTCAGCTATTTTTTTCCAACCGATTCCGCCGGGATGCGTACGCTTGTAAAATTCCACCAATTTGTTTTTTTCCACCGGCTCGGTTAGAAACGTAACTATTAACCAAACTACCGTTGTTCCGAAAACAATCGGGTACAACGTAATAGGCGATTCCATTCCGAAACCGTACTTAGCGATGGGATAAATTACAAGAGGTGCAATCATTGCGGAAATTTCAGACCACGCATTTATTCTCCACCAATACCATCTTAAAATAAGGACGGCGCCCATTCCGGCACTTGCATTAATAATAAATTCCCACGCTCCGGATATTGTGGTTAGAAAATATTTTGTTACCAACAAGGAAAAGACCGTCATAAAAATAATACCGATTCGCGAAACCAAGACATAATGTTTTTCGGTTCCGTCCTTTTTCACAAACCGTCTGTAAAAATCGTTTATGAGATAGGAAGTTCCCCAGTTTAACTGCGAAGCGATTGTGGACATATAAGCCGCAAGAAAAACGGCAATCAGCAAACCCAACAAGCCGCTCGGCAAATACCTGAGCATTAACTTCGGATACATAACCCCGGGATCGACCGTGTTTTCATAATTTTCGTACATTGCAATAAATTCTCCGGATGAATAAACCGGATCGGCGGATTTAAGTAATTCTTTATTATTATATGCCTCCACTACTTTTTGATACAATTCGGGATTCGACTGTTTTATTACATCCGTATTTTCGCTTCTCGGTAAAATTACCAAAGCGGCAAGAGCCACAATAATCCACGGCCAAGGTCGCAATGCATAGTGTGCAATTGTAAACCATAATGTAGCGAACAAACTGTGTTTCTCGTCTTTTGCCGACATCATCCGCTGAGCCACGTAACCGCCTCCGCCCGGATCGGCTCCGGGATACCAACTCGACCACCACTGCAAACCGATATGGGCAAAAAAAGCTCCGACGGAAATCGCCAACGCACCGCCGGTTATTCCTTCGGCCGTAACCTCACCGATTCTGGGAAAGAAATCCAAAATTTGAGGTGCAAGTTTTTCTTTCAACGAAACCATTCCGCCCACTTGCGGTATTTGAACAACCAAAACGGCGAGAATTATGCACCCGAGCATTGCAAATACGAATTGAAAGCTGTCCGTTCTTGCCGTTCCCAACAGACCTGAAGCCGAAGCGTATATCCCGATTATTATGGCGGAGATTACCACCAGCAAAAACGGGTTAAACTCCGGAATGGTTACAAGAAAAATTTTTTCCATCGCTTTGTTAACCCAACCCATCACTATTGCGTTCATGAATAGTCCCAAATACAATGCTCTGAACCCTCTCAACGCCGCTGCGGCTTTACCCGAATACCGAAGTTCTACAAATTCCACGTCGGTCATTATTTTGGCGCGTCTCCAAAGTTTAGCGAAAAAGAATACCGTCAACATTCCACCGATAGCAAGATTCCACCAAAGCCAGTTACCGGCAATTCCGTTTTTTGCTACCAGTTCGGTTACGGCAAGCGGAGTATCGGCTGCAAAAGTTGTTGCAACCATTGCCGTTCCGGCGATGTACCACGGCATATTTCTTCCCGATAGAAAAAACTCGCCGGTATCTTTCCCTGCCCGTTTTGAATAATAAGCCGCAATTGAAAATATCACGATAAAAAACGAAAGAATGACCAGAACATCGAGATAATTAATTTGTTGCATAATTTTTTCCTTTAGTTTAATACCGTTTCAACTAATTTTTCAATACCTTCAACAATCATCAACTCGGTTTGGGCTACGGGCAACTTTGCTTTTTCTATTATCTTCTTCGCCAAATCTATCCATTCTGCGGATGGGACGTTTTTATTTTTAATAAAATCTATAGCTTGCAACCCGATTGTTGAAATATCTCTAAGATTTTTTGATTGGGGTATAATTTCGTTTAGAACGGGTGAACGTTCGGAAAGCTTTTCAACTTTCGAATGATTATTACTCCAAATTTTTAACTTGTCTTCAATAAAGTTCCTTATTTTAATATCGTTCGTGGAAACGAATTCCACGACTTTTTTTCTGAAAATACGGGCTACTTTTTGATCCGGTCTTGCTGCGTCCACAACACGAGTAAGCGGCGATTGTTGAAAATGTCTTCTCAAACTATTTCGCTTATAAATTTTAACGGGTTCCAGAACATCCACTAATGTTTTTAGAGCGGATATATCTTGATTATTCGTCAACCTCCGAAGCATCATTCCGTAATTTTTAATATGAGTTACTCCAAGCTCCTCAAGGCGGAAACTAACCGTTTCCAATCTTCTGTACATATCATCGATATTCTTGACATGTTGAGGCGACCATAATCTTTCCGCAATTGCAGCCGTTCGAGGCCAAATTCTGGAATCGATTGTTTCCGGTGAAACAAATTCGCTCCACATTGTGGCTTCTCCGCCTAAAACATACTTTTTCTCATCATCGGTCAGTTCAATATCTTCGGGCAACGGGTCATTCAAATAATGAAAGTCGGTAGGTTGAATCAAATCGATATAATATCCGTTCGAAAGAATTGCATAATAACCGTTCCGTGCCGCTTTAATTAATCCTTCTTTTCCGCGCCACGATTGAATAACAATGTTTTTGGGGATTCCGGGTTCAAGGATTTCATCCCAACCAATCATATTTTTATTATATTTACTTAAAATTTTTGATATTTTTTTGTTGAAATATGCTTGTAATTCGGAAGTGCTCTCAAATCCGTGTTCGTTCATAAATTTTTGAATTCTCTCGTTTGCTTTCCAGTGTTTACCGTTGTTTTCGTCACCGCCGATGTGGAAATAATCGTCCGGGAAAAGCGCAGTCATTTCCTTAAAAAATTCATCGAAGAATTCATACGTTTGTTCTTTTGTCGGGTCGAAAACAGGATCGAAAATTCCCCAACCGCGTTGCAGTTTGTACGGACCGGGCATACTCGCATATTCCGGATAAGCCACCAACCAACTAGTAGCGTGACCCGGGATATCGAATTCCGGCACAACACGGATTCCCCTTTCATCGGCATATTTAATAATATCTTTGATTTGCTCTTGAGTGAAATAAAATCCGTCCGAAGCCTTCAAATGTAATTTCGGAAAGGTTTTACATTCAATTCTGAATCCTTGATCTTCGCTTAAATGGAGATGGAGAACATTCATTTTCACGGCAGCCATCGCGTCAAGATTTCTGTAAATAACATCAATCGGCATAAAGTGACGGCAAACATCAATCATCAACCCACGCCAAGGAAAGCGCGGAGCATCATCAATTTTTACACCGTGAAAATAATAGCCGGCAGAATCGGAATCCATTAATTGTAATAAGGTTTCCAGTCCGCGCAAAATCCCGATATCCGATCGTGCGGAAAGTGTAATCTTGTTTTCGCTTACATTCAATCCATATGCTTCATCCATAAACAATTTAACTTTAACCGAATCGGCAAAAGAAACGGACATATCGACGGAATCTTCATTTATTCCTTTTAACACAAACGGATTTTCAAAAAACAAACCGGTTCTTCCGGCAAGTCTTTTTAGCATTCTATTTACGCCCTTTTCAACCCGTATTGAAGAACCACCGGTTATACCGGCTTTAAAATTTTCATTGATTCTGAATTTCTTCCCGGTAAACTTTAATTTGCCGGGAACCGGCATAAGATTATGAGATTGTGTTTGCGAATTTATACCGTTGTAAACGAAAGATAAAACTATCAGAGTGAATAAAATTTTTTTCATGCCTTACCGTGTTTTTTTAATAAACCGCTTTCGGAGGAAATCGAGTGAAAATATATAAAAAAGCTGCCTAAAAAAGGCAGCTCGTCTAAAATCCGGTACCCGGTTAAAGCTACAATTCTTTTAATTCATTAACCAATTTCGTAATTGCTTCTTTCGCGTCGCCGAAATACATTAAAGTATTCGGATAGAAGAACAATTCATTATTAATTCCCGCATAGCCAACGTTAAGCGAGCGTTTGTTAACTATAACGGTTTTCGCATAATCGACGTTAAGAATCGGCATTCCATAAATCGGACTACTCGGATCTTTTCGGGCGGCAGGATTTACAACATCGTTTGCTCCAACTACGAACACTACGTCGGTATTCGGGAAATCGTCGTTAATGTCTTCCATTGCGAAGAGTTTATCGTAAGGAACTTGAGCTTCCGCGAGCAAAACGTTCATATGTCCGGGCATTCTACCCGCAACCGGATGAATTGCAAATCGGACGTTAATACCTTTACTTTCGAGAACATTCATTAAATCCCTTACTGCGTGTTGAGCTTGAGCAACGGCCATGCCGTAACCCGGCACGATAATAACGCTTTGCGCCGCATCGAAAATCATTGCAGCTTCTTCGGCGTCAACGGATTTAACATCGCCTTTTACTTCACCGCCGGCAGCCGGAGCCGCACCGCCTTGTCCTGCGGTTTCCCAACCGCCAAGCACAACATTCATTAACGATCGGTTCATTCCCTTGCACATTATAATTGTCAATATAATTCCCGAAGCACCTACCAACGCACCGGCAATAATCAACATGTTATTTTGCAAAACGAAACCGGTCATCGAAGCCGCAATTCCCGAATAAGAATTAAGCAGCGAAATTGCAACGGGCATATCCGCTCCGCCTATCGGCAAAACGAGTAACACACCCAGGATTAATGAAACGACAGCAATACCGATTAATAGATCGGTTTCAGAAGGATCCAAGATTACCATAATTCCCGCAACCAACACCGCCAAAAGCAATAATGCGTTAAGCGGATGTTGCCCGGGATATTTAACCACTTTTCCGGTAACTATTCCTTGCAACTTACCAAAAGCAATTAACGAACCGGTAAAAGTAACGGCGCCAATTAATACCGAAAGTACAATTGTTACCGAAGTCGCTACTTCTATTACAGGTCCCGTTGTGTTTAAAATATGATAATATTCCGCAAAAGCTACCAACATCGAAGCACCACCGCCAAAACCGTTAAGCAAACCGACCATTTGCGGCATACCCGTCATCGGAACTTTAATCGCCATCGCGGCACCGATTGCGGCGCCAACAACAATGCCGATAATTATATACTCGAATGTTAAAACTCTTTGATCGAATAATGTAACTACGACAGCCAAAAACATACCCAAAGAAGAGAGCATGTTACCTTGTCGCGCTGTTTTGGGAGAACCCAGCTTCTTAATTCCGAAAATAAATAATATAGAAGCAATCAGATAAACTATATAGGTTATTGTTTGCATAATTCACTCTCACTTCTTTTTGAACATTTTTAACATTCTGTCGGTTACCAAATATCCGCCGACAACATTTATTGTTGCAAAGATTAAGGCAATCAAACCGAGTATTGTGCTAATCGTAAATTCTTCGAGACCGGCACTAAGCAATGCACCGACAATTGTAATGCCGGAAATTGCGTTTGAACCGGACATCAACGGCGTGTGCAACGTCGGCGGTACTTTTGTAATTAATTCGAACCCGACGAATATTGCCAATACGAAAACGTAAATTAGCATTATCAATTCGTGTGCTTCCATAATTTCCTCTTATTAAATTTTCATTAAAGTAAATTTTTAATTCTTTCGTTTATAACTTGGTTGTTATGACAAATTAGCGAACCTTTTACAATTTCGTCTTCCAAATCCAATTCCATTTTTCCTTCTTTAGATATATGTTCCAAGAGAGCAAGCAGGTTTTTAGCATACATTTCACTTGCATTTGTCGGTACCAAACTCGGGAGATTCGGTTCACCGATAATAGTAACGTTATATTTTTTAACCGTTTTCCCTTTTTCGCTCAATTCACAATTCCCGCCGAATTCGACAGCCATATCCAAAACGACGGAACCGGGTCGCATATTCTTAACCATTTCTTCGGTAACCAAAACCGGAGCTTTTTTACCGGGTACCAACGCGGTTGTAATAACAATATCGGCTTGAGTTATGTGTTTGAAAATCAATTCTTTCTGTTTTCTTAAAAATTCCTCGGAAGCTTCTTTTGCATATCCGCCTTCGTCTTGCATATCTTCATCCGTTTCCACTTCAATAAATCTACCGCCCAAACTTTGAACTTCCTCTTTAACTTGCGGACGAATATCCGAAACTTCCACTATTGCCCCCAATCGCCTTGCAGTACCAAGTGCTTGCAAACCGGCAACACCGGCGCCCATAATTACAACTTTTGCGGGCTGAATCGTACCGGCAGCGGTCATCATCAACGGGAAAATTTTACCGAGTACGTTTGCCGTCATAATTACCGATTTGTATCCGGCAATATTCGCTTGAGAACTGAGAGCATCCATCTTTTGCGCCAAAGTAGTTCGGGGAATCATATCCATTGAAATAACGTTGATTCCTTTCTCCGCACATTGCTTTGCAACTTGCGGGTAATGTAAAGCGTACATAAAAGTGATAAGCATGGTTCCGCTTTTCATCAAGTCGATTTCGTGTTTACCGGCTGAGGGATGTTCCATCGGACGTTGTACTTTCAACACGATATCCGCATTCGAGTAAAGCGCTTGAACATCGTTCAATACCTTCGCACCGGCATTTACGTAATCTTCGTCCGTAAATCCGGCATTGAGTCCGGCATTAGTTTCCACTTGTACTTCAAATCCTTTCTTGATAAGCTTTCCGGCAACATCCGGAGTAACGGCAACACGATTTTCACCTTCCATTATTTCTTTGGGAACTGAAATAATCACTATGCGTCTCCTGTCGTTTTATTGTTAGAATTTTTATATGTCGGTGTTTTCTGAAATTGATATAAAGTGCAAATTTCTTTGATGTGGCAGAAGTGAGATATGATTTTAACTTTCAACATAAACCGGTATTTAATTTTAGAAAGTTGACATCCATAAAATAAAAAAAACAGTTCAAAAAGAAAAAGAATTTAAAAAATTTTAAGATGATTTTATCCTATTATACGCAAACCGGAATTTTTATTTTACCTTAAATAATTATTTTTTCGATTTTCTTCGTTTCCCCTGCTTTACACCCTTGCTACTTTTCGGTTTCTTTTTACCGTTTGATTTCGTTGAACCGACATATTTCACTTTTTCTTTTAATTCGTTTAGTTTGTATTTTGAAGTTATCGAAGCTTGCTTCAGAAAATCATACAAATAATACGATTTGGCAAAAAGTAAAATCATTCTAAGTTCCAATGGGGAAATCTTTTCTATCTCCTTTTTAGAATGGTCGGTTATTTTCATTTTAGTAAGTTCGTTTTCTTTTTTAATGCTGTAAGTGCAAATAGTAACCGAAAACATCCAATTCAATAATTCTTCAAATCTTTCTTTACTGTAATATACTATTCCTTCGTATTCGTTCACGTTAATAAATTTTCGAACATCTTCGTCATCCAAAATTTTCAGTATCAGTTTGCCCTTGGTTTGCTGCCACATTTTTCTTTCTTTCGCAATGCTGCTCTTTAATGAAATTTCGTCATAAAGTTTTTCAACATCGAATAAATCGGAATTATATCTAAGTAAAATGTTAAGCAAAAGTATATCTCTGAAAATTTCGTTTTCCCCTTTGCCCAAGCGCCCCAACAAATTTTTAACGGGTTTACCGAGCAAAAGTTTTTCGTATTCGGTTTCGTCTTTCTTTAATACATCCGAAAGAAATGTTTTGATTTTTTTAATAATCAAAAACATTAATAAAATGATTGCATTTTCGTAATAGTTCGCATGGCGGGATATTACAATCGCTTTCGGCAAATTTACCAATCTAATTTTACGTTTAATTACGGATTCCTTTCTTATCAAAGGATTAACAAGCCGAAGCCCCCGCAAACAATGCTCGAAATCCCTAACGTACGGTTTTAAATCCGTGGCGGTTTTATAGTAATCATTAATCGATTTAAGAAGCAGATAGAATTTATTTTTCAGAAATTTTATGTTTTGATCTTCCGTTTTATCCGCTTGACCGGTTTCGACAAGATTTTCCACAAATTTATCGAATGAATGTCCGGCAAAAATATTTTCGAATGCGTGATGAATCGGTTCCAAATTAATTTCGTGCAAAGCAAATTCGATATTCGGAACGCCTTTGCCTTTTAACGATTCCGCCAATCTTTCGTATTCGCCGGTATCGTCGTAAACTTCTTTAAACTCCCAGAAAACCCTGTACTCAAATCCACGCAAATCGATTTCGAATCCGTGTTCCAAAATCTCCCTTCCGGATTTCAAATAAAACAATTTCGAATTGTGATCCCGGTAAACGTAATAATATTTCTTTTCCGGTTTAATGTTTAACAGGTCGGTAACCGTTTTACGTCGTAATTTTTTCTTGTCTCCTTTTCCTTTGACAACTTTCGGAGTTGAATGATAAATTTTTCCGCTTACTGTACTGAAATGATTATTGTAAAAAACAAGAGCCTTTTCATTACCGAAGCTGTTAAAATAGGCAAAAACATTATCCAGAGTTCTTCCCCGTTTGTCGGTAAACTCGAAATACCAAAAATTTTCCACTTCGCTGAAGACATATCTTTTTTCCATTAAAGTAAAAATTTCCCTTTCGTGTCTTTTTACCAAGTAATCATTCGGGGTTTCGCGGTAGTAAGCCCGTTTATACTCCATTCCGTATTTTTCCGTATAGCCTTCAATTTGACCGTGGGCAAACATCGGTAAGCCGGGCAAAGTTACCATCAATGTAGCAACGCCAAAATATTTATCGGAAGAGCCGAATTGGTTTATTGCTGTTTCTTCATTGGGATTGCTCATAAAATTAACATACCGCTTGAGTATTTCAGGTTCGAACTCGAGTGTGTTGGTGATAAGTTTTTTGTATTTGTAATTTTCTTCGTTCTTCAGCATATTCATAAAAGCGCTGTTATAAACTCTGTGCATCCCCAATGTTCTAACGAAATAACCTTCCATCAACCAAAATGCTTCGGCAAGCAAAAGTGTATCGGGCATTTCATCGTTTATTCGGTCGACCACCTCGCGCCAGAACTCTTTCGGGAAATACGAATCGAATTCCTCTTTCGTCATGGCATAGTCGGCACGGGAAGGAATATCTCCACCTGTTCCGGGTTCGGGATACCAAAGCCGGGCAAAATGTTTTTTCGTCAGAGTCATCGCCGCATCGAAACGAATTATTGAAAACTTACGCGCCACTTCGAAAATCTTTTCTATAACAGCTTCACGTACTTCGGCTTTCAGCATATCGAGTTGAGCGGTATCGTTCCACGGCATATTTGTTCCGTCGTTTCCGTGATAAATGTATCTTATTTCTCCGGTAGCATTATCAATCCTTTGAAAAACAACCGCCGCATCCGTTCGCTTATAATAACTGTCCTCAATTCTAATTTGTATTCGCGGATCGTCCGATAAATTTTCTCTCGTAAATTTGTAGTTGGGAAAAGGCGGTTCTTTCGATTGAATAAAATACTCGGGATGTTCAACAATCCATTTCGAATAAATACCGGTGTGATTCGGAACCATATCGCTGGCCAACCGAATTCCTTTCCGCTTTGCCCGTTTATTAAAATTTTGATATGCTTCTTCGCCTCCCAAATCTTCGGCGATTACATAATCGTACAATGAATATGCCGATGCAACGGCGTCGATATTTCCCATTAAATGCTTGATTTTTTTTGATGCTGGACTTCTTTCCCAAATTCCGATTAACCAAAGTCCGTTTATATTCCACTTTCTCAATTGTTCGAGTTCTTCATCGGGTATTTGATCGAGTCTTTTTATTTCCTTTCCGTACTTTTTCGAAAGTTGATCGAGCCATACATAAGTATTTTTTGCAATCATTATAACGTTCGGCATCCAATTCAAATCCGGTGTGAATTTTTCGGGTTCTTCGTATTCGTGTAATACATCGAGCGCAAATTTATAATGCGATTTTCCCAAAGTGAATTTTTCATATTCCTCTTCAATCGTCTCGGGTTTATACTGCGGAATAATCGTCGGCGGTGTTCCGGGAACTCCCCCGGCATCAAATTGATTAAAATTAATCACAACATCTTCTTTCATAAGATCTTGACTCTGCAAAATCTTTCTAATCATCAAATTGCCCAAAAAGGGTTTCCAGTGCGATTGCAAATAACGCAATTGTTCCCACAAACTTTCCGGATGAGTCAGAATCGGCGTTTTAAGTAATTCGAGAACCGACTGTCCGGCAGGTCCGAAAGGAGTTTCTTCTTTGAAAAACTCGTCGAGTTTCGTGATCGCTTCCGAATATGTTTTTTTCTTTGCAAGATAATTCTCGTCGAAAAATTCCTTCAAATTGCGGTTAGCGGGATTAATATTCGACAAATACAAAAGTATAAGCTCTTCAAGGGCAATTTCCTTGTTCGGTTTTCCTTCGGTGGATTCCTCGAGATATTTCTGTGCACTCAATCTATTTTTGTAAACGTCCAGCGGTGGAAAAGTTTTAACAAAATCGAGCAATAATTCCTCGATTTCTTCCTCGGTGAATTGTTGGAAAAGGCGATTCAACGCTTTATTAAAAACACCCGGATTTTGCTTTGTTTCGTATTCTCTTAAAATATAATGATAAATTTCATCGATAAGTCCGGCCGCATTAACTTCACCGACCCTCAACTTTGTATTTTCGTCTCTAAAGGTATTAATTTTATTTACAAATTTTCTGACCGCCGCAAAATTGGCGAAAACAACATTGCCGGTGATAGAAAAGTATTCATCTTCGAGTTGGTATTTTTCTCTGATGTGCTTTGCTATATGAAATTCGAATTTTAACTTTCCGTTAAATCTATTTATTGTACTGTTTTTCATATTTTTTCCGCAATATTGAAAAAGAATCAAGTTGTTAAAATTCAATTGTAACAAAATAAGGAAATAAAAAAACAATAATAAACAGCCGGTAATTTTTATTTCCCGTAAAAATTTAATTTAGTTGCCAAGGATAAAATTTACTTTGTTTGTTTATTTTTGTTACTTTTCTTTTTTTAAAATAATTGTTTCTCAACCAAAACTTCGATGGCAGGATGAGCATTACACCGTTAATGACACAATATGCTAAAATTAAGAAAGAACACCCGGATACAATTTTGCTGTTCAGGGTCGGGGATTTTTTCGAAACGTTTGAAGACGATGCCAAAACCGCATCGAAAGTTTTGGGGATTACGCTTACCAAAAGAGCAAACGGGAAAGCCGGCGAAGTTCCGTTAGCCGGATTTCCTCATCACGCGCTTGATACGTATTTACCGAAACTCGTAAAAGCCGGCTACAGGGTTGCCGTTTGCGAACAAGTTGAAAATCCGAAATTTGCCAAAGGAATTGTTAAACGTGAAGTTGTTGAAGTTGTTACTCCGGGTGTGGCTTTTTCCGACAAGCTTCTCGATCACACAAAAAACAATTATTTGATGTCAGTTTACATCGAAAAAGATATTGCCGGTATTTCCTTCATCGACGTTTCAACGGGTGAATTTTATGTATACGAGATAATGGGTTCGGAGCTCGAAAGTCAATTGGGATTAATTAACCCTTCTGAAATCTTAATCCCGAAAAAACAGAAATTCATTTTCGAAAATATTCTGAGAAGAGCAAATTCCAAAACATACGTAACGAAAGTTGACGACTGGATTTACAACGAGGATTATGCCAAAGATTTAATAACATCACAGTTTAATATTAAAACATTAAAGGGCTTTGGAATCGAAAATTTGACGAGCGGAATTATTGCCGTCGGTGCGGTTTTAAATTATTTGAAAGAAACACAAAAATCCAACCTCTCGCACATCACAAAAATAGCAAGATACAACCCGCACGAATATATGATTTTGGATTGGTCGACCAAACGGAATTTGGAAATCACCTTCACGATGCAAGAGGGTTCGCGAGAAGGTTCGCTTATTTCCATCTTGGATAAAACCGACACTCCGATGGGAAGCAGGCTTCTCAAAAAATGGATTTCCGCTCCGTTAATAAAACTAGAACCGATTTTGCAAAGGCAAGAAGGAGTTAACAGTTTATTTGAAAATAAAGTAGTAAGAAAAAATTTACACGCGGAGTTAAAAGAAATCGGCGATCTGGAAAGATTAATATCGAAAGTCAGCACCGGTAGAATTAATCCGCGGGAATTGAATTATCTTAAAAGTTCACTTAAGAAAATTCCCTTGCTGAAACAAATACTCGACCAAATCGGCTCCGATGTAATTACTGTAATAAGGGAGAAATTAAATGATTTGGACGATGTTGTGGAACTTATCGAAATTTCGATTACCGACGACCCGCCGTTAAATATTAACGACGGATACGTAATCCGCGAAGGTTACAGCGAAGAATTGGACGAATTACGCAATCTTTCCAAAAATGCGAAAAATTGGATTGCCAACCTTCAAAAAACCGAACGGGAAAAAACAAACATTCCCTCCCTTAAAGTAAGCTACAACAAAGTTTTCGGTTATTACATCGAAATAAGCAACGCACATAAAGACAAAGTTCCGGAAAATTATATTCGCAAACAAACTTTAGTGAACAGCGAAAGGTATATTACACCGGAATTGAAAGACTACGAAGATAAAATTCTTAATGCGGAAGAAAAAATTTACGATTTGGAATTCAGAATTTTTGACGAAATCAGAAACCGTATTGCATCGAAAGCCAAGGAAATACAAGAAAATGCCAAACTTATAGCTATGCTCGATTGCTATAACTCGCTTGCCGAATGTGCAGATCAATACAATTACGTGAAGCCGGAAATTGACACGTCCGATGTTATTGATATTAAAAACGGCAGGCATCCCGTTGTAGAAAGGATTTTACCGCCGGGCGAAAAGTTCACGCCGAACGATTGCAAAATGAGTAATTCCGACACTCAGATAATTTTACTTACCGGTCCGAATATGGCGGGCAAATCCGTTTATTTAAGGCAAGTGGGATTAATTGTTCTCATGGCGCAAATAGGTTCCTTCGTTCCGGCAAGCGAAGCACGGCTCGGATTAATCGATAAAATTTTTACACGGGTTGGCGCCAGCGATAATATTTCCGCCGGAGAAAGCACATTTCTCGTCGAAATGCAAGAAGCGGCTAACATTCTGAACAACACAACCCGGAAAAGCTTAATTTTATTGGACGAAATAGGCCGCGGTACAAGTACTTTCGACGGAATTTCGATTGCTTGGGCTATTACCGAATATTTGCACGAAAACCCCGATGTTGCAGCAAAAACTCTTTTTGCAACTCATTACCACGAACTGAATGAAATGGCGGAGTTATTCCCGCGTATTAAAAATTTCAAAGTTGAAGTTAGAGAATACGACGATAAAGTGATTTTCTTGCACAAAGTTACACCGGGCGGAGCCGATCACAGTTACGGAATTCAAGTCGGACAAATGGCCGGGCTTCCCTTGCCGGTTACAAAACGGGCAAAAGAAATTCTGCAAAACCTTGAAGGTAAAGAATTAACTCCGACGGAAGTAAAAAAGGCAAAACTTGCAAAGATGAAAAAGGAAAACGATATTCAGATAAACTTGTTTGAATTTAAAGATGATGAGTTGAGAAAAGAGATTTCGGATATTCCGATAAACGAATTAACCCCGATTGAAGCATTAAACAAATTAAATGAATTGAAAAAGAAAGTATCGGACGATAATAAATAAACGGTTGAGAGTAAAACAATGGAAAAATCAAAAATCATTTATCCTAAATTATTAAGCGCTTTGTTACTTTTTGCTTTAATTCTGCCGGCATGTAAAAACTATACTCCGGAACAAGAAGAATACATAAAAAGAATCGAAGCGTTACGAAAACAGAAAAACTTGAGTTTTATGCAAGACCCGAACTCGCCTTTTAATCAAGACCCGAAAGCTGTTTTTCATCCGCTGAATTATTATGACGTCAACCCCGATTTCGTTTTCAAAAGCAAATTGACCGAATACGAAAAAAAGGATACCGTTACAATTTACGGTACAAAAGGCGAAGAACGGAAAGCGGTAAGATACGGATATTTAACTTTCACTTACGGAGGAAAACAATATAAGCTAAATGTTTACGAAAACGACGAAGGTAACGGTCAAAAATATTACAGCATTTGGTTTACCGACAAAACAACAAACAAAGAAACATACGGCGTAGGAAGATATTTAAAATTTTCTCTGAATAGTGATCCAGATCACGAATATATTATTGATTTTAACTTAGCTTTTAATCCCTTTTGTGCTTACAGCTCAAATTATACTTGTGCAATTCCGACTAAGGAGGATTACATCGATTTAGCCATTGAGGCGGGGGAGAAAAAATTTCACGATTAATTAAAGGAAGGAAGAAATAAAGTGGTAATTATATTAGAAAATAATGCAACCGAAAAACAAATTGAAAACGTTATCAAACATTTGGAAAATTACGGTTTTCAAATTCACAAATCGGTAGGTGAACAAAGAACAATTCTCGGTGCAATCGGAGTTAAACCGGATTTTGATATTCGCAAGGTAAAAATACTGGAAGGTGTTGCCGATGTTTACAGAGTTACCGTCCCATTTAAATTGGCCAGTCGTAGTTTTAAAGAAGACAACACAATTATAGATATTAACGGATACAAAATCGGGAATAATCATGTTACACTGATGGTCGGACCTTGTTCGGTGGAAAACGAAGAACAAATCTTCACACTTGCAAAAGTTGTTGCCGAATCCGGTGCAAAAATATTGCGCGGCGGGGCTTTCAAACCCCGTTCCTCACCGTATTCGTTTCAAGGTTTAGGGGAAGAAGGTTTAAAACTGCTTCGTGCCGCGGCTGATGAATACGATTTGTTGGTAATTACCGAAGTTATGCAAATACAACATATCGACTTGATTTACAAATACACCGATATTTTTCAAGTCGGTGCACGCAATATGCAAAACTTCCCTCTGTTAAAAGAATTGGGGAAAACCGATAAACCCGTAATGCTTAAACGCGGACTCGCAGCGCTTATAGAAGAATGGTTAATGTCTGCCGAATACATTCTTTCCGAAGGAAACAAAGATGTAATTTTATGCGAGCGCGGAATAAGAACATTCGAAAAATATACTCGCAATACATTCGATCTTTCCGCAATCCCGGTAGTTCATAAAAAAAGTCACTTGCCCGTTATTGCCGATCCTTCCCACGCAACGGGTTTGAGAGATCAGGTTGCGCCGATGGCAAGAGCGGCAGTTGCAGCCGGAGCGGACGGGTTGATGATAGAAATTCACCACGATCCCGAAAATGCTTTATCCGACGGTCCGCAAGCTATGTTGCCGGATGAATATTTAAGGTTGGTAAACGAATTAAAAGTTATTGCCAATGCTATTGGCAGAAAATTATAATTAGGTTTTGCCGAAAATAATGCGGCGGAATTTTGAAGATTAAAACAATATCAATAATTGGACTTGGTTTAATAGGCGGTTCGATTGCCAAAGCAATTCGAAACAGCGAATTGCAAATCGAGTTAAATGCTTACGACAAAACCGAAATACTCGAGCTTGCACTTTCGGAGAAAACAATCGACCGTAAACTGAATAACGTCGAAGAAGCGCTTGATTCCGATTTAATATTTCTTTGTTTACCGATTAATCCTTCGCTCGAGATTTTCGACCGCTTGGCACCGAAATTAAACGGCAATATATTGACGGACGTCTGCAGCGTTAAATTAGTCTTTCAAGAAAAATGGAATACCTTGAAGACCGGGAAAGGATATTACATCGGCGGGCACCCAATGACCGGAAAAGAAAAAGCAGGCTATGTAAATTCCGATCCGCTGCTTTTCGAAAATACAACCTATATTTTAACCGAAGATTTAACGGGTAAAGACGAATTAAAAGATTTTAGAAAAATTATCGAATCGCTCGGGGCAAATATTTTATTTATTCCGGCAAAACAGCACGACGTTATAGCCGCCAGCGTAAGTCATCTTCCCCAACTTACCGCTGTTGCATTGGTGAATACGGCTTCATTAAAAACGGAAAACTATAATTTTCTCGACCTTGCTGCGGGTGGTTTCAGAGATATGACGCGGATTGCCTCAAGTGATTTTGAAATTTGGGAATCGATAATTTCAACGAACCGCAAACAAATTTTAACCGCTCTCGAAAAATTTTCCTTCGAAATTGAAAAATTAATTATGTGGATTTCGGAAAATAAAATATCGAGATTAGCGGAATATTTCAGCGAAGCCAGAAAAAACCGCGATGAAATTCCACAAAACACAAAAGGATTTTTAACTTCCGTGTACGATATTTTTATCTTTGTGGAAGATAAACCGGGTATGATAAGCAAAATATCGACCGCTCTTTATAAAGAAGGAATCAACATTAAGGATATCGAACTACTTAAAATCCGGGAAGGAACCGGCGGAACTTTCCGTTTGGCGTTTGAATCCGAAGTAGAAGCGGAGAGGGCTAAAAAACTTATCGGTAAATTAGGATTTAAGATAAGCGATTGATTCCCACCTTTCTTTTTACTTGTCTCATCCTTGCTAATATCGTATATTCGTTAAAATTGAATTTTTTAATTTTAACCGGGAAATAATTTATGAAATACTTTGTTACGGGCGCAACCGGATTTCTGGGCGGAAGAATTGCTTCGATGTTAAGAGAACTTGATCATAAAGTAGTTGCTTTGGTCCGCAACCCCGAAAAAGCCGTTGATTTGAAAAAACAAGGAGTTGAAATTGTTCAAGGCGATATTACTGTAAAAGAAAGTATGCGTGATGCTATGAACGGAGTGGACGGTGTTTTCCACGTTGCCGCTTGGTACAAAATAGGAGCCAAAGACAAATCACCCGCAAAACTTGTTAACGTTACCGGTACGCGTAATGTTTTGGAATTAATGAAAGAGTTAGAGATTCCCAAAGGCGTTTACACAAGTACACTCACAATTAATTCCGATACAAAAGGCACGGTAGCGGACGAAACTTATAAGTTTAACGGCAAACACATCAGCGAATACGATAAAACAAAAGCGGAAGCGCATAAAGTTGCTTGCGAATTCATTAAACAAGGATTACCACTTGTAATTTTAATGCCCGGTTTAATTTACGGACCCAACGGAACCAGTTTAAGTGACGAATCGTTAAGAATGTTTCTGAGAAAAAGGTTGCCCATGATTCCAAGTAAGTCCGCTTACAATTGGGCACATGTGGACGACGTTGCCGGAATTCACATAAAGGCAATGGAAAAAGCCGAACCGGGTTCGGTTTATATGGTTGGCGGACCTATCCATACTTTAACCGAAGCCTTCGAAATTGCACACAAGATTACGGGAATCAGAAAACCTTTTACCGTTCCTTATCAATTGCTTAAGTTAACTCGAATTTTTTCACTCTTGGTTGAAAAAATCATTCCCCTTCCCCCGATGTACACCTCCGAAGCTTTGCGTGTACAAGCAGGCGTAACATATTTGGGAAACAGCAACAAAGCAAAAGTTGAATTGGGTTACAATCCGAGAAATTTATCAGAAGGATTAAAGGAAACGTTATTATACGAATTGGAAAAAATTAAATCCAGAAAATAAAGGATCTACTAATCGGATACTCAAAGGATTATAATGCTGCACTGTTTATAAATTTTACTGCGGCTTCCGCACATTTTTCTCCGTCTATTGCCGCCGAAACAATTCCGCCCGCATAACCGGCTCCTTCGCCCGCGGGGAAAAGTCCTTTAACGCTAACACTCATCAACGTTTCTTTATTGCGCAGCACGCGTACGGGCGAACTTGTTCGGCTTTCCGAAGCAAGTACTTGTCCTGTTTCGGTAAAAAAACCTTTCATTTTCTTGTTGAAAACAAGCAAACTTTGTTTTAACCTTTTGTAAATTTCAGCCGGGAAAATTTCGTTTACTAACGCGCTTTTTATTCCGGGAATATAAGACGTCGGAGGTAAATCTGTCGATAATTTCCCATTAACGAAATCCGTAATTCTTTGTGCCGGCGCTACTTGTTTTCCGCCTCCGTATAAAAAAGCTTTCCGTTCAATCATCTTCTGAAATTCCAATCCGGCAAAAACACCGTATTCATTATAATCAGCCCATTCTTCCTCGGTTACGGATACAACCAAACCCGAGTTAGAAAAAGGAGAATTACGACGGGAAAGCGACATTCCGTTAACAACTACTTCGTCATTATTCGTGGAAGCCGGAACAATCATTCCGCCCGGGCACATACAAAAAGAGTAAACTCCACGGTTTTCAATTTGGCAACTTAAGGTGTAATATGCGGCAGGTAAATTTTCGTGTCGCTTTTTCGTGTGATATTGGATTTGATCGATTAATTGGCGGGGATGTTCAACCCTAACCCCCAAAGCAAACGGTTTTGCTTCAAGTTTAATGTTTTTATTTTTCAACAAATAAAATATATCCCTAGCGGAATGCCCCGTTGCTAAAATAACGGAATCGGCAAAATGCTCGGTTTGATTGTTAACTATTACACCGGTCGCTTTCCCGTTCAGGATAATAATATCGGTAACTTTCGATTCGAAATGAACTTCGCCACCGTATTTCAAAATTGTTTCGCGCATGGCTTTAATTATTTTTGGCAACTTATTCGAACCGATATGAGGACGGGCATCTACTTGAATATCCGGAGAAGCTCCGTGTTTAACAAGGATTTGCAAAATGCGTTTCGTATCGCCTCTTTTTGTAGCGCGAGTATAAAGCTTGCCGTCGCTGTACGTTCCGGCTCCGCCTTCACCGAAGCAGTAATTGGAATCCAGATTAACCGAACCCTCTTGATTTATTTGTCTTAAATCCCTTCTTCTTTTTTGAACATCGTGTCCACGCTCGAAAACAACGGGCTTAACTCCCAATTCAATCAAGCGTAAAGCCGCAAACAACCCGGCCGGTCCGCTCCCTACAATTATAACCGATTTATCCGATTCCACGGGCTTGTACTCAACCGGAATTACATCGTCCGACGGCTTCTCATTTAAATAAACCAAAACCCTTAAACGGTAAACAGGTAATTTCCTTGCATCAATCGATCGTTTAACCGTTTTAATTGCGGTAATATCGTTTGAATCGACCCGGAGTTTATGAGCCACAGTTTTTCTAAGATGTTGCTCATCCCCAATAAAATCGGGATGAATAGTAACTTGAAGTTCTTTAATCATTTTAATCGTCCTCTTTTTATGAGGAAATTATTTTAATCACAAAGCGGATTTAATCGCGCCTCCGTCAACCGGAATGGTTGTACCGGTAATATAACCTGCACGGTCGGATGCAAGAAAGGTAACAAGATCGGCAATTGCATCCGGTCTGCCCAATCTGTTCATCGGCACTTCGCCAGCCATCGAAACCAAGACATCTTCGTGAGTAACTCCCGCCGCCTTTGCCCTTGCAAAAGCCAGTTCATACAATCGGGGAGTTAAAGTGTAACCCGGAGCAACATTATTAACGGTTATATTGTATTTACCGACTTCATTACTTAAAGTTTTAGCCATAGCGGTAAGTCCGCTCCGCAAAGAGTTTGAAAGGATTAAATTATCTATCGGTTGTTTCACGGATATTGAAGTAATATTAATAATTCTGCCCCATTCTTGTTCTATCATATTCAGTAAAGCCAACCGTGTAAACCGGATTGCACTCAGCAACACTTGGTCGAATGCATCTTTCCACTTTTTATCGTTCAAATCCTCAAAATATCCCGGCTCGGGTCCACCGCAATTATTTACTAAAATATCAATTCCGCCGAATTCTTTATTTACTACTTGAACCGTATGTTCGATATCCGATTTTTTATTGATGTTGCACACAATCCACAAAGGTTCGGGCAAGTTACTTTTCTTCATTTCTTTTGCCGTGTTGGTAAGATTTTTTTTACTGCGTGAACAGATTGCCACATTTGCACCCTCGGTTAAAAACGCTTTAGCTATCGCTTTCCCAATTCCGGAACTGGCTGCAGTTACCAAAACTCTTTTGTTCTTTAAATTTAAATCCATGTTACTCTCCGGATTTGTTTTTCGGAAAAGATAAAAAAACAAAAGTTAATTTTCACCGCTTATACAGCGGAAATTTCATTTAAGTTTTTTTACTATTTTTTCCGTATCGAGGGCAATAACCAATTCTTCGTTGGTGGCAATTCTGAATACTTTTACACGGGAGTTACCGGTTGTAATTTCACCGTCTTCTTTTATGGTTTCGTTTAAATTTTCGTCGAGTTCTATTCCTAAATATTCCATATCCGACAAGACGGCTTTACGAACCCTGACCGAATTTTCTCCGATTCCTCCCGTAAACACAATTGCATCCACCCCGCCGAGTGCAGCGGAATAAGCGCCGATATATTTTTTAACCCTGTAAGTAAAAACATCGAAAGCGTACTTTGCTTTCTTGTCCCCTTCCATCATTGCTTGTTCGATTTCCCGCATATCACTACTTTCTCCGCTTATACCGACCAAACCGCTGTGTTTATTTAGCAAAGTGTTTACCTCACTTATCGAAAGTCCTTCTTTTCCCATAATATACGTTACGATCGATGGATCCAAATCGCCCGAACGGGTACCCATCAATAAACCTTCGAGAGGTGTGAATCCCATTGTCGTATCAACCGATTGACCGTTTTTAATAGCCGCCATACTTGCACCGTTTCCGAGATGAATAGTAATTATTTTCAATTGCTCGTATGGTTTACCCATTAATTCGGCGGCTCGGTGCGATACGAATCTGTGCGAAGTTCCATGGAATCCGTACCGTCTGATTTTATATCTCCTGTACAGTTTATACGGAATCCCGTAAAGATAAGCATAGACCGGCATCTTAACATGGAAAGCCGTATCGAAAACACAACATTGCGGTACATTCGGCAAATGTTTTCTCGCCGCTTCAATTCCTCTTATGTTGGGAGGATTATGTAACGGAGCCAATTCTATATTATCTTTAATTGCTTTCAAAACATCGTTAGTAATTAAAACGGAACCCGAGAATGTTTCGCCACCGTGCACAACACGGTGACCTACGGCTTCAATTTCACTTTTATCTTGAATAACACCGTGATTTTTACTCATTAGAACTGCAATTACATATTCGAGTGCAATCGAATGATCGAGGATTTCACCGACAATTCTAATCGTATCTTTGCCTTTCGGCGAATGTGTAAGAACCGCACTGCTCATCCCGATTCTTTCAATCATACCTTTCGCAAGAACATCTCGCTTTTCCGTTTCGATTAATTGATATTTTATCGAAGAACTACCGCAGTTAAGAACCAAAATTTTCATAGTAATTTCCTCACTTTTGAATTATTCTTCCTTCGGCGTCATATTCGTAAAATCCGATTCCGGTTTTCTTGCCCAATTTTCTTTCCCTAACCAATTTACGTAAAATAGGACACGGTCGGTATCGCGGTTCCCCCAAGGTTTTCCATAACTGTTCCATCCATGCAAGTACTTCATCCAATCCCATCGAGTCCGCCATTTCCAACGGTCCCATCTTAAAGTCGTACCCGAGTTTCATCGCCGTATCGATATCCCTTGCGGTTGCCACTCCTTCCAGCAAAATATGCATGGCTTCGTTAAGGAGCGGAACAATTGCCCTTGTTGTAACAAAACCGGGATATTCGTAAACTTCAACAGGTGTTTTACCGATTCGTTCGGCAAAACCCTTTATTATTTTCATTGTTTTGTCCGATGTTTCAAAAGCCCGAACAAGCTCGACCAAAGGAACTTTGGGAACGGGATTCAAAAAATGCATACCGATAATTTTATCGGGTCTTTTCGTAACCTCGGCAATTTTAGTTAAGCTCAAAGTTGATGTGTTGGATATAAAAATCGTATCCGGTTTGGCAATAGTATCAATCTTTCTGAAAATTTCGGTTTTTAAATTAAAATCTTCAGCCACCGCTTCAATAATTAAGTCGCATTCCTTCACCTCTTCAATATCTACGGTCCATTTGATTCTACTTAAAATCGATTTCATTTCGCTTTCGGTAAGCGACCAACGTTCAATTTCGTGTTCCATCGAGGCAATTAGACTTTTCTTTGCCGCTTCGAGATGTTCTTTATCTTTTTCTATTATGCAAACGTCAATTCCCGCACCGGCAATTGTTTGGGCTATTCCTTGTCCCATTACGCCCGCCCCGATGATTGCAACGTATTCGATACGTTCGTGCTCGGCGCTCTCCGAGGCTTCTTTTAATATATCTTCCAATTTCAAATTGTTATTACTCATTTTATTTGCTCATTTTGTTATTAAAACCGGAATAATTTTTTCAATAACCATACCATTTTTTTCATTCGAAAACCGTTTGTTTTTACAATATTAAAAATCTTTTTTATTAAAAATGATAATACCGATATAAAGTGTGAGAATCATAAACAAAAAAGAAGTAATTACCGGTTGAAAATTCTGTACTTCCCCGCCGGTGGATGCTATCATCGTTATGTTTCCCATTTCCGAAGTTTTTGGGAAAATATAATAAAGAACATCGAGAATACCTTTTACCGTTTCGCTTTTTATTAACATCGCAAGTTTATCACGCGAGGCTAAAAGCGGAGAAACAATTAGGAAAATCAGATAAGTAAGCATCATTGCCAATATTGAACTCCGGGTTAAAATACCGATTAAAATAATTAATCCGTAAAGTACCGCAAATGAAAACGTAATCGTTAAAACGGCGTACAGAATCGATGCTTCCCAAACTCCGAATTTTAACCCGATAAGAATCCAAATCCCTACGATTAAAAAAGCGAGATTTACAAAAACAACTAAAACACCCCCGAAAAACTTTCCCAGTATTATTTGCGTACGCGATACGGGGTTCGACAACAACAATTCGATGTTCCCCTTTTCCATCATATTGGGAATAAAGCTTGAAACCGAAAAAACCGAGAGGAAGAGCCCTATACCGAAAAGCGGAGCGATAATAAACATTTTAATTGCTCCGACCAATTCCCCCACTAAATCTATACCGTTGGCTTTGGTTACGGATAAAAACGGAAGCATCTGTTCCAAATCGGCTGATAAAAATATAATTGCAAGTAAAATCAGAATAAAAACGGAAACCCCGAGGAAAAAAATAAAAATCTTTCTCGAAAGCGCCTCTTGCACGGTAAGTTTTGTAAATATTAAAGTGTTTTTCATAAATAACGTTTAATTTTTAGCATCGCCGATAATTGAAATAAACGAATCTTCCAAAGATGTTTTTTGCGGATTTACGGCAATAATATTTATTCCTTTTGCGCGAATTACGTCGATGATTGAATTAAGCTCCGTCAAATCATTAACGTGAACCCGGTAAATCGAATTTTCCAAATGTTTGATTTCCGCTTCAAATAAATCCGCCGGTAATTCTTTATCGACTTGCAAAGTATAAATTTTTTTTGAAGTCGTAAGTTCGTGTACCGTTCCTTCACGGATTAAATTCCCTTTGTCCAACATTGCAATTCTATCGCAAACCAATTCCACTTCCGAAAGAAGATGACTGTTGAGGAAAATCGTTTTACCTTTATCTTTCAACGAAATTAAGATATCCCTTATTTCTTTTCTGCCGATAGGATCAATTCCGTCGGTCGGTTCATCTAAAAAAATCAATTCCGGATCGTTAACCAAAGCTTGCGCCAAACCCAATCTTTGCATCATACCTTTCGAATATTTTTTCACTTTTACATTTTTCCATTTAAGCATCCCGACCAAATCCAGCAATTCATCGATTTTCAATTTTAAATTATTATCCTTAATTCCTTTTAATTCCGCAAACAACTTCAAAACCCCTTCGCCGGTAAGAAAAGGCGGAAACTTATGATTTTCGGGCAGATAACCGATTTGCGAGCGAACTTTGTAATCCGAAATATCTTTGTTCAAAATCTTTGCGCTGCCCGATGTCGGATAAACCGAACCGAGAAGAATTTTAATTAACGTTGTTTTTCCAGCCCCGTTCGGACCCAGCAACCCGAATATCGTTCCGGACTGTACCGTTAACGAAAAATTGTTAAGTGCCGTAATGTTTGCTTTGCCGAATTTGGACTTGAAAACTTTACTAATATTTTTTATTTCAACGGAAATCATATTAAATTGTATTAGGAAAACGCAAAGATAATTTTTGTAAATTAGGAAAATCAAAATACCCAAATAGTTATAATTAACAAAATTTAACATTTTCGCCTTCGAAATATACCGGTATGCATTTAGAAAATATTTTATTTGAAAATTTCGGTTACGAGTCGTTTAGACCCGGTCAAAAAGAAATAATTACGGCAATTATAAACGGGAAGGATGTTTTGGCGGTAATGCCTACCGGTGCGGGCAAATCGCTTTGCTATCAAATACCCGCTCTACTTTCTGAAAATTTTTCCATTGTAATTTCTCCCTTGATTTCTTTAATGAAAAATCAAGTGGACGTTCTAAACAAAAAGAAAAAAATAGCAGGTTTTATTAACAGTTCGTTGGATTACAAAGAAACCGAACAAGTTTTTAACGAAATATTGCGCAAAGAAATTAAGTTGCTTTACATTTCCCCCGAGAAATTGGAGAATATAGAATTCGTTAAAAGAATTAAAGCGCTGAATCCGGAATATTTGTTCATCGACGAAGCCCATTGCATAAGCGAATGGGGACATAATTTCCGCCCGAGTTACCGTAAGATAAGCTTTTTCAAAAACTATATCGGATTTCCGAACATTTCAGCTTTTACGGCGACAGCCACGCCAGTAGTAAGGAACGATATAATTTCACAACTCGAAATGAACGAAGCAAAAGTTTTCGTTTACGGTTTCGAGCGGGAAAACATCGGTTTGAATGTGATTAAAACGCATAGAAAAAGGGATCAACTATTAAAAATTCTAAAACGGAAAAACCTTCCGGCAATTATTTATACGGCCACCAGAAAAAAAACCGAAGCCGTGGCGGATTTTCTACGTTACAATAAAATCGATTGCCGGTTTTATCATGCCGGTTTAACTCCGGAATTACGCAGAGTAATTCAAGACGATTTTCTGAGCGGTCGTGCAAACATAATTGTTGCAACAAGCGCTTTCGGAATGGGAATTGATAAAAAAGATGTTCGCTCCGTTATTCATTACGACATACCCGGTACAATTGAAAATTTCTACCAGGAATTCGGCAGAGCGGGTAGAGACGGAAACGCATCGGAAACTTTTCTTTTGTTCGATAACAAAGACATTTCGATTCAAGAACATTTCATAAAGAACTCGCATCCGACTAAAGAACAAATACGCTTTGTTTACGACGCCTTGGCAAATAGCGCAAAAATCGCAGTGAATTCTATAACCGACAAAAAAATACCGGTTGATAAAAATTTTATGAAAATTATGCGCAACGAAAAAATTTCGCGCGGTTTGCTTAGTTCGGCTTTAAGTATTTTGGAAGAAGCCGGTTACATTAAGCACAATTCGGATTACGAACAAAACCACTATGTTAAAATTTTATACGATAAAACCGATTTGCGGAAATATATCGATTCTTTACACAACAATCTTCTGAAAGACTTGATTTTATTGATTGTGCGCGATTTAGGTGAAACTGTTTTCAGAAATCCGACCAAAATAAACATTTTACAATTCACCCAACTTTTAAAAATTCAGGAAAAACAACTAATCGAAAATCTTGAATTCCTCGATTCAATCGGACTTTTATCTTACGAAAAACCGTCGGGTTACTCTAGTGTACAACTTACAACCGAACGTGTTCTTTCACAAAATTTGAGAATCGATTATAAAAAAATAAATCGAATGCGCGAGTTCGAATTGGATAAGTTGGACGCGATGATTAATTACGTCCACACAAAGGATTGCCGGTTCAAATACATACTCGATTATTTCGGCGAGGAAACCACGAACTATAAATGCGGAAAATGCGATAATTGTTTAAACATTAATCATCAAACCGGAATATTAACCGATTTTATTAAAGAAGCAATCGTACAAACATTGCGGGAAAGCGACGGGAGGTTGAAAAAAAACAGACTCTTGCCAATTTTAACCGGTAAAACGGAATTATCCGGCGCCCGTAAATTTTCAACCTTCGGAAGATGCGCACATTACTCGAAACAGGAAATCGAAGATGCGCTTTCGGAATTAATCGACACTCATAAAATTGTTAAAGACAACGACGTTTTGGTTTCGAGCGATTCATACTTGTTCGACGAAGAAAATACAACCGTCGAAAATATTGCCGGCTCGGGAGATTACGAACAACATCTTATACTTTTTAACAAGTTGAGGGAACAAAGAAAACTCACGGCACAAAAATACGGTCAGTCTTCCGCATTAATTTGTCCGGATAATCTTTTAAAAGAAATTGCAAAACAAAAACCGGTTACACCTTCGAGGTTGCTCGCAATAAAAGGATTTACAAACCGGATGTATAATAAAGTCGGCGAAGATTTTCTTTTGATAATTAACGATCATATTCAAAATGAAAAGAAAGAGAAAAAGATAAAATCGAAATTGCCAGATAATCTTTTACGGACATACGAATTGATAGGCAAAGGTTACACGCTCGATGATATCGCGAAAATTCAAAAACTTCCGCTCTCCCTTGTTTCTTTACAAATTGAATCGATTCTGGAATTCGAACCGGAAATTGATTATGCAACTTTATTCGATTCGAAAGAATTGGAGCAAATGGAAAAAATGTTAAAATCCGGTATAACCGAAATAAAAGATTTAAAACAAAATTTACCGGGTTCGATAAGTTATGCAAAAATCCGTTTATTCTTAACCGCAATGCGGGTTAGAAACGCATTGGAAGAGCAATAAATTCAACGTATTTTTTTTACCGAATCGGACTTCGTCAATTCGTTTCTAAGGCTGTCCAAATAATTTTTAGCGACCGCGAAGAACTTATCCCATTTTTTTTTATCGTCTTTAAAATTCTCAATTGCGGTTTTGTAAAAAGCGCTGTCGATGGAATATTTCTCAAAAATTTCTTTTTCCAAAACATCAATCGTATCGGGGTTATTCCTGTGAAGTTCTTTTGCAACGAGAAGATCGACATATACTTTAGCAACTTTTTCCACCGGTAAGTTCGAATCTTCCGGTTGACATTTTAGTCCCCCAATCAAACTTACACAAAGTACCGATGAGATAAAAATTTTTTTAATCACGTTTGCTGGCTTCAAAAAGTATTCGTTTTTCTTCGTCGGTTAAATTTTGGTAGCCGCTCTGACTGATTTTATCGAGTATTCTGTCAATTTCCTCTTGAGTGGGTTTTCTTCTCCGCTCTTCACCTATTTCGTAAAAATCGACTTCCTGCACGTCGTCGTCGTAAACCGGATAAGCGCTTCTTGGCCGTCTCGGTGTTTTAGGTTTGTAAACCTTCGGACCTGAAAACATATTTGTAAACTTCGAAAAATCAAGTCTGTATCTTCTGTCGAGCAAAATAAAAAAGAATGCGGTAACGGCGCCACCGAAATGTACAACGTGCGCAACAAAGCTTGTATCACCAATCGATAAAAATTCAAACACAACGAGGAACATAATTAAATATTTTGCTCTTACTGGAATTAAAAAATAAAGATAGATCGGTCTATTCGGGAAATACATTGCAAAAGCAACCATAACTCCGAATACCGATCCGGAAGCACCGATTGTGGGAGCTCCGCCGCCGAAAAATAATTGCAACACTCCGCCGCCTACTCCCGAAGCAAGATAGAAAATCAAAAACTTACTTGACCCCATTAAATTTTCAATTTCCATTCCGAACATCCACAGCATAAACATATTGAAAAACAAATGGGAAAAATTTGCATGCAAAAATTGATAGGTTATCAATTGCCAAGGATAAAAAGACAATACAGGATGACTAAACGGAATCAATCCGAAGTAATAGACGATTAAATCGCCTAATAATGTATTACCTATTACAATATTGTCCGCAATAATTGTTAAAAAAAACACCCCTACGTTAATAATAAGTAAACTTTTAATTACCGGAGGGAAAAAACTGAAACTTCCGAATCCCGTTGGTCTGTAATAATATTGTCTATCGCCGTATGACATTTAACTTACCTTAATTTTTAATTCAATTTAATATTTTTTATGAAAAAACACACTCCTTTTTCTTTTACAACCGGAACAGCTTTAAGTTCAGAGTTAAAACTAATCCTCAACATCCGTTAAAGCTGCAATACCGGGAAGCGATTTACCTTCGAGAAATTCGAGCGAAGCCCCGCCGCCGGTAGAAACGTGTGTAACTTTATCGCTTAATCCCGCTTTTTTAATTGCCGCGGCCGAATCCCCTCCTCCGATAATTGTTATTGCACCGTTTTCAGTAGCTTCGGCTAAAGCTTCCGCAATAGCAAATGTTCCTTTGGCAAAATTATCGAATTCGAAAACTCCCATCGGACCGTTCCATACAACCGTTTTGCTGTTCATTATAACCTTCTTAAAAAGGTTAACCGATTGAGGACCGATATCCAGTCCCATTTTATCGGGCGGAATATTTTCCACATCAACAATTTCCTGTTCGGAATCGTTACTGAATTCGCTTGCCACTACGACGTCCATGGGAAGTAAAAAACTCATTTTAGTACGTTCGGCTTTTTCCAAAATTTCTTTTGCCAATTCAATTTTTTCTTCTTCTAACAAAGACTTCCCTATTTCATAACCCATTGCTTTGAAGAAAGTAAACGCCATTCCGCCGCCGATGATTAAACTATCGACTTTTTGGAACAAACTTTTAATCACATCGATTTTTCCGGAAATTTTTGCTCCGCCCAAAATGGCGGTGAAAGGTCTCACCGGTTTGTTCACAGCATTTCCTAAAAATTCGATTTCCTTCTGCATTAAATATCCCGCGGCACACTGTTTTATATATTTTGTAACTCCTTCCGTCGAAGCATGGGCACGGTGTGCTGTTCCAAATGCATCGTTAACATAAACTTCTCCCAATTCCGCAAGTTGTTTTGCAAATTCGGGATCGTTTTTGGTTTCGCCGGAATGAAATCTTAAATTTTCCAACAGTACAACGTCCCCGTCTTTCATTTCATTTACTATTTTTTTTACTTCATCGCCGATACAATCCGGGGCAAATTTTACTTCTTGATTCAATAGTTCGCTTAATCTTGCGGCAACCGGTTTCAGACTGAATTTCTCAATTCGTTCGCCTTTTGGTCTTCCGAGATGACTCATTAAAATTGCTTTTCCGCCGTCGTGAATTATTTTCTTAATCGTGGGTAATGCGCTTACAATTCTAATATCGTCCGTGATATTTTGATTTTCATCCAAAGGCACATTAAAATCCACACGGACCAAAACACGTTTTCCTTTAAGGTTTAAATCTTCAATAAATAATTTTCTCACTTTTTCCTCCGGTAATTACGATTGCCAAATTAAAAAAAAGACGCAGGAAAGCTGCGCCTTTTTGAGATAATCTATTTTGAATTATGCAATCTTTTTAACCAAATCCACTACTCTGCATGAATAACCCCATTCGTTATCGTACCAACCTACAACTTTAACAAGGTTACCATTCGCCATTGTAGAAAGAGCATCGAAAATTACCGAATGAGGATTTCCGACTATATCGGCGGAAACCAACGGCTCTTCCGAATATTCCATTATTCCTTTTAACGGACCTTCTGCAGCTGCTTTCATTGCCGCATTAACTTCTTCTGCGGTCACTTCCTTATTTAATGTGGCTACCAAATCGGTAATTGAACCGTCGGGAGTGGGGACTCTAATTGCCATTCCGTCCAATTTTCCGGCTAAATCCGTTAATACTTTTCCTACCGTTTTTGCTGCACCGGTAGTTGTAGGAATAATTGAAACTGCAGCTGATCTTGCTCTTCTTAAATCTTTGTGCGGTAAATCCAACAATCTTTGATCGTTGGTATAAGAATGTACGGTAGTCATAAATCCTTTATCCAATCCGAAAGAGTCGTTTAAGACTTTAACCATAGGAGCCAAACAGTTTGTTGTGCATGAAGCATTCGAGATAACTTGCTCGTTACCGGTTAAAATTTCGTCGTTAACACCGAGAACAACCGTTGCATCAACATCGCCTTTCGGTGGAACCGTAAGAACAACCTTTTTCGCTCCTGCTTCGATGTGTTTCATGCAAGCTTCTTTTGTTCGGAAAACGCCGGTCGATTCAATAACAATATCGGCACCTAATTCACCCCAATTAAGTTGCGCGGGATCTCGTTCCGCAGTAACTTTAATTCTGTCTCCGTCAACAATTAAAGTATCGCCTTCAACAATCACTTCCCCGTTGTATTTTCCGTGAACGGAATCGTATTTTAACAAGTGTCCCAATGTCTTTGCATCGGTTAAATCGTTAATTCCGACAAAATCAAATCCGCCCAACTCTTTACATCTTCTGAACACCAAACGACCGATTCGCCCGAAGCCGTTAATTCCGATTTTTATAGCCATTTTATTCTCCTTTTTTTGATTAATTTGTCTGAATTTTATATGAAAAATTACCTATAATTGCCTTAAATTACAATTTCTTGTTTTTTTTAATAATTTAAACCATAAAATTTATGCGAGCGGATTTACATATTCATACAACCCATTCCGACGGTCGGCTTTCGCCCGAGGAAATTTTACGGAAGGCTGAAAAGGCGGGATTGGATTTTATAAGCTTTACCGATCACGATACGATAACGGCTTATGCTCAAATAAGCGCAGTAAAAAAAAACTACAACGTTAAAATTATTAACGGTGTTGAAATAAGCGCCAATATTGGTGAAAAAGAGGTTCATCTTTTGGCATATTGTTTTGATTTGGAGAACAAAGAATTAGATTATTTTTTCAATCAAATTAAAATCGACAGACGAACGAGAGCTTATGAAATAGTTAGAAAATTACGGTCGTTCGATTTGGAAATTACAATTGAAGATGTTGAACAAGTCTCCGGGAATTCACCTATTTGCCGTCCGCATATCGCAACGGCTTTGGTTAATAAGGGTTTGGTAAAAAACTTTTACGAAGCGTTCAATAAATATATTCACGATAAAGGTCCCGCTAACGAACGGAAAATTAGAGTATCCGTTAAATCCGTAATAAAGTTAATCCATAACGCGGGCGGTTTGGTATTTATAGCCCATCCGTACATCTTGGATGCCGAAACTCTTAATAAAGTTATTTCGCTTAATCCGGACGGAATAGAAGTAATTCACCCGTTACATAAAAAGCAAGATGTAAACAGATTTACAAACATTGCTCGCAAATTCAATCTTCTGCAATCCGGCGGTTCCGATTTTCACGGAAGAACCGAAACCGAGGATAAAAGATTCGGAAAATATTACATCGGCGAGATTAAATTACGCGAAATAACAAACGCCGCAGGCAAAAATAAATTTGTCTGTAATTTTTAATATGATTTTGTTTTTATGATAAGTGCAAATAAAATTACACGATTTTATTCGTTCAAAACCCTTATATTTCGATAATTTTTGTTGAACGTAACCCCAAAATAAAGGAATATTGCATGCATTTATTTCGTATTACTTTAATATTTTTATGCTTAAGCACTTTTGCGCTTGCACAGAATTTAGGAACATGGAAAAACTACACGAATATGTTGGATGTTAAAGAAACCGTACCGGTAACCGACGGAATTTGGGCGGCTACAAACGGTGGAATTTATCATTACAGTTTTAATACCGGTACTTATCTTACTTTTACAAAATCGGAAAATTTGAGCAGTCATCTTATAACCGCAATTGCTAAAGACAATAACGGAAAAATTTGGATTGGTACAACTCCGGGTTACATTAACGTATACGACCCTTCGACCGGGAACATTTTGAAAATATTGGATATTTATAAAACTGAAAAAAGTAAAAAGCAAATAAACGACATTGTAATCAGAAACGATACCGTATTTGTAGCAACGGATTTCGGATTATCTTTAATTGATGCAAATTCTTTTATTTTTTTGGAAACCGTAATTAAGTTCGGCGACCTTCCAGCGGAGATTCAAGTTTATTCCATTTATATAAAAGATCGAATATATTTGGGAACGAGTGAAGGAGTTGTAGAATCGGTTAATCCCTTTTCAAATTTGTCTTCACCCTCAAACTGGCACGTCACACCGTTACTTTCGAACACCGGTGAAAATCTGAAAATTAATAAAATGCTTCTTTTCGAAAACGACTTACTTGCCGCAACGCCAAAAGGCATATATAAAAAAGCGGATACTCTTTTCACCGAATATCTCTATCCCGGTTTTTTAGTTAACGATATGAAAACAAGGAACGACACTCTATATTCCGTGCTGTTTAATACGATTCATGTAAGGAAAAATAACTACGACCAAGTGATATTTAGAAAGAGTGACATTGCTTTTAGAAGTATTGAATTTTTATCCGACGATTTAATCGTTGCAACAAATAAGGGAATATTGAGAATATCAAAAACCGATACATTAACATTAACTCCGAACGGTCCGGTTACAAATACTTTCTTGAACATTGTTACGGATAAAAACGGAAATTTATGGGCGGCAACCGGTAAAGACAGCAAAGGTAAAGGCATATTAAAATTCGACGGTAAACTATGGACTACATTCGATAAATACAACGTTCCCGAATTTAAAACAAACGATTACCATAACGTAAG
>CAZKKI010000022.1:0-3391 GCA_964553325.1 uncultured Melioribacteraceae bacterium | reverse complement strand
CGGTGGGCACGGAATCATAAAAAAGAAAATCGAAAACGACGAGAGAATTATCGACGGTGTTGAATTTTTACGCGAATTCAAACTGAACGGCGAACCCTTCGGAATCAGTAAGGGTGACGAAATTGCGGTTATCGGAGGCGGAAATACCGCAATAGACGTTGCCAGAACGGTCTTGAGACTGGGTGGAAAACCGACAATTTATTACAGACGGACACACAAAGAAATGCCCGCAATTCCGCACGAAGTGGAAGAAGCAAAAGCAGAAGGAGTTGAAATTAAATTCCTTACGGCTCCGGTAGGATTGTCCGAAAATCCGAACGGCCGGCTCGACCTTACACTAATAAAAATGGAATTGGGTGAACCCGATGAAAGCGGGCGCAGAAGACCCGTACCGGTTAAAAACTCCGAAGAAACCGTCACGGTCGATAAAGTAATTTCGGCAATCGGACAAAAATTCGATTCTTTTGCGTTCGATACGAACAAAGTGGAACCGAAACAAGGTAAAATCGAATACGATTCCAAAATTCCGGTTTTCTGCGCGGGCGATATGGCTTGGGGCGGAACCGTAACCGAAGCAATTGGCAGCGGGAATAAAACAGCAGAAGAAATTCACGCTTTCTTCAGAAATCTGCCGTACAGCCACAACGAAACGTTAGGCGATGTTGTAGTACCGGCGGATATAAATTTCGCTTACTACATGCACACGCCGCGTCATGATAATCCGATGAAACATGCGAAAGATTTTTACAACGATTTCAGCGAAGTGGTACAAGGTTTAACGGACGAAGAAATTGTTGCCGAAACCGGAAGATGCTTGCACTGCGGGGAATGTTTCAGTTGCGGAAATTGTTACAACTACTGTCCCGATTCCGCTGTACACGTTGACGAGAACGGCAGGTTAAGAATAGATTACGATTATTGTAAAGGATGCGGAATATGCGTACAAGAATGTCCGTGTTCCGCTTTAACTTTTAATTTACCTTAAATTTTCAATGGGAAATACAATGGAAACCAAAACGGAAGAAAAAACGGAAAAAATATTTCCGAGACACACGAAAAAAATAATGAAGGGAAATTTTGCCGCCGCGGAAGCCGCAAAGCTTAGCAGGGCTGGATTTATTCCGGCTTATCCGATAACACCGCAAACCACAATAGTGGAAGAGCTTTCGTCCAAAGTGGCAAAAGGCGAAATGGATGCAACGTACGTTAATATGGATAGCGAGCATTCGGTTTTTGCCGCTGCCATGGGCGCTTCGCTTGCAGGCGAACGCGTTTTTACCGCCACCAGCGGTCAGGGTTTATTTTACGCGCACGAAGTTTTGCACGCAATTGCCCATTTCCGTTTGCCCGTTGTTATTTGTAACGTAGGCCGTCCTTCGATTCCTTGGAATATTTGGTCGGATCAAACCGATTCCATTTCCCAAAGAGACACCGGTTGGATACAATTTTACGGCGAAAGTTCGCAAGAAGTGCTCGATACGGTAATACAAGCATACGTAATTGCGGAAGAGTTGGATATTCCCGTTATGGTCGTTCTCGATGCGTTTTACCAAAGTCACACAAGCGAAAACATTTGGGTACCGGATCAAGATTTAGTAGATGAATTTTTACCACCCCGCAAATTAACCGGCGGCGAAATAGACGGAGAAAACCCGAGAGCCGTAGGCGGACTGGTTCCGCCGGAACATTACGAAACTTTCAACTACCGGTACTGGAAGGATATAAACAAAGCGGAAGATTTAACCGTGGAAATCGGCGAAAAATTCGGCAAGCACTTCGGAAGGTATTACACGCCGGTGGAAGCGGTCAATATTGGTCCGCATACGAAAATCGTTTTGGTTTCGATATCCAGTATTTCAACTACGGTTCGCGGAGTAATCCGGCATCACCCCGATGTCGGTTTACTGAAATTGCGGTTATTCAAACCGTTCCCAAAAAAATCGGTTTTGGAAGCCTTGAAAAACATTGGCGACGATACGATGATTGTTGCAATCGAAAGGAATTTTCTGGGCGACAACGAAGGAGCAATTATCGGTGAACTACGAAGAGCTTTGTACGATACCAATTTCAAATTATTTGACGTTTATACCGGTCTTGGCGGCAAAGACGTACCGCCGTTAACCATCGAAAAAATAATTTACGCAATGAGAAACAATCCCGGACCCGTTACTTGGATTGATTTTGAATAATTAAAATTAAAAGGATAAATCATGCAACCTTCAATGAATTTTTTAATTAAAGAAGAAAAAGTTTATCCCGGTGCATTAAGTTGCCGCGGTTGCGGTTGGGCTTTGCTGGTAAGACATTTGGCAAGTATTTTGGGGGAAAATACCGTCTATGTAGTACCTGCTTCGTGTTTTTCAATTATCGCCGGACCCTATCCGCTGAACGAATTAAAAGGAAGTATTGTTCATACCGTTTTTGCCGCAGCTCCGGCAACTGCAACCGGAATACGTGCTGCGTTGGACAGGCAAGGTAAAAAAGACGTAACCGTTGCAGTGCTTGCCGGCGACGGCGGGACTTTCGATATCGGATTGCAATCGCTTTCCGGAGCCGCATCCCGCGGGGAAAATATTTTGTATGTGGCAAACAACAATGGCGCGTATATGAATACCGGAATCCAAACAAGTACGGCCACGCCGTACGGCGCAGTTACAACTACTAATCCGCAAGATAATTATAAAAAAACATGGCCGAAAGATTTGATGGGAATAATTACCGCGCACAATATTCCTTACGCCGCTACGTGTTCCCTCGCTTACATAGAAGATTTCAGAAGAAAAATTAAAAAGGCAAAGGACACAAAAGGGTTCAGATTTTTGATGGTCGACGGTCCTTGTCCTCCCGGACACAAAACCGAACCGGCACAATCGATTACCATTTCCCGTTTGGCGGTGGAAACAAAGCTGTTTCCGTTATTCGAAGCCGAACACCAGAATTTTACAATCAATTTCAAACCGGAAAAGGATTTGCCGGTTGACGAGTGTTTGAAATATCAAGGAAGGTTCAAGCATTTGTTTAAAGATGAATCGAGAAAGGCGTTGAAGGAAATTCAGAAATACGTCGATTATAATTGGAAAAGATTGTTGGAGTTGGAAGCCAGAAGTTTCGATTTGAATTAATTCCGTAGTAATCATTAATTGTAGTAGTGGACGAATAATTTCGTTCATCTGCATGGTGTCATGGTGGGACCGTAACATCCCCGGGAAATTGTAATTCATTCCGCTCGATTGCCATGTCCATATCATGGGATTATTTAAAACCTTCCGCCGGTTTTGTGCTTTAGTTTATTATCAATTGCGGCTAAAGCCATTTATTTTGGTTGGACCTTGGGTCCCCGAGCTGAAGCCCGGGGCTAATTTTTGATATTTTCTTTTTTATTTTTTTACGA
>CAZKKI010000021.1:0-31881 GCA_964553325.1 uncultured Melioribacteraceae bacterium | reverse complement strand
CGTAAACGGAGGAATGTTTTAATATGCTTTTAATATTCCGAATCATTAACTAAAGCCACGCCAAATAATTTATGAATTCTCCGTCGCTTCCTTTTTCCCTTTCGAAGAAAAGTAAACAAACACCAAAGCCAATATTATCAGTACATTCAATATAAGCGAGGCATACATTCCGATAAAGAAAGAAGCCGGAGCGTAAATAAAGTCGATCTTATGTTTACCTTGAGGAACAATAATTCCTCTGAATCCGTGATTCGTTTTATAAATTTTAGTTTCCATTCCGTCTATATAAGCTTTCCACCCCGGCGGATAATAAGTATCTCCGAGGAAAAGGAAATTATTGCCCGACGATTCGGCCGTAATAGTAATATGTTCGTCTTTGTAATCAATGCTCGTTATCCTTGCCGTAGTATCCGGTTTATCCACAACAATTTCGTCGTTTTCCAGAAATGCCTTTTTCTTCGGGTCTATTTGATTTTGTTTGATTTGATTCAGAAAAGTCATTAGTGGTTTTGTTTCAACAGTATCAACAAAATATACACGCGGCAAAGCGTTTTCGTTCCTATAAACAAATGTTTTTTGTTTACCCAGGATTTGAGTAAATCCAGCAATGTTTACCCGTTTATCGGTAACAATGTATTTTACATTCAACATTCTCCATAAAGTTGCGTTGCCAAGTCCAACAACATCTATCAAGTCCTGATAAGTTCTCGGTTTGACGGACGAATAACCGTAAAAATCTTGTTCAAGAAAATAAACATTGTAATTCGAATTCTGTCTTACGGAACCCAAACCTTCTTGCTTCAAATTCAAAATTCTATATGGTTCCGTATTTTTTTCCGATTTTATTGCTTTTATGTAATCGGGCATTTTGAATGCTTGTTCAAGATTTACTTCATCAACGTAATGTGCACCACGCGCGTCAATCCGGATTAAATCGAACATTGCCAAGCCAATTAATGCAATAACCATAATATCGGCGGAAAGATTTTTTCTAAGGAACGAATAAATAACACCCAAAGTTAAAGCCGTAAAAGCCAAGAAGAATAACAAATCGGACGTAAACATATTTCCCATGTAATCGTAAAGGGGTTGCAATTGTTGTGCTTTTTGTCCGGCGCTCTTTACATGTTCGACGAACCAACCGGCAAGCGACGATTTAAATATTAACGCTATCACAAACAACCCGCCAAAAATCAAAGCGCCTTTGAATAAAATCTGCATCAAGTTTTTATCTTCCGTTTTTCTTCTTTCGGATATTTCCATCAAACCGAAACCGGCAAGAATCGGAATTGTCATTTGCGTTATATTCAAAATCATCGAAGGTACTCGGAACTTATCAAACAACGGCAAATAGTGGAAAAACAAATCGTATAAAAGCGGCAAATTTCTTCCGAACGATACAATTAAAAATATCAAATTTAAATATGTTAAAAATTGAATAAATCTGTTTTTCCACCCCAGCACTATTCCTAACAAAGCCAAAACAAAAACAACAATTCCCATATACTGTGCAACGTCAACAAACGGCATTTGTCCGAAATAAGTATTTACATGAACCGGGCGGTTCTGTGTCAGCGGACCTTTATAAGTCGAATTACCGAATCCGTAAAACGACGGAACAAAGAATGTTAAAACCTCTTCGGGGGAAAACGACCAATTGGTTGCATAATTATAAAAATCACTCTCGCTTTTTTCTTCGCTTTTTGTTTGTTGTTCAATTATACTTTTCGTTCCGCGCGTCGAATATTTGTTATATTCCCATAACTGACTGTAGCTATCGTACGACATTGCAACTGCAATTAGCGAGGCAACCGTAAACACCGCGGCCGATTTAAATATTTGTTTAACAAATTCATTTTTCTTTTCTATCAAGGCAGTAATGAAATAGAAAATATAGAAAAATGCCGCAGTTAGAAAAATGTAATAAATTATTTGAACATGTGTACCGAGTACAACAAAATGCAAAGCGATTACGAGCATAATAAAATCAATCAGTCTAACCCGTTTATTCATTCGCAAAAGAAGCATAAGCACGATTGGAAAAGCAGCAAGACTTATCAATTTTGTAATGTGCCCGATATACACCATTACGATTATGCCCGTACTGAACGCCGTTGCAAGCGCAACGAAAAGACTAACTAGCAGGCTAGCTTTAATTGACCGCATAAATACGAAACTTCCGAAGGCAATAAGCATTAAGTTTAAAGTATGGCCGGCAAAGTTATTACTGAACAAACCGGAAATTATTCCCTTGCCTTTCGAGTAAACGGCACCGATAAAATCCCACCAACGCAATGCGGTACCGGTTGCATGCGCCGGAAGTCCGCAAAAAATATAAGGATTCCAAAGAGTGAAACCGTCCCGTTCTTTCTCGATATATGAACGCATGCTTTTAATTGTAATAATATCGCCCGACTGAAAAGTTTTGTTTCCGAAAAACAGAGGATTGAAAAAGATGACAATCAACAAAACAATTACTGCAATGGCAAAAAACGTTTGATATTTGGCGGGTATAAGCGAACTAAAATCGAATGCACTCAACCAACTTTCTTTTGTTTTCTTCGGAGATGATTTTTTCTTTTTAGTCATTTCGATTCCCAAACTTTATTTGTTAAACTTTTACAAAATTTATAAGTTCATCGGTAAATTTCCGCCATGAAAACTTTTCGGAAATTTTTTTAATGTTGGCGGAAAATTGTTCTTCTTTATTTTCCGAATAAAACTTAATAATTGCTTCGGCCAATTCGTGCGGTGCTTCCGGATTAACCAAATAACCGTTAACATTATCTTCTATAATTTCCTTCAATCCGCCGGCGGTCGTACCGATTAAAGGTTTATGGAAATTCACGGCTACTTGCACAATACCGCTTTGCGTTGCATCTTTATACGGAAGTACAACCGCATCCGCAGCCGAAAAATAATATTTTACTTCTTTCGCTTCGATGTATCGATCGATGATTTCAACGGTTTTACCCAACTCCAATTTTTCCATGAGTTTCAAATATTTTTCTTTGTCGTCGTAAAATTCACCGGCAACCAGCAATTTTATTTTCATTTTCTTCTTTATTTCGGCCATTGCTTCAAGTAAAACGTCAAGTCCTTTATACTCTCGAATTAAACCGAAGAACAACAATACTTTTTCATCCCTTAAATTCAAATGTGTTTTAGCAACCGTTTTATCAACAGGCTCCCCGAAGCTGGAATACACGGGATGAAACAATACCCTATAATTTGCCCGAGGCACTAATTTTAACAATTCATCTTTAACTTTTTCCGAAAGTAAAACAAAATAATCAATCTTTTTCAAAAAATATTTCGTTAAAAACGTATCCCCCGGTTTACTTTCGTGCGGAACAACATTGTGGCAAATTGCCAATGCTTTAACGGAAGGATTATTTTTTACAATTCTCGCCACGGTTCCGAACGAAGGTCCGAAAAAAGGCATCCAAAAATTAAAGATTAACAAATCGGGATTTTCATCTTTAATAAGTTTACCGGTCTTTTTCCAAGATAAAGGATTAATCGAATCCAATACTCTTTTACTTTTAACCGGCGGAAAATCGCTGGGAGGTTCCAATTGGGTTTTCCCGGGGAAAAGCAGATCGGGATATTGCCTTGTAAAAGTATAAATAATAACCTCGTTATCGGCTTCCAAACTTTTGGCAAGAAGGTTGGTAAAGTTTGCAATTCCGCCGCGGAAAGGATAAGCTGCCGAAAGGATTACGATTTTCATCAAACGCAAGTTTGTTTTCTATTTACAAACGTTAATAATTTTACCACCATGTCATTTCCTGTCTCTTATAGAATAATCTTTATCGTACGGAGAATTATGCACCATAATTTCGCCGAGCAGACCGACAGAGAAAAATTGTATTCCAACAATAATCAGTAAGATGCCCAAGAAAAATAAAGGTCTGTTCTTGATGTACTGGCCTTCAAAAAACCATTCGTATGTTAGGTATGCGTTTATCAATACACCGATTACGAAAAATATACCTCCGACCAACCCGAAAACGTGCATAGGCCGTTGAATGTAACGCGTAGTAAAAATCACCGTTATTAAATCCAGAAACCCTTTGAAGAACCGGGAGATTCCGAATTTGGTTTTCCCGTACCTACGCGGATGATGCTTAACCACTATTTCGGAAACCTTGAAACCTTTCCAATCGGCAAGAACCGGAATGTATCTGTGCAACTCACCGTGAATATCCAACTCTTTAACCACCCTTTTACGGTATGCTTTCAATCCGCAATTGAAATCATGAATTTTTATACCGGTCAGTAATCTGGTTACATAATTAAAAAACCGTGAAGAATATTTTTTCACAAAAGGATCGAACCGGATTTTTTTCCAACCGGAAACCAAATCATATCCTTCCTCGAGTTTTTTAAGAAGATTCGGAATTTCAGCCGGATCGTCTTGCAAATCGGCATCCATCGTAATTACTACATCGCCCTTTGCGTTTTTAAAACCCACATCCAACGCGGCTGACTTTCCGTAATTTTTTCTAAATGAAATATACCGGATTTTGTTATCGTTGCGCGCTAGCTCTTTAATAATATTCAGCGACTTATCGGTACTTCCGTCATCAACAAAAAGTATTTCGTAATCGATTTGCAACTTTTCCACGGATTTTTTTATCTCTTGAACCAAAGGTCTAAGCGATTCTTCTTCATTAAACAGCGGAACCAAAACTGATATTTTTCTGAAATTAAATTTTTTCACCGGTTTGTTCTGTCTGTTCTCGTTTGAAGTATTTTTATGTCTGTTGTAATTTTTGTTGTAAAATTTTCTTCTTTGCGAGTTCGATTTGGCATTTTGCGACTTTTTGTTTTGATAACCGTTTTGCGATTTTTTCTGCGAAGAACTATTTTCCGAACGGCTTTGTTCGTTTTTATCCTTTCTTTCTACGTCATTTTTGTGCATATTCTCTATATCTTATTCAATTAATAAATATTATTTTCAAAGTTAATCGAATATATTTCTAAAATCAATTTGCTTTTAACGAAGAAGTAGTAATGGGCGCAATAATTTTTTGGGCTATAATCCGCACTGCGATATTAATGATATTGCTATGGATTTTCAGCGATTGGTTCGAATACAAATATTGGTGGGCTGTTTTAAGCTTAACCGTTTACGGATTCATCATTCATCCGGCTGTTATCCAATATCAAATATTTTTACGAAAGAACAGAGAAGTACTAACAGATACTTTATGCTCTTCGTGCAAACATTTCGACGAAACAGCCGTTTTGTGCTTAAAATATGATGAACATCCGACAAAATACGAAATACCGTGCGGCGGCGGCGAATGGGAACCGAAATAATTAAACCCGATTTGTTTACCATCCTAAACTAAATTTTCCCATTTTCGAATATAAATATTAAACATCGGGAAAGTTCTATGCGGTTTTATAAAAAAGGTGAAACCTTATCGTACGAAGGTGATTCGGCTAAAACCTTGTTTGTTTTGCAAAGCGGGAAAATCGGGATTTTCAAACACAACAAGTTAATAACCGAAATTTCCGAAAGCGGCTCCATAATCGGTGAACTTGCTCTTATCCTAAACCAAGAACGTTCAGCCTCAATCATTGCTCTTGAAGATTCGGCAGTATTGGAAATTAAAGTTACTGCAGAGGATTTGGTAATTAAATATCCCGAAGTAACACTTCAAATTTTAAGAAACCTTGCCAAAAGATTGGTAAAAACTACCAACGAGCTGGCAAATAAGAATAATTAGCTCTTAGCATTCACGTCGAAAAATATCAAAAACAAATCTTACCGGCTTTAGTTTTTATGAACTTAATAAGGTGGTGTTCATCCGATTTTGATTAAATCTTTAGTATAATAATTTAAATTATTTGCAAGATTTTAGCGGGCGACTTAAACGAGCACGGAATTTTTAACTAAATTTACAATGCAAATATAAATTTATCGGCGAGTAAAAATGAATATTCAAATTTTCGGAACTAAAAAATGTAACGACACAAAAAAAGCTGAACGGTTTTTTAAAGAACGGAGCATAAAGTACCATTTCAGAAATTTGACGGAAAAGGGAATCAGCAAAGGAGAATTGAACAATATTTCACGTGTAATTCCTTTGGAGGAATTAATAGACAAAGAAGGAAAAGAATATAAAAAACGTAATCTGGAATATATGGTTTACAATGTTGAAACCGAATTACTGGAGGATCCGTTACTATTCAAAACTCCTATTGTACGAAACGGAGGAAAAGTTACGTTAGGTTATCAACCGGAAGTTTGGAAACAATGGATCGCGGAAGAAAAGTAGATTGTTAAATTTGTATTGAGTCGAAACCGTTTAAGTCTATTCCCTTTGCTCTCAACCCGATTAAAAGATTGTTATTGTCAATAAAATGAATTGCTTTCCAACCTAATTTTTCTGCTGCCTCGGTGTATTCCTTAATATCGTCGATAAAAATATGTTCCTCCGGGGCTCTTTCGGTAAATTCTTCAACCGCTTTGTAAATTTCCCGTTCGGGTTTTGCCGCGCCGACTTCGTGCGATAGAATTAATTTATCGAAATACTTCAAAAATTCATATTTACTCCAACCGTATTCCATATGAATTTCATTCGTGTTCGAAAGCAAAACCAATGAATAATTCTTTTTAAGATACGGTAGTAAATCCACTGCCGTTTCGTTTACGTCAAATATATCGGAAAAATAATAACAGAATTCCTCTTCGGTCATTTGGAAATTCGTCCACTCCATCATAATTTCGAGAAACTCTTGTTTGCTCATCTTTCCTTTTTCAAAATTTCTGTGCACATCGTAATATTCTTTGTACCTTAATGCAAACTCTTCACCAAGTCCTTTTTGCCTGCTATTTAATTCGCCGAGAAACTTATCGTAACTAAACGGAATAAGCACATTACCCAGATCGAATACGATTACCGATATTCTATTTTTACTATTTAAGTTTGCCATGTTAATCCTCTGTGGAAAAGATATTGTTGTTTAAGCCCGTATTTATTTCGATTCCGGTAACTTGCAAAACAAGTTTGTTCCCGTTCAAAAATTGAATTACACGACCCGGAAACTTTATACCGTCCACGGTTATGTAATTTTCAAATTCGGTTACTTGCACAAATTTTCCCTTCCGTGTGGTTACGGTCAATTCTTCTTTCAGCTTTAACCCCGTTACTTCATCAAAATAAAGGTACCATTCTTTTATACCGTCTTTGTTGAATTTAAGTTTAAAGGCGGAACGGCTACTTACTTGCGTTCGTCCGATTAATTCGGGTACAATTGCATATTTCTTATATTCAAATTCGGGAAACATGATTGCCCGTATTTTCAGAATTTCCAATCGTTTTCCGGAAAGTATTTCCACTTGATTAGCCGAATATGCATTACCGGTTTTTCCGTTGTACACGGTTTTTTGTTCTTCCCCGCCGAGTTTGATAATTTGAAGGAATTTATCCGGTACTTTTTTGAATATTTCATATTTAACATTTATGCTTTTAATCTTTCCTCTCAGATAAACCGCTATATCTTTAACCCCCGATATTTTTTCTTTCCCGCCGATTGCCTTAATATATCCGGTCAACACAACTTCGGCTGATTTGCTGGTGAAAACCGTTACGGTTTTCGAATCCGCTTTAATGTTTTGAGCATTAAAGCCGTTTGAACCGGCAAGCAGAAGCAACAAGCACAAAACAACATTATAAACTTGAAAAAAATCTTTGTTTATTAACATAAAATTGAAAGAGAGTTAGAGTACGGCGATTAATATAAAAAAGCCCGTAAACCCGGGCTTTACTTTTATAACGGAAATTTATCTGAGTTTCAAAGTAAGAAAATTAAGAAGTTCCGGAATATTAATTCTTTCCTGTTCCATCGAATCACGGTCTCTAACCGTCACGGTATTGTCTTCGAGAGTTTGCGAATCGACGGTAATACAGAAAGGAGTTCCGGCTTCATCTTGTCTTCTGTATCTTCTACCGATTGCGCCTTTATCATCGTAAAACACTTTAAGATGCGGTCTCAATTCCGCTTCTATTTTCCTGGCAATTTCTGGCATTCCGTCTTTATTCACAAGGGGTAAAATTGCCGCTTTAATCGGCGCCAATTTAGGATGGAATTTCAAAACCACTCTTTTTTCACCTTTAACTTCTTCCTCATGATAAGCATCGACCAAAAAAGCCATAAACGAACGACTTGCGCCGGCGGAAGTTTCGATAATGTACGGGATATACTTTTCTTTCAGTTCTTCATCGTAATATTTTTGGGATTTACCGGAATATTCTTCATGTCTGCTTAAATCAAAATCCGTTCTGTTATGAATTCCTTCAATTTCACCCCAACCGAACGGAAACCGATATTCTATATCGGTAGCTTCTTTAGCATAGTGTGCCAACTTATCTTCCGGGTGATCATGATATCGCAGCTTCTCGGGCGTCATACCGAGCGATTTATACCAATCCATTCTGATTTGTTTCCATTCGTCGTAATATTTTTTATCGTCGCTCGGTTTCACAAAATACTGCATTTCCATTTGTTCGAATTCCCGCGTACGAAATAAAAAGTTTTTGGTATTAATTTCGTTTCTGAAAGCCTTACCTATTTGTGCAATCCCGAAAGGTAACTTTTGCCTGCTGGCATTTTGAACATTAAGAAAATTAACGAAAATGCCCTGCGCCGTTTCGGGTCGGAGATAAATTACATTTCCTTCTTTTTCAACCGGGCCCAGAAACGTTTTGAACATCAAATTAAAACTTCTCGGTTTGGTAAAAGAATTTTTTGTTCCGCATTGAGGACAACTAACAAGCGCGAGAAGCGATTCGCTTAATTTCTCTTTTTCCAAAATGGCGGTAAATTTTTCATTCAAATCGAAGTCGGCCGAAATAATTTCTTTTACTTCGGGGAGCAATTCGGAATTTATTTCCTCCAAATTTTGCACTAATTGTTTAATCGATTTTTCTTTACGTTTATCCGAAAGAAATTCGGCCAATGTATCCAATCGGAATCTTGCTTTGCATTGTTTGCAATCGATCATGGGGTCGGTGAAATTTTCGACGTGACCGGAAGCTTCCCAAACTTTAGGATGCATTAAAATTGCAGCGTCCAATCCTTCCACATCGTCGCGGTAAGTCATTGCTTTCCACCATTCGTTTTTAATATTATTTAACAGTTCCACGCCAAGCGGACCGTAATCCCAGCAACCGTTCAAACCGCCGTAAATTTCACTCGATTGAAAAACAAAACCGCGCCTTTTGGAAAGCGAAACAATCTTTTCAATTATACTGTTCTGTTGATTTTTCTGTGCGATGATTCACCTCAGTTATTGATAATAAATGTGCAAATATAACAGATTTTTACAAAATTCAGAATAGCGGAAATCGGGGGAATGAGAAAAGTTATTTTGAATTATCTTCTTCTATCCAATCGACGCTCAAGAAACGAAGCAACTTATCTATTTCCAAAGCTTTTTGCATCATTTCGATTTCTTGTGCTTTGCCGAACTGCTCTGTTCTATACGCCCGCGCCCACTCCGGGAGTTTATTTCTTATCTTTTTCAATTCTTTTACCAATCGGTAAACCAAATCAAGTTCGGCTGTCATATTCGGATAAAATTTGTTCTTAAATTTCTTAATGAATTATCGGAAGGAAAAATAAATTTATTAGAGTTGAGCTCAATTGTAGAGAGAGATTTTAATGTTCCGTGATTTCGCCCACAAATTTTACAATAACGTCCACACCTTCAAGCGAAACAGGTAATTTTTCCAACAGTTCTTCATCGTTTTTCGATACTAAAATTCTAATAACCAAATCATCGTTGCGCTTACCTATTCCGACGCCCACAACACCCGGAATTTTGAGTAATTCATTTTGATACTTTTCCTTTATTTCCAAAACTTTTTCCATTTTCTAACCTTTAAATAAGAAGCGGGAACTCATATTCCGGAGCCCCGCTTGTAAAATTAATTACCGCAAATCGTAACACCGAAATAATCAAGGACGAAATCAATCGGGGAACCGATCGTTGAAGTGCTTGAACCGGCATAGAGTAAAGCAACGGGATAATTGTTTGCGTCGTCTGTAACAATTAACGAACCGGAATCGCCACCAGCAGACATATTCGTAAATTCGATTTGATCTTCGAAGCGGGCGTATCCTCCGTCCGGAGTGTAGTTAACAACAACCGTTACATTCACACCGGTAACCGTACCGTAAGTCAATCCCGTAGTTCTACCCGTTTTCTTAACATTCATTCCAAGCATGGCTTCCAGAGTTGTAGAACTTGGCGTATAACCGCTGACCATTGCGCAATCGTATTGTACACCCGGTTCTATTTTAGCAATTGCAGCATCGATTGTATTACTGTTTTTAAGAGGTTGCCATTTAATCATTTTATAATCGTAAAGTGTAGCCACAACATCGGTTGTATTTTGAGAACAAACCGGATCGGTATCAATCAATCCCGGTTGAACGATCGGCTCACCCAATTCGGCTCTGTTTTTACGTGCAAAAACATGATTGTTGCTTAAGAAAAACTTCTCACCGTTTTTTTCAACAACACAACCTATCGTTCCACCGACGCACGCACCTCCGCCCGCACCGGGGAAATATCTATAGTCATTAAAATTTCCCCCCGATACACCGCCCGGAATAGGACGGTAGCGCCCGGTATAAACATCTTGCGCATAAATTTCCCCTACGTTTTTAATAACTACCGGAACACCTTCGATTGACCGAGGCAATACTTTCTCCATTCCGCTTCTGTTCGTCATTATCTCAATTGCATAGCTTCCGTTAGGTAATTTTGTTGTTGCCGTTCCGATTACCCCGTTTTTTCTGAGTAGTTTGTCCGTGTGCCTGTCTTGAATTTCGAAAACCTTATTAATATCTGTAACAATTTTAGAAAGCGCCTGCCGATTGGAGTCTGGAGTAGTTAACTCCGGTGTTTGCTGCTGACAAGACGAAAAGAATACGAAAGTCAGAGCAATTAGTAAAAGACCTAATACATTTTTCGGCCTCATAAGCCCTCCGTTATTTATGATAAAAAGAACAATATTTCGAACATAAGAAGAAAGGAAGCCACAGAAGAGGAAAAAAGAAGAAAAATCCAGCAAGGTTATTTAATTAGATTCTTAAATAATTTAATTTTTTATTCAGACAAAAACAAGATTTTTTCGACGAATGAAAATTTGTAGATACAATTTATTAACAACCTTTTGCCAACGTTTTGAAAATCAATATGAGATGGTTATTTTTATATTAACTCAACATCTATTCGGGGAACAAATTTTGTTTATTTACAACTTTCCGGAATTGCAAAATCCAAACCGTTTGTTAGTTAAAACTTTAGTATGCTTGTTGATATTCGTCTCAACAGTTGCTTCCCAAACAAACGCACAAATAAAAAATGAAAACATTGGAAAGAACGATACAATAAAATATTTAAGCCTTCCGGAAAGACCCGCTTATGCCGTCGTAGGTTCAATGTTCGCCTCTCAAATTACGGGTTTAAGTTTAGAGGAAAGGGAAAAAGCCATTGTAAAGGAAATATTTCGTGGAAACGTCCCTTCTTTTTCCCGTAAACTAAAAGCTCTTACAATCACAAAAGCAATCGACACAACCAACTACAAATTAACATTTTATACGGTATGCGATTACTTGGCAATCGGCTCCGATGCTGATTATTTATATATACCTCTCACTCCTTCGACCGCTCAATTTATTGCAGATAGCTTAAGGTGTACATTGCCGACAAAAAAAATTGTTGACATCGTTTACGATAAATCCGATATAAAATTATATCCTCAACCGATTCCCCCTTCGGATAAAATGACAACGGTACCGGTGTTCAAACATCATACGGATTCCATTAATCTTCAAATTGCTCAAATCGGCTTTGACAGATCGGCCGATTTTATTATTGCCGGACATAAAAAAGATATAATAATTTCAAATAAAATATACAGCAACGATAGAAATTATGACCGTGTAGTAATTTACGGTTGGCACTTGAGCGTTGACAATCCGATTCAACCGGTATACAACGGTCACATTGCTACTTATGCCGATTACTCTCACGGTGTCCGTTTGATATCGGATACCGTTTTAATTAACGGAACACTAACAACAATCGAAGAAATTTTAAAAGACACAAAACTATGGGTATTGTTAAGCGACGAGGGAATTATATCCAAACCGTACTATCCTCCGAGTGATATTTTTACAACGATACAAATTCACGAAGAAAATGACAAACTTGATTTTCAACTAAACCAGAATTACCCGAACCCCTTCGGACAAGGTTATGCCGTTCAAATTCCTTCGACAACAATTACATACTCGTTGGGTAAGCAAGCTCCGGTTAATTTGAAGATTTATAATTTATTGGGACAAGAAATCGTTACACTAATAGAAGAAAGACAAACGAGCGGAATTCATTCGATACATTGGAACGGTAAAGATAAAGAAGGCAATCAAATACCGGCCGGTGTTTATGTTTATAATCTTAAAGTCGGTAACGCTCACTTAACGAAGAAAATGCTTTATGTAAAATAAAAAAGCCCGACTCTTTAAGGAAGTCGGGCTTATTGCAAATTAACAATTAACGCAGCAGAATCATTTTCTTCGTATCAACGAATTTACCTGTTTTTAACTGATAAAAGTAAATGCCGCTGGACAATTCAGAAGCATTGAAATTAATACCGTAGCTTCCCGCTTGTTGTTTCCCGTTAATTAAAGTGGCAACCTCGTTACCCAAAATGTCGTACACTTTTAATGTTACGAAACCGTTTTCCGGAATCTGATATTGTATTACCGTACTCGGGTTAAACGGGTTCGGATAATTTTGTTTTAGCTCGAATGATAACGGAACCGATTCAAATTCGTCACCGATCGACGTTACGGAGACTTCATTTCCGGTTTTGTAATCGGCTAAGAACTTATATTCTTCATTTTCCGTTTTAGCTAAACGCGTAATAAAATCGTCTTTCAGAGGAATTCCGCCGCCGCTGCTATCGTTCTTATGATAGAACGAATATCTTAAACCCCAATAAAATCTTCCCTGTTGAGGAATGATATCGCTAAAGTTGGTATGCGACAAATCACCAAGACTTAACGAAACATTGAAATCGATGCTGTCTCCCAAATCCCTATGTCTCAAAGCTCTTCCAACTCTTCTTTCAACTTTTGCTATAAAAGAATCGGGCGGAGCTGCAACCGAGAACGAATCTGCCAAAGCTCTGAAATTTTGCAGCCAATTAAAGAAATTCATTTCGAGTTGTTCGATTTCGTTACCGAACGGAGAAATATAAACGCGATAGGCTTGGAATAAAGTCGGATTTAAGAAATAAAATTCCCATTCCGTTGCGCCTGCCAGAGAATCCACGTTCCATGCTTCAACATAATAAAGAATCAATCCTTGGGGAAGATTTGCTCTTAAACTATCGAGAAGAGCACGCGCTTGAGCAAATCTTACCGGATCGATTTTACCCAAGACAAAATCGACCCCGCTTAAATCGGCTCCGTCAACTACAATTGAATCATGCTCGCCGATAAAATCCCCTTCGCTCGGATCGATTTCGCCGTTATCATTTACATCCTTAACCGCTACCGGATAATAAACCCCATCGGGCAAGTAATTAGCCGTGTAATTACCATTTGCATCCGCTATTGCGGCGCGTAGAATAAACGGATTGTTATTTCCAAGCGGTGAAGCTAAAAATGCAACCAATGAATTTTCCGGTGATAAATTTTCGTCTTCAATTGAGACATTTCCGCTTACACTGTATCCGGAAAATACAGAATCCGTTGTAAATTGAATCAACACCGGACTTGCCATTTTTTCGCCTGATGCGGATTTTACACCGTGGAACAGAAAGAAATAAGTTTTTGCCGAATCGAGATTCGCCGCAAAATATACTGTTGTTAAGTCCTGACTAAACCATTGTTGGAAAGGCGGTAAAACATTTGTGAAATACTGATCGCCGTAATGAAAGTTTCCCATTGTGTCAATCGGAGCGTTAAACGTAAAACTCAATGTGTCGCTAAATCCAACGTTCACGGATCCATCTGCAGGATCGGATGAAACAAAGCTGAATTGCGCTTTGACGGTAAAACTGACGAATAGAAAAAGAAGTAATGCTTTTTTCATTTTTAACCCTCTTTGATTTGGTTAGTTATTTTTGATATAGTATCATCGAGATTTTCAGGAAATATTTTAATAATGTGATCTATATCAAACTTTGTACCAGAGGATTGCTCTAACCGGGTGTTTGAGGTGAATTTTAGAAAAGTTCGATTAATTCCTTCGTTCCGAAAATACCGACTTTAGAAATATTGGTAAGAATTATCAAAGTTCTTTGTTTACCCAATTGCTTTATGTAATAACTTCTGAAACCTTTCCACCAACCTGTATGGTAAACAATTTTGTTGGTTGAATCCGCAGCATTAATTCTCCAACCGAACCCGTAATTATCGTAAATTCTTAATTCCTTATGGTAAGGTGTGAACGATTTTTTCATTAATTCTTTATCTATTAAAAGTCCGTTATCAAGAGCCGTATTCCACACATGTAAATCTTCCACACTCGAATAAATTCCCTTATCGCCGACGACGCCGTTCAGATATGTGTTGCCGGCTCTTTTCCTGCGCGTAATATAACCGACCACCTTATTGTTTACATTTTCCCCGTTATAGATGTAAGTATTTTTCATTCCCAACGGTTCGAATATTCTTTCGTTCATGAAATCGGAAAAACTTTTCCCGCTTACCTTTTCGATAACCGAAGCAATCAGAGCGTAATTCGTATTGCTGTAATTATATCTTACTCCGGGTTTGTAATAACGCAGCGGTTTATATGTTTTCATTAAATCGATAATATCGTCGTTGTGTATGAAAACATGTTTATCTTCCCAATATTTATCGGCAAAGTACATGTATTCCGGTAAGCCCGAACGGTGAGCGAGTAATTGCTCGATCTTTATATTGTGATACGGCAATCCCGGGATAAATTTCCCCAATGAATCTTCGAGCGATAATTTTCCTTCTTCTATCAACATAAGCAAAGCAACCGCTGCCAGCGGCTTACTCACCGATGCAAGTTGGAAAGAGGAATTAGTGCGTAACGAATCCTTCTTTCTGAAATTAGCGAAGCCATAAGCTTTTTTGAAAACTATTAATCCCTTTTCGGCAAATAAAACGGTACCGTTAAAAACTCCGAGTTTAAATCGTCTGTCGAAAAAGCGCTCGATGTTTTTAGCGGTTTTATATGTTGCCGGACTCAGCTTAATTTTGTTGGTCGGAATAAATGCCGTAAGTTTACTTGGTGTTTCCGTTTGGTAACAAGAAAATAGAACAAAGAAAATCGGAATGTAAAAGAAAGTTTTATATTTATTCATTACTATAATTTATCTTTAACAAAAAGCCGGAGAAAGTTTATTCCCCGGCATTTATTACTGTTTTTTATTCTTCAATTTTGGGTGTATCGAGATTTTTTAATGCCGCGTGCAATTCTTCTTCGGTTAATTCATGTTCAATTAACTTTCCGTCGAAGTAATCTTGATATGCGCTCATATCGAAGTAACCGTGACCGCTAAGATTAAACAATATTGTTTTGGAAACACCTTCTTCTTTAGCTTTTAACGCTTCTCTAACTACAGCGGCAATTCCGTGTGTCGATTCTGGTGCGGGAATTATTCCTTCGGTTTTGGCAAATTGAACACCGGCTTCAAAACACTCTATTTGATGTAATGCAACCGCTTCAACAAGTTTATCTTTCAAAAGTTGACTTACCAAAACGCTGGCTCCGTGATACCTTAAACCACCGGCATGAATCGGCTCGGGTACGAAAGTATGACCCAATGTGTACATCGGGAGCAGAGGAGTCAATCCCACAGTATCACCGAAATCGTATCGAAATTCACCTTTGGTTAATTTGGGACAGGATGCGGGTTCAACGGCGATACATCTCACATCTTTACCTTCCGTTAATTTATATCGTAAAAACGGAAAAGCGATACCTGCAAAGTTCGATCCGCCGCCGAGCGGTGCAATAACTATATCCGGAAAATCCCCTGTCTTTTCCAATTGTTTGATTGCTTCCAAACCGATAATCGATTGATGCATTAAAACATGATTCAATACACTGCCCAACGAATATTTTGTGGTATCATCGCTAACAGCGCGTTCAATAGCTTCTGAAATTGCGATTCCCAAGCTTCCGGGCGAATCGGGGTCTTCACTTAAAATTTTTCTGCCCGCTTCCGTCAGATCGGTCGGCGAAGCATAAACATCGGCGCCCCAAGTATTCATAAGTAGTTTTCTATACGGCTTTTGGTTATAGCTTACCTTAACCATAAAAACTTCGAGACCAATATCGAAAAGCTGAGTGGCAAAACTTAATGCGCTTCCCCATTGTCCCGCACCGGTTTCCGTAGTAATTTTTTTCACACCTTCTATTTTATTGTAATATGCTTGCGCAACGGCCGTATTAGGTTTATGTGAACCGGCGGGACTAACACCTTCGTACTTGTAATAGATTTTTGCCGGAGTATCCAACGCTTTTTCCAAATTGTATGCTCTGAACATTGGCGTGGGACGCCACATTTTATAAATTTCCCTTACTTCTTCCGGAATTTCAATCCATCTTTCTTGTGAAACTTCCTGCTTAATTAATTCCATCGGAAATAACGGTGCCAAATCTTCCGGACCTATAGGTTCTTTAGTTGCCGGATGTAAAGGCGGTAAAGGTTTGTTCGGCATGTCCGGTTGAATGTTGTACCACTTTTCGGGTATTTCATTTTCGTTCAAAGTGATTTTTCTTACCTTACTCATTTTGTTACCTTAGTTAGTTGCGAGAGTGTTTATTATAAATTGAATGCTAACTTAATTTAATTGGCATAAAGTTGCAACAGTAGTTTGAATTCTTATTATTTTTTCACCATAAATTTATTTTATATTTCCGTATAAAACAGCTTTCCGGATTAAGAATATTTAACAACTTTTGTGAACACGTCTGTTTCCTATTTCATCAAAATCATTTTACGAGTTTGAATAAAATGCCCGGCTTGTAATTTGTACAAATAAATTCCGCTCGGCAAACCACCCTCGGCAAAGTTTGCTTCGAAAATTACTTTGTAGTTACCGGGTGTTTGTTTTTCATTTACAAGCGTAGCCACTTCCCGACCAAGTACATCGTAAACCGTTAATTTTACATTAATTATTCCGCCGCCGATATTGGAGGGAATAACATATTCTATTGTTGTACTCGGATTAAACGGATTCGGGTAATTTTGATACAATTTAAATTCAGCCGGAACTTGATTATCCGCAACGCTTACGAAATCCGGGTTATAAATTTTCAATTCGTCGAACCAAAGTTGAGAGCCTGTTATGTTTTTATATTCCGCAACTATGTTGAATTCGTCGATTGCCGTCCAATCAAACTTTCCTTCAGGTTCAAACCAACCGTTATCCCACGAACCTTGTTCCCAAAAATGTTGCAACGGAATTTCAATCTTGTGCCATTTACCATCGAAATCAACAATTGAATTATCGATTTTGTAAACCATTCTCCACGGATGATCGCCGGGAATATTTTCCTCTTTAGTATCAACAAAACGCAAATTAAATTCGGTATCGTCCGATAAACCTTTCAACCAAAAGCTGAAAACAAAGCCGTTATTTTTCAGAAAAGAGAAATCTCTATCTGGAATAAAATCAAAACCGAGGTAATCGTATTGATTTCCTCCGTTCCAGAACATACAGAAATTGCCTTCTGCCGGATTCTCGACGGAGTAAAAATCCATACTTTCACTCAAGGAATAACTCGTTTCCGATATAAATTCTTCAACCATATCGGAATATATGAGGATTTGCGAACTATCGGGCACCCGTACATATTCGCTTTGAGGTACGGTGTTTAAACCGAGTGCATTAATCAAAGGAAGATTTAAATCGTGTTCGAACAATTCGTCCGAGCCTTTCTCAAACAAACCGAATCCTTCTTTATAATCCCAAGCTATCCACGGAATATCGTTTTGCTCCAAATAATTTCTAACCAATGTATACCAGTTAATTCTATGATTGTTGTTACTGTTTTTCATATAAACGCCGAATTCACCGCAAAACAAATCGACATTTCTCGAATTTTTAAAATCAACCGCAATATCTATCAAACTTTTAACGTTTGTTTCCGTTCCTTCCGTTGGATAATTATTGTACGCTTCTTCAATCCACGTTCCCGAATATGAGGGATCGAGGGGCGGCATTTCCGAAGCCGAATACGGGAATGGAATTCCCGCAACATTTTCCATAGAAGGAATTGTCCAGCGTGCACCTTGATGAGTAAACAAATGCGGATTGTAAAAATGAAACGTGTAGAGCAAATTGGTATCAGCAAATTGGGGCAGTTGTTCCAAACCGTAAAAACCGTTCCAATCGGCGGAACCGACAATAATAGTATGAACAGAATCAATTTGGCGAATTGCGTCGATTACATTCTGCTGTATTTGATTCCATCTGCTGTGCGATATTCCATGCGGTTCGTTTAATATTTCATAATAAATTAAATTCGTTCTGTTTTTATAACGCTCCGCCACTTGTTGCCAAACCGGAATCAATATCGTATCGATTCTGTAATCGGTATCGATCGAAGGATTAAACGAATGGTTATCGAGAATCAAGTTCATATTCACTTCTTCAGCCCAATCAATAACTTGATCGAGGAAATAGAAAAGCCGTTCATCAATCTTTTGTTCAGATGTTCCGTCGGTCATTGCGTGTAAGTTAATCGGCAATCTGATTACATCGCAACCCAGCAACTTTACGTTTTCAAAATCCTTTTTCGAATATTTGGAAAATGGTAATCTGTTAATACTTTCCGGTTGAAACCAATTGCTAAAAGTAACTCCGCGCGAAAAGGGTTGTGCCGCTAAAACATACGGTACGATTCCGATTAATAAAAATTTTTTAAAAACTTTCATTCGCCGCCTTCCAATTTCCTCGAAAGATTCAGTAAAGTTTCTTTTTCTATTTCGTGTCCACCATCGAACGGAATTAAACCATACTTTAGTCCTAACGACAGTAATCTTTTTTCCTCTACATTAATACTTTTTTCGTCTATAAATTCATCTTTGTTACCAATTACCATAAAAATTTTTGTCGCATTTAACAAATCTATATTTTCCGCTATTTCATTATCCGCCGGGAAAGAACCGCTCCACAAAATTAAATTTTCAGGTTGAATGTTTCCTTTTAACAACCATCTTACAGCCGTATGCGCTCCTTGCGAAAAACCGAGTAGATTGATTTTAATTTTTTGCAAATCGATATTATCTCGGATTTGTTCGTAAACCGAATTCAAAAATTTTACATAATCGTGGATTTCGTGTTCCCTTTCTTCTTTGGTCATCCATGTTGCGCCGATTCTTCCAGAAAAACCCTTAAGGTAAAATCTATTCAGAGCTTCCGGAGCAACTATGAAATTTTTCACATCGCTAATAACGGCGAATTTTTCAATAAAGTAATTAGCCAACTGTCCGTAACCGTGAAGCACAAACCAAATAAATTCGGTTTTTTCGTTTAATTGACCGAGCGTAAAAAAACGGCCTGTTCTTTCCGTTTGCAGATACGTTTTATTTTTATTAAAGTTATTATTTTTTAACATTAATTATTTCTATTTTTTCGCCCGTGTAAATTGTTCCGGTTGTTATTGCAATCATATTTTGACCGAACAAAACTTTGTTATTTATTTTTCTATAAGTCGATAACGTAAACAAAGGTTCTTTCCCTTTTTCCCCCGTTTCCTGATTTACGGTTGTAATAACACAACGCGAGCATGGTTTAACAACGTCGAAACGCACCTTTCCGATGGATATTTCCGACCAATTATCTTCATCGTGAGGTTCACCACCGGTGAAAACGAAATTAGGTCTGAATCTTTTTGCCGACATTCGACCGGACAGTTTGGAATTAAGCAAATCCATCGAAGCTTGTCCGATTAATAAATAAGGGAACCCATCCGCAAAGCTAACCGATTCATTTTTCTTTGCGTATTTTTTATTTACCGGTCTGATATCTGAATCGGTCATAAAAACCAATCTGCATTTTATACCAAGCGCTTCGGTTAACCACTTATCGGCTTCCGCGGAAACAAAGTGAGCCGGTGCAATATTATCGAAAATTCGTACGTTCGTTTGTTTTCCCGAATGCTCGCCGAATTCAAAGGTAAAGCCGGAAAGTTTTTTCTTCTTATGAGAAAGGATTATTTTATTGTCATTAATTCGGCTATCGATGAGAGCCATTTCCGGCAATCTTCTTTGTGTTAGAAAATTATTGTGTTGGTCAACAATCATCCAGCGGCGGTCGAACTTCAAACCTCTTAATTGAACTTCGGCGGAATCCAGTTTAATTCCACCCAAAGATTTTACCGGATAAACATATATTTCCGACAACTCATACATTTCAAAATTCGGTTATATTTCTCCGTCGTAACGCACCCATTCTTGGGTTCTGTGAAAGAAAAGAACATAACCGCGTACTTGCAGTTTTCCGTTTTCCACCCACAATTTACAATCGTAAACTTTCCCTTTTTTAGGGTCTAGTATTTCACCGTCTTCCCATTCGTTATCGTCTTCATCATATTCCATATCCGTAATAATCGTCATACCGATAATTTTTTGATCTTTTCTGGGATCGTCCTCGTCGCATTTATCGCAAACAGGATCGGGATCTTCACCGGGTTTTCTAAAAAGTTTAACAATTTTACCATAAAGTTTTCCATCTTGAATAAATATCTCAACTACGGATTTAGGTTGTCCGGTTTCGTCGTCTATTGTTTTCCACAAACCTGTTATCTCTTCATGTTGTGCAAACGATTTGTCAGCGGAAAAAATTAAAAATGTTATAATCCCGAAAAATATTGCGATTCTTTTCATTTGTCCTCTCCGTTTTTATTTTAGAAGCGAATATATTTGTTTGCGATGGTGTTTGAAGTGTGAATCGAAAAAATCCACAGCTCCAACAATATTCATTTCACCTATTGAGGGATGTTTAAAGACATCTTTCTCAAGCATTTCGTCGGGCATTTCGATAATAATCGATAAAAACATTTCGCGGGTTTTATCCCAATTAGCTTTTACGTTTTCAAAAGTATCGTAATCCGGTAAATCCGAAACATTGGCGGGAGCTTTTAATTTCAGCGGTAAAAGTAGACCGATGCGGAGTAAAAAAGCATTAATTTTGGATTTAAAAGAAGTTCTTTTCAAATCCGAATTCCCGTTTACTTTTCTTTTGATATAAACCACCGAAAGCTTCTCCGATTTTATCAGATGATTCATTACTTGCAATACCGACCATTTATCGGGCTTTGGTTTTTCGTTCAGTTTTTCATCGTCGAATCCGGCTAACTTCTCCAACAATGTTTTCCTCTCTTTTTCAATCAGCTCTAGCTTTTCCAACAGTCTGGTTTTCATTACTCCACCGTTAATAATAAATTAATATAACGATAAAATCGCAAAAATATTCAGCCGAATTTTACAAACTCAATGAAAACCAAAGCGGTTAAGGGACCTGAGTAGTTTTATTTCTATTATTCCAAGTGGTATTTCTATCACCGGCATCTACAACACCATCACAAGTTACGTCTGCGGAATTGTAGCCCGTTGTATTTCGTTTGTTCCATGTTTCGTTTCTATCGCCGGCATCAACATTTCCGTTGCCGGTGGCATCACCGGAAATCATTCCGTAAATTCCCGTGCCGGATAAGTCTTTCATCGGCTCGGTTCCATATGCCTTAAACTGTCCGGTTGTGAAATCGTATAATGTTGTTGTACCGGAGAGCGAAATTAGCGAGGAACTCATTACCGGCAAGTGGTTTCTATGTCTCACAACTATATAATAATCACCTTCTTTAACCGGAATCGGTATTGCCGTTCCAGTTCCGTCATCATCCACAATCCTTCCGTCCTTTCTTAAAAAGGCGCTACGATAACCAACAGCCGAACCGTTCGCGCTTGTACGCAATTCAATTAATATCCAATCGACTACATCTTCCGGAATCGCTTTAACCGTGCGTGGATCTTCCGAATAAGGTGATGTCAAAGGAATATAATTATTCGTAAAAAGGGATGTTTTCATTTCGTTTAAACTTGAATTATATGGGCCTTCCAAGAATATTTTTATTTCCACCAATACTCCTTGTACCCAAACGGAATAAGCTCGCGGAGGAAGTTCGATTAAAATTTCATTACTTGAGTTCACTTTGGAATAAGTCGAAAAATCATTATTAATCATATTAACAAAAACATCGCCGCTGTTTACATTTGATGTATTGATTTCTTGCAAAACTTTTAACGTATCTGTTCCGCCGGCATAGTTTATTCCTACAATAACATCTTGGTTTGTCGGAATATTCATTAATTGGTATATTAAAGTTGTTGTGGGATAACCCGAAGTGAAAGTTTGGTTATAAGGAGTTCCGGTTCTGCTTAAATAATCGCGAGACGATGAACCGAAAATATACTTTTTATGAAGAGCAATAAGATTATTAATAGCATTTTTCATACCGGTGTTAGTAAAGCCGGATACATAATAATAATCGGGGTAAAAAACCGTTGGTAAACCGACTTGATTATTAGTCAAAATATAAGCGTACGCCAAAACCGGATCGTTTTGTATGTCGTTTCCCTCTTTAGCCAAATCATGATTATTAACAAACGTAACAACATTAAATCCGCTCATTCCTTCGGCATCCACCAAACCGGAATTGAATACATTGCGGACGTCATATCCGTAAGTATCGGAAGCATCTTTCAGAGCGTAAAACAAAGAAAAATCGAACGCTCGCGGCGTAATAGCCGATTTTGTATCGGCATCCATGTAAGAATAAACTTGATCTATCCAATTTTTTAAAGTTGAGGAATTCCCGTCGAAATATTCGCCGACATTAAGCTGCGGTATAATTCCTTGATCGTAAAGATAATCGAACAAATCGCCGACAAACTCGGGAGTAAAATGCTTAACGGCATCCATTCTAAGCCCCCGAATTCCTACATCATTCCACAACCAAGCCGTCCATACAAAAAGCGAATCTTTTGTTGTCTGGATATATTGATCATAATCGTAAAAGAACCATGGCCAATCCCAATCTCCGCACAATGTGGTTGAATTAATTCCGTTAGGTTTGAAGTTCTGCCAATTCATGCCGCCGCGCCCGCTAGGCATGGAAGTGAAATCCGTATAGGTTTGATAAACAATATCGGATTGAATGTTAACGGTCGGATTAACCCCGTCGTTGTACCAAAGTTCGTAAATATAATGATCGGTATATCCGGCATCGTTTGGCAGCACGCAAAACAGTGTATCTCCCGCCGAATAAAAATCCGCAGAACTCAAAGTGAGTTGAAATTCATCCACTTTACAACCAGTTGCATCGATGGTTGCCCAATAATTAACACCGAGAGATACCGGATTATTCGGTTCGCCGCAACCTCCGCCGCCGTTAGGTTCCACTTCGTTTTCGTCCGGCAGACCTTGCCAACCGACTTTTGTCGTCCAGACATAAAATTTATACGATTTTCCGAAAAAATCGGAATGTTCCGTTTTCGATTTGATTTTAAAATAATATGTTCCGCTACCCTTGCCTGTTGAACCGCCGATCGGCAAAGCAAATCTTACTCTATCGGAAGGATAAGGGCAATTACCCGGATAAGTGAAATTCTCAATCCAATTTTCAACGGCAGTATTTACTTCGGGATAACCACCATCTCTGTGGTTATAAACGACGTCGGCAACAGCATTAATTCCTTGCAATGTAAATTCGTTAATCAAGTTATCTACATCCGTTCGCGATCCGAAGCCTGTAGGGCCTAATCCAAATTCACCCAAATCGAACAAATCTTTCGGATCATAGCCGTTGCTGTTACTACCCGAACTTGTTCTTGAAAGCGGAGGAAGCCATACGTACGTAAAACCGGCGTCGGCCAATTCACTTGCTTTATTATGTAGTGTATCAGCCCAATTTTCTCCGCTGGTTGTTTTAGGATAATCCCAATACCAACCTTGCAAAAGAAAATCTTGCGCCGCCAGAGTACTAAACGCAAAAAGTATATATGCGAAAATCAGAATTTTTTTCATCTTAATTTTCCCCGCGTCAGTTAATTATTTACGAATATACAAAAATGAAGGAAAAAAAAACGAACGCAAATCACAAATAAAAACAACCGACAAAAACTAAAAACCAACCGCGGGAAAAAATAAACGTTTATTTAAGCAAAATCATTTTTTTAGTCTGAATAAAATCCCCTGCTTGTAATTGATAATAATATATTCCGCTACTTAGTTTACTTGCGTCAAACGTTACCTCGTAATTTCCGGCTCCTTGCTTTTGTTTTACCAACGTCTCCACTTCACGTCCGAGTATATCGTATACAACCAGTTTTATTTCCAACGCTTTTCCAAACGGTATTCCGTATCTTATCGTCGTACTTGGGTTAAAGGGATTCGGATAGTTTTGTTCTAGCAAGAATTTTGTTGGGATTTTGCTTAGTTTATCTTCTTTAACACTAACCGGTACATATTGGAAATTTGTAGTATAGAAACCTATTGCGTCTTTTGCTATATCTTTTGCTACCGTTATTGAATTCAACGCGTCAGTTCCTCTGCCAACCACATACGCTACTATTATTTCCACCGGATTGCCTTTTTCCAGTGTAAACGGTCCTGTAGTTACCAACATTCGGTAGTCATTATTATCTGTGTTAATCCAACCGTTTTGGTTCACCGGGTCACCGGAATACATATAAATTGGATTTACATCTTCGCAATTCATATTAAAAACATTTCCATATTGCCAATCACATGGATTTATAAAACTACCATCAGGCCGTTTACCCAACATATAATTTCTTAACTGAACATCTAAATCAGGATCACCTTGCGTGGGATGGCTCTTCATATAGCTCACAAATGAGGACATATCTTGATTAATAGCTCCGGGATATATTTCTTCTCCCAACAATACACCCATAAAGTTTTTAGCCGTATCCAACGGAGTGTCTGTCCCAAGATCAAAAATTCCGTTTTGGTTATTGTCTATAAACGATTGATTTGGAATATAAGAAACCGGACCTTGTAAAATTGAAACAACAAAAGCAGGTGGATTTTGACCATATCCGTCATCCGGCCCGTTATCGTACGTATAGCCTGCATTTAAAGTTGTATCCGAACCGCTTAGATCGTTATAATAATGTCCTATATCGGAATCCAACCAAGCAGAGAAATAAACCGAATCCATTACATTGGTTACCGTCCCCATATTTTCAATAATGTAACGGATAAATACGACATTCGATAATTCAGGATATGTTTCCGGTGAATATGCAAATACGGTTTGTTTTATTTCTATTCCTTGAGGAGCAATATTATTATATCTTCTTTCCGTGCTCGGCACTCCATCGTTAAAAACACACCACGCAGTTACATCTCCCAATAAATCGGGTCTGTCTTCGTTCGGATCCCAATAACCGTTTCCGTTTTTATCAACAGGATTGTATTTCCCGTCACCGTCTCCATCATAAAATTTCGCTCCTAATTCAACAGCATATTGCCATGCTTGCCATGATTTTCCAAAGGGTAATGCGGACGAACTTAGAACATATATTTTATAATAATTGGTGTCAAGAATTTCCTCAACCGGTCCTGGAATATAATCTGCCACTCTTGAACTTGTTAACACTCCATTCGACCAATATGCTTCATCGTGGTAACCGGTTAATGCAAAACCACCTGAAAATAAAAAGTTACTTTCTTCAAAAGTTCCTTGATAAGAACTTCCTATTAAATCATCGGCAATTACTCCATCATTTCGAACCGGTAATTTGATATTATTCACTTCTAGGTAATATGCGTCAAACATGTTATTATTTATAAACGATATCGTTTTTTTGTCTGAAATCACTGTTAACAAATCATTATCTTTTGCCGTTATAAAGCAAACTATTGAATCAATATCCTTTTGAATATCTATTACATTTCCAAAAACCATATCGTTCGGTTCCTCATCCCCGTGCTGTCCGTCATCAACCATTTCTACCGAATAATATGTACTTTCATCATTGAACCGATAACTTAATATTACCGATTCAACACTTTCGTCATCAATAACTTTAGCTTTAATTACTAAATCTTGATCACTCAACGGTAGGATTGGATCGGTGAATATCTTATAAATATTCGGCGGTGCTTGTGAATCCGACGATTCATCTATAATTCCATACCAGGCTTGAATTTTGTTAAACCTATCGGTAGTAAAAGTCAAGTATATTTTACCATTAATTAAAGTAGTTTGAGGATTACGATTTAACCCCACATATCTATTCAATATTTGCGGTTCGCTCCATGTTTCTCCATTATCGTACGATTTACTTATAAAAATATCCGATCTTTGTATGCCATCAGCCAAATATTCACCATAATACGTTAGAACCAATACAGTATCATTCTGTTTAATGAGATTCAACCATTTATCATCGTAACGATTATAATACGATGAAATATCAATTGTTGTAGGACTATTTTGCCAAGTTGTTCCGCCGTCGTAACTAATGTACTTCACCAAAACCGAGGATGTATCGTTACTCTCGATTAGAATTTTTGTGCTATCATCAATAGATGCCAGACAAGCTCCTCTATTATTGCTCCATAAAATACTCCTATTACTCCAACTTTCACCGTTATTATTGCTTACAATACTATATAATTTATCAGAGTTAGCATAGAGACAATAAAGAGTAGTATCATTGAGCTCGGTCAATTCATAAATTTTTGATGTCTCGGTTATATTAAAAGCTTGGGGGACTGACCAATTCAATCCATTATCGTCAGAATAAATAATATAACGCTGAGAATCTTGACCTCTATATAAAACAAGAATTCGCGATTGACTTGTCACCAATCCTAATATTTTATTCCATTCGGGATTAGAAATATCATCGGATGTTTCCGCAAGTAAAATTCTCTCATTCCAGCTGACCCCGCTATTGATGCTTCTTGAATAAAAAAGAGAATCACTTTCAACGAAAAAAAATAAGAGTTCGTCGTTTGGAGCTTTCAAAATTACGGAATTGTATACATAGCTCGAACTATCTTGCATTGGAAATCTCATAAAACTTTCCAATTGCGCAGAGATGTTTCCACTCATAAATACCACTAAAAATAATATGGCTCTTTTCATGAGACACTCCTTTAGATTTATGAACTTATTTTATTAATATCATCTTTTTTGTCCCCATGAAATCCCCTGCTTTTAATTGATAATAATATACCCCGCTGTTTAATCCCCCAATACCGGACTCAGCATTGAATATAACACTGTAATTTCCGGGAGATTGCTTCTTGTCAACTAGTGTAGCTATTTCACGACCTAAAACATCAAATACCGTTAGTTTTACGGAGATAGCATTTTGATTTTGTAGATACGGAATAGAATATTTTATTGTTGTACTTGGGTTAAAGGGATTGGGGTAGTTTTGTTCCAATGCAAATTGAGTTGGTAAATTATCACTTGTTTTCACGCCGGTTGTAATACTTTGAACAGTTTTTAGTATCCAATTTTCCGGATCAAACTTAATACTTTGAGGTTGACCCGTAACGTCCGAATAAAACGTTTGTGATTGTTGATTATTAAAAAATGTTAACAATGTATCCCCTGCCGTTGTAGTTACTTGAACTTGCACAGGCATGGTAAAGAAAGCGGGGTTTTTATGATTCGATTGATTTATCGTAATTCTAAACCGATATAACTCGTTATCAATTCTTGTATAGCCCCAATCTATATTATATACCGGAAAATCTTCACCGTAAATCCACTCCTTAAAGAAATATTCCAAATCCTCACCGGAAACTTCTTCAGCCACCCTTTGAAAATCTTCGGTTGTTGCAACCCCGTATGCCAATTGCGGATCGTTCGAATAAGAATACATAACGTTAAAAAAAGTGGAATCTCCCAACACACCTCTCAACATATGCAAAACAACCGCACCCTTCGCATAACTTCGTGAACCGTCAAAAATCTCACCGACGCTATTAATATTCTGGACGTAAATACTACCGAAAGCATTTTTTGCATAACTCATCTCGGAAGCGATAGAAGATTTATAACTCGAATAACCGTACTTCGCTTCTTTATATAAGGACTCGCAGTAAGTAGCGAAACCTTCATTTAACCAAATGTGGTGCCAGTCTTTACAAGTAATTTTATCTCCAAACCATTGATGAGCAAGTTCATGCGAAACTATGCTAGAGGAAAAAGCCCCCATTGAAGAAACCGTCTGGTGTTCCATTCCGCCCCCCCAACCGAATTCGGCATGACCGTACTTTTCATTTATATATGGATATAACCCGAACAATTCCGAGAAGATAGCTAACATTTCGGGGGTTTTATCCAAATTGCTTTTATTTGAATTTAAATGCTCAGGATACATATAATGAATTACTTCCATCGTGTCGCCGGGAGCATAAACAAAATAATTCTTATAAATATCATAATTAGTCATCGCAAGTGAAATCAGATAATGGGCAATAGGATGATGATTCTTCCATTTGAACGTACGAGTACCGTCTCCGTTTTTGATTATACCTTCCAGACTACCGTTTGAAACGGAATAAAACAATTCGTCCGCAGTTATCCAAACATCCGAAGAATCAACCTTATCGGCAGGTGTATCTTTACAAGGCCACCAATCGCTCGCACCGTATGGTTCGCTAAGCGTCCAGATTACGGGCGTGCCATCATGTGAACTAAACTCAAAACTGCCAAACCCGGAACTGCCAGGGCGGCCACGATAGAAAATGTCCACGCTAAATTCTTCACCTACGGAATAAGATTTCGGAAGTGTTATGTTCAATTTATCGGAAGAATGAGTAAAAGAGAGCTGTTCCACATTTGCTTTAACGGAATCAACCGTAAAAACATCTTGTAAATCGAGGAAAAAATCCGTTAGCGAGGGTGTTACGCTTTTTGCTTTTACCGTAACTACCCCGTTAATTTGCTTCACAATATGATTTATATTCAAGTTCAGTTTATAATATGTTACATCGATGTTCGAATCTCCCGGGTAATTAAGTCGGGACGATTTAAATAAACGATTATAATAACTTTGTTTTGCCACTGCGCACGCGTTCTCTTTCTTTTGACCTATAACGGAAATTGTGGTTAATAATATTATCATAATCATAATTGTCGGTGTTTTCATAATTTCTCCTTTTAACTTAATTACTTAAATGAAAAAAAAACATGGAAAATTTCGGTAGCATTTTGGACCGATTCAAAATTAAAAAAGGAACAGGACTTAAGATTCCTAAGCTATTTTTCGGGGTCTTCTTTACTGCAAAACTCTATTAGCAAACCGTGTGTTGATTTAGGATGAAGAAAAGCAATATTTAATCCTTCCGCACCTTTCCGCGGTTGTTTATCAATTAATTTCACTCCTTTTTTTTCCGCCTCATCCAAAGAACTTTGAACACTATTTACATTAAAAGCTATGTGGTGAATTCCTTCGCCCCGCTTTTCAATAAATTTATAAATCGGACTTTCTTCCGATGTGGCTTCCAAAAGTTCGATTTTTGTTTGACCTACTTGGAAAAATGCGGTTCTTACTTGCTGGTCTTTAACTTCTTCAATTGCATAACATTTGAAATCCAACACTTCCTCATAAAATTTTATTGCTTCTTTCAAATTTTTCACTGCAATTCCAATATGTTCGATATGCGAAATATTCATTTTCACCCCGCTAAATTTTTACATTGTCGTGATATTCTCCGAAGACTTCCCGCATTGCATTTGAAATTTCTCCGATGCTTGCATAAACTTTCACGGCTTCAATAATATACGGCATCAAGTTTTCGTCACCTTCGGCAGCTTTTTTTAGGTCATCCAGTTTTCTCTTTACCGCATCATTATCGCGTTCTTTTTTAATTTTCATTAAAAATTTGATTTGTTCTTCTTGAACTTTCTCATCGATTTTCAGTACATCGGAGTAATGCTCTTCGGGTTCGATATATTCATTAACACCTACAACGATCCTTTCTTTATTTTCCAACTCTTGATTGAATTTATATGCGGCTTTTTGAATTTCCTGTTGAACATAGCCGTTTTCAATTGCGTTAATCATTCCACCCATCGATTCGATTTTGTTCAAGTAGCCGTTTGCTTCTTCCTCGATTTGATTGGTTAAAGATTCGACATAATAAGAACCTGCAAGAGGATCAATGGTATTGGTCAATCCGCTTTCGTGGGCAACAATTTGTTGAGTACGTAAAGCAATTTTAACGGATTTCTCGGTGGGTAACGCCAATGCCTCGTCCTTTGAATTTGTATGCAAACTTTGTGTTCCTCCGAGAACGGCGGCAATAGTTTGAATTGTAACGCGAATAATATTATTATCAACTTGTTGCGCAGTCAATGCCGAACCTGCAGTTTGAGTGTGAAAACGCATCATCATCGAGCGTTCTTTTTTTGCACCGAATTTATCTTTCATAATTCGAGCCCACATTCTTCTGGCGGTTCTGAATTTCGCAACTTCTTCAAGTAAATCGTTATGTGCATTAAAGAAAAACGAAAGTCTTCCCGCAAACTTATCTACGTCGAGTCCGGCTGCCAATGCGGCTTTCACATATTCAATTCCATCGGCTAAAGTAAAACCAACCTCTTGCGCCGCTGTTGATCCGGCTTCGCGTATGTGGTAACCCGAAATCGAAATAGTGTTCCACTTGGGGACTTCTTTTGCACAAAATTCAAAAATATTCGTAATTAACCTCATCGAAGGTTTTGGGGGATAAATATATGTTCCGCGCGCAATATATTCTTTTAAAATATCGTTTTGAATCGTACCGCGAATAACATTTTTAGGTACACCTTGTTTTTCGGCAACTACAATGTACATCGCAAGTAAGATAGCTGCCGGCGCGTTTATAGTCATTGATGTTGAAACTTTGTCGAGCGGAATTTGATCGAATAAAATTTCCATATCCGCAAGCGTATCAATAGCAACTCCTACTTTCCCCACTTCGCCCAAAGCCATCGGATCGTCGCTATCGTAACCTATTTGTGTCGGTAAATCGAAGGCTACGGATAATCCGCTCTGTCCTTGCGAGAGCAAATATTTGTAACGTTCGTTTGATTCTTTCGCGGTACCGAAACCCGCGTATTGCCTCATCGTCCACAACCTACCGCGATACATTGTAGGTTGAATTCCGCGAGTGTATGGAAATTGTCCGGGAAAATTTAGATCCCGCAAATAATCTGTTTTTTCCAAATCCACAGGTGAATATAAAGGTTTCACTTCTTTAAATGATTGAGTAGTGAATTTTTCTCTTCTCTCGGGATGCTTTTCGATCGCTTTTTTATAAACCGATTCATTCCAAAATTGCTCACCTGTTTTGATTTTTTCCAAGTCTTTCATATCACTATCGGTTATTTGTAAATGTTTAATTCCAAAACAAAAATAATATTACTATTCGGAAAACAAAAGAGGGAAATATTTGTATAAAAAATGCATAATCTTTTACTTGACAAATAAAAAACATTCACATATTTTACAGTCCTTGAAATTTTACTTTGTTCTTTATGCATATTTCATGTTAGCCCAATAAAGTTCGTTTTTTGTTAGCTTAATGGTAGAGCCGGCAGTTGCCGGATTAACCGAAGGGTTGACAAAGAAAGTTTATTCCGCGTTAGCTCAATGGTAGAGCATTCGGCTGTTAACCGAAGGGTTGTAGGTTCGAGTCCTACACGCGGAGCTAAATTACCCCAATTTCCTATTGGGGTTTTTTGTTTGAGGCTATCATGTTTTTTGTTTATGTTTTATATTCCGTTAAGTTCGATAAAATTTACATCGGACA